>JAKFYH010000061.1 GCA_021730945.1 Acidobacteriota bacterium | reverse complement strand
ACCCGAGCAAGATCGTCGTTGAGACCGCCGTCGGCGCCGCCGCCCTCATCGCCCGCCAGCTCCCGACGGCGCTGAGCCCGAACGACCCCGCGCAGGTCACCGTCTCGGCCCCGCCGGAGCCGCGCCACCCCCGCATCCCATGGCCAGGGAAAGTACGGCCGCGGCCGAAGCAAAGGCGAATGTGCGGATCGCTCGAAAGGGGGAATTGGCGAAGGTCGATGTCAGATCCATGTGGGAACCCTTGAGACGTAGAAAAGGCGAAACGATACTATACGCCCAAGTCAGAGAAGGTGGCAAATCACGGGCCGGGTCACAATAGTCAGATGCTCGACGACCTCAGAGGTTTCAGCCGGGGCATGTACGCCAACTGGTTCTGGCACCGGCCCCTCCACCTGCTGATCGACGCCGGAGAAGGCTTGCAGTTGGCCCTGGGCGCCAACGTGTTCTCGCCCTCCGTGCTGGCCATCACCCACGGCCATTCCGACCACGTGCTGGGCCTCCCCGGACTGCTCGCCGCCCGCCGCTTCGGCAAGGGCGCCTCCGACAAGCCGCTCACCGTGGTCTACCCCGAACATTCGCGCGGCGTGCAAGCCGCCCGCGACTTGCTGGGAACCGCCTATGCCGACGTGGTGTTCCCCATCAACTGGGTTGTCGTGACCGCCGGCGATGCAGTGCCGCTTGGCAAGGGCCGGTCACTCGAAGCCTTCGCGGTGCGGCACGTGCCCGATGAACCAGCCGTGGGCTACCGCGTGGTCGAAACCAAACGGCGGCTCAAGCCGGAGTTTGCCGGCTTGAGCCAGGCCGATGTCGAGGCGGCCGCACTCGATGGCCGGCGCGACACCCTCCTCGAGGAGGTGGCGCACGTGCGCTTCGCGCACTCGGGCGACGCCATGCCCATCGACCCGGCGCTGGTCACCGGCGCCGACTTGCTCGTCCACGACGCGACCTTCCTGGAGGAGCCCGACCGCCGCTATCCCATCCACGCCACCACCGAGGAAGCGCTGGCGGTCGGCCGCGACGCCGGCGTCAAGGCGCTGATCCTCTACCACCTCTCGATCCGGTATGACCGAGCGGCCGCACTGCCGGCGCTGCGGGCGCAGGTGGCCGCCAGCGGCTTCACCGGCGAATGCTGGCTGCTCGATGAGGGCGAGCTCTTGCCACTGCGATAGACTGGGAGCCATCGTGTCGACGCTGACCCAGCAGGACGTCAAACGCATCGCCGAGCTCGCCCGCCTCGAGCTCACCACCGACGAACTCGACCTCTTTACCCGGCAGTTGGGCGGCATCCTCACCTACGTCGAACAGATCAACGCGCTCGACACCACTGGGGTGGTGCCCACGTCGCACGTCCTCAACCGGCCGGTCGATCGGCCCGACGTGCCGGAGCCGTCCCTCTCGCGCGAGGACTTGCTGGCCAACGCCCCCGATGCCGCGCGTGAAGCCGGCCTCTTCAAGGTGCCGCGGGTCATCGGATGATCACCGGTCGACCTTCGCATCACGGTGGGACCGCCCGCCGCAGAGAACCATGACCGCCAGACAACTGACCCAGCAGATCCGCCGCGGCGACACCTCCGCCGTCGCCGTGTGTGAAGCCCATCTCGACCGGATCAAGACGCTCGAACCCGCCGTGAGTGCGTTCAATACCGTGACCGCCGAACGCGCGCTGGCGCGCGCGCGTTCGCTCGACGCGCTCCAGCAGGCGGGCGCCCCGCTCGGACCGCTGCACGGCGTCCCGGTCGCGCTCAAAGACAACATGTGCACGGCCGGCGTGCCGACCACGGCCTCGTCGAAGATCCTGCGCGGCTTTGTCCCGCCCTACAACGCCACGGTCGCGACCCGCCTGGAAGCGGCCGGCGCGGTCATTGTCGGCAAGACCAACCTCGACGAGTTCGCCATGGGATCGTCGACGGAGAATTCCGCGCTCGGACCGACCCGCAATCCCTGGGATCTCGATCGCACACCCGGGGGATCGAGCGGCGGATCGGCGGCGGCGGTGGCGGCCGGCATGGTGCCGCTGGCCCTTGGCTCCGACACGGGTGGCTCTATTCGCCAGCCCGCCGCCCTGTGCGGCATCGTCGGGCTCAAGCCCACTTACGGACGGGTCTCGCGCTACGGCCTGATGGCGTTTGCCTCGTCACTCGACCAGATCGGCCCGCTGACCCACACGGTCGAAGATGCGGCGCTGATGCTGGCCGCCATCGGCGGCCATGATGGCCACGATGCCACCTCGTCCAGCGAGCAACTGCCCGACCTGCTGGCCGCCCTCACCGGCGAGGTGACCGGCCTTCGCATTGGCGTGCCCAGGGCGTTTCTCGGCGACGGCGTCGACCCGGCAATCCTGGCGGCGTTTAACGCCGCGTTGGCGACGCTGGCCGCCCGCGGCGCCACGCTGGTGGACATCGAGCTGCCCCATGCCGGCTACGGCATCCCGGTCTACTACCTGATCGCCACCGCCGAGGCCTCCTCCAACCTGGCGCGCTACGACGGCGTGCGCTACGGCCATCGGACGGCCATCGAGAAGGACGACACGCTGCGGACCATGTACGAGCGGTCGCGCGACGAAGGGTTTGGCGCCGAGGTGAAGCGCCGCATCATGCTCGGCACCTACGTGCTGAGCGCCGGCTACTACGATGCGTACTACTTGAAAGCGCAACAGGTGCGGACCTTGTTGCGGCAGGACTTCGAACGGGTGTTCGCCACCGTGGACGTGGTGGCCACGCCCACCACGCCGACACCGGCGTTCAAGCTGGGCGAGAAGACCAGTGACCCGATCCAGATGTACCTCAACGACATCTTCACGGTGAGCGCGAACCTGACCGGCCTGCCCGCCATCAGCGTGCCGTGCGGATTCTCCGCCGGCCGCCTGCCGATCGGCCTGCAGTTCACCGGCCGTTCCTTTGATGAGGTGACGCTTTTGCGCGTGGCCGACGCCTACCAGCGTGACACCGCCTTTCACACCGAGTCCCCCACCGCCGCCGAGGCCCTGATGAACAGGCCGGCGAGCCAGCCCTGACCTCAGCCTGATGGCCATCGTCATCGCCCTCTGTGTTTCCTACGCGCTTTATTGCCTGGCCATGCTGCCGGGCGGGCCGATCACGACACCTGATTCCGCGCACTACCTGGCGTTCTCGCCGGTCGTGCCGCTGGGCTATCCGGTCTTCCTGAACCTGGTCGGTGCGCGAGGAGCAGTCATGCTCCAGCCGCTGTTGTACGCCGGAGCGCTGGCCCTGCTCGGCCGCGAGATCATCCGCAACACCGGCCGGCTCTGGCTGGGTGTGACCATCGTCGGGGCCTGCATGATCGTGCCGCAGCTCAACGCCTTTCACGGCACGATTCTGTCCGAGTCGCTGTTCCTGTCGGCGCTGGTCGTGGTGCTGGCGTTGTGCGTGTGGTTCGCGCACCACCCGTCGTGGCACCTGATGGTGCCGATCGCCACGGTCGTCGGCATCGCCGCAACACTTCGCCGGACCGGGGTCGCGCTGTTGCCGGTCCTGGTGATCATGGCGCTGCTGCAGGCGCGCCGGCTCAAGGGATCGCAGCCGGCGCTGTTCGTCGTGGCGGCCCTCGCGCCGTTCTTCTTCGTGCTCGCCATTGAGCAAGCCGTCGCGCCGTTTGCCCATGGCGGTGCCTCGTCAAGTGTGATCGGCCGCCACTTGTTTGCCAAGGCGGCGCTGCTCGACGCGCCTGCCGCCGCACCGTCGGCGGACCTGCTGCGCGCCACGCTCGATGACCACCTCGAGACGCGCTACGCCCAGGTTCGAGAGTTGCTGGCGCGCGCGCCCGCCGAGGTGCGCGGAGTCCTGACGCCCTACTACGAGACGTGCCTGCAGGGCCCGTGCGCCGACCAGTCGCGCGCGTTGATGGCCACCTGGCCGGAAGCGCAGCAGACCGCCGCCATGGGTGATGCCGGATGGGCCCGCATGGTCAGCTCGCCCCTGGCATACGCGCGGCTCACAGCGCTACACCTGCGGTCGCTGTGGACGGTCGACCGCCGGCGGCATCCGGATACCGTGGCCGCGCTCGCGGCCTTCCTGGCGGCGAACCGGCCGCTGCCGTTCGAGCGCGAGGCTCTGCAGCTCGAACCCGGCCAGGTGATGGATCTTCCCGTCTCGACGCGCGTGCGCTACCTGCAACCTGTCCTCTCGTCGATCGGCTTCTTCACAGCGGCGCTGGCGCTGCTCGGTGTGATGGCGGCGCTGGCGCGCGTCGCGATGCCACCGATCCTGGCCACGGCCTGCACGGCGGCGCTCGCCGGCCACGCCAGCTTGTTGTTTACGGCGATGCTGGCGGTCGGGTTCTCGCGTTTCACGCTCGGCGTGTGGCCGGCCATCGTGGTGGCCAGCGCCGCCGGCCTGTGGTGGCTCGGCGCCGCCGCGGCGCCCTACTGGGCCGACAGGTTCGGCCGGCCCTTGCGCAACACGAACTTCTGAATCTTGCCGGTCGCCGTCTTCGGCAACTCCGCCACCGGAGTGAAGCCGTGCGGCACCTTGAAGTGCGCCAGGTTGGCGCGGCAGAACTCGCGCAACACCTCGGGGCTGGCCGTGTGGCCGCTCTTGAACACGACGAAGGCGTGGGGCGACTCGCCCCATTTCTCGCTGGGCAGGCCGACCACGGCCGCCTCCTGGATCGCGTCGTGGCGCAACAGCATCGCCTCGACTTCCACCGACGAGATGTTCTCGCCGCCGCTGATGATCACATCCTTGAGCCGGTCGGTGATTTGCACGTAGCCGTCGGGATGGACCACGGCGGCGTCGCCGGTATGAAACCAGCCATCGCCCATGCACTGCGCGGTCGCGTCCGGATCGTTGTAGTAGCCGGCCATGATCACGTTGCCGCGGGCCACGATCTCTCCGGCGGTCGTCCCATCGGCCGGCACTTCGCGGCCCTGCTCGTCGACAACGCGCAGCTCACCGGAGGTGATCAACTCGACGCCCTGCCGCGCCTTGATGCGTGCGCGGGCCCCGGCCGGCAGCGACGCATGCTCCGGCAGCGGTTCGCAGATGCTGATGGCCGGCGCGGTTTCGGTGAGGCCGTAGATCTGCGTGATCACCCACCCCAGCTCGTCTTCAATGCGTTCGATGGTCACCGCCGCCGGTGGCGCGCCGGCTGTCATCACGCCGACCCCTCGCGGCGTGCCGTGCTGTACCTCCGCGGGCGCGCTGGCCAGCATGATCAGCACCGTCGGCGCCGCGCATAGCCGCGTGACCTGCTCTTCGCGGGCCAGTCGAAACACGGTGGCCGCATCAAACTTGGGCAGGCACACATGGCGGGCGCCGGCGGCGGTCACCGTCCACGTGAAGGTCCAGCCGTTGGCATGGAACATCGGCAGCGTCCACAGGTAGGTGTCGGCCGGCGTCATCGGCGTATGCGCGAGCATGCCGACCGAGTTCATCCAGGCGTTGCGGTGGGTGATCATCACGCCTTTCGGGCGCGACGTCGTGCCGCTGGTGTAGTTGATGGTGAGCAGGTCGTTCTCGCCGATCGCGGGCCGCGTGAAGTCCGGCGATGCGTTCGCGATCAAGGTCTCGTAGGGCAGCCAATCGAACCGGCCCGCACCGTCGAGCGCCACAAACTGCGTCACCCCGGTCAGATCTCGGCGAATCGAGTCGATGGCTTCCAGGTACTCGTGGGCCACACAGACGACCTTGGCGCCACTGTGCTGGATCATGTAGCGGAAGTCGTCGGCGGTCAGGCGGAAGTTCAGGGGCACCAGCACCGCGCCCAGTTGTGGCACGGCATAAAACGACTCCAGTTGCGCGTGCGTATTGGGCGAAATGTAGGCCACGCGGTCGCCCTGGACAACGCCCAGCCGCTGCAAGGCCGAGGACCAGCGGTCACAGCGGGCGAAGAACTCGCCGTAGGTCCAGCGCTGACTGCCGTCGATGACTGCCTCGCGGTGGGCATGCAGCCGCCGGGTGCGGCGCATGAATTCCAGGGGCGTGAGCGGGACTTCCATGAGCGGGGATGATATGACGAATAGATCGCCGAATGACCGGTCGGCGGCGATCGACGATTGGCAATCGGCAATCGAATCGCCAATCAGGCCATCGACATTCACCCAACAGTCGCTAATTCCCGAATTCAGTCATTCGGCAATGCGACCGTTCATCCGCCATCTATTGCACGATTGCCGGCTGGCGGCGCATGAAGGCCCATACGACCAGGCCCAACAGGATGAACGGAATCGCCGGCACCAGCAACGCGACGATCGCCGCCAGCAGACCGACCAGGGCGACGACGCCCCCCACCACCAGCAGGATGGGCAACAGCGCCGCGCCGGCGGCCAGGCCGACCGCGCCGGTCACGATCCCAATCGGAATCCAAAGCAGCTTGAACAGCAGGCGGAACGGCAGGAACACGGTCCAGAGGACAATCTTGAGAACGAAGAAGATCACCCCAAAGACCATCGCCACCGCGAGGCCCGCGAACAGCAGTCCGGCAAAGGCAATCAGTCCAATCATCTCAACTAGAAAGACGAAGCTGGGGGGAGGAGGGTTCCGTGCAGGGAGTCTGGCACCGGGTTGACCAGCGCCAGACGTCTCCCGTTTCACCGGCGGGCGCCGGTGTCTGAAGCTCAGCGCAGGTCGACGACGACCTTGAAATCGGGAAGGTCCCACTGGACCAGGTTCTGCTTAACCTCTTCCATGGCAACACGTTCCGGCTTGATCAGCTTCGACGCGGGCAGCTGGTCGAGCGTATCGTGATCGAGGCGAACGCGGGCGCCGCGGCGCAACTGCTTGGCGCGCAGGGCCGACACGTCCACATACAGAAAGCGGCTCTCAATCGGCGCGGCCTTCGGATGAACGATGGGTTCTTCGTCGACCGGAGCCTCAACCTGCGGGATTTCGTTCTCTGACATAGCCACTCAGTCTACTTCGATACAAGACGGGAGGGCAACTCTCGATACGGTCGGGAGGGCACTACGGGTCGGGAGGGC
>JAKFYH010000066.1 GCA_021730945.1 Acidobacteriota bacterium | reverse complement strand
CCCCCACCGCCGCCGCCAGCGCCGAAGTTGAAGTAGTCCTGCCCTTCCAGAAAGAACTCGCGCTTCTCCGGAAAGAACAGGCTGAAGCGGGTGAGGTTGACCTGGGCCTCGTCGTCTTCCACCTGGGCGAAGTCGGTGTTGTAGGTGAAGTCGGCGACCATCGACTGATTGATCGCCCACTTCGCGTCGGCGCCAAACTCGGCGGTGCCGTCGTTGTCAATCGGCGGCGTGGCCAGTCGATCGGTCAGAATCGAACCCAGGGCGTAGGGCTTGATGTCGATCTTGCGTTGTTTGGTCGGCGTCTGCAGGCCGACCAGGCTGCCACTCGACGAAATCTTCGCCATGCCGCGGCGTCCCCATGACCGCGGCACCGCGGTCAGGAAGGTGCTCTCGTTGTTCCAGCGCACCAGGCGGCGAAAGTTGATGCCCCAGGTATCGCTACCCTCCTTGAAACGGATCGAACGGAACGGCAGACGAATCTCGAGCGTCCAGCCGCCGTCAAAATTGGCGGTCCGGGCATCCCACAGCGTGTTCCAGTTGGTGTTGGGCTGTTCGTTGATGACCTGCGAGTCGCCGAGGCCACCGAGCGCGTTGACGAAGAAGCCGTAGCCGTTGCGGCGATCGTTGAAAGTGTCGAGGCCGACGGCGAAGTGATCGTTGTTGTAGAGATTGAACGAATCGCGACGCATCTCGTTGGCGACGCGGCGTTCCGGCGACTGCTCCCACAAGCGCGCGCTCACATACAAGTTTTCATCGTCGAAGAACACCCAGACTTCGGTCTTGTCGGTGGCGGGGCCGCCTTCGATCGGATCCTGCTGGATGAAGTCGCCAAACGCCGGCACCTCGCGATAGAAGGCCTCGTCGAGACGGCCGTCAAACACCTGTGGCGCCGGCAAAGGCATGGTGCGCACGGTGGCCTGTCCCTGGTCGTCGCGCGCAATCGTCGCGGGCGGCACCGGATTCAGGGACCCTGGACCAGACGACACCGGCTGAGCGACAGCCGGCATCACTGAGAGGCATAGAACACCGGCGACCGGCGCGAGGCGAACGGCCTCGCGCAACCACCAGGACAGCTCCAGATGAAATCTCAGCATGGGCAACGTTCGATTATACCGGCCGTGCTCGCGTCCACGGCCGCCCGACTAGCCGCGAGCGCCGAAGCGCCGTGGCCCCGCCGATGGACGGCGTCCGGGTCCACCGGACCCCTGACGCGCCCCCGAACGGGGTCCACTGGACCCACGATGATTCCGACCGCCCTGGTGACGACGCCCGGCCTCGGGCAGCGCCTCGTGCGACCCGGAGGTGGCCGGAAAGTTGTCGATGACGACGTGCTCAACTGGTGATGGCAGCAGTCGCTGGATGCCGCGCAGCAGGTCGCGGTCCTCCGGCGACACCAGCGACACGGCGCGGCCGGCCAGGCCGGCGCGGCCGGTGCGGCCGGCGCGGTGGATGTAGTCCTCCGGCACGAGCGGCAGGTCGAAGTTCACCACCAGCGGCAACTGCGCGATATCGAGGCCGCGAGCCGCGATGTCGGTGGCCACCAGCACGTTCACGTGGCCGGCCTTGAAGTCACTGAGCGCCTTGGTCCGCGCCCCCTGGCTCTTGTTGCCATGGATGACGGCGGCCTTGATACCGGCGCGCTCGAGATACTGGCCGACCCGGTTGGAGCCGTGCTTGGTCTTGCAGAAGATCAGCGCCTGCCCCTTCGGGTTCTGCATCAGGATGTGCGTGAGCAAGTCGCCCTTGCGCTGGTCGGTGATCGGGTGCACCTGGTGGGTGACCGTCTGGGCCATGACCTGCCCTTCCGAGACGTCGACGCGCTGCGGATCGCGCGTGAAGTCGGACGACAGCCGCACCACTTCCTGTGAAATGGTCGCCGAGAACAGCAGGGTCTGGCGCTCGCGCGGCAGCACTTTGAGAATGCGCTTGAGCGGCGGCAGGAAGCCCATGTCGAGCATGCGGTCGGCCTCGTCCAGGCAGAGAATCTCCACACCCGACAGGTCGACCGTGCGCTGCTCCATGTGATCGAGCAAGCGGCCCGGCGTCGCCACGATGATGTCGACGCCGCGCTGCAAGTCGCGCTTCTGCGGGATGATCGAGACGCCGCCGAAGATGGCGGTCACGCGCAGGTTGGCGGGCACGCCGTAGGTCGACAGCGACTTGTGCACCTGGAGCGCGAGTTCGCGCGTCGGCACCAGCACCAGGGCGCGCGGCTTGCGCGTACCGGCCGGCGCGCCGCCGGGAATCTGCAGGCGCTGGATCATCGGCAGGCCGAACGCGGCGGTCTTGCCGGTGCCGGTCTGCGCGCGCGCGAGCAGGTCCTTGCCGGTGAGAACGATGGGGATGGACTTGAGCTGCACCGGGGTGGGCGTGGTGTAGCCCAACTTGGCGAGCGGATGACAAAGCGCGGGCGTGAGCCCGAGCGAGACGAATGGCATAGCGAAGCACTCCTGATATTGCCTGAGCGCTCCCTAACCGCACGCAGCAAGCCGACTATTCCTAGAGACATCGCGCCGGATTGGCGCGTTCCGTAGGGCGCCCAATCAAGGGGCGCCGTGCATCTGGGCTAGTAGTACCGAAGGGTGGTAGTCCCGAGGAAATCTGAGGACGGTAGCGCAGTGACTTGAAGAGTATACACCAGATTTGGGCCTCCCGTGGTCCCCTACCGGGGCCGGCGCGGTTCGACGATCGCGAACCCGGCGTCAAAACGGTCCAGAACCTCGAACAAGAACGTCGCCGCTGACAGGTCCCCGTCCACGACCGCGCCGCCTTGCTTAACCGCTTCAGCGAGCGACTGGCGCCCAAGTACGATGCCATCAAAACTGTCGCGCGACAAGGTGACCGAGGCGGCGGCATTCGCCGCTCGCGTCGCCGCCGCGTACGTGAGTGCCCCGTTGCGCAGCGTGACCGCCACCTGTTCGGGCCGGCCGGTCAGCGACCAATTCACCACCACCTCGCGCGACCAGGCACGTGGACCATTGACGTGCGTGCCGAGTACATCGAACACATCGGTGGCGCGCATCGCCCGCACCATCTCTGGATCCAGTGGCTCGCGACGTTCGAAGGCCCCCCTCGGCGCGAGCAGCCCTTGACGGAGTTCCTGCGCGCCGACCAGGTACGCATTCCGCCAGGTGGCAGCTTCCGAGGCGTAGCCCAACTGATCGAACGCGTCGGCCGCCAGGCGGCGGGCCTCGGTGTTGGTTGGATCGGCGTAAACCACGTGGCGCATGACCTCGGCGACCCAGCGATACTCCCCCTTCGCGAAGTCGGCCTGCGCCTTCGCGATGACCGCCGCCGCGCCGCCGAAATACTCGACGTACTTCTTCGACGCCTCCCGCTCCGGCAGCGGATTCAGGTTGGCCGGGTTGGCGTCGTACCAGCCCAGGTACTTCTGGTACACCGCCTTGGCGTTATGTGAGAGCGTGCCGTAGTAGCCACGCGCGGCCCAGTCGTTAGCCAGGCCCGGCGGCAGGACCAATTCCTCGGAGATCTCTTCCGGCGTGTAGCCATGGTTCATCAGCCGCACGCTCTGGTCGTGGATGTACTTGTACAGATCCCGCTGGTTCGCCAGCGCGCGCGCCACTCGCGCCGTCCCCCACGTCGGCCAATGATGCTGGGCGATCAGGACGTCGGTGTCAGGACCGAACTGCGCGAGCGCCGCGCCCAGGTATTTCGACCACGCGCTCGAGTCGCGGACCTCGGTGCCGCGAAACGGCAGCAGATTGTGCATGGTCTTGGTCGCGTTCTCCGCGAGGTTCAGCACCCGCTGCTTCGGCAGGAAGAGGTGCATCTCGGCCGGCGCTTCGCTGGCCGGTGTCAGCTGGAACACGATCGCTACTCCGTCAATCGTGTGCGTCTCGATCGGCTGCGTGATCGACATCGTCGGCGCCAGTACCGACCGTCCGGGCACGCCGACGCCATCGATCTTGCCGAGGCCTGCGTCCACCGCGCCGCGCTCTCCACGCGGCAGCGAGGTGCCAAACTGATACGTCGCCCGCCGTGCCATGGCGTTGCCGGCGACGACGCTCTCGGCGATCACGGCGTTCATGAAACCCGCCGGGGCAATGATCGCGGTGCGCCCCGCTGCGACCTCGGCCTCATCCGCGACGCCGCGGACGCCGCCATAGTGATCGCTGTGGCTGTGCGTGTAGATCACAGCCACGACCGGCCGCTTGGGCCGATGCGCGAAGTACAGGTCGAGCGACGCCCGCGCCGCACCGACCGAGCCCAGCGGGTCGACGATGATGACGCCCTTCGCGCCCTCGATGAACGTCACGTTCGCGAGCGCGAGGCCGCGCACCTGATAGACGCCGGGGACGACCTCGAACAGCCCGTTGATGGCGTTGAGCCGCGCCAGCCGCCACAGGCTTGGGTGCACCGTGTCCGGAACCTTCTCGTCGTTCAGAAAGCCATACCGGCGCGTGTCCTGTCCGGCCGGAAGCGTGGCGATGAACCCTCGTCGCGCGTCAGCGAAGTCCTGTTGATCCGCGAAGGGCAGATCGCGGAGGGCGGTCTCGTAGACGGCTCGGACGGCAGGCGCGGCGGCATTGGGCACCTGGGGCGGCGCAGACGATTGCGCGCGGGCGCTGCCGTCAAGGGCTACGACCAACGCCGCTATCACCGCTCGCCATCGAATGCCCGGTCCGCCCATGCTCACCTCGGGGCGCAGCATAGCATTGACGATCGACAATCGACCGATTGCCGATTGTTGCGTGATTGGGTGACCGGCGATTGGGCGATTCGGATTGGGTGATTGGGTGATTGGCTGATTGGCTGATTGCGCCGGGTCTTGAAACCGGGCCGCGGCGTCGCGGTCGCTCATTTGGTCGATTGTCAATTGGCAATGCCACCGCGCAGACATTCGTCGGCAAGACTGACTGGCAGGCACCACCCAAGACGTGCGGCCGCCGATGGCGGTGATTCTCAACTGGCGGAGCTTGCTCAGAAACCGTAGCTAGCCGGCGTCGTGTCAATCAGGTCGAAATCGCCGGCGGCGTGTTCGAGCCGGGCACCATGCTGGCGAGCGCAGGCCGCGATCAGGACGTCGGTATCAGGAATCTCCACGGTGGTCTTCATGCATCTAGACTACGGCAGCCTGTCCGAAGCAAGCCGTCCAGGAGGCGCCCGATGTCGCGTAGGGCTTGGCGCTTCCGCCTCCGCGCTACGCGCTACGGCGGACAGGTCGCGCCTCGCAGGGCTCGCTGCACTCGTGGGGAAATTCCTCAGGAGGCTGCGGGAGCGGCCGACCCCCACAAGGGCGCGTAGCGCCGAGCCCGACGAGCGGCGAAGCCGCGAGCCCCACGCGGCAACGCCGCGCCGGCTACTGCCCGCCCGGCCGCCTTCCCCATGTGGGAGGCGCGGGCTCCGTGGTGCGGCGATCGACCGGCTTCTCCTTCAGCATCCGCAACGCCTCATCGACCGCGCGTTCGAGCTGCGGGTCGCGGCCGGCGATCACGTCCTTCGGCCAGTTCTCGACATCAATGTCGGGGCCGGTGCCTTCGTTCTCCACCGCCCACTTGCCATCACGCGTGAAGAAGCCGCCGCGGGGGGCGATCATGGTGCCGCCGTCGATGAAGCCCGGAGTATCGGCGGTGTGGACCAGGCCACCCCACGTGCGCTTGCCGACCAGCGGACCGATTTTCCGGTACCGGAACATCCACGGCATCAGGTCGCCGCCGGAGCCAGCCATCTCGTTGATGATCATCACCTTGGGTCCCCAAATGCCGGCCGAGGGACTGGTGAACGGCCGGCGATCGCCGGCGACGTTATTGAAGTAGCCGTCGAAGTCGCGCTGCAGCACGTCGATGATGTAGTCGGCCGCCGAGCCGCCGCCGTTGTAGCGCTCGTCGATCACTGCACCTTGCTTGTCCTGCTGCGCGAAGTAATAGCGGTTAAAACTCTCGTAGCCGCCCTGGCCGGTGTTGGGCACGTAGACATAGGCGAGCTGTCCGTTCGAGCGCTTGTCGACGAAGCGCCGGTTTTCTTCTACCCAGGCGCGGGTCCGTAGTCCCTGCTCGTTGGTCACCGGCACCACGGTCACCTGGCGAGCGCCCGTGATGTTGGGCTGCGTGTTGATCGTCAACACCGTCTGGCGATTGGCCGAGCCGTCGAGCAGTCGATAGAGGTTATCTGGTGCGACCAGCTCGACCCCGTTGATGGCGACGATGAAGTCGCCGACCGAGACGTTGATGCCGGGGCCAGCCAGCGGCGCGCGCAGTTCCGGATTCCAGCTCTCAGCGTCGTAGATCCTCGTGATCTTGTAGCGTCCGTTCTCGATCACAAAGTCGGCCCCCAACAGACCGCCGGGCGAGGTGGGCACCTCGGGCATGGCGCCGCCGCGAACGTAGGAGTGACCGATGGCAATCTCGGCGCCCATGTTGTCGAGCAGGTAGTTGAGATCGGCGCGATGCGCGATGTGTGGCAGCATGGCCCCGTACATCTCCTTCATGCGCGGCCAGTTGCTGCCCTGCATGTTCGGCACGTACAAATAGTCGCGCTGCAGGCGCCAGCCCTCGTTGAAGATCTGGGCGAACTCGGCTTTCGGATCGAGATGCATCCGAAGTGTCACGTCAAGGCGGCCCGAGCCGGCTGCGGGCGCGGCCTTGTCGGCGTCCACCAGGAACACCGACGGCCTGGCGGCGGTCGATGCTGCCCCGCCACCTTGGGGCGCCGGTGTCCGGTAAACCAGCTTCTTGCCATCGGCACTCACCGCGTACTCGGCGACGCCACCGGTGAACGGGATCGGCTTGCGATCACTGAGCCGATAGCGATGCAGTTGGCTGCCGCGCGCATCGGGATCCGACGGCGCCTCCAGATAGAACACGGTACCGGCCGCGCCGGCCGTCAGTTGCGAGTAGCGTCGCGACGGCACGCCGGAGACGGCCAGGACCCGCTGCTGCAGGCCGTCGAAGTCGATCTGCACGGTGACCCCGGCATTGGCC
>JAKFYH010000027.1 GCA_021730945.1 Acidobacteriota bacterium | reverse complement strand
CGGTGGCGGGCGGCATGGTGGCCTCGACGTTTCTCTCCATCGTGTTCATCCCCGTGCTCTACGTGGTGATTCGCACGTTGGTGCCCGGCAAGGGACGGCATTCGCACGACGATGTTGGGGCTGGTGCGGTGGTCGTCGGCGCCGCGGTGTTGTTCGCGCTCTCGCTCGCCGCGCCCGCGTTCGCTCAAGCGCCGGCGGCGCAGCCGGCCATGGAAACCGTGTCGTTCGACGCCGCGGTGGCGCGGGCGGTGGAGAAGAACCCCACAGTGGCGATCGCGGCCGCCAGCATCCTGCGGTCGGAGGCTATCCTGCAGCAAACCCGAGCGGCGGTGATGCCGCGGGTTGGGGCGACGCTGACCAACACCACGCTCGATACCGGACGCGAGTTCGGTGACCAGACGGTGCAGCCGCAGAACCAGTCGGTGTTCGGCGTTCAGGCCTCGGCACCGATCCTCGCCGCCGCACAGTGGGCGGCGCGGGCGCAAGCGATGGATCAAGTCGCGATCGCGCGGTTGGCAACGGCCGATACGCGGCGGCAAGTGGCAGTGGCGACGGCGTCGGCCTATCTCGCCATCCTCGCGCAGAAACGCCAGGTGGAGGTGAGCCTGACGGCGATCGACACCGCGCGCAGCCAACTGGGCTACAACACCAGGCGCCGCGAAGGCGGCGTGGGCAGCCGGCTGAACGAGTTGCGGTCGGCGCAGGTGCTCGCGGGTAACGAAGCGGTGCTCGAGGTCTTGCGGCTCAACGTGCGGCGGGCGCAAGAGGCGCTGGGCGTGCTGCTGGCCGCCAATGGGCCGGTCGATGTCAGCGGCGAGCCGGCATTCGAGGTGCCGGTGGACGCGGCCGAAGCCGCGTGGCTGCCGGCCCGCCCCGACGTGCAGCTCTACACCGCGCGCCGCGAGGCCAACAGCCGGGTGGTGCGGGACAGTGCGAAAGACTGGTGGCCCTCGGCCAGCGTCACCTTTGCCCCGCAGGCGCTGACGCCGTCCGGCATCTTTCAGCCGTCACGCACCTGGAGCCTCACGTTCCAGGTCTCGCAGCCCTTGTTTGATGCCGGGGCGCGCCGCGCGCTCAGGCGGCAACGCGAGGCCGACCTGGAGTCGTCGATGTTCGTGCTCGCGCGGGTGGAGATTCAAGCGCGATCCGAAGCGCGCCTCGCGCGGGCCGCCGTCGCGGCGCAGGAGCGCGCCCTGGCTCGCGCCCGTGAGGCGTCCGAGCACGCGAACGAAGTGTTGAAGATTACGATCGTGGCGTTTGATGCCGGATCGACCACCAACATCGAGGTGATCGATGCGCAGCGCGTGGCGCGTGATCAAGAAACGGCCGTGGTCCAGGCCGAAGACGCCGTGCGGCAGGCGCGCCTGGAGTTGCTGGTGGCGCTCGGGCGCTTTCCTCAATAGGCCGCGCACGCGACATCAAACCGGGTGAGGCCGCCGGCCTCACTCGGGTCGCCGCGCTATTGCACCGCGACCAGTTCGATGTCGAAGACCAGAGTGGCGTTGCCCGGAATGGATGGCGGCGCACCCTGCGCGCCGTAGCCGAGGCTCGGGGGGATGATCACGCGGCGGATTCCGCCTACGCGCATGCCGATCACGCCCTGGCTGAACCCCTGGATCACGCCGGTGCCGACGACGAACGAAAAAGTCCCGGCGTCGAACCGCGTGCCCTTGTTCTCGGTTGCGGTCGCGCTGTACAGGTATCCGGCGTAGTTTACATTCGCGAGCCGGCCGGTGTTGGCCTCGGCGCCGGTGCCGACACGGACGTCCACCGTGGAAAACGGGACGTTGGCCGAGGGGGATGTGGGCGTGGACGAATCCGACCCGCCGCAGGCCGATACGGCGACCGCCAACAGGGCCGCGATCATAAGCAATCTCATCCGTCTATCTTAGCCACACTTTCTCCCATCTAATTCACTTGGGACACCCATGCTTGAAATGGAATGTCTCTCGATCCAATAACTTGCAGACGACTGTAATAGTTTGTATTGACTCCTTCGCCCTCTAGGAATAGCCTCCCATTCGCGCCGTCGGCCGCGTGCATGCCGGGATTGCATCGTGCCGGCGCGGTCACCGCTGCGCACGACTTGTCTCGACTCGGTTGGTTGTGTCCGGTGCGTGCGCGACTGCGCATCACCGGGTTTCGATTGTTGCACTTGGAGGGGAACAGCATGGCGCGACGAATGATGGCTCGGGCGTGGTGGGCGTGTGTGGGAGCGATGCTCCTGTCAACCTCGGCCTTTGCCCAAAGCGCGATTACCGGCGTGGTCAAGGACACGACCGGCGCGACGATGCCCGGCGTGACGGTGGAGGCCTCGAGCGACGTCCTGATCGAAAAGGTCAAGTCGGCGGTGACCGACGTGAACGGGAGCTTCCGGATCGGCGACCTGCGGCCGGGCAGCTACAACGTGGTCTTCACCCTGCCGGGTTTCAAGACCTTCCGCCGCGACGGCCTCCTGCTGCCGGCGGAGTTCACCGCCACCATCAACGCCGCGCTCGAAGTCGGTGCGCTTGAAGAAACCATCACGGTCACAGGCTCGTCGCCGGTGGTCGACGTGACGACCGCGGCCAAGACCGCGGTGCTGGACCGCGAGGCGATTGACGCCATTCCCACCGGCCGCAGCATCCAGGGCATGGCGCAGCTCGTGGTGGGCGTCAACCTGAACCTGCCCGATACCGGCGGCGCCCGCGCCATGCAGCAGACCTACATGTCGACGCACGGCATGACCACGGCCAACACCACCGTGCTGGTCGATGGCCAGATGACCAACGGCCTGCAGGGCGACGGCGCGATTCAGAGCTACTACAACGATGCGATGAACGCTGAGGTCAGCTACCAGACCGCCGGCATCGGCGCCGAGACCTCGTCGGGCGGCGTGCGCATGAACATGATTCCGCGTGAAGGCGGCAATCGCTGGAGCGGCGACTTCAAGATCGTGAATCGGCCGGGCGCCTGGCAGTCGAGCAACCTGACCGATCGCCACAAGGCCCGCGGGTTGACGGCCGGCAATGCCATCGATCGCATCATCGACTATGCGGTCTCGTTTGGCGGCCCGATCAAGAAGGACAAGCTGTGGGTGTTCGGCACCACCCGCTACTTCTCGGTCAACAACTACATCGCCAACACCTTCTTTGATGACGGCAGCCAGGGCATCGACGACCAGTTCATCCTGAACGGCATGGCGCGGCTGACGTGGCAGGCGACGCCGCGCAACAAGTTCTCGGCCTACTTCGACGAGATTCACAAGTACCGCGGTCACGACATGCAGGCCAACTACGATCCGGAGACCGCCGGGACGGTCTGGAATTCGCCCGCCTACCACACCACCGCGATCAAGTGGACGTCGCCGGTATCCAGTTCGCTCTTCCTCGAAGCGGGCTATTCCAACAACACCGAGTACTACACCAACGAGTACCGTGAAGGCATTGAACAACCGCGCGGCACGGCAGCCTGGTACGCCAACGCCGCCAAGAACGAAGTGGACCTGGGCGGTTACACCCAGGCGGGCCCGATCAACACGACCGAGAGCCCGATCGCCTTTTACTGGAACGCGGCCGCCACCTACGTCAAGGGCGATCACACCATCAAGGTGGGGGTCAACAACCGGCAGGGCACCTTCAAGCACACGCGCGACGCCAATGCCGACCTGGTCCAGCAGTACCGCAGCAGCAGCACCGGTATCCGCTGGTCGGTGCCCGACAGCGTGCTGATTCGCAACTCACCGCTGACCTACGGCGAGCGGCTCAATCGCGACCTGGGCATCTACATCCAGGATTCGTGGCGCCTCAATCGCCTCACCGCCAACATTGGCCTGCGGTGGGAAACGCTGAACGCCAAGGTGCTCGCCGGCAAGTCGCCGGCCGGCCGCTTCGTACCGGAACGCTCCTTTGATGAAGTCAAGGATGTGCCGGCCTGGAGCGACTTCGCGCCGCGCATGGCGCTGGTCTATGACCTGTTCGGCACCGGCCGCACCGCGGTCAAGTACTCGCTCAACCGCTACAACCTGTCGCGCACGACGGGCATTGCCGCCAACTATAACCCGCTGCTGAGCCAGACGGCCACGCTGCCGTGGCGCGACGTCAACGGCAACGGCCAGGCCGACGGCGCGCTGCGCTGCACCGGCTACCCCAGCGCCGACTGCGAAATTTCGTTCGCCGGCCTGTCGTCCAACTTCGGCATTGCCGCCTTGAACGAGTACGGCGAGTATCCGCGCACCTGGAACCTCGAGCAGGGCGTTGAAGTGCAGCATGAACTGTTTGGCGGCATGTCGCTGTCGGCGGCCTACTGGAAGGGTGACTTCCGCAACCTGACCGCGACTGTCAACCGCGCCTGGACGGTGGCCGACTACACGCCGTACACCTTCTACAATCCGGTAACCGGCAAGCCATTCGAGGTCTACGCGCGCAGCGCTGCCGCCTCGGCCCGGCCGACCAACAACCTCGACACCTTCGACGCCGAGCGCAAGCAGAAGTACGAATCGTGGGTGCTCGACGGCCGGTGGCGCATTCCTGGCGGCGGGCAGTTGAGCGGTGGCATCTCGATCGAGCGTGAGCGCCACAAGAACTGCACCTCGCCCGACGACCCCAACTACGGCGGCAACGGCAAGGGTCTGTGTGACGAACTGATCCTCGATATTCCCTACCGGCCCAGCTTCAAGCTGTCGGGTACCAAGAACATTGGTTTCGGCATCAACTTCGCGGTGTCGTTCCAGAACAACAGCAGCCCGGTCAGCTCGGTCAACATGGCGGTGACCCGCGGGTCGACGCGCTACCCGGCCAACTGCCCGTCGCCCTGCCCGGCCGGCGAGATCATCATGCCGACCGCGGTGTTCGGCCAGACCTCACTGACCTACAACCTCGAGTCGGTCCGCGCCACCTCGGTGGAGCGCATTGTCCAGCTCGACTTCAAGCTGTCGCGCACCTTCAAGGTGAACCGGTTCACCATCCTGCCGACCTTCGAAGTGTTCAACGTGAACAACTCCGATGCGATCATCAGCTACATCTCGACCAATGTGCTGTCGTCCTCTTACCTGGCGCCCAACAGCATCATGCAGGGCCGGATGTACGGCCTGGGCCTCGTTACGAGGTGGTAACAACGCACGGTGCGTACCGTGCGTACGGTGCGTAGGGTGTCCGCCTGCGCGGCCAAAGGCCGCTACGGCGAGACCTCGCCGTAGCTCGCCAGGGTTCAGGCGCGAGCGAAGGCGGGCCGGTGCTAATGGCAAGTGTGAGGGGGCGGCCGAGTGCATCGGCCGCCCTTTTTCTATTTCTGAGTGTTATTTCTGACCAAGGGCGGCGCGGGCGCGATCGCGGTTGGCCTGGGCGTCGGCAAATCCTGGCTTGGCCGCGACCGCGCGCTCAAACCACTGCAGGGCGCTCGCCAGCCGGCCTTGCGACGCCAGTGCGATGCCGAGGTTGTTCATGGCTTCCGCTGAACCGGGATTGATCCTCAATGCCGCCTCGAACTCGACCTGGGCGCCGGCAAACCGTTCCAACTGGAGCAACAAGCTGCCAAGGTCGTAGCGGGCCTCGGCGTCGCTGCCGTCGAGCGCCACGGCCTGGGACAAGTGCTCGATCGCCCCTGGTGCGTCGCCGGCGTTGGCCAGGGCGTTACCCAGGTTGCGGTGCGATCGCGATGTGCGTGGCGACAGGCGCAGCGCCTCACGGAACGCGGCAATCGCCCCGGCCGTGTCGCCACGGCTCTCCAGGGCGATGGCCAGGTTGGTATGCGTCGCGACCGAATCGGGCTCGCGCTTGAGGGCCTCGCGAAACTGTTCAATCGCCGTATCCGGCTTCCCTTTGGCCAGTTCAGCGTTGGCCAGGTTGAAGCGCGCGTCGGGAAAGTCCGGTTGCAGGGACAGGGCACGCTGGTAGCTGCGAATTGCCTCATCGATCCTGCCCTGGGCTCGCAGGGCGGTGCCCATGTTGTTGTAGGCCGGCGCGTAGGCTTCGTCGTGGCCGAGCGCCCGCTGATAGTGAGCGATCGCTTCGTCGAGCCGCCCTTGCGCCTGCAGCGCCGTCGCCAGGTTGGTCTGACTGATCGCGAGCATCAGGCTGGGCGACAGGATGGGCCAATTGGCGAAGACGGCGGCCGCCACCACGGCCGCCATCACCACCACCGCCCGCCGGCTGCGCCACCCCTGCGCGAGCCACCCCGATGGGAACCAACGCGAGGTCGAGTCGAAGGCGGTCACCACACCCGCCGCGGCGTAGAGCAGCAGGAACGGCACCAACGGATAGCGGTAGCGGGCGAACACGTAGAACATGACGACACTGGCGGCATAGGCCAGGGCCAGCCCGTGCAACAGCCACAGCCGGCGGCGATCGGGCCACGTGGTGAACAGGCCGAGCGTGGCCAACGGAACCAGCACGCCGAAATGACCGGCGAAGCCGCCGAGCCACAGGGGCCACGACCACTCGGCGTAACTGTCCTGGCTCTCGGTGTCGAGCATCTCGGCGGCGTTGAACAGCAGCGCGATCTTGCGGCCGGTCAGCGTGAGCCACGCGCCGGGCTGTGTCGTAACAAAGTGCATCACCCGGCCGGTCCAGAAGCTCGAGACTTCAGCCGGCGTCAGCGGCCGGCCCACGGCCTGTTCGGCCACATCCGTAGCGTCTTGCCGCTCGAATTCGGGCGCACCTCGGCCGGCACGAATCGATGCGTAGGTGCCGTCGGCGCCCGGGTTGTTGCCGATATAGAGGTTCGAGCCGAACTGCGAGGTGGTCAGGTAAAGCCCGCCACCTACCGAATAGTTCCTGATCGCTACCGGCATCAACACCACCGCCAGGCCCACGACGAAGGTGCCTAGGGTGCCGACGGTGCCTGGGGTGCCTAAGGGGGGAGTGCCGGTGCGGGCGCGCACGATGATCCATGCGAGGATCACCGCGATCAACACGAGCGCGTTCTCACGGGTGAGCGCCAGCCCTCCCATGGCCAGGCCCAGCCCGAGCCACGTCCCTCGCGCGGGCGTGGCCTGGTGGCCGATCAGCCGTGAGACCAGCCACAGTCCCAGGCACACGAAGAACATGTCGAGCACGGACTTCTGGATCAAGCCGTCGAAGAAGATCGCCGGCGCGTATAACGCGAGCGCGAGTCCGGCGATCAGGCCGGCCGGTCGTGAGAAGAGCCGCGCGCCGGCCAGTCCCAGCAAGGCGCACGAGGCCGAGCCGATCAGCGCCTGGACGATGCGCAGGATCAGCAGGTCGGGGCCGAAGGCCGCGTAGATCACGCCGACGAAGTAGGGATAGAGGGGCGCCTGGTAGAACACCTCTGAACCCAGCCAGTCGCCGGCGGCGAGCCGCCGGGCCCAGGCGTCGTAACCGTGGGCATCGCCGAGCAGGACGTCGAAGAAGGGCGACGGATGGATCTGCCAGAGGTGGAGGAGCCGGACGGCGAGGGCGACGAAGAAGATGAGCCAGGGCAATGAGGAATGATACGGCAGGTAGGGCGGGTAAGGCAGGGCGGGCTCC
>JAKFYH010000045.1 GCA_021730945.1 Acidobacteriota bacterium | reverse complement strand
CAGCGTGGCGACGGCTAAAGCCATCGCCCTCCGTACCCCACGCCCCACGCCCCACGCCCCACGCCTCTTCGTCATGACTTCACCACGTTGAGGTCGAGCGCTGCGGTGCTGTCGCCGAACTGCTGGAGGTCGACGCCAATCGCCTGCAGCGTGGTCAGCATGGCATTGGCCATCGGCGTGCCGTCCTCGGCGCGCACGTGGCGGTTGCCCTTGAGCGCGCCGCCGGCGTGGCCGGCGAAGAACAGCGGGCAGCGCTTGTGGTTGTGCAGGTTCGAGTTGCCCATGGCCGAGCCGTAGATGATGAGCGAGTTGTCGAGCACGTTGCCGTCGCCGTCGGGAATGGCCTTGAGCTTGGCGAGCAGGTACGGCACCAGGCTGACGTGGTAGGTGTTGATCTTCTGGAAGTCGGTGATGCGCTCGTCGCGATCCAGGTGGTGCGAGCCGGTGTGGAACGCAGCAGTCGAGCCGCTGCCGGGGAACACGCGGTTCGAGACGTCGCGGCTGAACTTGAACGAGAAGATGCGCGTGGTGTCGGCGGCAAATGCCACCGCCTGCAGGTCGAACATCAGCCTGACGTGCTCTTCGAACGAGTCGGGCACACCCACCGGTGCGCCCGGCAGTTCGCGCGGCTCACCCGTCTTGTTCGAGGCCTCCACCTTCTGGATGCGCCGCTCAATCTCACGAACATCGTCCAGGTAGTCGGCGAGGCGGGCGCGATCGGCCGGCCCCAGGCGCTGGCGCAAGTCAGCAACCGATTCAGACACCCAGTCGAGAATGCTCTGGTCGTCGCGCCGGCGTTCGCGGCGCGCCTCGGGGGTGGCGCCGACGCCAAACAACTGGTCGAACACGGCGCGCGGGTCGCGAATCATCGGCAGCGGGTCGGTCGGTGACGCCCAGCTGATGGTGTCGGTATAGACGCACGAGTAGTTGTACGAACAGCCGCCCGCCTGGTCGACGTTCTCGATGCACAACTGCATCGACGGAATCGGCGTCGCCTGGCCGAAGGTCTGGGCATAAATCTGGTCGAACGAAGTGCCCGCGAAGACATCAGACCCTTGCGTCTGCTTCGGTTTCGACTGGGTCAGAAACACCGCGGCAGTCCGGAAGTGGTCGGCGCCGATTTCCGGCGCGGCAAACGCCTCGGCGTTGCGCGCGTCGGTGTTACTGACAATGGTGAGGTAGTCGCGGTAGGGCTCGAGCGACTTCATGGCCGTCGGCGCCAGGTCGAAGGCGCTGCCGGTGGCCGCCGGGGCCCACAGGTTGTTCTTGATGCCGAAGGTGGTGCTGCCGGCGGCGCCGTGCACCATCTCCATGGCAATCAGCCGCACCGGACGCCTGGCGCCCTGAGCGAACGCGGTGCCGGCCGGGGTCATCGCGTCGAGCAACGGCAGGGCCACAGTGGCGCCCAGGCCCTTGAGGACGGTGCGACGGGAAAGATGCTGGCGAGTGATGAACATGATTACTGCCGTCCTGGCGTTGCCGCCGTCGTGGTCGTGGAGGTTTCAAGGGCTGGCGTGCGGGCCATTTGGAACGCACCCGACTGGATGACACCGTTGATAAAGGCGCTCATCCGGAAGTTCTGGGCCTCGGCGGCGCGGATAATCTTGCGCACGGCCGGCAGGTCGGCCGCTTCGATCCGGCGGCCCAGGGCGTAGGTCATCAGGCTGCGCGTGAAGCTGAGCAGGAACGCATCCTGATGCCGCAGCAGCGCGGCGCGTAACCCGGCCGGACCGTTGATCGTGGTGCCGTCATACAGCACGCCCGAGGGGTCCACGGCGGTGCCGCCATCCTTGACCCGCCACTTGCCAGTGGCGTCAAACGGCTCGAGCGCCAGCCCCAGCGGATCGATCACCTTGTGGCACGACGTGCAGGCCGGGTTGCTGCGATGCTGCTCCATACGCTCGCGCACCGACAGCACGCGACCGGTTGCGGCGGTGCCCTTGGTCTCTTCGAGCGCCGGCACATTGGGCGGGGGCGGGGGCGGGGGCGAGCCGAGCAACACTTCCATCACCCACTTGCCGCGCATCACCGGCGAGGTGCGGTCTGAAATCGAGGTCAGGGTCAGGACGCTGCCATGGCCGAGAATGCCGCGGCGCTCCTCGGGCACCGTCACCCGCCGGAACGCGGGACCGGTGACATTGGGCAGGCCGTAGTGGCGAGCCACGCGCTCGTTGACGAACGTATAGTCGGCCGTCAACAACTCGAGCACGCTGCGATCGTCGCGCACCAGGCTGTCGAAAAAGAGTTCAGTCTCCTTCTTCAGTGCCAGCGACAACGTCTGGTCCGAATACGGATACAGAATCGGATCCGGAATGACGCGCTCGAGATCCTGGAGGCGCAGCCACTGGCCGGCGAACCGCGTCGACAGCGCATCGGCGCGCGGCGAAGCCAGCATGCGCTTGGCCTGCCGGGTCATGGCGCCCGGCTGGCTCAAGCCGCCGCGGCCGGCCACCTTGAGCAGCTCGGCGTCAGGCCCGGTGCCCCAGAGAAAGAAGGACAGGCGTGACGCCAGTTCGTAGTCGGCCAGGCGGTACGGGGTCGACGCCGGACTGGTGGGCTGGCCTTCCACGCGCAGCAGGAACTGCGGACTCGCCAGCACGGCTTCAAGCGCCTTGGTGATGCCGAACTCGAAATTCCTCGCCTTGCGGCCGCGCGCGTAGAACGACATCAGCCGGGCCAGGTCTTTTTCGGCGACCGGCCGCCGGAAGGCCTGCGTCGCGAGGTCACGGACAATCTCGGTCGCGCACACTTGTTCGTCGGCCGCCGACAGCGGCCGGCAGGTGAACACCGCGCGGCGGCTCGGCGTGTCGGACACGCCGGTCACCTTGTGCGGGCCGACCACGCTCAGGCTGCGCAGGTGCGGCAGCGTGGTGATGCCGACGCCGGTGCCGATTTCCGTGTCGGCCATCGTGTGATCGATCGGCGCGATCAAGTCGTTGATCAAGCCGTCGTAGCGCTGGATAAACGCCGCGGTCACGCGGTGGGGGCCGGCCTTGACGTTGAGCGGCGCGGTCTTGAGCGTGAGGCCGGTCTTCTCCTCGCTCATCTTCGGGTCGATGGTGAACACCGCCAGCCTGGCGCCATCGACCGACACCTCGATTTGCTCGCCAGTCACGGTGTTGCCGAACAGCAGGCCGAGCGGCTCGGCAAAGAAGTCGAGGCTGAACACGTACTCGCCGTCGGCGGGAAAGATGTGCTCGACCGAGATGCCGCCACGCGTGCCGGGCGGCGCGCCGTCGACCCGCGCCATCTGCGACGCGGTCTTGGGCAGCTTGAAGGTGGCCTGCGTCGCGGTGCTGTCGGGATCGCCAATCGCCAGCGCCGCAATCCGGCTGGCCGCGCGCAGATAGCCTTCCATCAGCGTCGGCGAAAAGGTCTGCACGTCGGCGACGTTGTCGAAACCGTCGCTGATGGTGTCGGCCGGCAGAAACGCCGTGACGTCGATGTCGAGACCGCCCAGCAGGTACTTGACCTCGCGGGCATACTCGGCGCGGTTCAAGCGCTGAAACGGACGCCAGCCCGGATCCGGATCGGCGGCGGCGAGCGCATCCATGCGCGATTCAAGCGCGCCGACTAACTGCGTGAGCACGGCGGGCGCCGGACGCTTGGCGCCACTGGGCGGCATCATGCCGGCGCGCAGCTTGTGGATCATCTTCTCGGTGATCTCGCGGTCGGTGGTTGCGCGCGCGGTGTCCCACCCGGCCAGCGATAAGCCGCCGGCCTTGCCGCGCTCGCTGTGACAAGTGGCGCAGTACTGCGACACCAGATCAGCCTGGGCCGCCGACGTCAGCGCGGTGCTGTGTGAGGCAACCGGCGCGATGGCGGCGGGTTTCTGGGGAGCTTGTTCACGCGCCGCGACGGACAGCGTGAGCAGGCACACGACAAGCGGGACCGAAAGAAATTGCTTCACTGGGACGGAAGTATAGGGGATTCATGGTGCCAAGGGTGCCACTGGGTGCCTCGGGTGCCGGGGTTGGTGCCGGGGTGCATGTGGTGCCTGGGGTGCCAGGTGCGCCAATGATTTTTAGATTGACTTACTTTATGTAAGATCGATAATTACTAGCGTGACTGACGTACTACCCAAGTTTTCCGCCGCCGAACGGCTCATTGTCGAGCTGTTGGCCGATCGTGGCGAGCTGTTCGGACTGCAGATGGTCGAGCACTCCTCCGGGCGGCTGAAGCGCGGGACGGTTTACGTCACGCTGGGCCGGATGCAGGAAAAAGGCTACCTGGAGTCGCGGCAGGAGGCGATGCCAGTAGGCGCCATCGGCCTGCCCCGCCGCCTCTATCGGCCCACTGGCCTCGCCATGCGCGTACTCGCCGCATGGCAAGCCGCCGAGTTGTCTTTCGCGGCCAACGCGGAACCACAAGGAGTCTGATGATGCCCGGCACTCGCCTGCTCGCGATCGCCGAATGGCTGTGCGGCGCCGAGGCAAAACGCACGGTGCTCGAGCCGCTCGTCGCCGACTGGGACGGCGAGCTACGCGCAGCCCAAGCGCGATCGCCAGCGAGACGCGCCGGCGTCGTCTTCCGCGGCCTTCTTGCCTTCACGTTGACCTTGGTGATCTGCGGCGTGCGTCATGCGCTCACGGAGGATACCGGCATGTGGAAATACAGCCTACTCGCCCTCGCCGCTGCGATGGGCCTGGGCATCGCATCTGAGATGGCGATCGTCGATGCCCGCTCGACCGGCGCCGGCTATCCACCAGATGTGCTGCTGGAAATCGCCCTGCGCAGCGCCACTGTCACCGCCTTCGCGACGGCGCTGCTCCCAGCACTATTCCTGTTGCGGCGCGACCCACGAAATACCGGTCGAACGGCAGTCCGTTGGCTGACGGCAGGAGCGCTCATCTCCGCAGCTGCCATCGTCATGCTGCCAGGTCCCAATCGATATCAGCTCAGCGCAGAACAAAACGAGCGGATGTATCAACGAGCTGTTGCCAACGACCGCGCCGGCCACTACCAGTATCCCGGCTCGGCCTCCCGGCAACTTCGCGGCCCGACGACCCCGGAGTCGCGACGAGCCAGCTACGAGAAATTTGTCGCGTGGGCGGAGACACAGCGCGTTGACGGGCCGGCGCCGACACCGTGGCAGCGCCTGACGCGCTCGAGCACGCCGATTCTGGCGGCGCTGTTCGGCATCATCGGCTGGAACCTGGCCGGCGTGCTGCGCCCAACCATCATGCGAGCGTTCGTGTGGTGGGGTGTCGCGTGGTTTGCGATGTTGGCGTTCGATGGCCGCATCGCCTCGCTTTTCCGGGTGGCAAGCTTCCGGCGGCCAGCGTGGTGGGTGTTACCGGCGATGGCGGTCGCGGCCGCGCTGGCGCTCGCGCTGGCGAGCCGATCAATACATCGGTCACCAGATCACGAGATCACCAGTTCGTGAGCTCGATCACCAGATCACGAGCTCACGAGACCACCAGGTTCGCGTTCTACTTCCGTTTGGGTTTATAAACGTGCGTCGCCTGCCCGAAGAACATCTCGGCCGACTCCATCACCGTCTCCGACAGCGTCGGATGCGCATGGATGGTCAGCTTCACGTCAGACGCGGTCGCGCCCATCTCGATTGCCAGCACGCCCTCGGCGATCAACTCGCCCGCGCCTGAGCCGACGATGCCGACACCGAGAATGCGCTCGGTGTCCGGCTCGATCAGCAGCTTGGTCATGCCGTCGACGCGATCGATGGCAATCGCGCGGCCCGAGGCCGGCCACGGGAACTTGGCGACGTCGACCTTGATGCCCTGCTTCTCGGCGTCCGCCTCGGTGAGACCCGCCCAGGCAATTTCCGGATCGGTGAACACCACGGCGGGAATGGCCGCCGGTTCGAACACCGCCTTGTGGCCTTCGATGGCTTCCACCGCGACGCGCGCCTCGTGCGACGCCTTGTGCGCCAGCATCGGCTCGCCGGCCACGTCGCCAATCGCAAAAATGGTCGGTTCGGCGGTGCGGCGCTGATTGTCGGTCTCGATGAAGCCCTTGGCGTCAACCTTGACCTTGGTCTTGTCGAGCCCGGCGATGGTGGCGTTGGGACGCCGGCCGATCGCGAACAGCACGTAGTCGTAGGTGGCTTCCTTCGGGGCGCCCTCGCCCTCGAATGTGACCTTGACGCCCGCGGAGGCTGAAGCCCCCGCGCTGCGAACGTCAGTGACGGAGGTGACCTTGGTCGAGAGCATCACCTTGTCGAAAATCTTCTCGACGCGCTGCGCCAGGATCTTCACCAGGTCGCGATCGGCGCCGGGCAACAACCCGGGCGTCATCTCGACCACCGACACCCTGGTCCCGAGCGCCGCGTAAACCGAGCCGAGCTCCAGGCCAATGTAGCCGCCGCCGACGACGAGCATCGTCTTGGGGATTTCCGGCAGGTCGAGCGCGGTGGTCGAATCAAGCACGCGCGGCGAATCGATCGACAGCGACGGAATCTTCGTCGGCGTCGAGCCGGTCGCCACGATCATGTAGTCCACGGTGACGGTCTCTTCCCCGCCGTCCGCCTTCTTGACGTGGATGGTCTTCGGGTCGACGATCGAGGCCCATCCCTGGAGGTAGTTGACCTTGCGGAACTTCGCCACCTGGCCGGTGCCGCTGGTCAGCTTCTCGACTACACGGCTCTTGTAGTCGCGGACCTTGTTGATGTCGATCTTGGGCGCGGCGAACTCGATGCCCCACTCACTGGCATGCTTCGCCTCGTCCAGGACCTTGGCCACGTGCAGCAGCGCCTTGGACGGAATGCAGCCGCGGTACAGGCACACGCCGCCCGGGTTCTTCTCGTTGTCGATCAGGGTGACTCGCAGACCCAGGTCTGCCGCATAAAAGGCGGCGGCATAACCGCCAGGACCCGCGCCAATGACTGCTACGTGCTTGGACATAGATGATTTCGCGTTCTCGTGATCTGGTGGTCTGGCGATTACGACGACCTCGCGCTCCGTGACAGCCGGTCACCAGAACGCGAGATCACCAAATCACGACATCATCCTCGCAGAGCGAGGGTGAAAGGGTTCTCGAGCGCTTCCACCACCCAGCGCAGGAAGCGGATCGCATCGGCACCATCGATCAAGCGGTGATCGTAGCTGAGCGACAGCGGCAGCATCTGCCGCGGCTCGAACGAGGTGCCGTTCCATACCGGCTCGTAGGCGCCGCGCGAAATACCGAGAATCGCGACCTCGGGCCAGTTGACGATCGGCGTGAACGACGTGCCGCCAATGCCGCCGAGGTTCGAAATCGACATCGACCCGCCCGACATGTCGTCGAGCGAGAGCTTGCGCGCCTTGGCCTTGTCGGCCAACTGCTGGATGTCGACCGAGAGCTGGATCAGGTTCTTCTGGTCGGCGTTGCGAATCACCGGCACCAGCAAGCCGTTCTCGGTGTCGACGGCGATGCCGACGTTGATGTACTTCTTGTAGACGATCGCCTCACCCGCCGCGTCAACCGAGGCGTTGAACTGCGGGAACACCTTGAGCGCGGTGGCCACCACCTTGGCGGCGACGGCGGTCACCGTCAGGTTGCCGCCGGCCTTCTCGGCCTCCCCGCGGTAGCGCTTGCGCATCGCCTCGAGGTTGGTGATGTCAGCCTTGTCGAACTGGGTGACGTGCGGGATGGTGTTCCAGGCGTTGCTCAGGTGCTCCGCGGTCTTGCGGCGGATGCCCGACATGGCCTTGCGCTCAACCTCGCCCCACTTGGCGAAGTCGGGCAGCGCCGGGCCGCTGCCGGCCGGACGCGCGGCCGCCGCGGCCTGACCGCCACTGCCGAAGCTGTTCATCACCAGCTTGGCAAACTCCTTCACATCGTCCTGCGTGATGCGGCCGCCGGGACCGGTGCCGGTGACCTGGCTGACATCCACGCCGATCTCGCGGGCGAGACGCCGCACCGACGGCGCCGCTGGAGCGGCGGTGACGACCGACGCCGCCACGGGCACCGGCGCCGGGGCCGCAGGCGCCGACGCCGGACGGGCGGCGGCGATATCAACCACCTTCGCTCGATCGGCAGGTTGGGCTGGTGGGGCCGGTGGGGCGGGTGCGG
>JAKFYH010000060.1 GCA_021730945.1 Acidobacteriota bacterium | reverse complement strand
GGTGGGTGCCCAGGGTGCGGGTGCGAGTGCGGGTGCTGATGCCGGTGCTCGCCGCGCTCGCGCTCGCTGGGTGCGCGGGCGAGCCGCAGACCTGGGCGGCGCTGAAGAAACAGCTTCCGGGCCTGGATGCCGATCAGCGCGAGGCCGCCCTTGAGCGATTCATTGCGGCCAAGGGCGGCACACCGATTATCGAGAACCAGACTCGCCTGGTGTTCTTCGCCAGAGACGTCAACGGCGCGACGCCACGGGTGGTGGGCGACTTCAATGCCTGGGCGCTTCGACCCGCCGCGGGGCCGAACGCGCCGGCGGTCTACGATGCCGCCATTGGCACGATGACGCGAATCGAGGCCACCAACTGGTCCTATCTCGAAGGCACGTCGTACACCAATGCCCGCGCCGAATACGTGTTCTTCTTCGACCAGGAGGCGGCGGCCGATCCACTGAACCCGCGCACCGTGCAGGCGTATGCGGGACCTCGCTCAGAGATCCGAATGCCCTTCTGGGTGGCCCAGCCGGAGGTCGATGACACCGGCGCCGTGCCGTCCGGTGAGCTGATTGCCGAGACCATTCCCTCGCGCGCGCTGGGCGGAACCAGGCGTGTCTGGTATTACCTGCCGCCCGGTTATGCGGCTGCCACTGATGCGCTGTATCCCGTGCTCTACGTGCTCGACGGCGCCAACTACGTCGAGAAGATGGACGTGCCGCGTGTGCTGGACCGGCTGATCGCGGGCAAGGCGATTCCCCCGGTAATCGCGGTGTTCTCAGAGCCCGGGGACCGGCAGGAGGAGTACTCGCGCAATCCCAAGTGGCGCGCGTTTGTGACAGCGGAGCTGGTGCCGGCGGTCGACAAGCGCTTTCGCACGTTTCCGGCACCAGACCACCGCATCATCCTGGGCAGCTCGCTGGCGGCCTACGGCGCGGTGGATCTGGCGGTGGAGTTCCCCTCGGTCTTCGGCCTGTGTGCGGCGATTGCACCGCCCGAACAAACCGCGTCGGTGATCGCCAACCAGACGCGAGCCCAGTTCGCGGCGGTGTCGATCCGGTTCTTCGTCCTGGGCGGCGTCTACGACGCCATGATTGACGGCGCCCGCCGCCTGCGCACAACCCTTGACGGCGTCAACGCGCCGGTGACCTACCTGGAAGTGCCGGAGGGGCACAACACCAACACCTTCCGCAATCACCTGGACGATGCGATCACGGCGCTGCTGGCGCCGGAGCAACAGGAGATCAAGAGATAAGGAGAATATTTCTCTTTGGCTACCTGTCAGGCTTTGTTGCGAGGGCCTTCCGGCCGATGTCTCTTCTGAACTGCATCCCGTCGAAGTGGATCTTGCTGGCGGCCTCGTAGGCGCGGGCGATCGCAACGGAAAAGGCCGGCCCGGTGGCCACGACCGTCAACACGCGGCCGCCTGCAGTGACCAGCGCCTCCCCTTGCCGCTTCACGCCACTGTGAAACACCAGCACGTCCGGGCAGTCACGGGCCACCTCGTCCAGGCCCGTGATCACATCACCGGAGCGCACCTCGCCGGGGTAGCCGTGGGCGGCCAGGACGACGCCTGCTGACGTTTGGAGAGCGACGGCTTCAGCCGTCGCTGGACTTTGGCGAGGGCTAAAGCCCTCGCCCTCCGTACGAAGGGAACCACTCGCGGCCGCGAACAACATCGGCGCGAGCGGCGCGGTCAGCAGCGGTAAGACTACCTGCGCCTCGGGATCGCCGAAGCGAACGTTGAACTCGATCACCTTCGGACCATCAGGCGTCAGCATCAACCCACAGTAGAGAAAGCCGCGGAAGGGTGTGCCCTCGGCGGTCATTCCTGACAATACGGGCCTGACAATCTCGCGTTCGACCCGTTCCTGCAGGGCTGGCGTCATCAGCGGACTGGGAGAGAACGCACCCATGCCGCCGGTGTTCGGCCCCTCGTCGTGGTCGAAGATCCGCTTGTGGTCCTGGGCGGACAGCAGCGGCACGTAGTGTTCGCCGTCGGCAATGACGAAGAACGAGACTTCGGGCCCCGTCAGCATCTCTTCAAGGACAACGCGGGCGCCGGCGTCACCGAAGCTGCGATCGACCATGGCCGCCTGCACGGCGGCTTCGGCGGTGGCGCGGTCCGGAGCGACGACCACACCCTTGCCGGCCGCGAGTCCGTCGGCTTTCACCACCAGCGCGTCGCCAAACTCACCGGAGCGAATGGCGGCCATCGCCTGGTCGGCCGTTGTGCAGACCCGGTAATGCGCGGTAGGCACGTGATGCCGGCGCATGAAGTCCTTGGCGAACGCCTTGCTGGTTTCGAGCTGGGCGGCGGCGCGCGTCGGGCCAAAGACCAGGCGGCCTTCGGCAGCCAGTCGATCGGCGAGTCCGTTGCCGAGCGGGGCCTCGGGACCGACGACGGTGAGGTCGATCCGCTCGCGCACAATCAGCTGAATCACCGCGTCGGCGTCCAGAATGTCCACGGCATGGGTCGGGGTGGAGCGAAGCCGGTTGGAGCCGTCGGCCACCGCCATTCCGGGGTTGCCGGGAGCACAGAGTAAGTAGTCAACGCCAGGCTCGAGACCGAGCTTCCAGGCCAGGGCGTGCTCGCGCCCGCCGGAACCAATTACAAGGATGCGCATGGATTGATTAGGGCGAATGACTTTAACGGTTAGAACGAGGTCGAACGACCAAGCCGCTGTCTCTGTAAGTATTAGATAACACAGTGCTTATCTGTGTAATCTGTGTCATCCGTGGCCCTGGTTTGAGGTGTAGGCAGGGTCTGTGTTTGTGATAGCCTAGCATACTTGTCCCGTCGGACTTTGTCCGGCACGGGGCCCAGATCTCGCGATTTGTTGATCTGGATGGAAACTGGTCGAAAGGGGGTGACTACAGATGGCCGAAGTGAAATTGCAGGAAGGTGAGTCGATCGAAAGCGCGTTGCGACGTTTCAAGCGCAAGGTGCAGCAGGAAGACATCATCAAGGACATCAAGAAGCACTCCTTCTACTTGAAGCCGGGCGACAAGCGCCGCGCGAAGCAGGCGCTCGCCCGGAAGCGCAACCGGAAGAAAGCGCGCCGCGAAAGCGAGTAACTTCTCACCCTGGCCGGCGGCCTCGTGCCGCCGGCAGTGTGGTAATATTCGGCACCTTTTGGGGGCGCCTAAACGCCCGTGTTGTAAGGGTTTTCTCGACGCAGGGGAACTAAGCGAATGGAAATCGTCGAACGCACCGTGAGTGATGTGACCGTGCTCGACCTCAAGGGCAAGATGACCCTGGGCGAGGGCGACGAGTTGCTGAAGGACAAGATCAACAGCCTGCTGGCGGCGGGCAAGAAGAAGTTGCTGCTTAACCTTGAGGGCGTGCCGTATATCGACAGCGCCGGTCTCGGCGAAGTGGTGCGGACCTACACCACGGTGAGCCGCCAGGGTGGCAGCCTGAAGCTGCTGAACCTGACCAAGCGCATCGAGGATCTGCTCTCGATTACGAAGTTGCTGACGGTGTTCGACACCTTCGATTCGGAGGCGGAAGCCGTCAAGAGCTACAAGTAAGTGGAGACTCGGTCCGCGGTCGCGAACCTGATCGTTTCGCTGCGACCGGATCAGTGGACCAAGAACCTTATTGTCTTTGCGGCGCTGATCTTTGCCGTTAAATTGCTCGACCCGGCCGCCTTGGCGCTTGCTTCGGCGGCCTTTTTGATTTTTTGCGTGCTCTCCGGGAGCGTCTACCTGATCAATGACGTCTCGGACCGCGAGGCCGATCGCCAGCATCCGCTCAAGCGGCTGCGACCGATTGCCTCAGGCGCGCTTCCGGCCGGCACCGCCCTGGCGTGGGCGACTGGCCTGAGTGTCGCTGCGTTGGCCGCTGCATACGCGTTGCGGCCGTTGTTTGCGTTAGCTGCCGCGGCGTACCTGGCGCTCTTCGTCTTGTACACGCGCACGCTCAAGCATGTCGTGATCCTCGACGTGATGTCGATCGCGATCGGCTTCGTGCTGCGAGCCGTGGCAGGTGGGTTGGTAATCGGAGTGCCGGTCAGCGATTGGTTGCTGGTCTGCACGATCCTGCTGGCGTTGTTCCTGGGGCTGGCCAAGCGGCGGCATGAAATCACCATGCTGGCCGATGGCGCGCCAGGGCACCGCCGAATTCTGGAGGAGTACGATCCGTACTTGCTCGATCAGATGATCGCGATCGTAGCGGCGGCCACTCTCGTCGTCTACATCATCTACTGCGCGAGCCCCGACACGGCTGAGCGGTTCGGCACGCCGTTGCTGGTGCTGACCACGCCGTTCCCGATCTACGGCATTTTCCGCTACCTGTACCTCGTGCATCGCAAGCGCGGCGGTGGCAGCCCATCGGATTTGCTGTTGCGGGATCGCCCGCTGCTCAGTTGCGTGGCGCTGTGGGGGATTGCGGTAGTTTTGCTCATCTATCGGCCGTACGCGTCGTAACTGGCACGTGACGCGTTCAACAGTCGCCATACTCAAGACCTCGCCCGCGACGGTCCTTCGGGACACGCACGCGGTGATGAACCTTGCCGGTTATCAGGACGTCATCGCCAAGGACGCCGATACCGCGCTCAAGGTCAACATCTCGTGGCATTTCTTCTTCCCGGGCTGCTCGACCACGCCGTGGCAGCTTGACGGCGTGATTCGCGCCATGAAGCAGGACGGCTACGACCCATCGTTGATCCACGCCTGCCACAACCGCACCGTCGTGATTGACGCGCACCTCGGCGAGGAAGCGAACAAGCAGTTGCCGGTGGTGCAGGCGCACGGTATTCGCAACGTCCATCTCTACGAGGGCGACGAGCCGTGGATCAACGTGCGCGACGCCGTCGGCAGCGCGCTGGCCGACAAGTTCCTCTGCCTGAACCAGGTCTATCCCGACGGTTTCATGATTCCGCAGCGGTTCATTGGCGAGAACATCATCCACCTGCCGACGGTGAAGACCCACGTCTTCACCACCACGACCGGGGCGATGAAGAACGCGTTCGGCGGGCTGCTGAACGAACGGCGCCACTGGACCCACCCGGTGATCCACGAGACGCTGGTCGACCTGTTGATGATCCAGAAGAAGATTCACCGCGGCGTGTTCGCGGTGATGGACGGCACCTTTGCCGGCGACGGCCCGGGGCCGCGCTGCATGGTGCCGCACGTCAAGAACGTGATGCTGGCCAGCAGTGACCAGGTCGCGATTGATGCCGTGGCCGCCAAGCTGATGGGCATGGACCCCATGTCAATCAAGTACATCCGCACGGCCCACGACCTCGGGCTCGGCTGCGGCGATCCGCGCGAGATCGAGGTGGTCGGAGACCTCGAGGCGGCCAAGGAGAACTGGCATTTCACCGGCCCGTTCAAAAAGATGACCTTCGCGTCGAAGATGCAGCACCACATCTACTGGGGGCCGCTGCGCAAGCCGATCGAATGGTCCCTGAAGACGGTGCTGGCGCCGTGGGCCTACATCGCCAGCGTGATTTACCACGACAGCTTCTGGTATCCCATCAACGGCGAGCGGCAGATGCGCGAGGCGCTGGCCAGTCCGTGGGGGCGGCTGTTCGACAACTGGGAGCAACTGACGCCCGACGCCAACGGTTTTCCACAGGTAGGCGAATCGCCTGCCGCGATCACGCGTGCCGGCATGCACGCATTCAAACAGTCACTTGGCATTCTCGGCACTTGCATCGCGGAAGCGCCCGAGTTTGCCAGCCGGAAGCGGCGGCAGCAGCCGAAGTCCGTGTCCTGAGGTTGAAGAGTCGATGAGCGAGTTCACTATTCGTTCCGAGTCGGTCGACGTCGAGCAGATCATGAAGCAGATCCGCGCCCGCATTCTCGAGAAGCGCGGCGCCGACTACACCGAAGAGCAAATCCGCGAGTTGGCCAGCGTCCGGCTCGAAAAATTCCTGGAACCGCGCAACCTGCGGTCCGACCTGCTGGAACAGTTCCGCCGCAGCCGCCCGCAGGTGCAGCGGACGCGGCTGGACCCGCCGGTGATCGAGGCGCCCTACGCCTTTGACGACCAGACCCTGTTTACCTCTCACCGGGCGCCGCTGCGGTTCCTGCGCAAGCTGTTTCGCCCCCTGCTGAAGCTGCTGTTCAATCCGAACACGCTCAACCAGATTCTCCATACCCAGGCCCAGTTCAATCTCGACCTGATGAAGCGCGAGGCGCGCCGGCGCATCGAGGATCACGACCAGCGCCAGCAGTTCGAGATCTCGCGCAACGAGTGGAATGCCCTCTACTATGAGGTGCTCCACAACATCGTGATCGAGACGACCCGGGCCGGTATCGAGATCCAGAACCTGCGGATGAAAGTGGAATCGCTGTCGAGCCGGCTCGACTTCAGCGAACGCCGCGTCCGCGCGCTCGAGGGCGTTGTGCAGTACCGGCCCGAGGTCATCCACGCGCCAGTCCGGCGGGACCGTGACGACGAGCAACCGGCAGCCCCGCCAGCGCCGGGCGGATCGCTCGAAGGCTTCGTGCCAACCGGCCAGCAGGGTTCCGGCCAGCCGGGCCAGGGCCAGGGTGATGGCAGCCGCAAGCGCCGGCGCCGGCGCCGGGGTCGACGCGGAGGATTGGCCGGTCCGGGAATGCCTGGCGCAAGCGCCGCACCCGGTGCTGACGGCACGAGCGCGACCGAGACAAGTGACGGCGACACCGATTACGACGGCCCAGACGAGGCTGAGGGCAGCGACGACGGCGAGGGGTTCGACCAACGCCAAACGCCGGCCGCCGGACAGATCGCCGCGGCCCCGGTGGCGCCGTCCGGCCCGGCAACCGAAGACTCGCCTGAGCGCCGGCAGGACCGCGGATCCGCGGAGGCTTCAGCTCAGGCGGAGGGGTCCGCTGGCCGCGAGGCCGGACCCGCCTCTTCCGACGACGGCGAGCAGTGAAGGTCGCGGTCGTCGTCCAGCGCTACGGCGCCGATATCAACGGCGGCGCCGAACAGCATGCGCGCTATGTCGCTGAGCACCTGGCCAAGCATGTCCAGGTCGAGGTGCTGACCACTTGCGCGCACCGTGACTACATTTCCTGGAAGAACGAACTGCCCGAGGGCAAGGAGATCGTTCACGGGATCCCGGTCCACCGTTTTCCGGTGGCGACCGAACGAAACCCGGTCGAGTTCGCGCAGTGGTCCGACCAGGTCTTCACCCGGACTCACTCACTGCGTGACGAACTCGCGTGGCTGGACGCCGAAGGCCCGACCAGCCCGGCGCTGATTGCCCACATCAAGGCGCACGAAGCCGACTACGACTTCTTTATCTTCTTCAGCTTCCGCTATCACCATTCGTTCCATGGCTGCCGCGCCGTGGCCGGCAAAGCGATCCTGGTGCCGACCGCCGAGCGCGACGGTGCACTGGGCCTCGGTATTTTCCCGCCGGTGCTGCGCGGCGTGCGCGCGCTGATGTACAACTCCTTTGAGGAGCGGGCGCTGATTCACGGCGTGGCCAACAACCAGTCGGTCCCCGGCGTGGTCGTTGGCGTGGGCTCGGAAATTCCGGAGCGCACCAACGCCGGGCGGTTTCGTCAGAAGTTCGACATCCGCGATCGCTTTGCGATCTACGTCGGCCGCATCGATGCCAACAAGGGCTGCGTCGAGCTGTTCGAGTTTTTCGAGCACTACAGCGCCGGCCTGGTCGACGGCATGCACCTGGTGCTGATCGGGACGCCGCACGTGCCGATTCCAGACCACCCGAACATTCACCATCTCGGCTTCGTGGACGACCAGGACAAGTACGACGCCATTGCCGCGGCCGAGTTGCTGATCATGCCCTCGTACCTCGAGAGCCTCTCGATGGTGGCGCTCGAGGCGTGGGCGATGGGCAAGCCCGTGTTGGCCAATGCCAAGTGCGACGTCCTGCAGGGGCAGTGCCTGCGCAGCAATGCCGGCCTCTTCTACGCGAACTTCCAGGAGTTTGCCGAGACCATGCGCGCGATCGACTCGGCGCCGAGCCTGCAGTCGGCCCTCGGTCGCAACGGCCGCGCGTTCTTCGAGCGCCACTACGCCTGGCCGGTGATTGAGAAGAAGTACGTCGACATGCTGGAACAGCTGTCGAAGCAGACGCCGGCGCGCACCATGGAGCCGGTGCCCGGGTGGTTCACCCGCCGCCGCCGCACCCTGCCGCCGGCCGACGACGTGGTCAAGCAATTGCCGGCCGGGCCGTATCGCGAGCCCAAGGCCGAGGCGCAACCGGCGCCAGCGGTTCGGCCGCAGCCAGTGGCGGCGCGGCCGCCGGTGCAGCCGCCCCGATTCCAGCCGCGCGGCGATCGTCGCGACCAGCGGCGCGATCAGCGCGGGCCTCGACCGGAGGGACGGCGTCCCGCGACGGCCCACAACAAGCCGGCCGATGGCGCACCCAACCGTCCCCGGCCCGAGACGCCCCGGCCACCGCAGGCGCGGCCGGAGGGTGGCCGTCCCCAGGGCGCGGCTCCGGCCGGTGGGCCGCCGGCGTCACGCCCGGAAGGCGGCAATCGCGGACGTGATGGCCGCCGCGGCCGCCCGCAGCGCCGCCGGCGTCCGGGCGTG
>JAKFYH010000063.1 GCA_021730945.1 Acidobacteriota bacterium | reverse complement strand
CGGGAGGGCACTGCTTGTCGGGAGGGCACTGCTTGTCGGGAGGGCACTGCTTGTCGGGAGGGAACCGCTTGTCGGGAGGGAACCGCTTGTCGGGAACGACGGGTGCCGGTGCTCTTGGACGGCAACTTGCGTTGCATCGGCGGAACCGCGGTTGCTGAGAGCGCCGTCGCGAAACGACAACCGGGGTTGTCCGATTCAGTCGCTTCCGCAGGGGGCGCCTCTCTGAGATGCGAGCGGCACAGTTTCTGCTCTCATCAAGGCATGGCGATCACCAGCTACCGCGACCTCGATGTCTGGCAGATCTCGATGGACCTGGTCGACCGTGTCCTCGCAGACACGAACGCGATGCCCCGCGTCGAGTTCGACTTGAAGCGCCAGATCCGACGGGCCGCCATATCCATCCCATCAAACGTAGCAGAAGGCTGGCGGCGGAAGGGGCGACGGCAGGCTTACCAGAACCATGTTTCGATCGCGATGGGCTCGCACGGCGAGTTGGAGACCGAACTGGAGGTGTGTTTTCGAAACGGCCTTCTGAAGCGAGAGCAATGTGTGAGAGCGCTCGAACTGATGGGCCGAGTCGGCCCAATGTTGGACCGGCTGTTCCAATCACTCGATTGAGCCCTTCCCGACCAGCAGTGCCCTCCCGACCTGTGGTTCCCTCCCGACCAGCAGTGCCCTCCCGACAAGTAGTTCCCTCCCGACCAGTGGTTCCCTCCCGACAAGTAGTGCCCTCCCGTCGGGAACCGCCTCCGCCAACCTTGTGGGAGGCCAGCCCGTCAAACCGACCGGGAGTGTGCGTGAATGTGGGACGGGCTCAAGCAAGACATAACCGGCGGCGTGCGCGGGCTGATCAAGAGTCCGGGCTTTGCCGCCGCCTCCCTCATCACCCTTGCGCTCGGCATCGGCGCCACCTCCGCCATCTTCAGCGTCGTCAAGGCGGTGCTGATCACGCCGCTGCCGTACTCAGCACCCGACCGACGCGTGCAGCTCTTCAGCCGCTGGGTCAGCTTCGACAAGACCTGGCTGTCGGAGCAGGAGGTCGTCGACTACCGCAACCTGTCGAAGACGCTGCAAGGCGTGGCGGCGTGGAACACCGGCCAAATGAACCTGACCGGCGATGGTGAGCCCCTGCGCATCGGCGTCGGCTTTGTCACCGCCAACACGCTCGACGTGCTCGGTGCGCGGCCGTTGCTGGGGCGCATGTTCACGCCTGGCGAGGACCGGCCCAACGGGCCGCAACTGGCCGTGCTCGGGTATCCGCTGTGGCAGGCGCGCTACAACGGCGATCCATCGGTCATCGGCCGCACCATGATGGTCAACGACCTGCCGATGGAGGTGATTGGCGTGATGCCCGAAGGGTTCCGCCTGCCGACCGACTTTACCGACGATGCGGCGGAGCCGACGCAGATGTGGCTGCCCATGCGCATGGACGAGACCGACCTCAGCCGCGGTAGCCACGGCTTGTTTGCCGCCGGCCTGCTGGCCCCGGGCCAGACCGCCGCCACCGCCAGCGAAGAACTCAAGGCGATCACGACCCGCCTCACCGATCAGGGTTTCTACCCGGTGGCCATGCAGTTCTCGGCGTTTGCGGTAGCGATTGAAGACGAAATCCGTGGTGGCGTGCGCCCGGCCATGTGGCTGTTGATGGGCGCGGTGGGGTTCCTGCTGCTGATCGCGTGCGCCAACGTCGCCAACCTGTTGCTGGTCCGTGGCGATGGGCGGATTCGCGAAATGGCGCTCAGGACCGCCATCGGCGCGGCCCCCGATCGCCTGGTCCGCCAACTGCTGACCGAGAGCGTGGTGCTGGCCATTCTCGGTTCGACGCTGGGGCTGGGGCTGGCCGACATCGGTCTGCGGACCCTGCTCGCCCTGGATCCGACCAGCCTGCCGCCGCTGGCGCCCGTGCGCCTCGACCTCACGGTCGTGCTGTTCACCCTCGCGCTCGGCGTCGTCACCACCCTCGTGTTCGGGCTGGCGCCGGCCCTGCGAACCCTGCGCCTGAATCTGGTGGACTCCCTTCGCGAAGGGAGCCAGCAGGCCACGGTCAGTGGCGCACGCCAGCGCCTGCGCGGCCTGCTCGTTGTCGCGGAAGTGGCGCTGGCCGTCGTCCTCGTGGTCGGCGCCGGGCTGATGATTCGCAGCCTGTCGGCGCTCGGGCGGATCGACCTCGGCTTCAATCCCGATCGCATGCTGACCATGCGACTCTCAATTCCGGAGGCCCGTTACGACTCGCCCGAACAGGTCGTGGACTTCTATCGCCGCCTCATGGAGCGTGTCCGCGCCGTGCACGGCGTGCAAGCGGCCGGCGCGGTGCGGGCGCTGCCCCTGGCGACCTCGATCGGAGACTTCGGTCTGGATATCGATGGCTACGAAGAAGGCCCCGGCCGCAACGCCAAGGGCGACTGGCAGATCGCTACCGACGGGGCGTTCGAAGCCATGGGCTCGCGGTTGCTGCGGGGCCGCTGGTTCGACGCCAACGACGTGACGACGGCGCCGCCGGTCGCGGTGGTGAACGAGACTTTGGCCCGCACCTACTGGACCGACATGAACAGCGTGGTTGGCGGCCACCTGCGCGTCGGCAGTGGCGACACCCGGCCCTGGGTCACCGTGGTCGGGATTGTCGCCGACGAGCGGCACAACGGCGTGACCGGCGCGGTCAAGGAGAAGTTCTACATTCCGCACAGCCAGTGGCACGTGGTGACGCGAGGCAACCTCGTCCGCAACGCCTTCGTCGTGGCGCGCACCGCCGGCGATCCGCTGGCTGTCGCCGCGGCGGTCCGCAGCGAGGTACGGAACCTCGACGCGAACATTCCGGTGGCCAACATTCGTCCCATGACCGAAGTGGTAGGGGCGGCGCTGGCCACCTCCCGGCTCACCGGCTTCCTGATGGGCGTGTTCGCGGCGATCGCGCTGACGCTGGCAGCGGTTGGTATCTACGGGGTGTTGTCGTATCTTGTGGCGCGGCGCACGCAGGAGATCGGGATTCGCCTGGCGATCGGTGCCGACCGCACGCAGGTCATGACGATGATCCTGCGGCAGGGGATGTCGCTGGCGTTGGCCGGGATCGGCGCCGGCGTGATTGCGGCGCTGCTGATGTCGCGGCTGATGCAATCGATGCTCTACCAGGTGCAGCCGGGCGATCCCGGCACGTTCATCGTGGTGCCGCTGGTGCTGGTCGTGGTGTCGCTGCTGGCCAGTGCACTGCCGGCATTCCGCGCCACGCGCGTGAACCCGCTCGACGCGCTACGATCCGAGTAGCGGGAATCACAGGAGGTTGGAAGATGAGGAGTAAGTCCTTTCTCCCGATCTCCTCACCTTCTGTAAGGGTTGCCGTATGGTCATCGACGATTTGAAGTTCGGCTGGCGGCAACTGATCAAGTCTCGAGGTTTCTCGCTCACGGCCATCCTGACGCTGGGGCTGGCGATCGGCGCCAACACCGCCGTGTTCTCGCTGGTCGATGCGGTCTTGCTGCGGCCGTTGCCCTATCCGCAACCCGATCGCCTGGCGTCGCTGTCGCTGGTCATCGCGCGCAATGGCGCTGCTGTCGGCGAGAACACTTCGCATACCGGCGCGGTGTGGGAGGCCGTGCGCGATCAGGCCACCACCATCGACGCGGCCCTCCTGGCGTTTTCCGCACAGATCAGCCTGGCCACCGGCGACCGCGCGCTGCCGGTGGTGCCACAGCGCGTCAGCGCCGGCTACTTCCGGGTACTCGGCGTGGCGCCGGCGATTGGCCGGGAGTTCACCCGCGACGAGGATCGCGTGGGCGGATCGGCGGTGGCCGTGCTCAGTGACCAACTGTGGCGTTCGGCATTTGGTGCCAACCCGGCCATTGTCGGACAGGCGATTCGCCTTCGCGGCGAGCCGCACACCGTGATTGGCGTGATGCCGGCGTCGTTCAAGACCGACGCCGAGGCCGACTTGTGGACGCCGGCTCGTGCCACGCGCACCGGCGAAGGCGAGGGACAAAACTTCTCCGTCATCGTGCGGTTGAAGGACGGCGTCACCCTGGCCCAGGCTCGCGCCGAAGTCGCGGCGGTGGCCGATCCGGCGCTCACCCGCCGAGCGGGCAATCAGGGCATCACCGCCTCGCACAGTTTGATCGGGCTGCAGGAGAGCCTGGCGGCCGGCGTTCGGGTGCCGCTGTTGCTGCTGTCGAGCGCGGTGGGCCTGGTGCTGCTGGTGGCGTGTGTGAACCTGGCCGGCCTGTTGCTGGCCCGTGCCGGCCGCCGTACCCGCGAGATCGCGACCCGCCTGGCGGTGGGGGGCGACCGCCGCACGATCGTTCGCCAGCTGTTGATGGAAAGCCTGGTGCTGGCGGCCATCGGCGGCGCGGTGGGGCTGGGCCTTGCTGCGGCGGCGATCGCGGCACTCAAGGCCTCGGCTGCCGACTTGCTGCTCACGCCGTGGGGCGAGGTGGGTCTCGATGGCCGCGTCGCCCTCGTCACGCTGGCCCTGACGTTGTTGACGACGGTGATGTTCGGGCTGGTGCCCGCCCTGCATGCCACCCGCGTCGACGTGCAGGCGGCGCTGGCGGAAGGTGGCACGCGATCGGTGGCCGGCGGTGCTCGCGGCTGGCCCCGCCGGTTGTTGGTGATGGCCGAAGTGGCCCTGGGCGTCGTGCTGCTGGTCGGCGCGGGCCTGCTGATCCGCACGTTCGTGCACTTGCAGACGCAGTCGCCGGGATTCGAGACCCGTCAGCTCGTCACCGCCTCGGCGTCGCTCGACGATGCCCGCTATGAGCAGCACGAACAGGTCGCTCAGTTGTTTCAGCGCAGCGTGACGCGCCTGTCCGCTCTGCCCGGGGTCGAGTCGGCCACGGTGTCGCTTGGCATGCCGTACCAGCGCATCCTCAACATGGGGGCCAGCGTCATCGGTCCCGGCGGTCCCGGCGAGCCGGCGTTCTCAACCGCGACCTATGTCACACCGGGTTACTTCGAGACGTTGCGGCTGCCGCTTCGTCGTGGGCGCACCCTGCTGGACACCGACACCACGACCTCGGCCCCGGCCGTCATCATCAACGAGGCATTCGTGCGTCGCTATCTCAAGGACCGCGAACCGGTGGGCGCCTACGTGCAGATCGCCGGCGCGGTGCGCGAGGTGGTGGGCGTGGTCGGTGATGTGCAGCTGCGCGCCGGCTTCAATGGTTTCGGTCCGCTCGACGCGCTGCCCAGCATCTACCTGCCGTTTGCGCAGTTTCCCGGCGGCGGCCTGCGGACGTTTCACGGCTGGTTCTCGACGGCCTGGATTGTGCGTGAAGCGCATCCGGGTGCGGTGACCGAACCGGCGCTGCGCCAGGCGATGGCCGAGGTGGATCCGCTGTTGGCGGTGTCCGCCGTGCGCGATGTCGACGCCGTGCGCAACCTGGCGTTGACGCGTCAGCGCATGCTGATGACCCTGGTGGCGGCGCTCGGCGGAGTGGCCTTGTTGCTGGCGGCCATCGGCATCCACGCGCTGATCGCCAGCGGCGTCGCCGAGCGCACGCGCGAGTTCGGCATTCGCATGGCGATGGGCGCCACGGCCGGTCAGACCATTCGTGAGGCGGCGATGCCAGGCATCTGGCTGGCCCTGGCCGGCGTGGCGGTGGGCGCGGTCGCCGCCTTCGGGGCCTCGGGACTGATCCGCAGCCTGCTCTGGGGCGTGCAGGCCAACGATCCGCTTACCTTTGCCGCGGTGGTGCTGACGTTGCTGGCCGTCGCCGTCGCCGCGAGCGTGCTGCCGGCGTTGCGTGTGAGGCGACTCGACCCGGTGTCACTGCTCCGCAGTGAATAGATAGCCGGTTATTACACATTGCACATTTGGTGAGCTCTTGAGCTTGTGATGTAATGATCGAGGTGATGATCGGTCGAACAGGTGATCTGATGAGCGATGTGGTGATCGAGATGAGCTCACTCAGTGCCCGCGTGAGACCACTTCAAATCACCAGATAGATCACCAGATCAACCGATCGCCAGTTCAGCAGCTCGATCACCACCTCACCACATCAACAAATCACCAGATCTCTTGATGTCATCTACTCCTGCCGTTCACTTCCTCCGGTCTCACAGGGTCTCTTTCACCGAACACCCGTACCGCTATGAAGAACGCGGCGGCACGGCGGTGTCGGCGCGCGAGCTCGGGGTCGACGAGCACATCGTGATCAAGACGCTGGTGATGGAAGACGAGGGCAAGCAGCCGCTAATCGTCCTGATGCATGGTGATCGCGACGTCTCGACCAAGAACCTGGCGCGGCAGACCGGCCGCAAGACCATCGTGCCGTGCGAGGCCGACGTCGCGCAGAAGCACAGTGGCTACCTGGTCGGCGGCACCTCGCCGTTCGGCACCCGCAAGGCGATGCCGGTCTACATGGAGCGGACGATCGCCGATCTCGATCGCATTTACATCAATGGCGGCCGCCGTGGCTTCCTGATCGCGTTGGCGCCTGCCGACCTTGTCCGCGCACTGTCCCCGACGTTGGTCGACGCTGTGCAGTAGCGGGTGGCAGAATCTGCGACATCGGTCGCCAGCGTGCGCGGCTATTTCTGCAGCCGTCTGAACCGCCGATCGGCGCTTTCCCCGTAGATTCGCGCGGCATGCCGTTCGCAGGGAAGTCGGCATGTGCAGGTGTAAGATCCACTCATGCGCGAAGAGGACGCCATGCCGACTGCCGCTCGTTCAGACGTGCGCCTCACTTACGATGATTTCCTGCGGTTCCCAGACGATGGGAAGCGGCACGAGCTCATCGACGGAGTCCACTACGTGACCGCCTCGCCGGGCCTGGGCCACCAGGAACTGCTGGGACGCCTCTATCTGGCGATTGGCAACTTCCTGGTTGGCCGTCGCCACCTGGGGCGAGTCTTCCTGTCGCCACTCGATGTCGTGCTGTCGTACTACGACGTCGTCGAACCCGACTTGCTCTTCGTGGCCGGCGATCAGCAGGACATTCTCACCGAGGCGAACGTTCAAGGGCCGCCAGCCCTGGTCGTTGAGATCCTGTCGCCCAGCACACGCCGTCGCGATGAGGGGATTAAGCGCAAGCTATTCGAGGAGAAGGGCATTCGCGAATACTGGATCGTCGACCCGAAGGGCCTGCGCGTTACGGTGTTTCGGCGCAGCGTCGAGGGGCAGTTTCCGCGGCTGATGGAATTGGCCGCGGGACAAGCGCTGCAGCTCGAGACGACGCTACTGCCAGGCTTCGCCTTGTCCATCGACGAACTGTTCGCGTCCGCGCTCTAGGTCGTCATGACCTTCGCCCGCCAATACCGCGCCGGCCAATCGGTGGAAGACCATTGTCGGTCGTGCCATGAAGACCGAATGCACACGATCATCGTCGTGGATGGGAATGCGCAGCCGCTGCGGGTGGCGTGCGACTTCTGCCGCAGTCAGCACAACTACCGCGGCGGCACACAGATGCCGACCAGACGGTCAGAGCCGCAGACGACACAGACCCCATCAGCTACACCAGGGCCGCAGATAACACAGATGACGCAGACCAGGGTGCCAGGGCCGCAGATGACGCAGGCCCCATCCGCTACACCAGGGCCGCAGATAACACAGATGACGCAGACCAGGGTGCCAGGGCCGCAGATGTCGCAGGCCCCATCCGCTACACCAGGGCCGCAGATGACACAGATGACGCAGACCAGGGTGCCAGAGCCGCAGATGACGCAGATGACGCAGACCAAAGACGCCGATTTCGAACAACTGATCCGGCGTATTATTCGCGAAGAAACCGGGCTCACTCCGGTCGCTCCGGCTGAGAAGTGGCGGGGTGGCGAGTTGGTGCTGAGGCCGGGTAAACCGGGTGTGCAGGAGAAGAGCTGGCCGATCGACTCGTTCTTCCACAAGGTAGTGATGTTGCGCAACCGCCTGCGCACGCTCGAGCAGCAGGTGAACGCGTCGGACCTGCCTGACGACCAGAAGGTCAAGATTCAGGGCTACATCACCGGATGCTACGGGTCGCTCACCAGCTTCAACGTGTTGTTTGCCGACGAAGACGATCGCTTCGTCGGGGCATCACAGGAGTAGGGCACCCCTTTATGGGGTGCCGCTCTTGAACCCGTCCTTGAGCGACACCGTCCGGTTGAACACCGGCATGCCGTCACGGCTGTCGCGGTCGGCGGCGAAGTAGCCGAGCCGCTCAAACTGGTAACGGGCACCGGCCGCCGGCGTGCCCAGTGACGGCTCCACCTTGCCGCCGGTCACGACCTCGAGCGAAGCGGGGTTGAGCAGCGTCGTCAGTTCGGCACTGGCCTTGGCGGCCGCGCCATCCGGATCTTCCACCGTGAACAACCGCTCGTAGAGCCGCACCTCGGCGTCGACGGCGTGACTGGCCGATACCCAGTGCAGGGTGGCCTTCACCTTGCGCCCGTCCGGGGCGTCGCCGCCGCGGGTGGCCGGGTCGTAGGTGCCGCGCAGTTCAACGAGTTCGCCGGCGGCGTTCTTGACCACCTCGGTGCAGGTCACCAGGTAGGCACTGCGCAGACGCACCTCGCGCCCTGGCGCGAGCCGGAAGAACTTCTTGGGCGGATCCTCGAGAAAGTCATCGCGCTCGATGTAGATTTCGCGAGAGAACGGCACCCGGCGCCTGCCGGCGTCGGGCTGGTCGGGATGGTTGACCATCTCGAGTTGCTCGGAGTGACCTTCCGGGTAGTTGGTCAACACCAGCTTAAGCGGCCTGAGCACGGCCATCGCCCGCGGCGCACGCCGGTTCAGGTCCTCGCGCACGCAGTGCTCGAGCAGGCCGATGTCGATGATGTTCTCTTTCTTGGCGATGCCGACCCGGGTGCAGAACTCGCGGATGGCCTCGGCGGTGTAGCCGCGGCGGCGCATCCCGGAAATGGTGGGCATGCGCGGGTCGTCCCAGCCGCCGACGTGCTTCTGCTCCACCAGTTGCAGGAGCTTCCGCTTGCTCATGATCGTGTAGTTCAGGTTCAATCGCGCGAACTCGTACTGGCGCGGCGTGGCGGGAGTCCCGCAGTGCGTGATGATCCAGTCGTAGAGCGGCCGGTGATCCACGTATTCGAGCGTGCAGAACGAGTGGGTGACGCCCTCGATCGCGTCCGACAGCGGATGCGCGAAGTCGTACATCGGATAGATGCACCATGTGCCACCGGTGCGGTGATGGTGGGCATGGCGGATGCGGTAGAGCACCGGGTCGCGCATGGTGATGTTGGGTGCGCGCATGTCGATCTTCGCGCGCAGCACATGCGCGCCGTCCGGGAACTCGCCCGCGCGCATGCGGGCGAACAAGTCGAGGTTCTCGGCGATCGGGCGCGCCCGGAACGGCGACTCCTTGCCGGGTTCGGTCAAGGTGCCGCGATGGGCGCGAATCTCATCGGCGTTCAGCGAGTCTACGTAGGCGAGGCCCTTCTCGATCAGGCGGACGGCAAATCCGTAGAGCTGCTCGTAGTAGTCCGAGGCGTAGTACTCGCGGTCGTCCCACTCAAACCCCAGCCAGCGCACATCGTCCTTGATGGAATCGACGTACTCGACGTCTTCTTTCACCGGGTTGGTGTCGTCGAAGCGCAGGTTGCAGTGCCCGCCAAACTCGTTGGCGACCCGGAAGTCGAGGCAGATAGCTTTGGCGTGGCCGATGTGCAGGTAGCCGTTGGGCTCTGGTGGAAAACGGGTGACCACCGCGCCACCGTTCTTGCCGGCGGCCACGTCGGCCGCCACGATCTCGCGGATGAAGTCTCTTGGTTCGGCGCCGTCGCGCACATCGGGCGCAGGGGTATTTACTTCTGACATGGCTTTCAAACGATCCAATTATGTCAGTTCACGGCGCAGGGCGCACCGGCGAGCACGGCCAGGACGATCAGGGGATTGCGGCCACGACGTGTGAAGCCATAGGTCGTGCCCCTCGGCACCACCGCGAACGACCCGGCCGTCACGCTGACATCGCGGCCGGCCAGGCGGATGCTGCCTTCGCCGCCAATCACGTAGAGCATGCCGTCGGCCGATTCGTGCTGGCGCCCTTCCCAGGGCTCACGGATCTGCCATAACACGGCCTGGCCGACGCCGCTGCAGCCGACCATGCTCTCCTTGTGACCATCGCGACCGGAGATGAAGTTCTGCTCGATGAAATCGGGCAGCGACAGTGTCTTGGGCGTTCCCGGCGGCGGCAGTGCCGGGGCGGGCGCGACGATGGGCGCCGGCGGTGGCGGGGG
>JAKFYH010000043.1 GCA_021730945.1 Acidobacteriota bacterium | reverse complement strand
GACCTGCCCCACCCGCCCCGGGCGGTGGCGCGTTCTCATTCGGCGCATAGACGCCAAATGCGACTTTGCCCTGCGACCAGAGCGGAATCACTTGAGCATGGGCCGCCGATGCCGTGGCAAGGGCGGCGGCCGCGATGATGGCGATGCGAATGGTTGAGTGCTTCATAAGTGGCTAGATGCTAACCGATTCGGACGGGAGGGCAACACCCGTCGGGAGGGCAACTCGTGTCGGGAGGGCAACGCCCGTCGAGACGAAACCCACTCGATCCCGACCAATATCTCCCTCCCGACCAAGACCTCCCTCCCGACAAGCCTTGCCCTCCCGGCCGCGGACTGTGCGTAATCTGCGTCATCTGCGGCCCCGGATTTGAACTAATCTGCGGCTGTCGTTCGTTGGGAGGCCCTCATGCCACATGACAAAAAGCCGGGTGTGTCGCGGCGCGACCTGTTGAAGCGAGCCGGCATGGCCGGTGCGGCCATGACCATCCCGCTCACGCCGGTCACTGCCGGGACGCCAACGGCACGCCATAAAGGGGTGCCCGACGATGGGAAAGGGGTGCCCGACGATCAAGCACCGGCGGCGGTGCGGCGCGAGCCCACCGAGAACCTGACGGCCTCGGAGTCGGACCTGCTCGAAGCCATCTGCGCGCTCATCATTCCCACCGATGCCAGCGGCCCCGGGGCCCGCGAGGCGCGCGCCGCCCACTACATCGACCGCGCACTAGGCGGTGCGTTGGCGGCGTCCAAGCCGGCCTACACGGCCGGCTTCGCGGCGCTGGAGCGCTACGCGCGCTCGTCGCGCGGCGGTCCGTTTCTGGAGTTGCCGGAGCGCGATCAGATCTCGGTCTTGATCGACGTCGAAACCGGCGCCGCCACCGGCTTCACCGGCAGTCCCGCCGCGTTCTTCGCCATGGTCCGCACGCACACCCTGCAAGGGACGTTCGGCGATCCGTTCTACGGCGGCAACGCCAACTTCGTCGGCTGGGACCTGCTCGGTTACCCCGGCGTGCGCACCAACGTCTCGCCCGCGGATCAGCGCCTGGGCGTGAAGCTCACGCCGAACCACCAGTCGGCCTACGACACCCCTATGTTCACCAAGGCACAGGCCCGACTCTCTGAGCCAGTCAGGCCTTCTGGGTCATCTGTGTCATCTGCGGCCCCGGAATCGGTGTCTCATGGCGACTAAGCTCAAACCGACCGATGTCGTCGTCATCGGCCTCGGCGCGGCGGGCGGTGTGGCCGTGCTGCCCCTGGCCCAGGCCGGCATCGACGTGGTGGGACTTGAGGCCGGCACCTGGTTGACGCGGCGCGATTTCGCGCCCGATGAGATTCGCAACAACGTGCGCGACTGGCCGATGTCGGTGCAGAAGGCGCAACAGGAGGTGCCGACGCATCGCGTCAGCGCGACTGCCAATACCACGCGCGCCGGCAGCCATCCCATGATGAACGCGGTCGGTGGCACGACGCTGCACTACTGGGCGCAGTCGTGGCGGCTCAACCCGTGGGACTTCAAAGTGGTCAGCGAGACCACCCGCCGCTATGGCGCGTCGCGTGTGCCGAAGGGGTCGACGGCGGAAGACTGGCCGTTCGGCCTCGAGGAACTTGAGGGCTATTACGACAAGGTCGAGTACGAGATGGGCGTGTCGGGCCAGGCCGGCAACCTCAAGGGCACGATCGATCCACGCGGCAACATCTTCGAAGGCCCGCGGGCGCGGCCCTATCCCATGCCGCCGCTGCGCAGCACCGGCTTCATCGACCTGATGGCCGCCGCCGCGCGCGGGCTTGGCTGGCATCCCTTCGCCGGGCCGGCGTCGATCAATTCGCGCACCTACCAGGGCCGTTCGGCGTGCATGTATCACGGCTTCTGCAACAAGGGCGGGTGTCACGTCGATGCCAAGAACGGCCCGCACCTCACGACCATCCCACGGGCGCAGGAGACCGGGCGGCTCAAGGTCGTGACCCGCGCGCACGTGACGTCGATCGATACGGACAACCAGGGTCGCGTGACCGGCGTTACGTATGTGACCGACGGCGAGGAGTTCATTCAACCCGCGAAGGTGGTGTTGCTCTCCAGCTACACCTACGAAAATACGCGCCTGTTGCTGCTGTCGAAATCAAAGGCCTTTCCCAACGGCCTGTCGAACAACCACGGCCAGGTCGGGCGGCATTACTTCAGCCACGCGCAGGGGGCGGGCGTGACGGCCCTGTTCCCCTTCAACATCAACGCCTGGTACGGTCTGCCGGCCCAGGGGGTGGCGGTCGACAACTTCGCCGACGACAATTACGACCACGGCGCCCTCGACTACATCGGCGGCGGCAATCTCTGGGTGATGTCCGATCGCCGGCCAATCGCCGCGGCCGGCATGGGCACCTTCGGCCGCACGCCGACCTGGGGCAAGGAGTGGAAGGCGTTTGTCATGCAGAACGCGGACCGCACCAACACTGCGTATATCCAGAAGACCACGCTCCCCTACGAAGGCAACTTCCTGGATCTCGATCCGACGGTGAAGGATCCGCTCGGCTTCCCCGTCTGCCGCATCACCGCTGATTACCAGGACAACGAACGCAAAGTGACGGCGCACACGCAAGCGCGGATGATCGAGTGGTACGAGGCGGCCGGCGCCATTGCCACGCAGGCCAACCCGCTCGGCACGATGGGGCCGACGACCCATGCCTACGGCGGCACGCGGATGGGAAAGAACGCCGAGACCAACGTGGTCAACGAGTGGGGCTTCTCACACGAAGTGCCGAACCTGGGCGTGCTCGGCGCGTCGGTCATGGGCACCAGCGGCGCGCGTAACCCGACGCTGACCGTGCAGGCCCTCGCTTGGCGCACGGCCGAGTATCTCGCAAAAAACTGGAAGCGCGTCACGGTGTAGGGCTCGCGCTTCGACGCTCGTGGGGCGAACTTCGTTCGTGGGGAAGTCCCCATGAGACGGCGAAGCCGTCGAACCCTACGAGGCCCGAAGGGCCAAGCCCCACGAGGCGCGAAAGCGCCGAGCCCGATGACCCTACTGCGCCGGCATCCGCTCGTAGAGCGCGACGAGCGCGCCCTGGCCGATGATGTGGCCCTTGATCGCCTCCATCAACTGGTTGCGATTGAGGCCAGGCTCGAGCGGCAGATCAGCATCCAGTGCGTAGACCGTAAACGTGTAGTGATGCGGCTTGCCGGGCGGCGGCGCCGGACCGCGATAGCCCATCTGGCGGAAGCCTGAGGGGCCCTGGATCGCGCCGGCCGGCTCGGTCAGCGTGGCGCCCATGGGCAGTTCGGCCGGCAAGCCGGTCGCCGTGCCGGCGATCTTGTAGATCACCCAGTGGACAAAGCCGCCGGGCATCGGCACGTCCGGGTCGTCGCACACCAAGGCAAACTGCTTCGTTCCCGCCGGGGCTCCGCTCCACATCAAGGCAGGCGACACATTGCGGCCATCCGCGGTGTGGTCCTTGGGAATGGTTTCGCCGGCCTTGATCGTCGGGCTGGTCACCGTGATGGCGGCGGGTGTCTGCGCCCAGGCGTGACTCGCCACACCGAGCATGAGTACCGCGACCGCTATCGCTCGAAAGCCGGCGTCAACTCGCATCATCTTCCCCCCTGAATCACGTGGGTCCGCCTTCGCCCCGACTTCGCCACGCTTTGTCGGGGCTACGGCGAGACGGACGGCCTTGAGTTATGGCCGCCCGAATTATACAGTTGCCGCCATGATTCGAACCTTGAGCCGCTCGATAGTGTACGCCGGAGTCCTGGCGCTGCTGGTGGGGCTGACCTCGGTGGCCCCGCGGGGGCAGACGCCGGCCAAAGCCGGCGAGTGGCCCACCTACGGCGGTGACCTGGCCAGCACCCGCTACTCACCGCTTGATCAGATCAATGCCGCCAACTTCAACAAGCTGCAACTGGCCTTCCGGTTCAAGACCGAGAACTTCGGCCCGCGCCCGGAGTTCCAGTTTCAGTCGACTCCGCTGATGGTGAATGGGGTCTTGTTCACGACGGCCGGCACTCGCCGCGCGGTGGTGGCGCTCGACGCCACCACCGGCGAGACGCTGTGGACCCACAGCATCAACGAGGGCAAGCGCGGCGAGGCGGCGCCCCGCCAGTTGTCGGGCCGCGGCCTGTCCTACTGGAGCGACGGCAAGGACGAACGCATCATCTACGTCACCCCGGGCTACCAGATGGTCGCGCTCAACGCCAAGACCGGCCAACGCGTGGCCTCGTTCGGCACGGGCGGTGTTGTCGACTTGAAGCTGGGACTCGATCAGGACGGGCTCGACCTCGAGACCGCCGAAATCGGCCTGCATGCCGCGCCGATCATTGCCAAGGATGTCGTCGTCATCGGCGCCGCCCATCGCGAAGGCGGCGCGCCGCGCAGCAAGACCAACGTCAAGGGCTTCATCCGCGGCTTCGATGTGCGCACCGGCAAGCGCATCTGGATCTTCCACACCATCCCGATGAAGGGCGAAGCCGGCTACGACACGTGGGATCCGGACGCCGCCGCCTATACCGGCAATGCCGGCGTCTGGGCGCAGATGAGCGCCGACGTCGACCTGGGCATCGTCTACATGCCGGTGGAACTGCCCACGGGCGACTATTACGGCGGCCATCGCCACGGTTCGACCAAGGGTCCGGAGTCGTCGCTGTTCTCGGAGAGCCTGCTGGCGCTTGATATCAAGACCGGCGTGCGCAAGTGGCACTACCAGCTGGTGCACCACGGCATCTGGGACCACGACATTCCCTGCGCGCCGATCCTGATGGACCTGGTGGTCGACGGCAAGCCGGTGAAGGCTGTGGCGCAACCGACCAAGCAGAACTGGCTCTACGTCTTCGACCGCGTCACCGGCAAGCCGGTGTGGCCGATCGAAGAGCGTCCGGTCGAGAAGGGCGACGTCCCCGGCGAATGGTATTCACCGACCCAGCCGTTTGTGACCAAGCCGCCGGCCTACGAGCGCCAGGGCGTCACGCTCGACGACCTGATCGACTTTACGCCGGAGCTCAAGGCGGAAGGCGCCAAGCTGGCCTCGATGTACAAGCTCGGCCCGATCTTCACGCCGCCGGTCGTCAGCAAGTGGGACGGCCCGCGCGGCACGCTGATGGTGCCCGATGTCACTGGCGGCGCCAACTGGCAGGGCGGCTCGTACGACCCCGAAACCAAGATGTTCTACATCTTCACCAACGTCTCGGTCACAACGCTCGGACTGCTCCCGCCCGAAGCGGGCCGCTCGGACATGTTGTACGTCCGCGGCGCGGCGCGTAATCCCAATCCGGCACCGGCGCCGGCTGCGGGTGGTGGCGGTGGCGCCCTGAATGTGCGGGGGTTGCCGCTGCTGAAGCCGCCCTATGCGACCATTACCGCGCTCGACATGAAGGACGCCACGCTGGCGTGGAAGATTCCTCACGGTGACACGGCCGACAACATCAAGAGCAATCCCGCGCTCAAGGGCCTGGACCTGCCGCGCCTGGGACGGCAGGGACGGATCGGCGTGCTCACCACCAAGACGCTGTTGATCGCCGGCGAAGGCGGCTTCGCCACGACGGCCGACGGCCGGGGCGCCTACCTGCGAGCCTACGACAAGGCGACGGGCGCCGAGGTGGGCAAGGTTTTCATGCCGGCGCCACAGACCGGGTCGCCGATGACCTACTCGGTGAACGGCACGCAGTACATCGCCGTCGCGGTAAGCGGTCCCGGGTTTGCCGGGGAACTACTGGTCTACAAGCTCGGCACGTAGCGGCACCGGCTGCACCGGCCGCACCGGCTGCACCGGCTGCACCGGCTGCACCGCATGGTGCTTAGGGTGCGTACGGGTGCCTAAGGGTGCCGGGTTGGTGCCGGGTGCCGGGTGCCGGGTGCCGGGTGCGCCAGGCGGATTGTGTAATTGTTGCGATGTCGCACTTGGCGCGATGTCGCAACAATTTCGATTCCCGCGAGTCCCGGTTCCGCTAATCCCAACACAATTCGACGATTTGATGCTGGCGCTTGAATTGCTCCATGAACCGGCATGGCTGGATTCAAGGACTTCCGCGAGATGGTGGCGTGGCAGCTGGCCCACCAGCTGAAGCTCAGGGCTGATTTTTTCCTCGAGAAGCCCGACGTCGTCCGGCGCTTCAAGTTGTGCGACCAACTGAGCGACGCGGCCAGGTCGGCCCCGCGCAACATCGCCGAGGGCTTCGCCCGATTCCGCCACAAGGAGTTCGCCCAGTTCGTGCGAATCGCCAAAGGCTCCGAAGCCGAAGTCCTGAATCACTTCATCGACCTCCGTGACCTGCGGCTGATTTCTGACGATGACTTCCTGCAGGCCGAACACCTGTGCCGCCGAGCCATGAAGGCCGCCAACGGCCTGATTCGCTTCCTCGAATCCACCCCAGACCCAGCACCGGCACCCTACAAGAAACGAGCACCCTAGGCACCGGCACCGGCACCGGCACCGGCACCGGCACCGGCACCAGCACCAACCCGGCACCCTAGGCACCCGTACGCACCTTAAGCACCGTGCCCATTGCCTATCCGATCGGAACCCAGAAACTGGTCTTGATCAAGAACGTGTTCGAGCCTGGTGCGGTGACCGATCGGAAGGCGTCGTCCAGGCTGACGCGCGAGCCCAGCACTTCCGAGCCCGAGCGATCCTGCTGCCACACCATGTAGAGCGTGCTGCCGGCACGCCATTCCCAGCGCAGCACCACGTTGCTGCGGAACGACAGCGTGTTGAAGTCGCGGTTGCGCAGCGTGAAGGTGTTGCCGCCGGCGTGCACCACCTGGCTGCCGTCTGGATTGAGCGCCAGCAGCGTGCCCGCCGTACCGAATTTCAACCGCTCGCGGCTGGCCGGCTCGAGCAACTCGCCGTAGTCGTAATAGTGCCCGGACGCGGCGAAGGGCTCGGCATAGACGTCGAGATTGAGGTCGGGCCGCAACGTCAGGCCGAGGCGGAACTCCATCGAGGCGGTGCTGCGGTCGATGAACGCGAACACGTAGCGGTTGTCGAAGGTGACGGCGCGGCCGCCGCTGAGGGTGCTGACGTACTGCTGCGGCTCGGTGACGCGGTCGTAGAACGGCGACACCGTGAACTGCCAGCGCGGCCCTGGCCGCATCGACACCAGGCCCGTGACGCGCCTGGTCGAGGCGCCGTCGTCGTTGGTTTGGAAGAACATCGAACCGGTGAGGCGCGTGCGGGAGGTGGCGCGATTTCCGCCGCTCAGGTTCAGGCTCCAGCCAGGCCCGCGCGACATCAGCGGGCCGCCGCGGGTGAGCGACACGCTCGTGGTGGCCAGGTTGCGGGTCACCTGCAATTGCGACGTCCAGAAATTGAGCCAGGTCACGTTCACGGTGCCGCGCAGATGGCCGGTCTGCATCAGGCCGCGCAACGTTGTGTCAGTTTGCCCGTCGAGCTGAAGGTAGTAACTGCGAAACACCGGACCCGGCTGGGTCTCGCGGTAGCGCAGGTTGGCGTTCGACAACCAGCCATCGGCACCATTCAACTGGGCGAAGTCGTTGGTCTCGAAATTCTCCGAGTCGATCTTGGTGTTCATGCCCCAGATCCAATGCCGGCCACCGGTCTTGTCGAAGCTCGCCTGCACGGTCCATCCGGCCAATGAAGTCAGCGTCGGATCGAGCGGCGAGTAGTCACGATCGGGCCGCTGCGCGTAGTGCGCGCTGGCCCGCTGGACGCGGGTGATGGCGGCCTCCGAGCCATCTACGATCGAGCCGCCGGCCGACGTCCGAAACTCATATTGCCCGTCCTTGAACCGCAACGTCGTGTGCCCGGCGGCGCCGAGCGCGTTGCCGGTGTAGAGGCCGGCCAGCGGGCTGCCCTCGTCGAAATCGCGATGAACGTAGTTGACGATGAAGCCGGCGGTCGAGGCCGATGGGCCGAACTCCTGGAGCACCCGGGCGACCATATGGTAGGCATGGGGTGAGACCGCCACCCGACTCTCGTCGAGCGACCCCTGGTTGGCCACCCGCGCCTCTTCGCTATCGGTCACCGCGGCCAGAAAGGCAATGGACGTCTTCGACGGCAGGCGTCCGGTCAGCTTGGCCGCAACGAGAATGGTGCCGGCGTCCGGATAATCGACGTAGTCGCCAGTGGCTGGACCAATCGGCCTGGTGCCGATACGGCGGGAGTAATAGAAATTCGGGTGACCGATATTGAAGAGCTGCGCCCCTTCGAGGAAGAAGGGGCGCTTTTCGGGAAACCGCGTCTCAAACGCCGTGAGGTTGACCTCGGCCGGGTCGGCTTCGACCTGGCCAAAGTCGGGGTTGATGGCGGTCTCGAGGGTCAGGTTGGGCCCGAGCCCCATCTTGACGTCGGCGCCCACGCGTCCCTGCAGATTCTTGCCGTCGTCAAAGGGGTCACCCTCGCCGCCGTTGCCGGTGAGTGTCGCGCCCCCCGCGAGGTATGGCAACGCCTCGATACGGCGTGGCGGCACGAGATTGGCGATGCCGGTCAACTCGCCAAAGCGCGACGACCAGGCCCGCACGGTCCGCGGAATCGGGACCCAGTAGTCCTCCTCATCCAGGGTCGGCCGGAACCGGAACAGGTTCAAGCCCCAGGTCTGCGCCGCCTGCGGGTTGAAGCGCAGTTGCGAAAACGGGATCCACAACTCCGCGGTCCACTGGTCGGCAGACACCTGGGTCTCGGCGCGCCACACCGGATCGAAGCCGGTGTCGAAGCTGTCTTCGTTGTCGCTCGAGTGAAAGCGATCGAGGCGCACACCGGCCGCCGTGACTCCGAACGCCACCGCGGTGCGGCGATCCAAGAAGGTGTCGAACGCCACGAGAATATGTTCGGCCTGGCTGATATCGTCGCGCCGCCCGAGCGGCGCCTGAATGCGGCCATCGCCGCTGAACATCCGCGCCCCGACGTAGAGCACGTCATCGTCATACAGCAGGCGAACTTCCATGCGATCGGTCGGCGGGGCGTTCTCGACCGGCTCTTTCTGGACGAAGTCGCTAATGGGCGCCGCTTGCTGCCACACATCGTCGTCCAACCGGCCATCAACGCGCACGCTGCCGTTGGGAATGCGGGTCGCCGTGGCGTGCTTGCGGCCACCGGCGCCGCCGGCCGCCACCTGCGCCGCCGCCGGCAGCGCCGACAGGCAGAGACAGAGCGCGACAGTTGAAAGTTGAAAGTTGAAAGTTGAAAGTTTCAGTTGCAGTTTCAGTTTCAGTGGCAGTGGCAGTTGCAGTTTCAGTGGCAGTTGTAGTTTCAGTGGCAGTTTCAGTTTTCCAGTTCTCACGGCGTACGTCCCTACGAGGCGCTCAGGCCACTCTAACTAAAACTACAACTGAAACTAAAACTGAAACTAAAACTGAAACTGAAACTGCCAACTGCCAACTTTCAACTTTCAACTCTCTTCACGCGCCCGCCTGGGATGGCGAGCGCCGGCTCCAGGCGAGCGAAGTCGGTGGGGTTCTCAACGCCGACCAGGATGTAGCCGTCCGACACTTCGGGATCATACATCTTGCCGCCGCGACTGGGCAGCCCGGCTGTGGCCAGCAGCGTGATCACGGTCGCGATGATCACGCTCAGCATGGTCATCTCGAAGATGATGATCAGGTTCGACCACAGCGGCACGATCGGCATGCCCGACGTCACCAGCGGCCACGACATCTGCGCCGCGGCCAGCAGGTAATACGACGCGACCAGTCCCACCGCGCCCGCCGCTGTCGCGATCCACGGCATGTGGGTGGCGGCATCGCGATGACCGAATTCGAAGTGGTCGAAGGGCTCCGACGAAATCACGGTGATGTCGGCGTCGGCCACGCCGGCCGCCCGCAGGTTGTCCACGGCCTGCTGCGCCACATGGGGGTCGTCGTAGAGTCCGTAGACCGCCTTCATGGCTGTCCTCGGTCGGCGCGCTCCGCCTCTGACGAAAACGCTTCCGTGTCCAGCCGCGTGGACAGCAGCGACGTCTCGACTTGCAGGGCGGGATCGAGTCGTGACGGTAAGCCCGCCTTCAGCTCCCAGATGGCTATGATGGGCACGAACTTCGAGAACAGCGCATAGAGCAGGATCATGCCGGCGAAGGTCGCCGCCATGATGGTCAGTTCCACCGGCTGCGGGGCATAGCTGCCCCACGAGTAGGGCAACTGCTTGGTGGCGAGCGACGGCACGATGATCAGGAAGCGCTCGAGCCACATACCGATCAGGACGCCGAAGGACGCGATCACGCAGCCGAGAATGGTCCGCGTCTTGTAGTTGGTCAAAATCACGAACGGGATCACGAAGTTACAGATCACCATCGTCCAGTAGAAGGGCGCAAACCGGCCGCGCTGGCTCGCCCAGAACACCGCCATCTCACTGGGCTCGTTGCCGTACCACACGGTGAGGCGCTCGGCGAACACGAAGTAGGCCCACAGGATGCACATCAGCAGCAACAGCTTGCCGAGATTGTCGAAGTGCAGCGGCAAGAGGTACTTCTCGAGGCCGAGCGTCTTGCGCAGCACCGCCATCGCGATGATCAACGCGGCAATGCCGCTGAAGATGGCGCCGGCGACGAAGTACGGTCCAAAGATAGTCGAGTGCCACATCGGCACCGCCGCCATCGAGAAGTCGAACGAGACGATGGTGTGGACCGAGACGGCGACCGGCAAGATTGCCACCGCCATGATCTGCATGGCCGATTCCAGCCGGTTCCACTGCCTGGTGGTGCCGCGCCAGCCAAACGCCAGCAGGCCATAGAGCGTCCGGCGCCACCCGGTGGAGCGGTCCCGCACGAGGGCGAAGTCCGGAATCATCGGCAGGAACAGGAACAACACGCTGCCGGTGAGATAGGTGTTAATGGCGAAGAAATCCCACGCCAGCGGCGAGCGGAAGTTGGGCCAGATCTCGCGCGCGCTGGGGTAGGGAAACAACCAGAACGCCAGCCAGGGCCGGCCGAGGTGAATGATCGGAAACATCGCGCCGATCATCAAGGCGAACACCGTGATCGCTTCGGCGCAGCGGGTCACCGGGCGACGCCACCCGGCATTCACCAGCCGCAGGATCGCCGAAATCAGCGTGCCGGCGTGGCTGATGCCAATCCAGAACACGAAATTGACAAGATAGAAGCCCCAAAACACCGGCCAGCGAATACCCGCCGAGCCGATGCCATTCCAGACCTGGTAGCCCCACGCCGCCCCGCCGCACGCCACCACCGTGGCTGCGGCAAAGACAATGGCGTAGAACCAGACCGAGGTCTGGAACAGCGGCCGGACGAGATCGTCGGCGATCGGTTTAGTAAGCGTCCGGTTCATGCCAGGGCTGCTTCTGCAGGTAGGTGATCTTGGGCTCGGCGCCGAGGTCTTCGAGCAGCTTGGTGCCGCGCGGCGAGCGCGCCAGCCGCGCCACCCGGCTCTCGGGGTCGTTCAGGTCGCCAAAAATGATGGCCGTCGTCGGGCAGGCCTGCGCGCACGCCGGCTGCAGCGCGCCGTCCACCAACTCGCGCTGCGCCGCCGTGGCCTCGGTCTTGGCCGCCTTGATGCGCTGCACGCAGAACGTGCACTTCTCCATCACGCCGACTTCCCGGATCGAGACGTCGGGATTGAGCTGCAGGTGCAGCGGCTTGGGCCACTCGGGGTTGAAGAAGTTGAAAAACCGCACGTTGTAGGTGCAGGCGTTGGCGCAGTAACGCGTGCCGATGCAGCGGTTGTAGACCTGCGCGTTCAGCCCGTCCTCGTTCTGGTGGGCGGCATAGGTCGGGCAGACCGCCTCGCACGGCGCGTTGTCGCACTGCTGGCACAGCACCGGCCGGAACTTCAGCCGGACATCCGGGAAGCTGCCTTCGTAGTAGCGCTCGACGCGAATCCAGTGCATGGCGCGGCCGCGCGACGCCTGGCCGGCGCCGACGGTGGGAATGTTGTTTTCAGCATGGCAGGCGGTGACACACGCCTCGCAGCCCGTGCACTTGTCGATGTCGACCGCCATCCCCCATCTGTAGGCCATATCGTCTGCGTCCTACCTGCCGTGCGTTTCTTCGGGCCGTTCGCGGGTGGCTCCGCCGAACAGGATCAAGGTGTCATCCGGTCCACCGACCCGCGTGATCTTGACGCGCGTGGCCGACCACGCCAGCGCCGTGGTCCCGCTGACCTCGGCGGCAGCCAGAATCGCGACCGGATTGACGCCGATCCCGGTGGCATATCGCGTGAAGTTGGTGTGCCCCTGCCCCACCGGCATGGCCACGGCGTCGGGCGCGAGGCCCGGATTGAGGAACGCGGCCGCGCGCACGGTGCCGTGGGCGGAGGCCACCTCAATCACGTCGCCCTGGTGAATCCCCAGCTCCTCGGCGCGGTGTTCGTTGATCTCGATCCAGCTGCACCACATGGCCGACGTGGTCGGATCGGGCAGTTCCTGCAACCAGGGCAGGTGCGCGAGCGAGCCGTCAAACAGCGCCTGCGACGCGTACGGCAGGAAGTGATACGGAAACTGCGTGGGGTCGCCGTCGAACTGAGGGGCGATGTACTGGAGGGCGGGGGCTTCAGCCCCTGCCTGGCCAGCGGGCGCTGAATCGCCCGCTCTAAGAACGCCGGCAGTCTCTTCGCGATTCAGGAACTCTTCGAACGTGTTCGGCAACGCGGGCGCGAGTGGCGTCGCCAGCCGGCGCGAGACGTCGAGCAATACATCGATGGTCGGCCGGGTGTCATACAGCGGGCGCATGACCGGACCCGCCGAAATCGGCACGGCCTTCGCCGCGCCGGATTCCGGCACCGCTTCGACCCACGATTCCAGGAACGAATGGTCCGGCAGGATCAGGTCGGCCAGCGCACTGGTCTCGTCGACAAACGAACCGAAGCTGGCGATGAAGGGGATCCGCATCAGCGCGCCGGCGACCTGCCGTGATGCCGGCGATGCAAACACCGGATTCACGTCATCGATCAGCAGGACTTTCGGCGCCGCCTCTTGCAGAAGCGCGCTCAGATCGCGGGTGGCGACCGCCGGCCTGGGCTGGGGCACAAACGACACGCCGCCGGGCGTGTTCAAGCTGCCGGCCAGCGCGTTCAGCGCATTCACGGCCAGTGCGGTGAACAGGCCGTTGGACTGCGCCAGCGGCGGTCCGGCCACCAGCGCCACGGCCGGCGGGTGGGCGGCAAACTCCCTGGCCAGTCGCTCGACTCTGGCCGCTGCCACACCGGTGCGTTGCTCGACTGCGGCCGGCGTGAAGGCGGTGAGACCGGTCGCCCATCCGTCGATGGCCGCGCCGGCGCGACCGGCCGCGGCGGCGGGACGCAGGTTGTTCGCGATGATGACGTGCGCCAGGCCGAGCGCCAGCACGCCTTCCGTACCCGGCTTGATGGCGACAAACTCGTCGGCGTTCGCCGCGGTCTGCGACAGCCTGGCATCGGCGTGCACCAGCTTGGCGCGCCCGCCCGGGCGCGACTGGCGCATGCGGCCGTAGGCGGCGCTTTGCGCCACCGGCGAGTTCCAGGCGCCGAGAAAATCGGCGCCGAACGACACCACATACTGCGCCTGCTCGAGATCAAGCGTCGGCAACTGCGCCACGCCGAAGCTGATCTCGTTGGCCCGCCGCAGCACATCATCTGAAAACAGCTCGAAGGTGACCGGCGCCGGCGCGCCGAATCGTCGCAGCCACTCGGCCAGCAGGTCGAGACGGCGGCCGCGGCGCGGCTTGGTCAGCAGCGCAAGTGAGGCCTGGCTGTTGGCCGCGGCGAGGGCGTCGAGATGGCCCACCAGTTCCTTGATCGCCTCGTCCCACGAGATGTCGACGAACTGGCCACTGCCCCGCTCACCCGTGCGCTTGCGCGGGTTGGCCAGACGATCGGGGTGATAGGTGATCTGGATGGCCGCCTGGCCGCGGGCGCACAACTTGCCCTGGCTGATCGCATCCTCGGGATTGCCTTCGAGCTTCTTGGCCAGGCCCATGCTGATCACGCCGGGCTGTCCGTTACGGAACACTTCCGCCTGGCCTTCCATCACCCGGGCGGTCACCCCGCAGCCGGCGCTGCACAGCGGGCAAATGGTCGGCTTCCAGGTGGCGACGCCCGGCACCAGGTCATCCTCGGGGATGAACCGAATCAGCTGATGCTCGGGGTTGCCGCACGCCGTCAGCGCGGCGCCGGTGCCGGTGATGGCGGTGAGCTTGATGAAATGACGGCGGTCCATGGGCGCGGGCACTTAGTAATGGCAGGTCAGGCAGTCGTTGGAGACTTGCTTGGCCTTGTGGCAGTTCACGCAGAAAGCCATGTTCATGTCCACGGCGCGACGGGCGACGGTCTGTTCGGCCTGGTTGCCATGACAGGTGGAACAGGCGACCTCGGCGCGCACATGCGGCGCATGGTTGAACCGCACGTGCGCTTGCGGCTGGTAGTCGTAAACCCGGTTCCAGGCCAGGTCGAGCCCCTTCTCCTGCATCTCGGCGAGCTTGATGATCAGCGGCCGGTCGGTCGCAATCTGGGAATGGCAGATCATGCAGGTGTTGACGGTTGGGATGCCGGCCCGCGGACCCTGCTCGACACCGGTATGGCAATCGGTGCAGACGGCGCCCTTCCCGAGATGAATCTGGTGGGAGAAGTCGAAGGGCTGCGCGACCGTGTCGGGCCGGGAATCGAAGAACGCAGCGATGGCGTCGCCGGCCGTGGCATGCGCAGGCGTGAAGACCGCCGAGGTGCCCCAGCGAGAACGCTCGGCCATGCCCGAGGGCTGGCCGGGGCTTGCGAACGTGCAAGCGGCCGTGGTCACCGTGACCAGGCCGAGGATGGCCAGCGCCCAGTTCGGCCAGGCGCGGCCGATTTTACGACTTGGGGACGCCACCGAGGCTACGGACGTAATGAACGAGGTTCCAGGCGTCGGCGTCGGTGATCTTGCCCTTGAGACCCTTCATGTCGTACTTGGGCGGCGCGCCGTTCTGGATCACCCAGAAGAGGACGCCCTCACTCGAGCCGCGCGTCCACGTGGTGTCGGTGAGGTTCGAGGGCTGCATGGACTTGGGCGCCATGGTGCTGTCGCCACCACCGGTGTTACCGTGGCAGAAGCGACAGTACTTCGTGTACAGCTGCTTGCCGGCCTCGATCGCGGCCGGAGACGAGGCGAAGGCCGCCTTCATCTTCGCGGCTTCCGCGGGTACCGCCGCGGGGCCAGCGGGCGCGGCCTGTGCCCACACGTTGACGCCGGCCGCCACCACCCAGGAAACGGCGGCGCCTGCGAAAATTCCCCTGAAACCACGAGTCATGTGCGAAGTTTCACACAGGGTCGCCTCAGGTGCAACCAAATGTCTCCTTATCGCCCCATAGAAAAATGGGAGGTTTCCAGAACAGAAAACCTATTTCAGGACCGTGGCCCGGGCTTCCACGATGATCCTGCGATCGCCCACCGGGTCGGCGGCCTGTGAGACGACCAGCGGCTTGCCGTTCTGTAGCATCACCGTGAGGCTCTGGTTCACCGTGGGCGGCTTGCCGGCGCTGTCGGCCGCGGCCGAGCCCAACGGACTATAGGCAATGGTTAGTTCCAGCTGGATGGGGCCGTCCAGCAGAATCCGCGGTCGCGCGTCCACATTCAGGTCCACCACCACGGGCGGGTTGCCGACTACCTTGACCGCGCCAGCCGACCGAATGCGCCCCCAGGTCCCGCTGCTGACCACCATCGTCACCGTCTTCTTCTCCGGTGCGGCCGAGCCGCCCTGGTCGGTAATGGTGAGTTCAATCTGGACGTTCGTCATCGCGTTGATCGCGAACCGCACGTTGTTGGGCTCTTCGGCTGGCGGCTTTGCGCCCGGCTTTTCCTGCGCCGACGACCACGGCGGCGCCCACAGCGCCAGCGCGGCCAACATCAGACCAATATGAACTTTGCGCATTTACGTATCTCCTTTGATTTCCAATGACAAGTCCGTCAGCACAAGAGGATCGAGCGCGGCAGGGGCGCCGAGATCCATTGCCGGCGTCGCGATCTCGCTGAGTTCGATGGCCTCAATGGCCGGGACCGGTGACAGGCTGCGTTCGTGGTCGGGTCGGGGATCGGGGATCAGGGATCGGGGAC
>JAKFYH010000058.1 GCA_021730945.1 Acidobacteriota bacterium | reverse complement strand
TAGTGCCCTCCCGACAAGTAGTGCCCTCCCGACAAGTAGTGCCCTCCCGACAAGTAGTGCCCTCCCGACAAGTAGTGCCCTCCGACCGCGTCTTGTCACTCCGACTTTATCGCCTGCACCAACGGCGTCGCCGCCGTCAGTCGAATGGCAAACAAGGACGACGCCAGGCCGGTGGCAATGACCGAGGCGACCAGCAGCGCGAGGCTGCCGGCGGGAACGGCCTGCGCGCGCGCCTGCAAGGCCGGCCACACCGCGACAATCGCGCAGACGGCGCCGAGCAGCGTGCCGCCGACAACCAGTGCCAGCCCTTCCGACAGCACCATCCCGCGAAGGTTGTTCGGCGTGAAACCGACTGCGCGCAGTAGCCCGATGTCGCGGCGGCGCTCCAGCACATTGCGCGCCAGTACGGCGCCCAAGCCAATCGTGCCCAGCAACAGGCCGAGCGCGCCGAGGGCCTGGAACGTGGCCAGGTAAGTGTTCTCGACCTGGTGGTACGACGCCCATCGCTCGAGCGTATCGGTCACGTCCAGGCCGTAGTCTGACAGCCGGTCTTCCAGGTGAGCGGTTACCTCCGCCGCGGCGGCCGGTGGGGTGTCGATCATCCACACTCGATACCCCTCGTGACGCGGGAACAGCCGGACGAAATCGGCCTCGCCGATGATCAACTCTGACTGCAGCACGCTGTCGGCCAGGACGCCGACGATTCGCAGGCGCACCGGCGGCTGGCCTTCGGGCGTGAACTCGAAATCGTCGCCGATGCCGAGGTGCAGCACATACATCAGCGTCGTCTGATCGGCGATCGCCGCAACGGCGCCGTCCGCGAAGGTGCGGCCCAGCAGCAGCCACGGGTTGGCCTGCTCGTCCGGCGTGTCTGCCATCGAGCTGGCGAACTGGAAGCGGGCCTCGGCGACGAAGCCTGGGCCGGGGGCAATGATGCGCGGGCTGGTTGGCTTGTAGAGCGTGAGGCAGCTGGTTTCGTCGCCGGGGCGCAGCCGGAAACGCGTGATCGTCGCCGAGGCGAAGACCGGGTCACCGGCTTCGAGTCCCAGGCCGTCGCGGCCGTCTGGCGTGTTGGGGTCGTGCATCAGGGGCGCGACCGATTCGGCCATCAGCGTGTATCCGCCTGTGCCGGACATCCGGTCGCCACTGCCGACCGGGTCCTTGTGGAATGCGCCGACGCTGACGATCACGAAGCAGGCGAAGGCGATCAGTGCCAGGCTGAGCACCGAGCGTCCGGGGTGGATCGCGGTGTGGCGCAATCCCAGTTGCGCCATGCCGGCCAGGCCGTGCGACATCGGCCGTGACGTCCGTGGCCAGCGTAGCCATGCCGAGGCGCCGCTCAGTCCGGCCAGCAGCCAGGCGCCGCCGGCGCCGAAGAATCCCGCCGCCGGATTGAGCGCGCCATTGGCGGCGGCCACCATCAGGACGCCGCCCAGGAGGGCGAGGCCGACGGCCACCCACCGGGTGGTCGCTCGCGGTGGGGCGCCGGCCGTGGCCGGTTCGCCCTTCAGCAACGAGCGGGCTGAGCGCCGGCTCATGGTCCGGATACCGAGCCAGATCGCGAGCAGGCCCGCGGCCAGCGCGCCGGTGGCGCCGACGGCGAGCCAGAGCGGGTCGACGTGCAAGGCGAGTCGAGTGGTGCCGACGGCGCCGACCCACCACGTGCGCAAGCCGTACATGATGAGGGCGGCATAGCCGACGGCAGCGGCCATGCCGATCACAGCCCCGATGCCGGCCAGGACCGTGCCTTCGCGGACGAACGCCCGCCGGATGGCCGAGGGGGCGTAGCCGACCGTGGCCAGCAACCCCACTTCGCGGGTGCGCTGTTCGAGGCCGACGGCGAAGAACAGGTAGGCCAGCAGCAGGGCTGACACCACCAGAAAAAAGCTGAAGTAGAGGAAGTACTCGCCAAAGTCGGTGGTGCCTTGTGCCGCGGCGAGGGCGTCACGGCGCACCTCTCGCGCGGTAAAGCCCGCCGACGCGGGGGGGATGCCCTGGGGCGCCAGCGTGCCGGTGCCCGACAGGCGGAGTGACGAGACGCGACCGTAGCGCGATCCCCACAGGCGTTGTCCTTCGGCCAGTGAGATGATCGCCTTGGGTGCGGCCCGGTAGCGATCCCAATAATCCTCGTCCTGCTTGCGGACGCGTGAGAGCTCCACCGGGAACGGCGGATCCCACGACATCATGTCGGTGGCATCGCTGATGCCGGGGTAGTCGGGCGTGAGCGTGCGGTCGCCGCCGATGCCGGTCATCGGCGTGATGCCGACCAAGGTGAACAGCGCGCTGGCCGTAGCCATCCCGTCATCGTCTGACCAGACGTAGTAGTCCAGCGTCACCTCATCCCCGAGGCGCGCCGCCAGGTCGCTCGCGGCCCATTCGTTCAGCCAGATCGGCGGGTGGCTAGAAAAAAGGGGTCGGGGATCGTTTCCGGTCCCGGCCTGCGATAATCCGCCTAGATCGCGCCTGTTTTCGGCAGGCGGACCGGCCTGTTGCGTCGGACTACCAGGATTCTGCCGAAAAAGATCCCCGACCCCTTTTTGTGACGGACCCATGGCGCCGGTTATCCGGTTGTAGGCATCAAGATCGATCGCCGAGACGGTGGAGTAGGGAATCGCGCGATCGCCGATGCGGATGGTGTTGGCCACGTAGGTCAGCGCCGGCACGAGGCGGCGCTGGGCGCGCGCGGCGAGGTCGGCGACGGTGGCGACGAGATCGTCGGAGAGCAGGCCCGCCCGCGTCTCGACCAGCGTGGTGCCGGTGGTGGTCGTGCGAACGCGGAGGCCAAGGTCATCGAGCGCGGCCACCGGGGTGATCAGCTCGCGAACCATTCGGGCCGGGTCGAGGTCCGCGGGATCGGAAAGCGACAACAAGATCGTGTTGGCGCGATCGCCCAGGCCCAGGTCCCGCTGCAAGCGGCCCATCGGCACGTAGATGGCGAACACCTCGCCCTGGGTCGGGGCCAGCGAGAACTCTCCGAGCGCCGCATCGTCCAGCACGCGCGCCACCGTCACGCGAATGCGCTCGCCGGTGGTGTCACGCCGGCCCTGGAGTGACGACAGCGGAATGTCGCTGGGCTTGGCCACTCGCAGTGTGAGCGCGTCGCCGTCCGAGGCGCCGACTTCGCGCGCCAGCGCTCTGCTGATCAGCGCCTCGCGAGCCGACACTTCGAAACCGGCGACGCCGTGAAAGCGGCCAAAGCGCTCATCGATGCCATAGACCACCACCTTGCCGGCCGCGCGTTTCGACTGGTCGTGGACGACGGCGCCGTCGAGGAGGATGAGGGGGGCGGCGGACCGCAAGGCGCGGTAGGCGTCGACGCGAGCGCCAAGCGGCGTTTGCTGGGGCTGGGTCGAGCGCGTCAGCAGGCTGTCGGCAAGCGCGCTGCGGAAGTAGGTGGGGGAGGTGATGACCACGTCAGTGGCGCCCAGGCGGCCGATCGCGATCTGCGCGAGGCTGTCGCGGACCGAGGCGCCCACCAACAGGGCGCCGGCGAGCACCGCCACTGCCACGGCAACTCCGAGCACGACCATCACGTGAGTGGCGGCGTAGAAGCGCAGGCTGGCGCGGGTCAGCATGGTTATGTGGTCAGCGTGCCGCGGTTCATGGACCAGCGGCGTTCGAACCGTTGGCCCAGGGCTTCGCTGTGCGTCACGACCAGCAGCATGGTGTGTTGTTGTGCGTGCAGACGCAGAATCAAGTCGGCGACCACCTGCGCGGTTTCGGCATCGAGATTGCCGGTCGGTTCGTCGCACAGCAGGAGCCGCGGCTGTCGCACCAGCGCGCGGGCGATGGCGGCCCGCTGTTTTTCGCCGCCCGAGAGCGCGGAGGGCAGGTGGTCGAGGCGATCGGCCAGTCCGACCTGCTCCAGCAGCGTCCGCGCCCGGCCGGGCGCGTCGCGGTCGGTCTCGCCGACCAGCGTCGGGATCAGCACGTTCTCAAGCACGGTGCACTGCGGCAGCAAGCAGTGATCCTGCAAGACGAATCCGATCTCGCGATTGCGAAACGCCGCCAGGCCGCCGGCGTCGAGCGCGTAGGGATCGGTGGTGTCGAACCGCACGGTGCCGCTCGTGGGGGGTTCGAGCCCACCAAGGATGTAGAGCAGCGTGCTCTTGCCTGAACCGGAGGGCCCCATCACGCACGCGGAGTCACCCGGCGAGAGCGACAGCGACACGTCGCGCAGCACGACCAAGTCTCCGGCGGGAGATGGATAGGACTTGGAGAGACTGGTAGCTTCGAGCATGTGTTTCGCGCGCCTTACAGGAGATGAAAGAGTTCAGAAGAAAACAATTCTCATGTTCTCTTGAACTCTTGTTCGGACCTGGCCGCTTCGTACGACGCCAGCACCTCTCGTGCCATGTGGTCCACAGTGTAGTGCGCCCGGACGCCGTCGGCGCCGCGGCGTCCCAGTTCGGCGGCACGGGCCGAGTCGCGCCACAAATCGTACAGCGCATCGGCGATGTCGGCGCCCGATTCCGAGGCCGCCAGCACGCCGCCGCCGGTGCGGGCGATTATCTCGGGAAAGGCACCATGGTTGGGCTGAACCACCGCCACGCCGCACGCCATGGCCTCGAGCAGGTAGAGGCCCTTCGGCTCGTGATACCCGCTGGGCACGGAGAGCACATCGATATCGTGGAAGAACTCCACCTTCTTTGCCCGATCGACGGTGCCGCGGTAGACGAACTCGTCGCCGAGTCCGGCGGCAGCCAGGTGGGCGCCGATCCCTTCCAGGTATGGCCGGTGTTCCGGCGGCAGGTAGCCGGCCGCCACCAGCCGCGAAGCCGGCAGTCCCCTGTCGGTCCGCAGGATGCGGTAGGCCTCGGCCAGGTTGTGCAGGCCCTTCTCCGGCGCGACCCGGGCGAAGTAGCCAATCGTGAACGGATCGCGGCTGCGACGGGTAGTGATCGTCAGGTCGTCGACGTTCACGCCCAGCCGTGCCACGGTCAGCTTGTGCGCGGGGATGGCCAGGTAGTCGCCCATGTAGCCGGCGTAGTAGTCGCTCACCGCGATGAACAGATCGACGTCAGCGACCTGGGCCTTCACCAGCGCCAGCGCCTCGGCCCGGTAAGGTTCCGGCAGCGCATCCAGGAACAGGTCTTCGCCCTGCAGCGTCACGACCACCGGGCACCCCAGGACGCGCTTGAGCGGCGCGGCCAGGCCAATCAGCAGCGTGTACGGAATATTGACGATGTCAAATGCCGGTTCGTCGCGGAGGAACTCGAGCAGCTTGTCGATCTCCTGCCTCTGCAGTCCCTGTTCGCCGCGCAGGGTCGACACCGTGAGCGCGCCGAGGTCCTTAGGGTCGACGGAAATTGAGCCGCTGGTGAACGCCTTGATCACCCCTGGCGCATCGAGCATGCGGCTGACGAACCGCGGCGCCTTGCGGAAGAGCGCGGAATGCTGCTCGAGGTAGACGCTGATGCCGCCGAAGAACACCCGCTGCTGACGGCTGACGTTCTCTTCGTCGGTCAGGGTCGGCGTGTAGAACGGCAGCAGCGTGACGTCGTGTCCGAGCGCCGTCAATCGCGCCGCCAGCGCGTTGTCGCGCAGGCAGCTGCCGCAGTACATCGAGGCGGCGCCGGCAGTCAGGGACAGGATGCGCATCAGGTAGCGGGCGCGAGAGTGGTCAGCGCCTGTCTGACTCTATCGCGTTACGCGGCCAGACACCATCGCTCCCGGAATCGGTTGACTGGTTGTTGCCGCCACCCCAGAATGGGTCGGTGTTCGGGCAGGCGTTGAGGATTCGCCGCGCGGCGATCGCCGGCGCCGCGATGCTGATAGCAGTGGCGGTGGCGGTGGTCGGGGTCGAAGCGTGGGTGCGGCTGACTTGGGATGAGCAGCGCGGCCGTCCCGGGTTCTACCTGAGCGATCCCGAACTCGGGCAGCGCCTGGCGCCTGGGTATGAGGGATGGTTTGCCGGCGTGCCCGTCCGGATCAACCGCCTCGGCTTTCGTGATGAGCGCGACTACACCCCGCAGAAGCCGCCCGGCGTGTTCCGCATTCTCGTGCTGGGCGACTCGGTGACTTTCGGTCACGGCGCCCGGTCGAACACGACCTATCCCTACCTGCTCGAACAGCACCTGCGCGCCTGGCGACCGGACGTCGAATGGCAGGTCTGGAACCTGGGCGTGCCCGGCTACGCCACCAGCCAGGAGCTGGCGTATCTCGAGCGCGTCGGGCCCGGTTACCAACCGGACCTGGTGGTCGTCGGGTTCTACCAAAACGATCTCACCGGCAACGAACCACGGCAGCGGCCGACGCTGGTCCGGCGGGTAGGGAGTGCGGCGCAGCGGCTGGTGCAACGCCGGCTGTATTCCTACGAGTTCTACAAGCGCGCGGTGCTGCTGTTGCAGTGGCAGCTCTTTACCAGCGACGCGGTGCGGCAACGGCTCGAGCATCTGGTGACCCAGGAAATTCCGCTTGGACGAAAGGACTACTCGTCGGGCAACGAAAGCCAGGAGCTGTCGCCGGTCGACCAGTTCAGCGCGGAGGAGGTCGCCGCCATGGTCTGCGATCTGCAGCCGTCACCGGATCCGAGGATCGCGGATGACTTGCGGGCACGCCTGGCGGCGCCGGACCGCAGCATGCAGTTGTGGCTCGATGCGGTCAGGGGATTCCAGCGGCTGGCGGCGAGCAAAGCCTATCCCCTCGCGTTCTTCATCAACATGGCGCCGGAGGTTTGCGTGGCCGCCGATCGCTTCTACGATGGCGGCTCGCTGGCCGCCAGCGAGGTGATCAGCGGGGTGCTGGGGGAGGGCGTGCCGGTCGCCAGTTCCGTGCGAGCGTTCCTGCCCTTCCGGCCGTCGCAGATGCCCGGCGCCGCCGGTCATTCGTTCGGCAACGCCAACCGGGTGAAGGCCGGCGTGCTCTTCGAATTTCTCAGGGCTCAGGTCCTGCCTGGATTGCTCCCGGCCAACCCGGCACCCTGACGAACCGGCCGCATCGCCGATGCCCGTCATCGGCGTGCCCGAGCGCGGTCAGAAAATCAGGGGCAACACCAGCTGATAGCCGACCAGGACGATCACCATCGCCGCGATCGACAGTCGGCCGCCCACTCGTCGCATGGCCGCCAGCTCAACGCGGCCGGTGGCATAGGCCACCGCGTTGGGCGGGGTCGACACCGGCAACGCCATGGCCAACGAACAGCCGAGGGCCGCCAGCATGGCGACCTGTTCCTGCGAAGGCAGTGACAAGGCCAAGGCCAGGGGCACCAGCAGCGCGGCGGCCGCGGTGTTGCTCATCACCGTGCTCATCCCGGCGGCGAGCGTCACCGTGGCGATGGCCGCCAGCCAGGGGCCGCTGGCAAACCGCGCAACGTCGGCGCCGGCCATCACGGCGGTCAGGCCCGAGGTTTCCATGGCGATCGACAGCGACAATCCGCCCCACATCAGGATCAGCACGCTCCAGTCGATGGCGTTGACGCCGCGGCGGTCGAGCGCGCCGACCGCGCTCAGGGCGGCGACGGCCAGCAGGCCGATGGTGCCGGGCCGGACACCGTGGGCGCCGCTGGTGACCCAGCAGGCCACCGCCACCGCCAGGACCACCAGCGTCGCGCGGCCGTGCCGCGACAGTTGCGCGCTCGCCTCCGGAATCTCAATCGGCGCATCGGGCTGGCCGCTGTCACGCCACCACCGATCGAGCAGCAGGCCCGCCACCAGCAGGAGCAGCACCGCCAGCGGGACGGCCACCAGCATCCAGGACAGGAAGGTGACCGGGTAGCCGGCCGCATTGAGGGCGCCGTAGGCGATCGCGTTGGGCGGCGATCCAATCGGTGTTCCCACGCCGCCGATGTTGGCGCCAAATGCCACCGCGAGGATCAACGCCTGCGCGAAACGGTCGCCCGGCGGCCGGGCCGCGACCACCGGATTGATCAGCGACAGCATCATCGCCGCCGTCGCGGTATTGCTCATCCACATGCTGAGCAGCGCGCTCAGCCCCAAGAGCCCATACACCAGGGACTGGCCCGACGCGGCCACCGGCCGCAGCACGCGCGCCGCCAGCACACGATCGACGCCGTGGGTGGTCATCGCCGACGACAGCAGGAAGCCGGCCATGAACAGGATGACGATGTCCTGGGAGAACGGCGCCAGGAACTGTGCCGCGTCGATGGGCGCGGCCGCAGCCAGCGGAGGGCCGCCCAGGCCGAACCACTCGAGGACACTGCTTAACGGCCCGGCCAGCCCGCCGACGTCGGCCAGCAGCAGGATCTCGAGCGCGATCACCACCAATGCCGTGGCGAACAGCGGCAGTGCCTCGGTCGCCCAGAAGCCCGCGGCGATGGCGAGGATGCTGGCGGCGCGGGCCGCGCGTTCCGGGATCAGCCCAATCAAAACCCAGTACGCCGCCACCGCCGCCATCAGGGTGACGGCCGCGGCCAGGCGTGGTCGGAGCCACTGGCCGGAGGCCGCTACTTGCTCCACGGCGGAACGACGCCGTTGCTGCGCGAGTAGGCGATCAGCTGCCCGAGGTGTTCATGCAGGTGCGTCGTGGTGGCCACCCAGGTGGAACGGGCGGTGGTGTCGGCGCCGAAGATTTTCATCGCCGCGTCCAGTCTCGCATCGGGGGTGTCGGTCATCGCCTTCTTGAGGAAGGCAAACGAAGTGACGACTTCCTGGATGATCTGCGCGCGCGTGCGCTTGCGCGCCTCGTAGGCGGTGACGGTCTTGTAGTCGGTGCCGGACACGCCGGTGGCGGCCGGCGCGGCGACGCCCAGGGCGGCCGGCATGAAGTAGTTGTCGGCGGCGACGTGGGTCAGCGCTTCGCCGACGGAGCGGACACCCGGCCCGGGCCGCCAGTCGTAGGCCGATTCGGGAATGGCGTTGGCCAGGCCGACAATCTTCTGTTCGACGCCGCCGATGTCGGTGAGCAGATCGCCCATCAGGCCTGCGCGTTTCTGCGCTCCCGTCGTCAGCGTGGTGGCGATCACGAGGGCCGTGATCAGCAGAACGGTTCGATTACTGGACATCGCGTCTCCTTCGCACTATGTGAACGAGCAGCGGCCCGCGTCAGGCGAGCCGCTGGATTGCCCTGCGCGCGTACAAGTGTTCGAACAAATTGCCCTCGTGCGGCTGGTCCCACCCGATCTGCGTCGTCGACAGCGCGCCGAAGTTGAGGCGATCGACATGCGGCGAGGCGACGAAGCGCGCGCGAAACGCGGGATCGTTTGAGATGCAGGTGACCACCAGCGACGGTCCGAGGCAGCCGGGCAGGTCGGCCGCCGGCACTTCGACGACACTGGCAAACGGGAACAGGAACTCGCGATTGGCCAGCGGGTGTCCGGCATCGCAGCGGATGACGGTGGGCAGCAGGTAGGTGCCGCCGTGGACCGAGGCCACCCGGTTGGGATCGCGGACCGCGGCCGATGCGTCCCTCGCGGTGCCGCTCTCGCCGGTCATGTCGGCGTCGATCATCGAGGAAATCCGGCGGGCGGTGTCGGGATCGGCAAACGGCGCCAGCATTGCCTCGCTATCGTCGGCCGGGCGCGGGATCACGCGCGCCAGCCGTGCCGCCAGCGCGTCGGCGATCCGGTCGCCGTGTTTGGTGACCCACACCCCCGATGCGTTGACGCACGAGCGGCCACCGTTGCTCGCGATTGATTCGGCGATCACGTCGAGGTGCTGCTCCCATTGATCCGCGAGATCGGGGCCGATCACCACCTTGCTGAAGCCGGGCCCGTGCACTTCGACCCGGCCCTCCGCTTTCCAGCGCCTGGTCGACGACACGTCGCCGAACACCATGCCACGCCCGGTCGACCGCAGGATCTCGTTGCCGCCGGCGTGGTCGGTTGGGTAGTAGGCAAAAACCTCGGCCGGCGCGCCGGCCTTGATCCACGCATAGATCATGCGCAGCGGCGTCCACGGCTCGGCGCTGCCGGGCTTGAGCACCAGCGGCATCTTCAGCACGGTGGCGGGCGCCCACAGCGAGTGGACGCCGGGCGAGTTACTGGGCAGGACCACCCCCATGGCGTCGCCACGGGCGAAGAAGCTCAACATCTGTCCGTTCACCATGCCGTAGCCCTCGTCCAGCACGGTGAGGTCGAGGCCGCGGGTGAGTCCGGCCAGGACCTCGGTCACCTTGCTGAGGACACCGTGAACTTTCAGCATGTTGCGCTTGACGTTGCTGAACGGGGCGCCGGTGGTGGCCGAGACCTGCTCGATGTAGTCTTCCGGCGTCTGCATGGTGCCGCTCTCGGGATCGAGCGGCAGCGTGTCGTGGAGGAAGTGCTCGGCGGCGCGGCCGGCCATGGCCACCAGGTCGGCGAACGGGATGGCCTGCAGCCGGGCGCGCGCGTCGGCCTGGCGCAGCAGGTCGCGCCGAATCATCCCGACATTGGCCTGGCTCATCGACACAAACGGCTCGCGCGTGCGAAAGTGCGGCGTCACCACCTGGTTGACGCTGCGATACGGCTTGCCCCAACGGAGTATCGGTAAGTGAAGCATCTCGGTTCTCAGCCTTCAGTGAATCCCGACACCAAGCGCCCTCCCGACGGGGAGTGCCCTCCCGACAGACAACGGGCTCCCGTCAGTAAACGCCCTCGACCACGCTCTTTTGGAACCGGGAGAAGGGCCTGACATTCCTGACGCCGTCCCACGGGTACTGCTCGCACGGCGCTTCGCGCTCGCACTCGTCGCGCTCGAGGAAGCGCGGCATGAAGAACTCCCTGGTCAGCGTGGTCAGCCGGACGCGGCCGGTCTTGCCGTAGTCCACCAGCTTGGTTGGGTCATCGGGATTGACCACTTCAATCATGGCGCGCGGCGCCGGCGGGTAATAGATGATCGCCCAGTTGTCGTCCTTGGTGGGCGGCTTGTGCGGACCAAGGCCCATCAGCGTGTTGCCGTAGGTGGGGGCGAAGTAGGCGCCCTCCATCAGCTCTTCCACCGCGAAACGGTGAAACTGCGGCGTCATTTCCGTGCCGCCGCAGAAGACGCCGGTGATGCCGGCCTTCTTGAGCGAAATCCGTTCGCACAGGGCCTCGAGCAGCTTGGGCGTGGTGAACAGGCACTTGATGCCGTCGTGGGCCTTGAGCAAGGTGAGCGCCTGGTCGATGACGTGGCGCTTGTAGAGCTCCATCATCTCCATCTCGCCCATCTTGATCAGCTTGATCACCCAGCGCGGGTCGAGGTCGACCATGAAGCAGATGCCGCCGCGATGCTGCGCCAGGTGTTCGATCGCCAGGCGCAGGCGCCGCGGGCCGCTGGGGCCGATGTGCAGCCAGTCGGCGCCCTTCGGGAACTTGTCGTCGGGCAGCGTCGTGCTGAACTGTTCGTAGTCGATGCGGAAGTCGTTGACGTTGATGCGCGACTTGGGGACGCCGGTGCTGCCGCCGGTCTCAAAGGTATAGATGGGCTTGTCCTGGTAGGCCTTGGGCACCCAGCGCCGCACCGGACCGCCGCGCAGCCACTCGTCCTGGAACTCGCCGAACTTGTCGAGGTCATTGTAGCCGGCGACCTCCTGGCGCGGATCCCATCCGGCCTTTGCGGCCCAGTCGAGCCAGAAGGTGCACCCGGTCTCGGGTGAGAAATGCCAGTGCATCAGCTCGCGGACCCACGCATCGAGCGTGGTGCGGGCCTCGGCGAGAGCGGAAGGGGCGACGGACATATCAGGGAATTGTAGTCCAAGGGGCGAGGGCCTTTGGCCCTCGTGGGGCTCGCGCCTGCGGCGCTCGTGGGGCTCGCGGCTTCGCCGCTCGTGGGGCTCGCGGCTTCGCCGCTCGTGGGGCTCGCGGCTACGCCGCTCGTGGGGCTCGCGGCTACGCCGCTCGTGGGGTCACAGGGTGGGTGGTACCGGCGGCTTGAGTTATGCTTCCTCGACATGCCGCCGGCCGCCGCTGCCGCGATCGTCGCACTGGTGGTGCTGGCAATGGCGGCCCAGTGGGTTGCGCATCGGAATCGGCAGCGCCTGCTGACGGCCATTCGCGCCAACTGGGGTGGGCCGGGCACTCGCACTCATAAGATGGCGGCGATCGCCGAGTACCACCGATCGATCGTCCTGGCGGAAGGTGCCGGGTGTTCGCTCGACGATCGCACCTGGACTGATCTCACGATGGACGAGGTCTTCCAGTCGATTGATCGAACCGAAAGCACCGTCGGGCAGCAGGCGCTCTACCGGCGGCTGCGCGGCCAGGATGCCGGGAGCCTTCAGGCGTTTGAGCAACTGGTCGAGCGGATGTCAATCGATGCCGCTGTCCGCGAACGTCTCCAACTGGCCCTGACCGGTCTTGGCGACCCGGATGGCTACGATTTGTGGTGGCTGGCGCAGGAAGACGCGCTCGCGCGGCCCCGCTGGCACGTCGTGTTCGTGGTCTGGGCCGTGTTGGTGCTGGTGGCGATCTTGGCGCTCCCGTTCTGGCCCGGTGCCATTCTGGTACCCGTAGCGGGCGCGGCGATCAATCTCTTCGCCAGGACGCGCACCGCCTGGCGGGTCAGTTCAGTGATTGGCCCGTTCCGCCAGATTAGTGCGTTGGTGTCGGTGGCTCACACCATGCACGCCGCCAGCCTGCCGGGGCCCATCGCGAGTGTCCTTGCGGGCGAACTGCCGAAGCTTGCGCGCCTGACGGCCATCACGCGCTGGGTGGGACGCGACCCGTCGAAGTCAAACGACGTGGTCGCCTCGTTCCGGGAATGGCTTAACTTGCTGTTCCTGCTTGACGCTAACGCGCTTTACTTCGCCGTCGGGCAACTACGGGCTTGCCGCGCTGCCCTGCTGCGAGTCATTGCGACAGTTGGAGAGGTCGATGCTGCCATCAGCGTGGCGTCGCTCCGGGCCGGCAGCCAGACCTGGGTCCGTCCCCGGTTTGATTCCCTCGACGGCGGCACAGTCCTGTCGGGCATCCGGCATCCACTGGTTGCCGATGCGGTGCCCAACTCCATCGAACTCGGGCCGCCTCACGGCGTCCTCGTCACCGGGTCCAATATGTCCGGCAAGTCGACTTTCTTGAGGACCGTCGGCGTCACGGTCGTCATGGCGCAGTCCATCAACACGTGCCTTGCCTCCGACTACCGCGCGCCGGTATTCGCTGTGCAAAGCTGTATCGATCGTGCCGACGACCTGGTCGCGGGTAAGAGCTACTACATTGTCGAGGTCGAACAAGTCATGACTCGGCTGAAGGCGAGCGCCTCCGAACAGCCGCACCTGTTCCTGTTTGACGAACTATTCCGCGGCACCAACGCGGTTGAGCGCATCGCCGCCGGCGAAGCCGTGCTCAGGGAGCTAATCAGAGACTCCGGTCGCGGCACGAATCACGTGGTGATGGCGGCGACGCACGATATCGAACTCGTCGAACTGCTGGGTGACAAGTACCACGCGTTCCATTTTACAGACACCATCGGCTCAGAGGGCCTGATGTTCGACCATCGCCTGGCGCCCGGCCCGGCGACCACTCGAAACGCCATCACTTTGCTGGAGTTGCACGGCGCCCCGCCGGCGGTTGTGAAGGCGGCGCTGGCGAGAGCGGCGCAACTCGATCGGCAGCGCGGCGTCGCGGCCGCGTGGGGCTCGGGCCTTCGGCCCTCGTAGGGCTCGGCGCTTCGCGCCTCGTAGGGCTCGGGCCTGCGGCCCTCGTGGGGGTCGAGGGGGATTCATCGCGTTCCGCGAAGCCGTGACGAGCCTGCCGGGAGCGATCGCCCCCGCGAAATGATCCGGTCTCGGAGACGGGACTCGCCCAGGAGCGCCGAAGGCGCGACCCCTACGAGACGCGCGAGCGCCGAGCCCTACAAGGCGTAAGCGGCGAGCCCAAGCAAGCGGCACCGGCATTGCTATCACCCCCCCCATGCTCAAACATCACACGCTCATCGCCTGGCAACGCGCCGACGATCTGTTCATCGAGATTCACCGGCTCACTCAAAAGAGCCTGCCTCGGGAGGAAAGGTACGAGCTTTCGTCACAGCTCCGCCGAGCGGCGTACTCAGTTCCCGCGAATATTGTGGAGGGATACGCGCGCCAGTTCCGGAAAGAGAAGTTTCACTTCCTCAGCATCGCGTCGGCGTCGCTGGCGGAGGTCGGGTATGGCCTACACGCCGCGCGGCGGCTTGGGTATCTCGCACCCGCGCACTACGACGAATTGGAAATACACGTGAAGCAAGTAGCCGCGCCGCTCAATGGCCTGATGGACCGATATAGAAGTGGCAACCCTGTGGAAGGTATCCCGAAATGAGCAATGCCCCAGGAGCGCCGAAGGCGCGACCCCCACAAGGCGCGCAAGCGCCGAGCCCTACAAGGCGCATATGCGCCGAGCCCTACGACCCCGCCTCTGCCGAAGGCTCCGGCGGCGCGAGCCCTACGATGCTCGCGAGCGCGGCACCCCTGGGAAAAACGCCGACGTGCGGGCGATGTAGTCGGCGTAGGCGGGCTTGGTTTCCTTGAGTGACTTCTCCAGCATCGCGACACCCGAGACGCGGAGCAGCAGGAAGGTGATGATCGCGGGCCCCAGCAGGCCGGCCCAGCCGCCCGGTGTGGACACGCCGATCAGGCCGATGCCCCACCACAAGACCGATTCGCCAAAGTAGTTGGGATGCCGCGTGTAGCGCCACAGGCCGGTGTTCAACACCTGCCCACGATTAGCCGGATGGCGCTTGAATTGCCGCAACTGCTCGTCACCGATGGCTTCGAACAGGAACCCCGTCACGAACACCAGCGTTCCGATTTGATCCCACGGCGTGAAATGCGCCGGTGACCCCGAGGTGACGGCGAAGTAGATCGGCAGGGCGACAATCCAGGCAATGACGCCCTGCAGCAGGAACACCTTGAAGTAGCTGCGAATCCACCAGGTCGAGGGATGCTGTGCACGCCAGGCGGCATAGCGAAAGTCTTCGCCGTGTCCGAGGTTACGGGCGCCGATGTGCACGGCGAGGCGGATGGCCCAGATCGCCACCAGCGCCAGCACCAGGCGCGCCCGCGATCCCGGCACGGCCGTCGTCAGGTAGTAGGAGGCGCCGACCAGCAGGATCAGCGGGCCCCACGCGATGTCGACGATGCTCGAGTCTCGCCGGGCGAGCGAGATCAGCCACAGCAGAAGGCCGAAGGCGAGGACGGTCGCAAAACCGATCAGCACGTGGGTCCTACTTGGGGCCGTATCGTGAGGCCAGGTAGTCGATCAACGGCTCTTTCTCGGTGTCGCTGACGGTGGCCCCCCAGCGCATCATCTTCTCGACCGAGCGCGTCCAGCCGGTCCGCGTCAGCTTCTGCTGTTCGATGATGTCGGGGTCGTGGCAGCTCTGGCAGGCGCGCTTGTAGGCCGCCGCGCCGACCTCAGACGAGGCGTGCGACGCCGCCGGCCGCGGCGCGAAGTGGGCGGCCAGGTACGGCTGCAGCACCTCGCGCTCAGCCGGGGCAATCGAAGCGCCCCAGCGGACCATCTTGTCCACCGAGCGCGTCCAACCGGTGAGCGACAGCTTTTGCGAGGTGATGATGTCGCTGTCGTGACAGCTCACGCAGCGCTGCTTCAGAACCTCGGCGCCGGCGCCCGCCGGCAGGGTCTGTGCACCAAGCACCTGCACCCCCAGCACCCCAAGCACCAAAGCACCGAAGCACCCCAGCACCAACCCCTTTGGCACCCCAAGCACCCCTGGCACCCTAAGCACCTTTGACCTCAACCCTGACCGAGTCGTACTGGTTCCACAGATATCCCGACGGATTCCACTGCGACACCGCCGGCTGGACCGTGCCTCTCGCATCGGTCGCGCGCGACAGGATCAACACCGACTGCGGCGCCTTCACCGTGAAGGTGTGTTCGAACCGGCGCCAGGTGTACTTGGCCTGCTCGCCGGTGAGCCGTGCCGGCGCCCAGGTGGCGCCGTTGTCGGTCGAGATGTCGACCTTGGCGATGTCGGTCTCGCCGGCCCAGGCGAAACCGGCGACCGCGATCGGGCCGGGGGCGAACGACGCGCCCGTGGCCGGCGTGGTGATCAGCGACTTCACCACCAGCCCCGTGAGCGGCAGCATGTCCTTGGCATCGACCGCGGCGCCCGGCGCCACCCGGCGATTGGGATAGCGATAGCCGGTGGCCACCCAAAAACTGTCGGAGTCTCGATCGAGCACGTTCAGGGCGTTCACCCACTTCACCGAGTACGCGCCCTCCCAGCCGGGGACGATGGCGCGCAGTGGAAAGCCGTGCACAGCCGGGATGGGCTGGCCGTTCATGTCGTAGGCCAGGATGGTGTCGGGGTGCATCGCCTTGGCGGTCGGCACCTGCCGCACAAACGCGGGCATGGTGCCGAGCGGGCGGTCGGCCGCGTGCAGCTCGATGTTGCGGGCGGTCGACTTCATGCCGGCGCGCTTGAGCACGTCAGAGAGGCGTGCACCGGTGAAGCGGGCGGTGCTGACAGCGCCCTTCTCCCACTGGATGCCGGCCACCGCCGGCTCGAAGAACGCTCGGCCGTTACCGGCGCACTCGAGCGTGACGGTCACCGTGACCGCCGGCAGTTTCTTGATTTCGTCGATCGACAGCGACAGTGGCGAGTCGACCTCGCCGCCCACCTTCAGCGTCCAGGTGGCCGCGTCCAGTTGCGCCGGTACCGGCAGGTGCGAGCGGACATAGAAGAGGTCGTTCGGGGTGATGAACGAGTCGAGCAGCGCCACCGGCGTCTCGAAGTCGGGCGGCCGCGCCGATCGGACGAGCAGCTTCTCCTTGCCGTACCGTTGGGCGGCCGATGGCGCCTGCGCGAACAGCGACTCGGGAGCCAGCCGTGCCACGGCGCCAGCCATGGCCAACTGCGCGAACAGGTCTCGGCGAGAAATCATGACGGGATTATATGGGATGGGCG
>JAKFYH010000062.1 GCA_021730945.1 Acidobacteriota bacterium | reverse complement strand
CCCCACCCGCCTTACTTCACAAACAGCATCTCGCGATAGGTCGGCAGCGGCCACACTTCGTGCGGCACGATCACTTCGATCTGGTCGCCCAGGTCACGCAGCCGCGCCATGGCCGGCACGATGGTGTCGCGCATGTACTTGGCGTGCTTCTCGGACGAAGGGCTGTTGTGATCGAGGGCGTCGGCCAGCCGCTCGGTCTGGGCGCGGAAGGCGTCGGTGAGCTTGACGATCAGGGCGAGCACCTTCTTGCCTTCCTTGCTCGGCACGCCGCCGGCCCGGGCCGCGGCGACGCTTTGTCCGACCTTCTTCTGGTACTCGAAGGCAGCCGGCAGGATGTAGCGGTTGGCCATCAGCACCATCAACTGGGCCTCGATGTTGATGGTCTTGCAGTAGGTCTCGAGGTTGATCTCATAGCGCGCGTGCAGTTCGGCCTCGGTCAGCACTTTGAACTTCTCGAAGGCCTTGATCACGGACGGCTTGACGATTTCGGGCAGCGCGTCGACGGTGTTCTTGAGGTTCAGCAGGCCGCGCTTGGCGGCTTCCTTCTGCCACTCGTTCGAGTAGCCGTTGCCGTTGAAGATGATCCGCTTGTGGGTCTTGATGGTCTTGCGCAGGAGCGCGGCGACCGCGGCCTCGAGCGATTCGCCCTTGGCCAGCTTGGCCTCGAGTTCGGTCGCCATCGCGTCCAGTGATTCGGCCACCGCGACGTTGAGACAGGTCCCCGGCAGCGCGACGTTCTGGGTGGAACCGACGGCGCGGAACTCGAACTTGTTGCCGGTGAAGGCGAACGGCGAGGTGCGGTTGCGGTCGCCGGCATCGCGCGGCAGCTTGGGCAGAGCGGCGACGCCGATGTCGAGAACGCCGCCGGCCTTGGTGCTCTTGGCGCCACCGCCTTCGACCTGGTCGAAGATCTCGGTCAGCATGTCGCCGAGGAAGACCGACAGGATGGCGGGCGGCGCCTCGTTGGCGCCCAGGCGATGGTCGTTGCCGGCGTGGGCAATGCTCATGCGCAGCAGGCCCTGCGACATATCGACCGCCCGGATCACCGCGGTGCAGAAGAACAGGAACTGCATGTTCAGGTGCGGGGTGTCACCGGGGTTCAGCAGGTTGTTGCCGAGGTCGTCGCCGATGCTCCAGTTGAGGTGCTTGCCTGAACCGTTGACGCCGGCAAAAGGCTTCTCGTGGAGCAGGCAGGCCAGGCCGTACTTCGGCGCCACCCGCTTCAGCGTCTCCATCGTCATCATCTGGTGGTCGGTGGCCACGTTGGCGCTCTCGAAGATCGGCGCGACTTCGTACTGGGACGGCGCGACCTCGTTGTGACGGGTCTTGATCGGCACGCCAACCTTGTAGAGCTCGGCCTCGGCCTCGGCCATGCAGGCCAGCACCCGCTCGGGAATCGAGCCGAAGTACTGGTCTTCCAGCTCCTGTCCCTTCGGCGGGCGGGCGCCAAACAGCGTGCGGCCGGCGTTAAGCAGGTCGGGCCGGGCGAAGTAGAAGTTGCTGTCGACCAGGAAATATTCCTGCTCCGGGCCGAAGGTGGCCGTCACGCGCGTAGCGGCCGAGCCAAACAGCTTCAGCACCCGGACGGCCTGCGTCGAGAGCGCCTCCATCGAGCGGAGCAGGGGCGTCTTCTTGTCGAGGGCGGCGCCGGTCCAGCTCACAAACGCGGTCGGAATCACCAGCGTCGCGCTGTTGTTGTTCACCAGCAGCCAGGGCGGGCTGGTCGGATCCCACGCGGTGTAGCCGCGAGCTTCGAAGGTGCTGCGGATGCCGCCCGACGGGAAGCTCGACGCATCGGGCTCGCCCCGCACGAGTTCCTTGCCACTGAACTCGGCGAGCGCGCGGCCGTCGGCGGTGGGGCCGTAGAACGAGTCGTGCTTCTCGGCGGTGATGCCGGTGAGCGGCTGGAACCAATGCGTGAAGTGCGACGCGCCATGCTCCACCGCCCAATCCTTGAGCGCCGAGGCCACCGCATCGGCGGTGGACGCGTCGAGCGCCTCGCCGCGCATGATGGTGTCGCGCAGCGCCTTATAGGCCGGCTTGGGCAGGCGGGCCTGCTGGACCTTGTCGCTGAATACCAGCGCTCCGAACGTGTCTTTGACGTTCGCCGGCGTGTGCGCCACACGCCCTTCAGTCATGGCCCAGTTACGGATGCCCTTGATTGCCTCGGCTAGTGCTGCGGAACCCATGCGTTTGCCCCTTTTGGTATGAATGACCACGCGATGCGCGGCCGGAATGGCAAATTATGCACGGTTTTGGCATCACTTTGCAATATTTGTCCCATCAGGCTTACGGATTAGCGACAAAAAATGAAAAGTGATGCCTGTAATTGTCAAATTCAGCACGAACTTGATGTCAAGGGCTGGGCGGTCGAATCCAGTCGATCAGGGGAACTGGCTGCGCTGCGCGCAGTTGGTGGAGGGGGCGCGATTGGTCCCGTCGCGCAAGGCTGGGAGCGTCAATTCGGTGAAGACGGCGTAGCCCCCGTCGTTGGGGTGAAAGCCGTCGGCGGCGTAGTTTGACGGCAGGTATAGCCGGGCGTCGCACATCAAATCCACGACCAGCACGTTGCGTGCGGTCAGGGCGTTTACACGGTCCGACAGGCCGACCGCCACGCGTTGCATCAGGCTTTTCTCAACCGTCGGGTTGCCCGCCAGGTAGGGCGAGGCGGCCAGGTTGGGCAGATTCAGGGCGACGATGCGGGCGTTGGGGGCGCGGACGCGGATGCGCGCCACCAAATCTTCAAGATCGGTACCCCACTGACGAACTTGTGCGTCGACAAAGCCATTCACGTCGGCGCCGCCCTGTGATCGCGCGGCGAAGGCAATGGTGTTGGCGTCGTTGCCCCCCGCGAAGATGGTCAGGTGAGTAGTCGACGTGGAGACAAACGGCGCCTCGCGCTCGATGAAATTCCCGGCCAGCTGATCAATTGGGCGGCCGGCCGACGCGGCGAGATCGAACACCGCCTTGCTCAGGACCGAGCCTGGAATGCTCAGATTCTGGTGATTGACGGTGCGCCCGGTCTCGCCCAGCCGGCGTCGTAACGTCTGGACGTAACCGGTGCCGGTGGGGCAGTCGGCGAAGGGCAGGCACGGCGACGATCCGCCGAAGCCGATGCCGTCGCTTGCGCCGATCGCCGTGTAAAAAATCGTCGAGCCGGGCTCAGTTGGGGTCGGGTCGGTCGGTATGCCCAGCTTGTTGCAGGCCGTGACCAGGCTCGCGAGCGCGATAAGTGTGGCCGTGGCGAGGTTTCGTGTCATGTCCGTGCGGTCCCTGTGCAAGAATTGCGCCCCTAACCCGATGATGAACCCTGCGCGCCCGTGGACACGCTTCTATCATCCGTCAACTGCCCAGGACCTCGGGCCGCTGAAGTGGCCCCACATGCCGGCCGCCATTCGCGAGGCCGCGGCCACCTACGCTTCCCAGCCAGCCTTCACCCTGGGCCTGCCCAACGGCTCCCAGGGCGGACTGACCTACGCCGAGGTGGACCGGCTCTCGGACCAATTTGCGGTCTATCTGCGTGAAGTAGCCGGCTTCAAGGCCGGCGACCGCCTCGCCATTCAGATGCCGAACTGCCTCGCCTACCCAGTGGTGGTCTTCGGCACGCTGAAGGCCGGCGTGATCATGGTGAACACCAATCCGCTGTACACCGCAGCCGAAATGGTGCACCAGTTTTCCGATAGTGGCGCCACCGGGCTGGTGGTGATCGACTTGTTTGCTCCCAAGGTCGCCGAAGTGCTGCCCAAGACCGCGATCAAGACGGTCGTGGTGGTCTCGATCGCCGATTTGCTGTCGCCGTTCAAGCGCTTGCTGGTGCGGGCGGTCCAGAAGTACGTCAAGAAGATGGTGCCGCCGGTGACGTTTGCCCACCTGACGCTGCCGGCGGCCCTGTCGGCCGGCGCCGAACGCATCAACGCCGGCGCCGATCCGTTGCTCTACGCCAGGACGCTCACGCATGACAGCGTCGCCGCGCTGCAATACACCGGCGGCACGACCGGCGTGGCCAAGGGCGCGACGCTCTCGCACGGCAACCTGGTGGCCAACACGATTCAGAGCCTCGAGATGTGGAAGCCGTTCCTGCGGCTGGGCGATGAGGTGATGCTGACCGCGCTGCCGCTGTACCATATCTTCGCGTTCACGGCGAACCTGATGATCTTCTTCGTGGCCGGCGGCCGCAACATCCTCGCGCCCAGCCCGCGGCCGCTGTCGAACCTGAAGACGATCTTTCTCACCGAGCCGGTCACCTGGTTCACCGGCGTCAACACCCTGTTTGCGGGGTTGATGCATGAGCCGTGGTTCATGGCGCGCACCGACTGGAAACTACGCGGCTCGGTGGCCGGCGGCATGGCGTTGGTCCCGGTGATCGGCGAGCGCTGGGAAGCCATGACCAAGACGCCGATTTACCAGGGCTACGGACTCACCGAGACGTCACCGGTCGCCACGCTCAATCCGTTCCAGCGGCCAAAGCGCGCCGCGATCGGCGTACCGGTGCCCGGTACCGACGTCAAGTTCGTCAACGCCGACGGCGAGACGGTGGCGTTTGGCGAGGTCGGCGAGTTATGGATTAAGGGGCCCCAGGTGATGCAGGGCTACTGGCAGCGGCCCGACGAGACCGCGCGGACCCTGCACGACGGCTGGCTCGCCACCGGTGACATTGCGAAAATGGACGATGAGGGCTACATCGAGATCGTCGATCGCAAGAAGGACATGATCCTGGTCAGCGGCTTCAACGTCTACCCGAACGAAGTCGAGGCCGCCCTGGCCGACCATCCCGGCGTGGTCGATTCGGCGGTGGTCGGCGTACCGGATGATGAAACCGGAGAGATCGTCGTGGCGTTTGTCGTGAAGAAAGATCCAGCGCTGACGGAGGCGGTGTTGCGCCAGCACTGCAAGCAGACGCTCACCAACTACAAGGTGCCGCGCCTGATCGTTTTCCAGGACGACCTGCCGAAGAGCAATGTCGGCAAGGTGCTGCGCAAGGACTTGCGCGACGCGGCGATGCGGGCCTACCTGGAACGGCGTGGATAACCTGTGTCACGCCCTGGCGGGCGCGGCCCTGGGCAAGGCCGGTCTGGCCAGACGCACCACGCTCGGCATGAGCACGCTGGTGATCGCGAACAATCTGCCCGACCTCGACGTGGCGGTGTTTGCCACCAACACTCTTGCCATGTCGTTTCGCCGTGGCTGGACCCACGGCGTCCTGGCCCAGGCTGTTCTCCCGGTCATCCTGGCCGGCGCCATGCTGGCCTACGACCGCCTGGTGGTGCAACGACGGACCGGCGCACCGCCCCCGGCGCAGGCAGGCGAACTGCTGTTGTTGTCGTACCTGGGCGTGCTGCTGCATGTGTTCATGGACCTGATGAACAGCTACGGCGTTCGCCTGCTGATGCCTTTCAGCGGGCACTGGTTCTACGGCGACGCCTTGTTCATCGTCGATCCGTGGCTGTACCTCGCGCTCGGGCTGGGCTGGTGGTGGTCGAGCCGGCGTGAAGCCGCTGGCCGCCTCGACAGCGGCGTGCCGGCGCGCATAGGCCTGGGCCTGGCGGCGGTGTATGTCACGCTGATGCTGGCGTCGAATGTGGCGGCCCGGGCCGAGGTTCGCGCCGGGCTGGACCGTGCCGGCCGGCCCGCCGGCACGCCGTTCATGGTCACGCCGGTCGCGGTCAACCCGTTCCGCCGCGAGGTGGTCGTCGAGGTCGGCGATCGCTACGAGAAGGGGACGCTGTGGTTTGAGCCATGGCCGCACTTCCGGCCCTCTGGCTTCGGCATGGCCACCGGCCTCGATGATCCCGAGGCGCAGCCGGCGCTGGCGTCGCCGCGCGCCCGCGCCTTTTTGCAGTGGTCGCGGTTCCCGTTTGTGCAGGTGGATCGCAACTTTGCGCCGCCGACGATTTGGATTAACGACTACCGCTACGCCAACGCCGGCGGCTATGGCTGGTCGGCGGTGAAGATTCAGTGAGTACAATGGACGCATGCGAGTTGCCGCGTTCCTGCTTGCCGCCGCCATCGCGCTGCCGGTCTCGGTGTCGGGATGGGGCTTTGAGGCCCACAAGTTCATTGCCGACCGCATGGTCGAGCTGCTGCCGCCTGAGCTGAAGCCGCTCTTCGAGCAGCGCCGCGCCTTCATCGTCGAGCGCTCGATCGACCCCGACCTCTGGCGCAACGTCGGCTGGGAGGCGGAGCCGCCCAATCACTTCCTCGACATCGATTACCCGGGGTTCGGCCCCTATCCGTTCGAGGGCCTGCCGCGTGACCAGGCCGCGGCGGTGCAGAAGTTCGGCAGGAGCGTGATCGACACGCAGGGCCTGCTGCCGTGGCGCACCGCCGAGTTCTACGGCAACCTCCAGCGCGAATTCGCCTCGTTGACCCGGCAACCGGCGCCGTCTTACGCGGTCGACAACATCGTGCTCCACGCCGCGGTGCTGGTCCACTACGTCTCGGACGGCCACGTCCCGCTGCACGCGGTGGTCAACTACAACGGCCAGGTCACCGGGCAGGACGGCCTGCACTCGCGATGGGAGACGGAGCTGTTCGAACGCAGTCGCGCCAAACTGACGATTGCCCCGGCCGCCCCCAAGGGCGTCGCCAACCCGCGCGACTTCATGTTCGAAGTGCTGCTGGCCAGCAATCGCGCCGCCGCCAACGTGCTGGAGTCCGATCTGAAGGCGTCGGCCGGCCGCGAGTTCTATGACGACGCCTACTTCGAGGCCTTTGCCGCCGGCACGCTGCCCACGCTTGAGCGTCGGCTGAACGAGTCGATTACCGCGGCTGCCGCCATGATCATCGGCGCCTGGGAGCAGGCCGGCAAGCCGGCCATCCCGACCGACCCGGTGCGAACTCCACGCCGGATTCGCCGTCCTAAGCAGTGATGGACGTGTATCTCGTGCCGCTCGCGCCCGGCCGCTTCGAAACCTACTACGAGGCGCCCGACGACGATGAGCCAGTGGAGTCGGAGTCCGGCCTGGGGTTTTTCGGCCGGCTGCGGGTGCGGTTCCAAAGCCAGCTCAAGGAGGCCGAACAGGCCCGCCACCAGGCCGCGGTGGAAGAACCGGCGTTGCTGGCGCGGATGCAGAAGCGGTCGCTCCGCTGGATCGCCGAGCGGATCGCCGAACAGCGGTTGTTCTGGCGCCTGCGCACGGCCGATCAGGCGACCTTGCACGTGGCCGCCGACATGGACGTCCATCTCGCTGAAGGCCTCATGCGATCGGCGATGAAACGCGACGCCGATCGGCATCTGCGGCTGCTGGCGTTGCATTCGGTGGGGTTGGTGCTGTCGGCGCCGGTCGCGTTTATTCCGGGCCCGAACGTGCTGGGCTATCTCTTCACCTTCACCGTGGTGGGGCACTTTCTCTCGTGGCGCGGCGCCCGCCGCGGCGTCACGTTGGTGCGCTGGCAGGTGTCGCCCAATCCGGCGTTAAGCGAGCTGCGCGGCGCCCTGGCCCTGCGCGGTCCCGATCGCCGCCGGGTGATTCACGAGGTGGCCGCGCGCCTCCATCTGCCGAAACTGGCCCGTTTCGTCGAGCGAATGGCGCCGGCGACCGCGTGATATTCTCGACCCTGTGACCCTCGGCGAGCTGGCTCGGCGATTGGAGTGCCCCGTCGAGGGCGACCTTGCGATCGAAATTCACCGCGTCGCCAAGATCGAGTCGGCCGGCCCCGGTGAGGTGACCTTTCTCGCCAATCCCAAGTACGCCGCGGCGCTGGCGTCGACCAGGGCGAGCGCCGTGATCGCCGCCGTGGGCATCGACGGCGCGCCGTGTGCGGTCATCCGCAGCGCCACTCCGTACCTGACCTTCGCGCGTGCGGCCCAGGCGTTGTCGCCTGATCGGCCGCCGGCACCAGGAGTCCACCCGCAGGCCTGGGTGGCGCCGGACGCCGCCGTCGATGCCACCGCTTCGGTCGGGCCCTTTGCCGTGGTCAGCGCCGGCGCGCGGGTCGGCGCCCGCACCGTGATTCACGCCCATGCCGTGATCGGCGCCGACACGGTAATTGGACCAGACTGCCTGGTGCACGCCCACGTCTCAATCCGTGAGCGGTGCACGCTGGGCGCCCGGGTGGTGGTACAAAACGGCGCGGTGATCGGCAGCGACGGCTACGGATTCGCCCAGCGGCCCGATGGGTCGCACGAGAAGATTCCGCAGACCGGGCCGGTGGTGATTGAAGACGATGTCGAGATTGGCGCCAACACCACGATCGATCGCCCGGCGGTCGGCGAGACGCGCATCAAGGCCGGCACCAAGATCGACAACCTGGTGCAGATTGCGCACGGCGTGGTGCTGGGGCGCCACGTGCTGCTGGCCGCCCAGGTCGGCATTGCCGGCAGCACCGTGGTGGGCGACCACGTCACCTTTGGCGGGCAAGTGGGGGTGGGTGGCCACCTCACGATCGGCGAGGGCGTGAAGGCGGTGGGGCAGTCGGGAATTACCAACTCGGTGGCGGCCGGCGAGTTTGTCTCCGGTTATCCGGCGATTGCCAACAACGAATGGCGCCGGTCATCGGTGGTGTTCCGCAAGCTGCCGGACATGCGCCGCCAGCTGAAGGACCTCGAGGCACGACTCCGGAAGATCGAAGAGACGGACCAATAATGCGCAAACACTTCTACCTGCTCCTCGGAATTGTCGCAGTGGCCACGGTGGTGTGGCTGGTGCCGTTGCAGGCGGCGGTGCGGCCGCCCAAGCTCGAGTACCAACGGCTGGTGCTGCCCAACGGCATGGTGGTGGTGTTGCACCAGGACAAGTCGACACCGATCGTCCAGGTCGAGCTGTGGTATCACGTCGGCTCGAAGAACGAGAAGCCGGGGCGCACGGGATTTGCCCACTTCTTCGAACACATGATGTTCAAGGGCTCCAAGAACGTGGAGCCCGAGCAGCACACCTCGATCGTGGCGTCGGTCGGCGGCCAGGCCAACGCCTACACCAACGAGGACACCACCGTGTTCTGGCAGACATTGCCGGCACAGTACCTGCCGCTCGGGTTATGGATGGAGGCCGACCGCATGGCCAGCCTGCGGGTGGACGAAAAGATGTTCGTGGCCGAACGCGAGGTGGTGAAGGAAGAGCGCCGCATGCGCATCGAGAACCCGCCCTTCGGCCTGCTCAATGAGCTGATTTCCTTTCACGCCTTCGACGTGCATCCCTACAAGCACCCGGTGATCGGCAGCATGGACGATCTCAATGCCGCGACCATCGGCGACGTCCGGGACTTCTACAACACCTACTACGTGCCCGACAATGCGACCTTGCTGATAGCCGGCGACTTCGAGACCGACACCGCGATCAATCTGGTCAACCAGTACTTCGCCCGCATCCCGAAAGGGGCGAACCCGGTGCCGCGCGACACTCCGAAGGAGCCGATGCACACCAAGCAACGGCGCATCAACCTGGAGCAGCCGTGGCCGCTGCCGGCGGTCGTGGTCGCCTACCAGGCGCCCTACAACGGCCATCCCGATTCGTATCCGATGTTCGTGATGTCCAAGACGCTGTCGGACGGCCAGACCTCCCGCATCTATCGCAAGCTGGTCTACGAGACCGGCCTGGCGCTCACCGCGTTTGGCAGCAGCAGTTTCCTCGAGGATCCCGGCATTTTCTACGCCGTGGCGCTGGTCAATCCCGGCAAGTCGGCGGATGAGGTCGAGCAGGCCTTGATTGCCGAGTTCGAAAAGCTGCGGGCCGACGGCATTTCCGAACGCGAACTGCAGCGCGCCAAGAACCAGTTCTCGCGCGACTACATCCTGAGCCGCCTGTCGATCAAGGAGAAGGCCTCGCAGATGGGGCACGCCGAGGTGATCCAGAAGGACATGGCGAGCGCCGACGGCGAGTTCGATACCTTCCTGAAAGTATCGACCGCCGACATCAAGCGCGCCGCCCAGATGTACTTCGTCCCGGAGCGGCGAATGGTCATGCGCATCATGCCCAAGGGCGGCATCAATGAGGTGGCGAAGTGAAGCTCAAGGCGATCGCCACTCTCGGCGTGTTTTCCCTGCTCACCGCCCTGGTCGCGGCCCAGGCCGTACCCGGCAAGCTGGCGGGCCAGCAAGGCGCGCGGATCACGAGCTGGCCCCGCGAAGGACCGCCCCGGCCGCTGCCACCGCGTCCCGTGGTGTTCCCGCCCTACGAGATTCGCAAGCTGGCCAACGGTCTCCAGGTGGTGCTGGTCAGCCAGAACGAGCAGCCCGCGGTCAGCGTCCGCATGATCATTCGTGCCGGCGCGGCGCAGGATCCCAATGACAAGCACGGCATGGCCATGCTGACGGCCACCCTGCTCGATCAGGGCGCAGGCAACCGCACGGCGGAACAGGTCGCCGACACCATCGACTTTGTCGGCGGCGTCCTCGGCAGCGGCGCCGGCAGCGACTTGAGCTTCGTCAATGCCATCGTGATGAAGGACAGCTACGAGTTGGCGCTCGAATTGATGGCTGACATGGTGCAGCGTCCGACCTTCGCGCAGGAAGAGGTCGAACGGCAGCGCCAGCAGGCGCTGTCGGCGCTCAAGGTATCGGCCGAGGATCCCGATGCGGTCGCCAGCCAGGTGATCGACCGCCTGATCTATGGCTTCCACCCCTACGGCCTGCCGGGTGCGGGCACGCCTGCCTCACTGGCGGCGCTGACGCGGGCCGACGTGGTCGACTTTCACCGAAAATACTTTGTGCCCAACAACGCCCTGATTGCGGTGGTCGGCGACATCGGCGCGGCCGAGGCGATGGCCGGCCTGGAAAAGTACTTCGCCGGCTGGAAGCCGGGCGTGGTGCCTGACCTGGACGCGACCGAACCGCCGCAACCGACCAAGCGCGTCATCGTGATCGACAAGAAGGATGCGGTGCAGACCGAGATCCGCGTCGGCCACCTGGCCATTCCACGCAAACACAACGACTACGAGGCGGTGGATCAGGCGGTCAAGATCCTTGGCGGCGAGGGCGCCAACCGCCTGCAGCAGGTGTTGCGCTCGCAGCGCCAGCTCACCTACGGCGCGTCGGCCGACCTGGATACCTTCAAGATGGCCGGGGCGGTGATTGCCGAGACCGATACCCAGACCGCCAACACCGCCGAAGCGTTGCGGATCGTCGTCGACGAGTTTTCCCGCCTGCAGCGCGAGCGCGTGCACGACGAGGAACTGGCTGGCGCGCAGGACTACATGGTCGGCCACTTCCCGCTGACGCTCGAAGTGCCGGATGCGATTGCCACGCAGGTGCTCAACCAGCTCTTCTACGAGCTGCCGGTCGATGACCTGCCGAAGTATCGCGAACGGGTGCTGCGCGTCACGCCCGATGAGATCCAGCGAGTGGCCCGCTGGTTCATTCGCCCGGGCCAGTTGTCGGTGGTGCTGGTCGGCGATGCCGACGCGTTCGTCAAGGATCTCAAGGGCGTCGGGTTCGGCGACTTCGAGCGGATCCCGATCGAAAACGTCGACCTGCTGTCGGCCGATCTCCAGCGCCGGGCGGCTGCCAGACCGCAGTGACCCGTCTCATGATCTCGTGTGGCGAGCCGTCCGGCGATCTCTACGCCGGCGCGCTCACCACCGCCCTGCGCCGCCGCGATCCAGGCATCGAGGTGTTCGGCCTTGGCGGCGACCACTTCAAGGCCGCCGGCGGTGAGCTGATCGCCGACTTCCACGGCTTGTCGGTGACCGGACTGACCGAGGCGCTGTCGGTGTTGCCGCGCTCGTGGCGCACCCTGCGGTTGCTGGCCGACACCGCGCGTCAGCGGCGGCCGCAGGCGCTGGTCGTGATCGACTATCCGGACTTCAACTTCCGCCTGATGCGGTCGATCAAGGCGCTCGGCATTCCCGTCATCTACTACGTCAGCCCGCAGTTGTGGGCCTGGCGCGCCGGCCGCATCAAGACGATGAAGCGCTATGTGGATCGCGTGCTGCCGATCTTTCCCTTCGAAGAGGCGATCTACCAGCGCGAAGGCATGGACGTGCGCTTCGTCGGGCATCCACTGATCGACCTCGCCACGGCGCGAGAGACGCGCGACCAGCTGCTGCGGCGTCTTGGCCTTGATGCCGCGCGGCCGGTGGTGGCGTTGCTGCCCGGCAGCCGCAACAACGAACTGGAACGGCTGGCACCGGTCATGGCCGCGGCCGCCTCGATCATCACCACGCGTGTTCCCGGCACGCAGTTCATCGTGGCCCAGGCGCCCAACCTGTCCGCCCACTTGTTCGAGCCCTTTGGACTGCCGGGCGTCACCCTGCGCATTGTCGACGGCCGGACCGACGATGTGCTGCAGGCGGCCGACCTGGTGGTGACGGCGTCGGGCACGGCCACCGTGCAGACGGCGTTGCACGACAAGCCGATGGTCGTGACCTACAAGCTGTCGCCGACGACCTACCGGCTTGGCCGCCGACTGGCCCTGGTCGACACCTACGCCATGGTCAACCTGATTGCCGGCCGCCGCATCGTGCGCGAACTGATCCAGGACGATTGCACCGCCGAGGCGGTGGCCGGCGAGGCCATCCGCATCCTGACCGAACCCGAGTACCGGCGGCAGATGATTGCCGACCTGGCCGAGGTGCGCCGCCGGCTCGGCGGCCCCGGTGCCAGCGAGCGCGCGGCCGAGGCCGTGCTCGATGTCATACACTCGGCGGATGCGCCGTAGTTTCCTGGCAACTCTGCTGTTCGCGCTGGCGATCGCGCCGGCCCAGGCCGTCACCGTCGCCCCCCTCAGTTTCGAAGAGCTCGTCAGGCACTCGTCCAGTGTCGTTTATGCGCGGGTGGTGGACGTGCGGGCAACCTGGTCCGACGACCGGCGCCGCATCGACAGTCTCGTGACCGTCGAGGTGATCCGGGGCCTGAAGGGGAGCGCGGCCGCTCACGTGACGCTGACGGTGCCCGGCGGCCAGATTGGCCGCTTTCGCCACCTCGTGCCTGGCGCACCGACATTTGTGCCCGGCGATCTGGCCGTGTGGTTCCTGACTGCCAAGGGGCCGCGGCTGCCGGTGCCCACCGGATTCACGCAAGGGATCTATCGCGTCATACGGGATGGCGGGTCCGGCGCCACGCTGGTGACCCCGCCGGTGGTCGAGGCCGGTGGGCGGTCGATCGTGCGTGGCGACACGCGGCGCAAGCCGGTGCCGCTGGCGACCTTCGAAAGTGCCGTGCGGGCGGTTGAGGCCGGCGTCCGATGAAGTGGATGGGCGGTCTGCTGGTCGCCGCCGCGGTCGTGAGCTCGGCAGCTCCCGTGTCGGCGTACCTCAAGCTGGGCACCTCAGTCGACGGGCGAATCATCGACGTGACCTGGCGCGCGCCGGTGCGATATTTCATTTCCGAGGTCGATGCCCCGACCGCTTCGGCGGCCGACTTGCGCGGCGCCGTGGCGCGGGCCGCCGCATCGTGGCAGGCGGTGCCGTCGGCCACCGTGCGGCTCGAGTTCCAGGGCATGACCGCGGCTGCTCCCGGGTTGATTGACGGCCGCACCACGATCGGATTTCTCGATCGTCCGGAGCTCGATCGTGTCCTCGGCGCCACCAGTTTCCTGATCGACACCGACAACGGCGCCATACTCGAGGCCGACGTGTTCTTCAACGCGCCGTTCGCCTGGTCGGTGAGCCCCCAAGGCACGCCTGGACGGGTGGATCTGGAGTCGGTGGCGCTGCATGAACTGGGGCACCTGCTGGGCCTGGGCCATTCGGCCCTGGGCGAGACGGAACTGACCGGCAGCGGCGGCCGCCGCGTGGTGGCTTCCGGTGCCGTCATGTTCCCCATCGCGATGGCGGCGGGCACCATCGCCGATCGGGTGTTGCAGCCAGACGATGTCGCCGGCATCTCAGACCTGTATCCGGCGCCGGATCAGTTGACCACGACCGGCGGCATCACCGGCCGCGTGACCAAGGGCGGCAACGGCCTGCTCGGCGCCCACGTGGTCGCCTTCAATCCGGAGACGGGCGTGTTGGTGGGCAACTTCGCGCTGACCGCCGGAGGCGAGTTCGTGATTGCCCGCCTCCAACCAGGTCCCTACATCCTGCGGGTCGAGCCGCTCGATGATGCCGAGGTCGACAGTTTCTTCTCGACCGCGATTGACGTGGATTTTCGCGTGGCGTACGCGTCACGCATGGTGGTGGCGCCTCGTGGCGGCTCGTCGGCGCCGATCGAGATCAAGGTGATCGCGAAATGACGGTGCTCAGGTGCGCGGGTGCGATGGTGCTGGTGTGCCTGTGTGCAGCCGGTGCCGGTGCGCAGGAGGCGCCGGCGCTCAGGCCGCATCGCGTGGTGCTCGACGGGGGAGTGCATTGGTCGGGCGGCTACCCGATCGGCGATGCGACCGCCCAACTCCGCGGGAATGCCGCCGGCAATGCGCCGCCGCCGTTTACGCTGTTCGCCGCCCGCTCGGACGTGACGCGGGCCACCAGCGTCGACGTGCGGGTTGGCTTTGCCTTGACCTCACGCTGGCTGATCGAGGCCGGCGCTTCATTCGGGATGCCGCGGGTCGGTGTCGCCATCAGCGCCGATCGCGAAGCCGCCGCGCAAGCGTTGGAAGGCGAGCAGCTCAAACAGTACGTCGTCGACGCCGCGGTGCTGTGGCACCTGCCCGTGCGGGTCGGCGCCCGCGCGCGCCCATTTGTGATCGGCGGCGGTGGCTACCTGCGGCAGTTGCACGAGGAGCGGACGCTGCTCGAGACTGGCCAGGTCTTCTACGGCGGCGGCGGCGTCCGCTATTGGCTGCGCGGTGGCTCAGGCGCGGGCCGTGCGGTTGGACTGCGGGGCGACGTGCGGGCCACCGTCCGGCGCGGCGGTATCGACTTCGAAGACAAGCGGCGCGTGTATCCGACCTTCGCCGTCCACCTGTTCGTCGCGCTGTAGCTGCATGTTGCAACCTGCTGTCCAGTTCGCGGACGTCTCCGCCAGTCGTGGCGGCCGACCCGTGCTGCGCCACGTGTCGCTGGTCGTGCCGGCCGGCGCCACGGTTGCCCTGGTCGGGCGCAGCGGCTCCGGCAAGACCACCCTGCTGCGGCTCGTGAACCGCCTTCTCGATCCTGATGAGGGTGACGTGCTGGTCGCCGGCACCAGTACGCGCGCCTGGGATGCGATCGAGTTACGGCGGCGCACGGGCTACGTGATCCAGGATGCCGGACTGTTTCCCCACCTGACCGTTGCCGACAACATCGCCACGGTCCCCCGGCTGCTGGGATGGGCCGGCGACCGCGTCGAGGCACGGGTGGACGAGCTGTTGACGCTGGTGGGCCTGGAGCCGGCGGTCTTTCGTGGCCGCTGGCCCGACCAACTGTCGGGTGGCCAGCGCCAGCGCGCCGGCCTGGCGCGCGCCCTGGCCGCCGATCCGCCGTTGCTCCTGATGGACGAGCCCTTCGGCGCGCTCGATCCGATCACCAAAAACGAACTGCACGCGGAGTTTCAGCGGGTGCAGCGCCGCCTGCAGCGCGCCGTCATCCTGGTGACGCACGACATGGCCGAAGCGTGCCTGCTCGCCGATCAGATCGCGGTCCTCGACGCCGGTGAAGTGATCGCCTGCGACACGCCGGCGAACATTCGCGGCCTGGCCGATCCACGTGTGCGCGCGTTGCTGGGGCTGGCCTGATGAATCTCATTGCCTTCATCGCTTCGCATCGGGCCGAGATGGCGACGAGACTTGGCGAGCACGTCGTCTTGGTGGCCGTCTCGACGTTGATTGCCGCTGCCATCGGCATTCCGCTTGGCATCGTCGCGGCCCACCGCCCCGCGCTGTCGCGGCCGATCGTCGGGCTGGCCAACCTGGCGCAGACCATTCCCAGCCTGGCCCTGTTCGGCTTCCTGATCCCGTTGCCCGTCATCGGCGGCATCGGCACGCGCACGGCGCTGGTGGCGCTGACGGTGTATGCGGTGCTGCCGATCCTGCGCAGCACCATCACCGGCCTGCAGGGCGTGCCGCCGGCTGTGGTTGAGTGCGCCGTGGCCATGGGCCTGACACCGCGCCAGGTACTCAGCCAGGTCGAGTGGCCGCTGGCGTTGCCGTCGGTGGTGTCGGGACTGCGGGTGGCCGTGGTGATTGGAGTCGGCACGGCGACGATCGCGTCGGCGATCGGCGCCGGCGGCCTGGGTGACTACATCTTCCGCGGATTGGCCATGGTGGATGCCACGGTGATTCTGGCCGGCGCGTTGCCGGCCGCCCTGCTGGCGCTGGCCGCCGATGCGGCACTTGGGGCCGCGGGGCAATTGGCCGATCCGCGCCGCCGCTCGCGGCGTCACGTCGTGGTGCTGGCCGTCGTGGCGGTGCTGGCCATTGCCACCGCCTGGTCAGGACGGGCGGCCGCCGGCCGCGCCGACCTGGTCGTGGGGTCAAAGAACTTCACCGAGCAGGTCGTACTGGGCGAACTGCTGGCGCAAGCAATCGAGCGCGGAGCCGGCCTGACGGTCGAGCGCCGCCTGAACCTGGGTGGCACCTCGATCGCGCACGAGGCGCTGCTCAGCGACGGCATCGATGTGTATGTCGAGTACACCGGCACGGCGCTGACCGCCATCTTCAAGCAACCGCCGTCGGCCGACTCCGAAGGCGTCTTCACCACGGTGCAGGAGCGCTACGCCGGCCTGGGACTGTCGCTGCTGCCCAAGCTCGGGTTCAACAACACCTTTGCCATTCTCGTGCGTGGCGACGATGCCCGGCGACTGGGGCTGACCAAGGTCAGCGACCTGGCGGCGAGCCGGGCGTGGCGCGCCGGCTTCGGCTATGAGTTCCTGGAACGCCCGGACGGTTTCAAGGGACTCGGTGCCGCCTACGGGCTGTCGCTGGCGGCCGCGCCACGCGTGATGGACTTGAACCTGATCTATCGCGCGGTCGCCGCCGGCGAGATCGATGTGACCGCCGGCGACGCCACCAGCGGCCTGATTGAGGCGTTGGGGTTGACGGTGCTCGAAGACGACCGGCACTACTTCCCGGTCTACGACGCAGCGCCGGTGTTTCGGACCGCGGCCATGCTGCAGCATCCCGCGGCTGCCGAGGCGGTGCGCCGCCTGGCCGGACGGGTGTCCGCGACCGACATGCGGCGCATGAACTTCGCCGTCGACGGCGAGAAGCGGGACCCCGCCGGCGTCGCCCGCGCGTTCCTTGATAGAATTGGTTATGCCCAGCCTCGATAGTTTCAAGACCCGCACGTCTCTGTCCGTCGGCGCCGATACCGTCAGCCTCTACAGCCTGCCGGCGCTGGCCAAGGCCGGGTTCCCGAATGTCACCCGCTTGCCGTATTCGCTCAAGATTCTGCTCGAGAACCTGCTGCGACGCGAAGACAACGGTTTCGTGAAGACCGCCGACATTACGGCGCTCGCCTCGTGGGATCCGAAGACGATCGGCGAGAAAGAAATGTCGTTCATGCCGGCGCGCGTGCTGCTGCAGGACTTCACCGGCGTACCGTGCGTGGTTGACCTGGCCGCCATGCGCGACGGCATCGTCGCCCTCGGCGGCGACCCGCAGAAGGTGAACCCGCTGCAGCCGGTGGAACTGGTCATCGACCATTCGGTGCAGGTCGATCACTTCGGCACCATGAATGCCAAGGACCTCAACGCCGACCTCGAATATCACCGCAACCGCGAGCGCTACGTGTTCCTGCGCTGGGGCCAGACCGGCTTCCGCAATTTTCGCGTCGTGCCGCCCGAAACCGGCATCGTCCACCAGGTCAACATCGAGTACCTCGCGCGCGTGGTGTGCCGCGATGGCGATGGCACGGCGTATCCCGACACGGTGTTCGGCACCGATTCCCACACGACCATGGTCAATGGCCTTGGCGTGGTGGGCTGGGGCGTCGGCGGCATTGAAGCGGAGGCGGCCATGCTGGGCCAGCCCAGCTCGATGCTGATTCCGACCGTGCTCGGCTATCGCCTCTCGGGCCGCCTGCCCGAGGGCGCCACCGCCACCGACCTGGTGCTGACCATCACGGAAGCACTGCGCAAACGCGGCGTGGTCGGCAAGTTCGTGGAGTTCTACGGCCCCGGCCTGGCCCACCTGACCATTGCCGACCGGGTGACGCTGGGCAACATGTGTCCGGAGTACGGCGCCACCGTGGCGATCTTCCCGATCGACGAGATGACGCTCGAATACTTGCGCCTGACCGGCCGCGAGGACTCGCAGGTGGCGCTGGTCGAGGCCTACGCCAGGGCCCAGGGGATGTTCGCGACGCCGGATTCTCCCGATGCGGTCTATACCGAGACCATGGAACTCGACCTGGCGACGGTGGTGCCGAGCCTGGCCGGCCCGCGGCGGCCGCAGGATCGCGTCTCGCTGTCGAATGCGAAGACCTCGTTCGCCGGCTCACTCGACGAACTGAAGAAGGGCGTGAAAGCCATCGGCGGCGGTGGCACGGCGGTCGCCACGGCGACCCAACTCGAACACGGGTCGGTCGTGATTGCGGCCATTACCAGTTGCACCAACACGTCGAACCCGAGCGTGATGATTGGCGCCGGTTTGGTGGCCAAGAAGGCGGTGGAGAAGGGGCTGACCCGCAAGCCGTGGGTCAAGACCAGCCTCGCGCCGGGTTCGAAGGTGGTCACTGATTACCTGAAGAAGGCGGGTCTCGATACCTATCTCGACCAGATCGGCTTCAACCTGGTGGGGTACGGTTGCACCACGTGTATCGGCAACAGCGGTCCGTTGCCCGAAGAGGTGTCGGCCGAAATCATCGGGCGCGGCCTGGTGGTGGCGTCGGTGCTCAGCGGCAACCGCAACTTCGAGGGCCGCATCCAGCAGGAAGTGCGCGCCAACTACCTGGCCTCGCCGCCGCTGGTCGTGGCCTACGCACTGGCCGGGTCGATGACCATCGATATCACCACCGAGCCGCTGGGCACGGGCCGGGACGGCCAGCCGGTCTACCTGAAGGACGTGTGGCCCAGCGAGAAGGAGATCCAGGCCGCCATGCTGACCAGCGTGACGTCTGATGCCTATCGCCGGCAGTACGCCAACGTGTTCGAGGGCCAGGAGCGCTGGCGAAACCTGCCGGTGCCGACCGGCGACCGCTTCGCGTGGGAGGCGGATTCGACCTACATCCGCAAGCCGCCATTCCTCGAGAACCTGTCGATGACGCCGGCGCCGCCGTCGGATATCACCGGCGCTCGCGCCCTGGCCGTGCTGGGCGACAGCATCACCACCGATCACATCTCGCCCGCCGGCAGCATCAAGACCAACAGCCCGGCCGGCAAGTACCTGATCGACCACGGTGTGGATCCGAAGGACTTCAACTCCTACGGCGCCCGGCGCGGTAACCACGAGGTGATGATGCGCGGCACCTTTGCCAACACCCGCATCAAGAACCAGATGGTGCCCGGCATCGAAGGCGGCGTGACCGCCTGCCTGCCGGGTGGCGACGTCATGCCGATCTACGACGCGGCGATGAAGTACCAGGCGGCCGGTGTGCCGCTGGTGGTGCTGGCCGGCAAGGAATACGGCTCGGGTTCCTCGCGCGACTGGGCGGCGAAGGGCACCATGCTGCTCGGCGTGAAGGCGGTCGTGGCGGAGAGCTACGAGCGCATTCACCGCAGCAACCTGGTGAACATGGGTGTGCTGCCGTTGCAGTTCGCGGCGGGGCAGAACGCCGCCAGCCTGGGTCTGACCGGCCGCGAGACGTTCGCACTGGTTGGCGCCGGCGCCGCGCTCAAGCCGCGCGGCGAAGTCACCGTGACCGCCACGGCCGAAGATGGCTCGGCCACGACCTTCACCGCGGTGGCCCGCATCGACACCCCGGAAGAGCTGGTCGCGTTCGCCAACGGCGGCATCCTGCCATACGTGCTGCGGCAACTGGTCCGAAGCTCGAAGTGATGTGCTGACGTCCGCGGCGGTCAAGCAACAGGCGCTCACCCTCGGATTCGAAGTCTGCGGGGTGGCGCCTGCCACGGCGCTGCCCGAACTGCAGTTCCTGCCCGACTGGCTCGCCCGCGGTTACGCGGGCGACATGATCTACCTGCACAAGTCCGCGCACGCTCGGGCCGATATCCGGAATTTTCTGCCATCAGCCCGCTCGGTCATTGTGGCGGGGGCGATTTACAACACGGACCAGGGATCGGGGATCGGGGATCAGGGAGCGGGGACTGTCCAGATTGCCCGCTACGCTCGCGGGCAGGACTACCACCTCGTGCTCGCCGAGCGGCTGGAACGGCTGGTCGCGTGGATGCGCGGGCAGCACGCCGGCGCCTTCGATGCGGCCATCTTCGTCGACAAGCATCACGTGCAGGAGCGCGTCTACGCGCAGCATGCCGGAGTGGGGTGGATTGGCAAGAACAGTTGCGTGATCCATCCGGCGCTTGGCTCCTTCATGTTTCTGTGCGGCGTGGCGGTGAGTCTGCCGCTCGAGGTGGACGCCCCGGTCACCGATCAATGCGGCGCCTGCACCCTGTGCATCGATTCCTGCCCAACCGGCGCCATCGTCGATGCGCACGTGCTTGATGCGACCAAATGCATTTCCTATCTCACGATCGAGATCGACGGCGCCATTCCCGACGCGCAACGCCCGCACCTGGACAACCACGCCTACGGTTGTGACATTTGCCAGGAGGTGTGCCCCTTCAACCTGGCGCCAGTGCTGACGGCCGATCCGGCCTGGCAGGCGCCGCCCCGCGACGGCACCTCGGCAGGCGAATTGTGGCAGCGGAGCGATGGGGAACTGCATGAATTCGTCAAAGGCAGCGCGATGACCCACCTGTCGCTCTCGGGTTTGCGTCGCAACCTGGCGATCGTGATTGGCAACTCGGGCGATGCGGCGCTCGCCCCGGTACTCGACCGCCCCGGCGGCGGTATCAAGAACGCGGCCCACAGCGCGCACACCCCGGTCGTCGAGGAAGCGGTGTCTTGGGCCAAGAGGAGGCTGGGGGCTTGAGACTTGTGGCTTGACCAATTCAGGACCCAAGCCCCAGGCCCCAGGTCTGAGCTAGTATCGATCCATGGCGAACGCCTCCCTCGCCCCTGTCCTGCTGGTCTCGATGCCGCAGATGCTCGATCCCAACTTCTCGAAGACGGTCGTGCTGCTCGCGGAATTCGGCGCGCACGGCGCGTTCGGCCTGGTGTTGAACCGGCGCATGCCCGAGCCGGCGCAGGCGATCGTGACCGCGGACGAGCCGATCGAGATTCACCCGAAGATGCACCTGTTCACCGGCGGGCCGGTGGAGCCGACCCGCGCGTGGATCCTGACCTCCAAACCCGAACTGGATCCCGAGGCGCTCGAGGTGATGTCGGGTGTCTACCTCTCGGCGTCGCCGATCCTGGTGCGCCAGACTCTCGAGACCGCGCCCGACCCGGGCGTGCGCATGGTCGTGGGCTATGCCGGCTGGGGGGCCGGGCAGCTCGACGGTGAGCTGGCGGAGTCGTCCTGGCTGCTCGCGCCGGTGGAGCCGGATTTGATCTTCTCGACGCCGGTGGACGTGATGTGGGAGACCGCGATCCGTCGCCTCGGCGCCGAGCCCTCGATGCTGCAAGGGTCATCGGGGGTCCATTAAGCGACACGGCCGGGGGGCACTTCTTGTCGGGAGGGCACTTCTTGTCGGGAGGGCACTTCTTGTCGGGAGGGCACTTCTTGTCGGGAGGGCACTTCTTGTC
>JAKFYH010000044.1 GCA_021730945.1 Acidobacteriota bacterium | reverse complement strand
AGGGTGCCAGGGGTGCGGGTGGGGACGTCAAACCCACCCGGCCTGTCTCACCAGCCCCACCAGCCCGGTCGTACGACGAACGCAAGAAGGAAACCGTCGAAAAGCGCAAGCGCGAACGGGCGTTCAAGGCACTGAAGACGCGGTTGGCCGACCTCGAAACGCGTATCGCCGACCGCGAACGCGCCATCAAGGACGTCGAAGTGACCATGTCGGCACCGGACTTCTACACAAATCACGAAGGCTCCAAACCGGTCCTGGCCCAGCACCAGGCCCTGATGTGGGAAGTGGGCGAACTACTCAGCCAGTGGGAAATGCTCCAGGGTGAAGCTGAGCAGTTCGGAGACTTGCAGAATCAGTAGATTGATTACATTTTTGTCGCTTCGGTCTCACCTGGGTCATAATCCAAATTCTGTAATCGCAACGACTTAGAGCGTTACCTCGCACTTTTGATTCGGGGCACGGGCTTTGCTCCCGCTCGTGCCGGCGTCATGCACATGCCGAAGCGCACCACGAAGCCCACGCGACTGACCGACGTGTTCTTTCGCCACATGGTGGCCAACATGCGCAATGGCGTGCTGGCCATTGCCCGCGACGGCACCGTCGTGCTGGCCAACGACGAGGCTTGCCGCCTCTTTGGGCTGCCCGCCACCGCGTCGCTGGTCGGCCGCGCCTTTGCCGACGTCCTGCACCAACATCCCGAAATCGTCCGTGTCCTCGGTGGCGCATTTGACATGGCGGCGCTTCCGAACCGCGCCGAGCTGCGGCTGAAATCCACCGACACGGTGATTGGCTACACGCTCTCCCTGGTTCGCGACGAGGCCGGCGCCACGGCCGGCGCGGCGTTGTTCTTCAAGGACCTGACCCACGTGGAGCAGATCGAGGAGCGCGAACGCCTGCGCGATCGGCTGGCCGCGGTCGGCGAAATGGCCGCGGTGATGGCCCACGAGATCAAGAATCCACTCGCCGCCATCGAGGTGGTGGCGGGCCTTCTGCGCCGCAAGGCGCCGCAAAACGACGATGTGCAGGCGCTGGTAAAAGACATCATCAGCGAGGCCAAGATGGCCAACGCGATCGTGCAGGAAGTACTCGCCTTCGTCCGGCCGGTGCGCTTGCAGGTGGATCGCACGTCGCTCGCCGATGCGGTGGCCAGCGCCGTCGTGCTGGCCGACGGCAAGGCGACCCGCGGCCGCATCCAGGTCGAAACGGTGCTCCCGGACGGGTTGCCGCCACTCGGCGCCGATCAGTACCAGCTGACGCAGGTCTTTGCCAATTTGCTGATTAATGCCTACGAGGCGCTCGACGGTCGCGGCCGCATCGTCATCTCGGCGAAGCTGGCGCGCACGGCTGCTGATGGCGCGTTGTTGCCCGATGGCCACCAGGCGGTCGACACCGTGGTTGTCGATGTCGACGACGACGGCCCCGGCATGCCGGCGGGCGTGGCCGAGAAGATCTTCAACCCGTTCTTCACGACCAAGGCCCAGGGCTCGGGCCTGGGCCTGGCGATTGTTCGCAAGATTGTGGATGCCCACGAAGGGCGCATCGACATGTCCACGGCCGATGGCCGTGGCACGCGGTTCCGGGTCACGCTGCCGGTGGAACCGCACAAGCACGGCACGCACCATTAACCGAACTGACGGAGAACACCTCAGATGGCTCGCATTCTCGTTGCCGACGATCACGACGCTCTGCGCCGGGGGCTGGCGCTCTCCTTGACCACCGCCGGCCACGAGGTGGACGAGGCGGCGAACGGCAACGCCGCCCTCGAGCGGCTGCACGAGGGCTACTTCGATGTGGTCGTCAGCGACCTCAAGATGGGCGGTTCCGACGGCCTCGACGTGCTGCGCACGACCCGGCAGTTGCACCCGACGACTTCGGTCATCCTGATGACGGCGTTCGGCTCGGTGACCACCGCGGTCGAGGCGATGAAGCACGGCGCCTTTGACTACGTCCAGAAGCCGTTCGAGCTGGAGGAGATGGAAGTCAAAGTCGAGAAGGCGCTTGAGCTCAAGCGCCTGCGCAACGAACTCGACTACCTGCGCAACGAGCGCCAGGAAAACTACGACTTCGACCGCATCGTCGGCAGCAGCGAGTCGCTGCGCAAGGTGCTCGACGTGGTCAGGAAGGTGGCCAAGAGCAATTCCACCGTGTTGATCCGCGGTGAGACCGGCACCGGCAAGGAGCTGATCGCCGGGGCCACGCATCACAATTCGCTGCGCGCCGCGCGCAACTTCGTCAAGGTCAACTGTGCGGCGTTGCAGGAAAATCTGCTGGAGTCGGAACTGTTCGGCCACGAGAAGGGCGCCTTCACCGGCGCCGACCGCCAGCGCATCGGCCGCTTCGAGCAGGCCGACGGCGGCACCCTGTTTCTCGATGAGATCGGCGACATGAGCGCAAGCACGCAGGCCAAGATCCTGCGCGTGCTGCAGGAACATGAGTTCGAGCGGCTCGGCGGGACGCGCACGCTGCGGGTTGATGTGCGGCTGATCGCCGCCACCAACCGCGATCTGTCGGCGATGGTGGCGTCGGGGCACTTCCGCGAGGATCTGTACTATCGGCTGAACGTGGTCTCGATCGAGACGCCGCCCCTGCGCGAGCGCAAGGACGACATCCTGCCGCTGGCCACCCACTTCATCCGGCGGTTCGCCAGCGAACTGAAGAAACGCCTCGATGGTCTCGACAGCGAGGCGCAGAAGTTACTGGTGCGCTACAACTGGCCCGGCAACATCCGCGAGCTGGAGAATGCGATCGAACGTGCCGCGCTGCTGGCCGAAAATGCGACCATCACCTCGGCCGACCTGCGGCTCGGCGACTTCGCCCCGGCCGGCGGCGGCAGAGACCCCCAGGGCGTGGTCAAGATTCCACCGACCGGTATCGCGCTCGAAGACATTGAACGCCAGGCCATCACCGAGGCGCTGAAGATGGCCAACTGGGTGCAGAAGGACGCCGCCGAGCTGCTGCAAATCAGCCCGCGGGTGATGAACTACAAGATCAAGACACTGGCGATTGAGATGCCGCGGCGGCGGGTCCTGGCCACCAGCGCGTGATGGCAAAGCCCGCGTAGACGGCAAGAAACAGGTGCAGCGTGCTCTTGTGGCTGGTGTGCGACCAGAAAACCGCGGTGGTGATCGCAAACGCCAGAAACAGCAGACAGATGAGCACGTGGCGGCGAGTCCCGTCAATCCGCCACCATCCGATCACGGCCAGGAGGTGCAGCGGAATGACAAAGGCGCTGTAGAACCCCTGCGTCACGGCATCCCTGGCCGGACTCAACTGACCGGAGAACGCCCACGCAACCTTGCCGCCCATGTTAAACAGGGTCTGCAGCGGCTGCGACAGCATGTCGTCGACCGCCCAGCGCCCGAGTATGCGATCGACTTCCAACTCACTGCGGGCCCCCGCCAGTTGGGCCTTGCGCTCCGCCGACAGCTCCAGGAATGCGGCGTCGTAGACCTCGTCGATGCTGCGTTCGGGCAGGAAATCGTCGGTGCTGGGATTGTTGGCCACCCATAGGCTGAGGCCCGCTTCCGTGGTGATGACCGGTTCCCCTACCAGGGTCCAGTTACGCACGACCCATCCGCCGACCAACAGCATGACGGGGATCGCCACCAGAACGGCCGGCCGGAGCCGCCACCGTCGCCCGGGCTCGGCCGGCATCGCCGCCCACAAGATGGCGAGCGGCACGAACAACACCAGCCTCACTGACGTCAACGTCGCCAGCCCCAGCACCACCCCACCGGCCAGGCTGAGGCGAGTCTCGCGCCGCGGCTCGCGCGAAAGCAGCAGCAGGTAGATCCCCAGTGCCATCAGCAGGTTGAACAGCGAGGTGTCCTGCAAGGCGGTGCTGTGCGCCACCGAGTAAGGGTTGACGGCGACGATCGCCGCCGCTGCGATGCCGGCGCGGCGATCAAACAGCGTACAGGCGATGCCGTAGGCAATCAGGCATCGGCAGGCGCTGAGCGCCGCCTGCACAATCGGCAGGCCGGGGTACAACCAGTCGAGCTGAAGAAACGCCGCGACCAGCGCCGGGTAAACCGGCACACGCACGGCGCAGTCCACGCCGCCGTCGGCGCAGAAACCCTCGCCTCGCAGGGCTGAACCGGCAAGCTCGAGGTAAAACGAATAGCCGTGGTTGAGGAATGCGTCTTCACCCTGGGCCAGGCGATAGACAATCCGGGCCAGGAACGCCAGGGCGGTTATGGCGACCAGGTCCCACTGCGTCCGCGCAACTGCGCGCCGGAGAATCGCCGTCATGCCTCAGTAGGCAATTGCATAGCAATCTCTCCGTGGATCGGCGGCAGCGAACCGGTTGCCGGTCGCCGGATCGATCATCACCGCCGTGGCGCAGCCCGACATGCCGAACGGCCGCAGGCGGCTCACATCGTGGCCGCGCGCCTTCAGCTCGTTGAAGACGGCGTCGGGAATGGTCGCTTCCACGTTCAACTGGTTGAACCCGGCAGTGTGCGGCCAGAACGAACCGTAGAAGTGCATGGTTTGCGCGCGCGGGCGTTCAAGCGCGGCGTGCAGGTTGGGATACCAGTCGTCCCAGAAGTCGACGATGCTCAGCAACGCCTGCAGGATGGTCTGGTCCTGGTTGTCGCCGCCGGGGGTACCGAGCCCCATCATCGGCGTGTCGCCCTTGAATACCAGGCTCGGCGTCAAGGTGTAGCGCGGACGGGCACGCGGACGAATCTGGTTGGCGCGCGACTTGTCGAGCCAGAACTGCTCGCCCCGCACGCTCATGCCGATGCCGGTGTCGCCGAGAATGACCGCACCGGGCACCCAGCCGCCGCTGGGAGTGACGTCGAAGATGTTGCCGGCCTTGTCGATCACCGCCATGTGGGTCGTGTCCTTCACGATCCCGGACGAATCGTCTCCCGCGGCGATGGCGCCGCCGCCCGCGGCCGCGCGCGGCGTGACGGCGTGGTCGACATTGGCTTTCCAGAACGGCCACTGCTTCACGTGCGAGTCGTAGCGCATCGGATCGCCGGCGATGAACGTCGTCGACGATCGCCTGGGATCGATCAGGGCCGCGCGCTCTTTCGCGTACGCCTTCGACAGCAAGCCCTCGCCGGGGGTCTGCACGAACGCCGGGTCGGCGTAGTACGTGTCGCGGTCGGCGTAAGCCAGCTTGATCGCCTCGACCACGGTGTGCAGGTAGTCGGCGCTGCCATAGCCCATGGCCCGCAGGTCAAAGTTCTCGAGGATGTTGAGCGCCTGCAGCATGACCGGACCCTGGCTGCCAAAACCGTGCTTGTAGACGGTGTAGCCACGATAGGTGGTCTTCGCCGGCGCTTCCAGGCGCGCGTAGTACTCGGAAAAGTCCGAGGCATCAAACGGCGCGCCGTGCTGCTGGAGGAACGCCACCATCTCCCTGGCGATGTCGCCCTTGTAGAACCGATCGCGGGCGGCGACGATGCCGGCGGCGCGGCCACGCGAGCGGGCGGCGCGTTCCGCCGCCACCATGCGCGTCAATGTCCTCGCCAGCGCCGGCAACTTGATGGTCTCGCCCGGCTGATAGAGGGAGCCGTCCGGCTTCAGCCAGTAGGCACGGTTGCCGGGCCATTGCTCGAAAAACTTGAGCTGGTTCTGGATGGCCCGATACGTGCTCGTGCGCATCGGGAAGCCGTCCTGGGCATAGGCGATGGCCGACGCGGCCACCTGCTCGAAGCTCATGGTGCCCCACTTCTCGAGCACAGTCAGCGCGGCATGCAGCGCGCCAGGGACGACCGCCGGATCCAGCCCTTCGCCCTGCAAATCTTTCTGGCGCGTAAGGTACCAGTCGACATCAACCGCCTTCGGCGCCCATCCCTGGCCGACGATGGCGGTGACCTGGTTGTCCTGCTTGGGATACACGAGGACGAGCGCCTCGCCGCCAAGGCTGTACAAATCCTGCTCGAGCACGCCGCCGGCCAGCAGCGAGGCGACACCGGCGTCGAAGGCATTGCCGCCTTTGAGCAGAATCGCCAGCGCCGCCGACGTCGTCAAGGGATGACCGGTGGAGACCCCACCGGTCGGTCCCATCACCGCGGGCCTCAGCGCCGAACCGGCCGGTTGCCGGTCCTGAACGGGGACTTGTCCGGTCCCGTCGTGCCGCGCGAAGAACACGAGCGCGGCAAGCACAAGAGCAAAGCGAAGCTGAGTTACCACGGCACCCCCACGAGCGAGCGAGCCCCACGAGGCGCGCAGCGCCGAGCCCCACGCCGGCCAAAGGCCGGCGCCCTACTTCTCGATCGTCGCCTTCTTGATGAAATCCAGCTTCGGGAAGTCCTTCATCAGGTAGGCATTGCCTTCCGCCTGCACGCGACCCTGTTCGGGTCCGCGGCCGCGCGGCGCACCCTCACCATATCCGGTGTGGATCTTGTTGACGACGTCCTTGCCCTCAATCACCTCACCGAATGGCGCAAAGCCCATGGCGTCGAGGTTGGCATTGTTGCCGTAGTTGATGAACACCTGGGTCGTCCGGGTGTCGGGCGACGCCCCCATGGCGAAGGTGATGTACATCGACTTGTTGCTCTGCTTCACGGGATCGACACCAATGCGGGCCGATCGCCACGCCGTCGAGACCGCGGGATCGCCGTTGATGCCAAACTGCACCATGAATCCCGAAATGGCCCGGAAGAACCGCGCCTCGTCGTAGAAACCATTCTTCACCAGGTTGTAGAAGCGGTCGGCGCCAAGCGGCGCCCACGCGCGATTCACCTGCAGCACGAACACGCCGACGCTGGTGTCGAACTTGACTTTGTAGGTGGGCGGCGCCTGCTCCTTGAGCGAGGCGGGGTTCTTCAGTGACGGCGCCTGGGCGGCCACCTCAACAGGCAGCAGGGCGAGGGCGGCAAGGGCAAGCGCGACAGTGACACGAATCATCAGGTCTCCTCCAAACAACGATGGTCAATTATCCCTTCGGAAGCGATCCCGGCGAAAGGGGCTGATCGAGAACCTTGCGCAGTTCCTTGGTCAACGTTCCCGAGGCAAACGGCTTCGACAACAGTCTGGCTTCCTTGAGGTCATCCTTGGTCACGACATCCGCCGCATAGCCGGACATCAACAGGACACGAATCGACGGCCGCGCCGCGCGCAGCCGCCGGGCCAGTTCCGGCCCCTTCATGCCAGGCATCACCACGTCGGTGAGGAGCGCGTCGATGGTCCCGTCGAAACCGTCGGCCACGCGCAGGGCATCTTCGCCGCTGGCGGCGGCCAGCACCTGGTAGCCGGCCCGGGACAGCGACTCGACGGCCAGAAGCCGCACGGCGTCCTCGTCTTCGACCACCAGGATCGTTTCGTGGGCGCCAGTGGGCGGTGGCGAAGAGGGCGTCGGAGTCGGGGTCGGCGTGGCCGCTTCGGTCGCCCGCGGCAACATCAACTCGACCGTCGTCCCGCGTCCCGGCGCGGTCGTCACGCTGATGTGGCCGCCGCATTGCTGAATGAATCCATAGACCATCGACAGCCCGAGGCCAGTCCCTTTGCCGGGCGCCTTGGTCGTGAAGAACGGCTCAAACATCCGCGCCCGCGTGGCTTCGTCCATGCCCGTGCCGGTATCGGTCACGGTGATCTGGACGTACGACCCCGGCCGCACGTCCCCCTCGGGCCGCTGCTCGCCGTTGGGCCGCGGCGCATTGCGGGCGACGATGGTCAGCCGGCCGCCCTCGGGCATCGCGTCGCGTGCGTTGATGGCCAGGTTGACGATCGACTGCTCGACTTGCGCCGGATCGGCGAGTACCGGCCACAGGCCGGCCTCCGCATCGGCGGTGACGGTGATGTGCTCGCCAATTACCCGCCGCACCAGCAGCACCAGGCCGTCGAGCATCACCGTGAAGTCGAACTGGTTGGTCTGCAGCACCTGCCGGCGGCTGAACGCCAGCAGCTTGTGGGTCAGCGCCGCGGCATTCTCGGCGGCGCGGCGAATTTGATTCGCCTGGTCGCGCACGGGCGAGCCGGGCGGTGCGTCCTCGCTCAGCAGGCTGGCGTAGCCAAGAATCGCCGTCAACATGTTGTTGAAGTCGTGAGCCACGCCGCCGGCCAGCCTGCCGATGGCCTCCATCTTCTGCGACTCGGCGAACTGTCGTTCGAGCAGGCGGCGCCCTTCGTGGGCCCGCCGCTCACGGCGCGCAAGAAGCCAGCCCACCAGCGGCACACCGACCAGCAGCGCGCCGATCAAGGCTAATTGACCGGTGGCGCTGCGCTGAATCTGCGATGCCACCAGACGGTACTGCGCCGACGAAGCCACCAGCCAGGTCTCATCCGCCACAGGCAGTTGCGCCCAGGCGTGAATCCTCCGGCCGCTCTGGTCGTCCAGGATCGACGTGCCTTGCGCTTCCGTGTGATTGTGCTGATCGGGTGAGCCGGGCATGGCGCTTGCCGTCCCCGGGCCAATCCGCACGCCGTAGTCCCTGGTCGCCAGGCCGGCCACCAGGCCATCGGCGGCCAGCTCGGACAGGGCCGGCCCCATGTAGCGCTCGACCAGCTGGTCGAGATCGACCACAAACGCGATGACGCCGTTAAAGTCGTTACTGGGTTTCAGGATCTCCGCACTCGGCGCCGTGCGCCAGACAGGCATCGCCAGCGCCTGATAGCGCGGCTCTGAATTGACTCCCGGCCAGGCTCGAATGATACGCGTCCGTCCGCGGTTCGCGACGTTGGAGAACCACGCCCACTGTTCCGCATCTTCGTCCACCGCAAGCCCGCGTTGCCGCAGTTCGCCTGACGGCGCCCACGAGTACAGTTGCCGGCCAGCGTCGATCCGCACGATATAGCGCACAGTGGCGCCGGGGTTGGTGTCGAACGACGCGGCGATTCGCGTGCCGAGAAAGGGGATATCGAGGTTCTGGACACTCGGCAAGCTGTTGAACTGGCGCAGCAGCGCCGTAAGGCCGCGCAGCTCACCCTCCAGGCCGATGGCAGCCGTTCGTACCATCGCGAGCTGCTGCGCGGAGTGCTGCTGAATGGCGCCACGAACCATGGACTGATAGATCAGAACGCTGAGCGACGCCACCACCAGCAAGGCGACGAGGGTGCCGATATAGATGGGACGGGCGTCCGCTGTGGATGAAGGCGCGGGGGGCGGCATCGAAACCTTCACACTATAGCGCCACCTTGCGCGCGCGGGTCATTTTCTCGCGAAGGCTGGCGGCTCGCGGCGGCCGGGCTCGACCGCCTCGATGGCGACCCGCTGAAGGAGCTCGGCATGCCCGGCGGTGCCGCCCAGAATTGGCATGGCGGGCGCCGGCACGCCGAACAGCCCGCGATAGACGACCAGCGCCGCCAGGTAGGTGCCGACACCAGACGGATGAAAGCCGTCGGCGGAGTACAGCGGCAGGTCGGGCGCGACCGCCGACGCAGAGCGCCAGGCGTCACCCACCGGCAACAGCAGGCCACCGACCGAACGTGCGGCCGCCCGGTAGGACTGGCTGACCGCCTCCACATCGCCACGGCGCTGGCGAGAGGGCCACACCATATAGAGCGCGGTCTTCGCACCGGCCTTCTTGATGTCGGTGTCAAACCGTCTGGTGTAGTCGACGAGCACGCGGCGAGACTCCGGCAGCGCCGAGGGGCCTTGCTGCAACACCACCACGTCCCAGCGGCCGCCGGCAATGGCTTTGCGGGCGCCGCCGGACTGCCAATGCTGTTCGAGCCCGTAGTCGGGCAACGCGACGCTCTCGCACACCACCGAACGGCCGGCCGATCGTGCCAGCAGGCACACCATGCCCGGCAGGTCGTTCTCGTAGGTCAGGCTGTTGCCGACAAACAGAATGCGTGCCGGCGTGATCGCCGGCTGCAGAAGCAAGCAGGCCGCCAGCAGCAGCGCCTTCATGCCTGACCCTAGGGCGTGCGCACCGTGACCGAGACGCCCATGCGGTCGGGCTCGCGGCCGGTGAACGCCGTCGGGCCGGCCACCGGCCAACTGCCGCTCACCCAGGGGAAGGGATTCGACACGTCCATCCAGAAGAAGCTGACGTTGACCAGGCGACTGACGTCGATGAAGCCGCGGACCACGAGGGCGCGATCTTTCTTGCCCATCGAGACGCCGTACAGCTGGTTGCGCTCGAGATGCTGGATCAGACTGTCGTCACGAGTCAGTTCTTCGCGGACGACACTGCCGCCGATCCGGACCGGCCCGGTGACCGGCACGTCCAGCATCGCCCCCATGAAATACCCCGGCTTGTCGATCGGGTCGAGCCCGGGAAGGCCGAGCAGTTCACCCGAGGTGAGCGTGGGGCCCCATTTGTATTTGGCGTATTCCCCGAACACCGAAGCCCACGACACCGGCGACAGCTTCAGGCTGACCACCAGCGCATCGTCATTGCGCTTCGAGGCCCAGTAGCTGGGGAGGCGCTCGACTTTCGAACCCGTGTAGCCCTTTTTGTAGGCCGCCCGCAAGTCGATGGCCTTGATCGGCGACAACCGGGCGGACGCGACCACGGTCATGGCGCTGTTGGTATCGAGGGAGGTGTTGACGAAATAGAACCAGTCGTAGTCCTTCTCGCGATTGCCGTCGCCGAGCACCGCCATCAGGCCGGCATCGAAGACGGCGCGGTCACCCCGCCGGGCCGAGAAGGCCAGCATGGCGCCAAAGTTCGCCTCGGCGTTGAGCCGGGTGATGCGGGTCATGTCCTTGGCGGTGACCGCGCCCACTTCGCGCGGCGCGAGGCCAATCGGGAGGATGAACCGGCCGCCCCGGAGTGACACGTGACTGGAAATCCCCCAGTCCACGTAGCCCTCGCGCAAGATGCCCTGCTGGGTGATGTAGTCGAGCGAGTAGGTGTTGTAGGTGTCGACCCGCTTCAGGCCGTCTTCAACGTCGCAAGCCACCTGCGGCCCGATCGCGGCAAAGAGGCTCGGGTCGTTGGGAAAGAAGAAGCCCTGCTCGCCACAGGCCGGACGGGCGCTAGTTTCGCTGACCGGGTTCACCGACACGAAATAGCGGACACGGTCGTTGACCTGGCCGGACACGCTCAGGATGGCCATGCCGACGCGGCCCTGTTTCTCGAGGCCGAGCGCGGCCTGGGCGCCGTCGTGCGACCAGCCCAGCACCAGCTCGCCCCCCAGCTTGAAGCGCTCGCTCTGCGAGAAGCGGAAGCCGAAAAAATCCACCGCTTCGCCCGGCGGATCGGCCGGCGGCGCGGTTGGCTGCGCAAATGCGTGATGCGCGCTGAACAGGATGAGGATGGCGATCGCGGCCGGAAGCGATCGGGGGCGGCCGAAAGAGATCGAAGCAGGCACGTGAACGGATTCTACTCGCTCTTGGCCGGCTTGGGCGTGATAAAGCCCGGTCTTGCCGGATCCACTGGCGACGCCGGGCGGTCGCCGGCCACCGCCGACGCGCGCGGGTGCGATTTGCGGTAGACCTCGATCAACTGCGCCGCGTTGACATGGGTATAGCGCTGGGTCGTACTCAGGCGGGCGTGGCCAAGCAACTCCTGGATCGCCCGCAGATCCGCGCCGCGTTGCAGGAGATGGGTGGCAAAGGAATGACGCAGGGCGTGCGGGCTGATGCCCATGCGGGTGCTGCACTGGGCGACATAGCGCCGCAACATGCGGTCGACACTGCGGCCGCTCAATCGCGTGCCGCGGGCGTTCACAAACAGGGGGTCGACGGCCTTCGGCCGCTTCACCGGCGCCCGGCGCACGGCGACCGCACGCCGCGACCGGCTGGCGAGGATTGCCGCGCGATCGGCCAGCCAGGCCCGCAACGCGACAAGGGCGCTCTGGTTGAACGGCAACAGCCGCTGCTTGCCCCCCTTGCCCATCACGCGAACCATGCGGCCGGGCAGGTTGAGGTCCTCGAGGTCAATGCCGACCAACTCGCTCAGGCGCAGACCCGAGGCATAGAACAGCTCGAGGATGGCGCGATCGCGGCGGCCGAGCGGATCGGCGGTGCTGGGCATTTCAATCAGCCGCGCCATTTCCGGTTCTGACAGGTGCGTCGGAATGGTCTGGTCGCGCCTGGGCGCCACCGCCATCGCGGTCGGGTCGTGCTCCATCAACTCTTCGCGCCGCAGGTACTTCACGAAGGTGCGCAGCGCCGACAGCTTGCGCGCCACCGATGAACGCGCCTGGCCGGCCCGGTTCAGGTCGGCCAGGTGCCTGCGAACCGACGTGAGGTCGAGATCAGCCGGCGTCAGGGTCGAGAGCTTGCGCTGCCGATCGGCGGCCACCCATGCGAGAAACTGCGTGATGTCGCTCTCGTAGGCGCGCACGGTGTGCGGCGACACGTGCCGATTCAGCTTCAGGTAGAGGAGGAAGGCTTTTAGATGGTCGCGCATACCCAGGCATCGAGGTCGGCCAGCGCGCGCTCGGCAATCATCAGCTTCTTCTTCATCTTGTCGCGCGGCGGGTCGTCGAGCGGCGGCATGATGCCGTGTGTGATGTTGGTGGGCTGATAGGTCCTGGGGTCGGCGTGGGAGACGTAATACGCCAGCGATCCAATCGCCGTCGTCCGGGGCGGCGCCTGCGGCGCCTCGCCGCGCGTCAGCGCCGCCGCGTTGCGGCCGGCCACCAGGCCCGAGGCGGCCGACTCGACATAGCCTTCCACGCCGGACACCTGGCCGGCAAACAGCAGGTCGGGGCGATGCCGCGTCTGCCACGTCGGCAGCAGCACCTTGGGCCCGCAGATGTAGGTGTTGCGATGCACCATGCCGAATCGCACGAACTCGGCGTTCTCGAGGCCGGGAATCATCTTCAAGAGCCGCGCCTGGTCACCCCATTTGATCTGGGTCTGGAAGCCAACCAGGCTGTAGTGGTCGCCGGCCAGGGTGTCCTGGCGTAGCTGGACCACCGCGTAAGGCAAACGGCCGGTCCGCGGATCCTTGAGGCCGACCGGCTTCATCGGGCCGAATCTGAGCGTGCCCTCGCCACGATGCGCCATCACCTCGATCGGCAGGCAGCCTTCAAAGAACTTGGTGTTGTCGAAGTCGTGGACGGTGGCCGATTCGGCCGAGACCAAGGCCGCATAGAACGCGTCGTACTCGGCCTTGGTCATCGGGCAGTTGAGATAATCCCCCTCGTCGCTGACCTCGATCGCTTCGCCGGGATTGGCGCTCCAGACGTTCCGACCCCATCGCGAGGCGCGGAACACCTTCGACATGTCGATCGATTCGGCCAGCACGATCGGGCTGATGGCGTCGTAAAACGCCAGGTGCTCCTCGCCCACCATCGCCTGGATGTCCTGCGACAGGGCATCGGAGGTCAGCGGTCCGGTGGCAATGATGACCGGAGACCATTCGGCGCCGGGCACCTTCGGCACTTCCCCGCGCTCGATGCGAATGCGCGGATGCGCCTGCACCGTCTCGGTGACGAGTTTCGAGAAGGCGTGCCGATCGACGGCCAGCGCCGCCCCGGCCGGCACCCGCGTGGCATCGGCCGCCCGCATCACCAGTGAACCGAGCCGGCGCATCTCTTCCTTGATCAGTCCCACGGCGTTGTCGACCTTGTCGGCGCGGAACGAATTGCTGCACACGAGTTCAGCCAGGCCGTCGGTCAGGTGCACCGCCGTCGGCCGCACCGGACGCATCTCGTGAATGGTGACCTCGGCGCCGGCCTCAGCGGCCTGCCACGCCGCCTCGCATCCCGCCAGTCCGCCGCCGATGATGTGAATCATGCCTCTGAAAGTTGAAAGTTGAAAGTTGGCAGTTGAAAGTTTCAGTTTTGAGTTTCAGTTTTGAGTTTCAGTTTTGAGTTGCAGTTTTGAGTTTGAGTTTTGAGTTTCAGTTTCAGTTCTAGTGTAGCGCGTTCTCACGATCCGCCCATCAAATGGAAACTCTTGACTTGGAACTGAAATGGAAACTTTTGACTTGGAACTGGAACTGAAACTGCAACTGAAACTGGAACTGAAACTGAAACTGCCAACTTTCAACTTTCAACTTTCAACTTCCAATCTACACCCGCTGGCTCTTCCACGCTCCCCGGCTGAAGATGAGGCCGCTGACGACGGCCAGCGACGAGAACGCGAGGGTCATGGCGATGTAGACGCCGCGGGGGCCCATGCCGAGTTGAATCGCCAGCCACCACGCCAGTGGAATCTGCATCAGCCAGAAGCATCCGAGGTTGATCCAGGTGGGCGTCCAGGTATCGCCGGCGCCGTTGAAGGCCTGCGTCAGGACCAGCCCGTAGGCGAAGAACACGAATCCGGCGCTGACAATGCGGAGGCAATCGGCGGCGCCGGGCGCGACTGCGGCATCGGCGGTGAAGATGGCGACAATCGGGGTCGCAAACAGCATGAACAATGCGCCGACGACGCCGAGCACGATCGCGTTGTACCTGGCGGCGGTCCACACCGCCTGTTCCGCCCGGTCGGGCTTGCCGGCGCCCAGCGCCTGGCCGACCATGGTCGCCGCCGCATTGCTGAATCCCCAGGCGGGCATGATCGCGAAGATCACGATGCGGATGGCAATGGTGTAACCGGCGAGCGCGTCGCTGCCGAATGTGGCGATCACGCGCACCAGGCCGATATAGCTGGACGTGTCGATCAGGATCTGGAGAAACCCGGATCCGCTGAGCCGGCAGACGTTCCACATCACCGACGGCACCAGTTCGAGGTGCCGCCGCGTGATGTGAATGCGGCTGCGGCCCGACCCCAGCGTCCACAACTGGATCACGACGGCAATGGCGCGGCCGGTATTGGTGGCAATCGCCGCGCCGGTCACGCCCAGTTCCGGGAACGGGCCGAGCCCGAAAATCAGGATGGGATCGGCCACCATGTTGATGGCGTTGCCGATCCACAGGACGCGCATGGCAATGGCCGGGTCGCCGGCGCCGCGAAAGATCGCATTGTTGAGATACAGCAGGGTGACGGTCGCGTTGCCGGCGAACATCACTTGCGCGTAACCGAGCGACGAGTCGACCATCGACGGCGTCGCGCCCATCAGCTGCAGCAGCCGCTCGGCGTTGAACCAGCCAACGATTCCGACCGCAGCCGACATGATCAGGCCAAGCGCAATCGCCTGAGCCGCTGCCTGCGCGGCACCTTCGTCGTCCTTCTCGCCGATGCGCCGCGACACCACCGCCGTGGCGCCGATGCCAAGGCCCATGGCCACGGTGTAGACGATGGTGAGCAGGGATTCGGTGACGCCGACGGTGGCCACGGCGTCGGCGCCGACGCGGGCGACGAAAAACACGTCGACTACCGCGAACAGCGACTCCATGGCCATCTCGAGGACCATCGGTACTGACAGCAGCACCAGGGCCGAGCCGACCGGACCGGCAGTGTAGTCGCGGTCCGAGCCGCGCACCGCTTCACGAAAGAGGGACCACCAACGCTTCATCGGACTGATTCCCGGCTGGCTGCGATCATGGAAGCCGCCGGACCCTGCTACGGGTCCGGCGGTGGCAGTGAAGAACCGGGACTAGCGCGGGCGGCTGAAGAACTCGCGCGTCAGCCGGCGCAGCAAGGCAATCGAGCCGAGCACCGCGACCAGGTTCGGGATGGCCATCAGGCCATTGAGCGTGTCGGCGATGTCCCACACCAGGTGCAACGAGCCAACCGCACCAAGGTAGATGAACACCAGCCAGGCAATCCGATACGGCATGGCCGCCTTGGCGCCGAACAGGTAGACGATGCCGGTCTCGCCGTAGTAGCTCCAGCCCACCACCGTTGAAAAGGCAAACAGCACCAGGCTGGTGGTGACGACGATATTGCCCCACGTGCCGGGCAGGCCGACCGAGAAGGCATGGCCGGCCAGCGCGGCGCCGGTCTCGCCGTTGGCCCACACGCCGGTCACGAGAATCGCGAGGCCGGTGGTGGTGCAGACCAGGATGGTGTCGACGAAGACTTCGAAGATGCCGTACAGCCCCTGACGCACCGGGTGATCGGTCTGGGCCGCGGCGTGCACAATCGGGGCGCTGCCCAGACCTGCCTCGTTCGAGAACAGGCCGCGAGCGATGCCGTAGCGCATGGCCAGCATGATGGTGGAGCCGGCAAACCCGCCGGTGGCCGCCGCCCCCGAGAACGCGCTCGAGAACACCAGCGACAGCGCCGCCGGAATCTCGCCGGCGAAACGGACCAGGATGAACAGGCCGCCGCCGAGGTAGAAGAGGGCCATGAACGGCACCAGGTACTCCGTCAACTGGCCGATGCGCTTGATGCCGCCCAGGATCACGGCCGCGGTGATGGCGGCCAGGACGATGCCGGTCAGCGACGGGTTAATGCCGAACGACGACTGCAGACTGGCGGCTACCGAGTTGGACTGCACCATGTTGCCGATGCCGAACGCGGCGAGCGAGACAAGGCCGGCAAAGATCGTCGCCAGCCACGGCAGCCCGAGTCCCTTGCGCAGGGTGTACATCGCGCCGCCGCGAAACGCGCCGGTGGCATCCTTCTCGCGATAGTGCAGGGCAGTCACGATCTCCGCGAACTTGGTGCACATGCCGAGGATGCCGGATACCCACAGCCAAAACAGCGCGCCGGGGCCGCCGATCGAGATCGCGGTGGCGACGCCGGCGATGTTGCCGACGCCGACCGTCGAGGCCAGTGCGGTGGCCACCGCCTGGAAGGGCGACACCTCGCCGGGGCCGGCCGCCTTCTGCGTCAGCTTACCGAGCACCTCACGCAGTGCGAGTGGCAGGTAGCGGAACTGGACGCCGCCGGTGAGAATGGTCAGCAGCACGCCGGTGCCGACCAGCAGCAGAATCATCGGCCAACCCCAGACGTAGCCGTTCAACCAGCCGTTGGCGGCCGCAATCATCTCGATCATGTTGGCGATATCTTATGCGGACTTCGCGTCCGGCTCACGAAAAGCCACCGAGGACGCCGAGGACACAGAGGCAACCCGTGCGAAGGCGATCGGGCTCGACACAGCAGGTGGGCCACCTATCAGAGTGTTCCGGTGTAACCGCTACTCCGCCTTCTTCGCCTTTTTCGCGGCCTTCCTCTTCGCCGGCGCCTTCGCGGCCTTGCGGCCACGGGCCGGCTTCTTCGACTTCGACATGCCGGCGCGCGCGGCCAGCAGTTCAACCGCGGCCGACATGGTCACCGCTTCCACCTGGGTGCCCTTCGGCACCGAGGCGTTGGTGGTGCCGTCGGTCACGTACGGACCGTAGCGGCCATCGAGAATGCGGACGTTCTCGCCGCTGTCCGGGTGCTTGCCGAGGGCCTTCAGTTCCTTGGGCTCGGCACGCTGGCGGCGGCCCGACTTCTTCGGCTGCGCGAGCAGTTCCTTGGCCCGCTCCAGCGAAATCGCATACACATCGTCGGTGTCTTCGAGCGAGCGGAACTCGCTGCCCTGCTTCACGTAGGGGCCGAAGCGACCGACGTTGGCGAGGATCGCCTCGCCGTCTTCGCCGATGCCGAGTTCGCGCGGCAGCGACAGCAGCTTCAGTGAGACGTCGAGAGTGATGGTCTCTTCCGTGTGGTCGCGGCCAAGCGAGGCGCGGCGCGGCTTGATCTCGCGGTCTTCCGGCGTCTCCCCCAGCTGCACGTAAGCGCCAAAGCGGCCGTGCATGATGTAGACGTGCTGGCCACTGGCGGGATCAACGCCCAATGACTTCGGCCCCTGCGCCTTGGCCTTGAGCAGCGCGATGGCCTTCTCGAGCGTGAGGTCGGCCGGTGCGAGATCTTCCGGCAGCGACGCGCGCGGACCGTTGTCGGCCTGCGACCCCATCTGCAGGAACGGACCGTAGCGGCCAATGCGGACGCGAATCGGCAGGTTGCTCTCGGGGTCGATGCCAAGCTCGATGATCGGGTACTCGATCGCCTGGCCCTTATCTTCGACCAGGTGCTCGAGACCGGGATGCTTGCCGTCGCCGCGATAGAACTCGGCCAGGAAGACCAGCCAGTCCTTCTCACCGTTCGAGATCTTGTCGAGAATCTCTTCCATCTCGGCGGTGAAGGCCAGGTCGACGTAGTCGCCGAAGTGATTGCGGAGCAGGCGGGTCACGGCAAAGGCGGTGAAGCTCGGGACCAGCGCCTTGCCCTGGCGCGAAATGTAGCCCCGGCGCTGGATGGTGGCAACCGTGGGGGCATAGGTCGAGGGACGGCCAATGCCCTCCTCTTCGAGTTTCTTGACCAGCGACGCTTCGGTATAGCGCGCCGGTGGTGAGGTCTGGTGCCCCTTGGCGTCGAGGCCCAGCAGGATCAGGTCCTGGTCCAGCTTGTCGGGCGACCACACTTCATCGCCGACCGCCAGCTTCGGGAGCACGGTGTCCTGCTCGAGCAGCTCGGCCGACGGGTCGTCGGAGCCTTCCACGTAGGCCCGCAGGTAGCCGGCAAACTCGATCGCCTTGCCACTCGCATTGAAGGTGGCCGGTGTGCCGTTGCTGGTATCGCCGGAAATCTCGACCGACGTGCGCAGCAGCCTGGCGTCGGCCATCTGCGAGGCCACCGCGCGCTTCCAGATCAGGTCATAGATGCGCATCTCGTCGCTCTCGAGAATGCGTTCGAGCGACGCGGGGGTGCGGCGGAAATCGGTGGGGCGAATCGCCTCGTGCGCTTCCTGCGCATTACGCACCTTGGTCTGGTACTGCCGCGGGCCCTTGTGATAATCGGCGCCGTACAACTCGACCACCGCATGCTGCGCCTCGACCAGCGCCTTGCTGCTGAGCGTGGTGGAGTCGGTTCGGTGATACGAAATCAAGCCCTCGAGGTCGCCGCCGCCCAGGTCCATGCCCTGGAACAGCCGCTGGGCAATCTGCATGGTGCGCTCGGACGAGAACCCAATCTTGCGGTTCGCTTCCTGCTGCAGCGTCGACGTAGTGAACGGCGGAGCGGGCCGCTGCGTGTAGGGCTTCTCTTCGACGCTCGACACCTTCCACGGCAACCGCCGCATCAGGCCTTCGCGAAGCTCGTTGGCGTTCTTCTCGTCGAGCAGGCGGACGGTGTTCGACTCGAGCACGCCCTTGCTGTCGAAGTCCTTGCCGGTGGCCACGCGCTGGCCGCCAATCTTGGCGAGGGTCGCACCAAACTCGATCGTGCCGCCACGCAGCTTCGCTTCGAGATCCCAGTAGCTGGCGGTGCGGAACGCGAGACGTTCCTCCTCCCGCTCGACGATGACGCGGACGGCGACACTTTGCACGCGCCCCGCGCTGAGGCCCGTCTGCACCTTCTTCCACAGCACCGGCGACAGGGTGTAGCCGTACAGCCGATCGAGAATGCGGCGGCTCTCCTGCGCGCGGACGAGGTTCTCATCGACGTCGTGCTGTTCGGCCAGCGCCGCCTTGACCGCTTCTTCAGTGATCTCGTGAAAGACGATGCGGCGAACCTTGACCTTGGGTTTCAGCAGCTCCTTCAGATGCCAGCTGATCGCCTCGCCCTCACGATCAGGGTCGGTCGCCAGGATGAGTTCCGACGCGTCCTTCATGGCGGCCTTGAGGGCCGTGACGTTCTTCTTCTTGTCGCTGGGGACGACGTAGTAGGGCGTGAAGTCGCCGTCGGTATCGATGCCGAGCCGGCCCCACGACTTGCCCTTGATCTCAGCCGGCACGTCCGACGCCGATTCCGGCAAATCGCGGATGTGGCCATAGCTGGCCTCCACCCGGTATTTCTTCCCGAGAAAACGCGACAAAGTCCGGGCTTTGGCCGGGGATTCGACAATTACTAACGGTATCGGCATCGATTTTTCAGGTTCAGTAAGGGCCTAACGTTAGCACGGCCGAATTTCAGCGCAGAATTCTGGGTCATCTGTGTCACTTGCGGCCCTTCGCGATCAGTGTCCGAATGAACCGGCCCGATCCAATTCTTCGAATTTCGCCGGTCAACTCCCATTCAAGCAGGCGGGCCAAGGCGTCGCCAGGGGCGAGTTTCAGTTCGGCGGCTATCTCATCTACTGTAAATTCAACAGTTTCCTGGGTTTCCCCGCACCCGCCGTGAGCCTGGCCGATTCCGAGCTCCTGCAGGATATCGACCGCAGACTCCACAAGCTTTGCCCCGTCCTTTAGCAAGGCGTGGGCGCCACGGTTGCGGCCACCGGCCGTCAAACCGGGCATGGCCATGACATCGCGACCCTGTTCGGCCGCCAGCCGGGCCGTAATCAGCGACCCGCTCCTCTCGGCTGCTTCGACCACGACGACGGCTCGCGACAGGCCGCTGATGATGCGGTTACGCCTGGGGAAGTTCCCCATGTACGGCCGCACGCCGGGCGGGAACTCGGTCATTAACAGCCCGAGGCTGGCGATGCGCTCGAACAGCGCCGCGTTCTCGGGCGGGTAAATCTGATCGATTCCGGTTCCAAGGACGGCAATCGTGGTGCCGCCGGCATCGAGCGCACCCGCGTGCGCGGCCGAATCAATGCCGCGGGCCAACCCGCTGGCCACGACGATGCCGGCGCGGGCCAGGTCGCCGGCGAGCACCTCGGCTGCGGCAACGCCTGCGCGCGAGGCCTTGCGCGCGCCGACAATCGCGACCACGGTCCGGGCACAAATTGACACGTCGCCGCGGATCCAGAGGGTGTCTGGCGGACTCGGGATTTCGGCAAGCAGGGCGGGAAAACGTGGCGAACCACGGCGGATGGCATCCATCGGGAGACCTCTGGCTGACTCCGCCTGACCTGCCGACTACGATACCGTCGTCAAGAGCGGGGGGCAACCCTGAACGGTTGCCTCCACAGCGGTGACGTCACGGGCCAATGGCAGGCCGAATGTCACTTGCCCCCCTCCGGGTGGGCCGATATAGTGCGGAAAGGAACCATGTCTGTCCGCCCCCTGGTATTGGCACTGTTCGTGGTCGTGGCATCGGCACCATTTGCGTGGGCCGAGCAGCGAGGTCCGGCCAAGGAGCAGGTCGAGTTCGGGATCCAGGTGGCGCAGCGCGGTCTGTGGAAAGAGGCGATCTACCGCTGGGAACGCGCCACCCAGCTCGATCCCACTTACGCCGCAGCGTTCAATAACCTCGCCGTGGCCTACGAGCACGAGGGTCAGTTGGCCAAGGCACGAGAGGCTTACGAAAAAGCGCTCGCGCTTGAACCCAACAATGCGCTCGTCCGGCAGAACTACGACCTGTTCAAGGAAATCAATGACCGCGCGACTCAGAAAGACGGCGCGCAGTATTAGGCGCACGGCCGGCCGGGGCCCCCGGCACGCGTATTCCAGCGTGACGGGGTGGGGAGGCCGGGCAAAGCTAACGCTGTGCCTGGCGCTCGTGGCCGCCCTTGGGGCGTGCACCAGCTATACCGAGATCCCGATCGAAACACCGATTCGGCCCAAGCTGGACGTATCGGCGTTCCAGCGCATCTTCATCGCCGGCTTTATTGCCGGCGCCAACGAAGACGTCGATGCCAACCTGGAGACGGTGCGCCTGTTGCGCAGCCAGTTGCGCAACAAGGGCATCATGCGGGTGATCGACGCCGATGTCCTGCCGCTGCTCGAGGTCGCCCGGCAGAGCGGCGAGAGCACGCCGCCGGTGCCCGACCAGCAGGCCGCGGTACCGCCGCAGGAAGTCGACCCCAACAAGCCGCCGGTCCTCAATGAAGAAAAGGACCTGGAGCCGTACAACCACATCTTCGCCAATGTCGCCTATTGGAAGCGCATCGGCGAAGAGTTCCAGCAGCCGCTGATCGTCACCGGCGCGATCCTGTTCGCGCCGCAACAGCGGTCGGGCTTCGTCCAGCGCGAGCAGGAAGTGTACGACTCGTTCGGCCGCCGCCAGGTCGTCCCCGTCCGCACCTACATGGAGCGCAAGGGCTTCGTCCTGCGGCCGACGTTCATCTTTATCGACGGACGAACCGGCGAAACCCTGCATAGTGAGTCGTTCCGGGAAGAGATTCTCTACAACGCCAACCAGCAGACACCCGCCCTGTCGTCGTATTTCGAGCTCATGGACCGGCTGCTCCCAGCCTTCCTTAACACGTTGAGCGCGCAGAAGATAAAGGGAACCAGGACCCTCCTGAAGTAGGGGCGGGTGTCTGCTGGTTGGCGTTG
>JAKFYH010000017.1 GCA_021730945.1 Acidobacteriota bacterium | reverse complement strand
ATCGAAGTGTTCTATAACCAGAAGCGTCGGCACTCCACACTCGGCCAGATCAGTCCGGCAGAGTTCGAGCGGCGGGCACTAGCTCAGGCAGCGTAGTTAAACCGTCCACCAAATCGGATCAGGCTCAGGTACCACCTGACACTCTGAACCATCTGCTGGCGCACTCCAGCGATGCAGTCGCCGCGGCGGCGGCAGTTGGCGTGTGGCGGGCCGGCAACACTCTCGACGGCCGCTGCGATCAGGATCTGTGGCGACAAGCCATCCTTCGCAGCCCAAGCGACGACACGTATCTCGAAGATGTGTTCAAGGCGGACTCAAGCCTCGGCCTTGAATGGCTTCTGAAGCGAATCGACAACCACGGAGCGTATCTCCTGACATCTCGGTCCAGCGTCGCTGCAGCGATCATCAACCTGACTTCGGCGCAGCGAGAGGAACTGATCGGTAAACTGCCAAATAGTGGCGGATACAACGATGTGGCGCGAAGTGTCATCGGCGGTGATTTGGGCCTCTACCAGTTTCTTTTGAACAACGCGTCGCTGGCGCGACTGCACCTTGCGCCCCTCCAGAGCGACCACGACGACGAAAACGACTGGCCTGATGCAAGCTGGGCGGGAAAGGCGGCGGTCGCACTCTCGGCCGGCTATTCGCCCGAGGATGTCATTCGTGCCGCTGCCCTGAGTGGTCGAAGCTGGTGGGGCGAAGAATCAGGAATGTGGCAAAAGCTAGCGGACCGCTTCGCCGCCTTCTGCTCAAATCCCGATCCCAGGATTCAAGAACTCGGGCAACTCGGGCAGGCCTGGGCTACAGAACGCGCGACGCGAGCGAAGCGAGCCGAACGAGCTGCGGCCGTAAGGGGTGACTGATGCTTCAACAGCTAAGTCACGGTGTTGGCTGCAAACGCGATTGGCGGGCAACTTGTCCCGCCGCCTCCAATATGCCTCCAAGAAATGGGTCGACTCCTGAGTATTTCTGCGGACAGCGGTGGAGTCGACGAGCAGCGGCAAACACCGCCGTATCAACGCGTTAGCATCAGAAGTCGCGCGCCATCAGCAAGTTACGAAAACCGCTGATTTCAAATTCAACTCCCGCCGCCTCCACTTCTCTCACTTCGTTCGCGAAGTGTTCGGCATCGGTCGTTTAGTTCAGTCAGCGCCTTCGGCGCTAGACAGTGCAACTCCCGCCGCCTCCACCAACCTTCGCTCTGGATCAGGCGAAGGTTGTCCCGCCGTCGCCCTCTGAATTCCCGCGAGCGAAGGCGGACTGACGCCTCGATTCGAGCTTCGGCTGGGCAAGCCCCAGCGTTCCTACTTCAGATGTCGCCCGCGGTTAGCGAGTCGTCGAGGTGACGGCTCGGGTCCATCCGTTCATGCAGCACGCGGACGATCTCGATAACACCTTGCCGGGCGACTCGATAGTAGAGGACATGAACCGGTCTCCTGACCTTCGCCGCGTCTGCAGCTCGGCGCGCGTGTCGGACGTGGAAGCTCCGGATCCCTGAACGGAGCTCGGTTCGGTTCCTCGTCAGTGGGCCTTGAGGCGCGTCTGCGACCTGCCGCATCGCATCGGCGAGCACAGCCGCGTATCGTTGCCGGCCGTCAGCGCCCCAACGCTCGGCGCTGGTTGCCAGAATGCTCCCGAGATCGAGCTGCGCCGGGCGAGCAAGCCGAAACCGCGCCATGCGGTCCTACCGCGCGCGCCGTGCCGCGGGAGTCGTCAACCGTTCGAGATACCCGTCGAGATCGGCAGCATCGACCTCGACGAAGTCACCGCGATCGAGCGCCTCGGTGCCAGCCTTGACTTGAGCACGGAGGATCTTAATCTTGAGGCTGTCTTCACTCCGGCGCTGTTGCAGTGCGCGCAGGGCGTCGCGGATGGCCTCGCTGGCATTCTGGTACTCACCCGCTTCGACAACCTCGTCAACAAACGCATCCTGCTCGGTGGTCAGGTTGATATTCCGGGTCGGCATTGGGCCGTGCTCCTATTGACACAGGATAGCATTCATGGCAAAGATTGCCAATCGCGGTGATGGCGAATGACGGTAAACCCCTCATCCTCCACCGGCGGCAGGAAGTGCGCCGCGATCAGGTCGAACGCCGCCTCCGACGTCCACGGCGTGCCGGGCGGCAGGTCCTTGCTCCGCTCCTTGAGCTGCTGCTTGCACAACTCATCGGGCGCGTCGATGAAGTGCAGTTCGTGATCCGCGCCGGCCCGTTCGAAGATCTCCCGGAACCAGGCGCGCTGCGAGCGGGTGTTGCCGGGAAAGTCGACCACCACCGAGATGCCGAGCGCCAGCAGGGCGCTGACGTGCGGGCCGATGGCCTGGTTGATGCGCGTCGAGAACTTGACGTAAGTCGGCACGTCCACGACCTCGCCAGGAAAGAGAGTGTCGAGCAACCGGTCCTGGTTCAAGAGCACGGCGCGCTCGCGCGCGGCCAGCTCCTTCGCGAGGGTGGACTTGCCGGCAGCCATCTTGCCGCAGAAGAAGATCAGCTTGGCCATGAGCCTCAATTAAACACCGAGACATCCTCGTCGAGGGAAGCCCGATATAATCCGCGGCAAAGGACAGGTACATGCCCATGCGGTCACTGGTCGCTTGCCTCGCGCTCTCCGGCTTTGCCCTCTCGTCGATCGGCCTCGCGCAACAGCCGGATCGCATCAATCCGATGATCGTGCTGCACGAACGCGGCCTGCCGGTGTTTGGCGTGACCCATCCGCCCATTGTCGCCGCTGGCCGCGGACCAGCTGGCGCGGCAGCGAATCCGGCGACGCCGGCTCCCCTGCCCTCGCTCACCGACGCCGCGCGCGACACGATGGCGTACCGGTTCAGCGACTTCGCCTACGACAACTACTCGAGCGCCAGCGCCGACCGCTTCCTCGGCTACATGGGCGCCATGCTGGCGGCGGGCGGCTCGGCCCGCGAGCATGCCTTCATCTCCAAGGTGCCGATCATCCACACCGACCCCGCCCTCGCCACCACCCGCATCGTCGAACAACTGAATGCCGGTCACGTCGGGGTGATGCTACAGGAAGTGGAGAGCGCCGACGAGGTGCGAGCCGGCCTGGCCGCCATGCGCTTTACGTCCAAGGGGGGCACCCGGCCTGAACAGGGTGTGGGCCTCGCCGCCGCCTACTGGAAACTGACGGAAGCCGAGTATCGCCGGAAGGCCGACCCCTGGCCGCTCAATCCCCAGGGCGAGTTGGTGCTGTGGGCGATCGTCGAGAGCAAGAAAGGCATCGCCAACATCCGCGAGATCGCGCAAGTGCCCGGCCTGACGGTGATCGTGGTCGGCGCGGGCACGCTTGGCGGAGTCTTTTCGACCACGGGCGCGGATGGTCAGCGGGTTCGCGACCAGGCCGGGTTCGACGCTGGTGTCTCGGCCATCCTGTCGGCCTGCAAGGAATTCAAGGTGGCGTGCAGCCACCCCGCCAACAATCCCAAAGAGGTCACCGATCTGATGGCGCGCGGCTTCACGGTGTTCACCATGCAGCGGCGCGACGCCGCGGCGTTTGATGCTATTGCCGCCGGCCGGAAGCTTGGCCGCCGGGACTAGGCGAAAGCTCCGCATTTCGGTATCCTGACTAGTCTTTCGCCGTGTTACCGACGCTCCAAAGAGGATTGAATCAATGCGATACCGAAATCTGTTCACTTGCGCTGCCCTGCTCGCCGCCGCTCTCGTCTCCGCCAGCCCATCCTTGGCCCAGGCCCCGGCCGCCGCCGCCAAGAAGATGGACAACACCGACCCGCGCACGGCGCGATTCGGCGTGTGGGACAACACGACCAATCCCAACAACGTGATGACCTACGAGGGTTACGAGAAGGGCGGCAGCAAGCTCACCGTGAGCAACCCCAGTAACCCGGCGTCGGACTGGAGCTACGTCACGATGTTCGACGGCGTGTTCCGCCCGGTCACCGGCCAGCCCGGCTCCGAGACCGCGGTCGAGATCATCAACCCCAAGAGCATCCGTATTTACAACAAGCGCGACGGCGTCGTGAACCAGGTGGTGATCAACACGTTGTCGGACGACAACAACACGATCAGCAACGAGTACATCCGCATGGACAAGGATGGCAAGATCACCGGCGTCACCCACGTGACCTACGTCCGCCGCAAGAAATAGCCGGCGCCAACGAATCGCCCGCGCCGGCCGTCTAAGGCTGGCGTGGGCACTCTCCTGCGCGACTTTCTCTACGCCATCCGCAACCTGAGCTCGGCCCGGGGGTTCACGGCCACCGCCGTCCTGACCCTCGCCCTCGGCATTGGCGGCACCACCGCCATCTTCACCCTCATCCACGCCGTGATGTTGAAGTCGCTGCCGGTGGCGGACCCGGCCCGCCTCTACCGCATCGGCGACGGCGACAACTGCTGCGTGCAGGGCGGCCCCCAGGATCGCTGGGGCATGTTTTCGTTTCCGCTGTTCGATCGGCTTAAGGCCGACTCACCCGAATTCGAAGAGCTCGCCGCCTTCCAGGCTGGCATGGGCCGCATGAGTGTGCGGCGGCCTGGCGTGGACGACGCCCCGCGACCCTTGCGGACCACCTACGTGTCTGGCAACTACTTCACCACGCTTGGCGTGAATGCCGGCGCCGGCCGCGTGTTCACGGCCGCCGACGATGCGGCGGGCGCGGCGCCGGTGGTGGTGCTGTCGTATCACGCGTGGCAGGGCGTGTACGGCGGCGACCGCGCGATCGTGGGCGCCACGCTGGTGATCGAGGGCCAGGCATTCACCGTGACCGGAGTCGCGCCACCCGGGTTCTTCGGTGAGACCCTGAAGGCCGATCCCCCCGACATGTGGCTCCCGCTGCAGCACGAACCGTTGATCACCGGCGCACAGACGTCGCTGCTTAATCAGCCGATCTCCGCCTGGCTTCGCGTGATCGGGCGGTTGCGGCCCGGCGCGTCCATAGACGGCATGGACGCCAGGCTCACGGGGCTCTTGCGGCAGTGGATGGTGCACGAGGCTGGTTATCCGCCGAACTGGCTGGCCAGCGTCGAGCGAGTCCTGCCGCAGCAGGTGATCTCGGTGATCCCGGCCGGCGCGGGCATCGGCATCATGAAGGAGCAATACGGGCGCAGCCTGCGCATCCTGCTGGCGGTGTGCGGACTCGTGCTGCTGATTGCCTGCGCCAATGTCGCCAACCTGATGCTGGCGCGGGCCATGGCGCGCCGCGGCCAAACCGCGGTGCGGCTCGCGATGGGGGCGTCGCGCCGGCAGATTGTGACGCAGGCACTGGTGGAAAGCGTCGTGCTTGCCATTGGCGGCGCGCTGGCCGGTCTCGCTGTCTCGGTGGCGGCCTCGCGGTTGCTGCTGTCGCTTGCCTTCTCAGGCGCCACGATGCTGCCGATCGACACGCTGCCCTCGCCGCTGGTGCTGGCCTTTGCCACCGGCCTGGCGCTGGTGACGGGCCTGCTGTTTGGCGCCGCACCCGCATGGTTCGCCACCCGCACCAACCCGATCGATGCGCTACGCGGCGCCGGCCGCAGCACCGCCGACGGCGCCTCATTCGCGCGCAAGGCCCTGCTGGTGGTGCAGGCGTCGCTTTCGGTCGTGCTGGTGGCCGGTTCGGCCATGCTCGGGCGCAGCCTGGGCAACCTCGAAGGCCAGGACTTTGGTTTCGAGCGCGACAACCGCGTGCTGGTCAGCGTGGGCCGGCCGTCGGCCTCGGTCACCGGCGATCGACTGACGGCGCTCTATCGCGACCTGGAGGAGCGACTGGGCCGCATTCCCGGTGTGCAGTCCGCTGGACTTGCACTCTACAACCCGCTCACCAACAACTGGGGAGAAGGCGTGTTGATCGCCGGCAAGCCGGCGCCGGCCCCCGGCGAACAAACCGGCGCGTCGTGGGACCGCGTCAGCGCCGATTACCTGCAGCAACTGGGCGTCAGGCTGGTGCGTGGCCGCCACTTCACGGTGGCCGACAACGAAACGGCGCAGAACGTGGCGGTGGTCAACGAGGCGTTTGTCCGTCACTTCTTCAAGCCCGGCGAGGAACCGCTCGATCAGCACTTCGGATTGAACCTGCCCGAGAACGTCAACTCCTTCCGTATCGTCGGCGTGATCGCCGATGCGCGGTTCGCCGGCTTCGAGCTCGACCGGCCAATGCGGCCCATGTTCTTTGTGCCTCTGGCGCAAACCGTTGACTACGCAAACGAGATGATGCGGCGCGTCGAGACTGCGTCGCACTTCGTCGGCGGGGTCCTGCTCGTGACCAACGCATCGCCCGGCGCGCTTGAACCGCAAGTGGCGCGGGTCCTGGCCGAAGCCGACCCGAACCTGGCGGTCATCTCCATGCGCACGTTGCAGGAACAGGTGCAGCGCAGCTTCGATCAGCAGCGCGCGGTAGCCAGCCTGGCCGGCCTGTTCGGCGCGATCGCCCTGATCCTGGCAGCGATTGGCCTGTACGGCGTCACCGCCTACTCGGTCGCGCGGCGCACCAGCGAGATCGGCATTCGCATGGCGCTTGGCGCCGATCGGCCACGGGTGATCCGGCTGGTGCTCGGTGGGGCGTTCCGGCGCGTTCTCGGCGGCCTGGTGCTGGGCCTGCCCCTGGCGGTGGGTACCGGCTACCTGCTCTCGGCCCAGCTCTACGGCGTCAGGTTCTGGGATCCGGTGGCGCTCGGTGTCGCCGCCGTCTCGCTGAGCGTGGCCGCCCTGATTGCCTCGGTCATTCCGGCGACGCGCGCGGCCGGGCTGGCGCCGATGCGCGCCCTGCGCACGGAGTAACCGCTCACATCTGAAATTGCGCTCGGCGGCGAGATCGCGTTAGCCTTGAGGGCTTCCAAGGAGCCCCTCATGACCGCCGATCAAGCCACGAGTGCCGCCGACACGCTAATCAGCCTCTGGGAGGGTGAATTCCCTGCCACGTGCCAGGTCCTGGCCGCCGTCAAGGACGACACCCGCTCATACAAGCCAGACCCCAAATCCCGCTCCGCGTGGGAGATTGCCACCCACCTGGCGACGTCCGACATCTGGTTCATCGACTGCATCCTCAACGGCAAGTTCGACTTCAATCCCGAAGCCGCCAAGCAGGCCGAAGCCCAGTTCGCGCAGGTCAGCGACATTGTTACGTTCTACCAGCAGGCGTTCCCAGCGAAGCTGGCCCAACTGCGAGCCCTGCCGGCCGACAAGCTGACCGCCGTCGTCAGTTTCTTCGGCATGATGGAGATGCCGAACGTGAAGTACATCGGCTTTGCCAACAACCACAGCATCCACCACCGCGGGCAGCTCGCGGCCTACTTGCGGGCCCTGGGGTCGAAAGTGCCGAACATCTACGGGCCGAGCGCCGACGCCGAGCCATAGCCGCACATCGCCGCCACGCCCTGATGATCTCGCCCGTTCGCATAGCTGTCCTGCTGCTGGCGCTCACGCTGGGCGCCACGGCGGACGCGCGCGCCCAGTATCGCTACGACACCTGGACGACGGACAACGGCCTGCCGCAAAACGGGGTGCGGCAGATCACCCAGACGCCGGACGGCTACTTGTGGTTCACGACCTTCGATGGGCTGGTGCGTTTCGACGGCGTCCGCTTCACCACCTTCGGCACCGGCAACACCAAGGGCATCATCAACAACCGGTTCACCGGCCTCTACGGCGACACCGACGGCACGCTCTACGCCACGACCATGGAAGACGGCGTGCTGACCGTGGTGCGCGACGGCCAATTCACCTCGTACGATTCCCGCCAGGTCCCCGGCCACTACATCCAGCGCATCACGCCCGACCAGAACGGCGAACTGCGTTTCCTGGTCGAAGACGAGGACCGGCTCTCGAAGAGCTTCTACTACTTGCGCGACGGCCAATTCGTGTTCAGCGAGAGAGAGGACGACCCGCCGCTGCAGACGATCGCCGGCAAGTCCGGTTCGGTGTGGACCATTTCCACGAAGGAAGTCATCGAGCAGCGTGATGGCAAGACCACCGTCTACCCCCTCAACCTGAAGCCGCTCCCGTTCCGGCCCAATGCCTTTGAGGATCGCGACGGCCACTTGTGGCTCGGCGAGTACGGCGTCCACCGCCTCGGCGGGGGCGTCACGCGCAGTTTCGGCGAAGCCGACGGACTGAAACGATCGATTCACCATTCGTTCTGGGAAGACGCCGACGGCAGCGTCTGGTTCGCCAGCGGCGGCGGGTCCACCGAAGGCGTCGGGCTGGTGCAGTACCACGACGGTGCGCTTCGCATGTACGGCCGAGAGAGCGGCCTGCTGAACAACTCGCTCTACAGCGTGTTCCACGATCGCGAAGGCACGACGTGGGTGGCGACCAACAAGGGACTGGCCCGGCTGCGCCGCTCGGTGCTCACCAGCTACAGCACGGCCGACGGCCTCAATCACTCCGAGGTTTACCCGATCTACCGCGACCGCCGCGACCGGATCTGGATTGGCACCACCCGCGGCCTGAGCGTCTACGAAGACGGGCGGCTTGCCCCGCTCGACGTTCGCCCGGCCGACCCGGCAGTTCCCGTCAGCGAGCTGTGGCGCAACGCCCAGGCCTCGGTGCAGTCCCTCTGGGAGGATGCCGGCGGCGACATGTGGGTTGGCCTGAACGGCAGCATCTTCATCGTCCGCGACCGCCGCGCCCGCATGGTGCCGTCGACGCTGGCGCATCACGTCTTTGCCATTCGCGGCGACCGCCATGGCAACGTCTGGGCGGCTACCAATCGCGGCATGCTGCAGTTCCGCGACCGGCGGCTGGTCAGGACCTACACGGTGACCGACGGCCTGCCTAACGAGTTCATGACCACGATCTTCGAGGACTCCCGAGGAGCGCTGTGGTTCGGCGGCTTCGGCGGGTTGTCGCGCTTCAGCAACGGCCGGATCACCAACTACACGACGAAGGATGGCCTGGCCGGCAGCTACGTGCGCACCATCCATGAAGACGCCGAGGGCATTCTGTGGGTTGGCACCTATAACGAGGGCCTGAGCCGCCTCAAGGATGGCCGCTTCGTCAGCTACCAGGCCGAGCACGGGCTGTTCAACAACGGCGTCTTTGCGATCGAGGAAGACCGGCGCGGCAATTTCTGGATCTGCTCGAACCGCGGCATCTACCGGGTGAAGCGGGCGGAGCTCAATGCCTTCGCCGATGGCACGATCGCCAAGGTCAACAGCGTCAGCTACGGGACGCAGGACGGCATGCTGTCGACCGAGTGCAATGGCGGCCGTCAGCCGGCCAGCATCACCGATCGACGCGGCCACTTCTGGTTCCCGACCCAGGAAGGCGTGGTCATCGTCGACCCGACGGCCGAACGCGAGAATCCACTTCCGCCGTCGGTGGTGATCGAGTCGGCGACGGTGGAACGCGAAGTGGTGGACGTGCGCGGCGGCCTCACCATCGGGCCCGGCCTCAAGAACATCGAGATCAATTTCGCCGGCGTCAGCCTGATCAAGTCCGAGCAGGTCAAGTTTCGTTACCAGCTCCAGGGGCACGACCCGGACTGGATCGACGGCGACACCCGGCGCACGGCCTACTACTCGTATTTGCCACCGGGCCGCTATCGCTTCGTGGTGACCGCCGCCAACAGCGACAACGTCTGGAACGACACTGGGGCCAGCCTCGAGCTCGAGCTGCAACCGTTTTTTTACCAGACCTGGTTGTTCTACCTGGCGTGCTTCGCCGGCACCGCCTCGGTGGTATTCGCGGCGTGGAAGACCAGCGTGCACCGGTTTGCCTCACGCGAGCGGCAATTGGCGACCCTGGTCGCCGACAAGACCGAGGAACTCCGCCGGGCCAATGAGGAACTGCAGCACCTGGCGCACTCCGATAGCCTGACCGGCGTGAGCAACCGGCGCCGGTTCGAGGAATTCCTGGCCGACGAGTGGCGGCGAGCGGTCCGTTTCAAGACCGAGATGTCGCTGGTGCTGCTCGACATCGATCACTTCAAGCTGTTCAACGACACCTACGGCCACGTCGCCGGCGACGAAGCCCTGAGGAAAGTGGCGGCGGCGCTGACCGGCACCACGCATCGGCCCACTGATCTGCTGGCTCGATTTGGCGGCGAAGAGTTTGCGCTGGTGCTGGCCGGCACCGGGCAGCCCGGGGCCATGAAGGTGGCCGCGCAGGCCATCGCTCAGGTAGAAGCGCTGCGGATTCCCTTCCCGGAGTCGCCCACCAGCCCGCACCTCACGGTCAGTGCCGGCGTGGCCACCACGCTGGTCGCCATGGGGGCTTCGGAGGCCGACTTCATCACGGCGGCCGACCAGGCCCTCTATCGGGCGAAGGACGGCGGACGCAACCGCGTCGCGGCCTAGCCTCTACTCCCAGCGGAAGATGCGCGCCGAGATGGCGGTGCATACGGCGATGACGCCGGCCAGGGCGGCGACGTCGGCGATGTGCGCCCACCACGATCCGCCCGACAGGATGCCCTGCAGCAGTGACACCACGTAGGTCATCGGCAGCATCCGCGACAGCATCCGCAGTCCCTGTGGCAGCGCCTCGATCGGCGTGAACAGGCCTGACACGGCAATCATCGGATAGAACAGCACCGCGCCGATCGGCTGGGCAAATCGCGCCGTCGGCACCAGGCTGGCGACCACGAACCCCATTGACAGGATCGCCAGCAGGCTCACGAGCAACGCCAGCGTAAACGACACCACCGGCACCTCGAGCCCAATCGGGTAGTAGTTGCGACCGGCCAGGACCATCAACGCGAGCGTGATGGCGGTGAACAGCAGTTTCACCAGCACGTGAGCCATCAGGATGGCCTGCGGCCTGAGCGGCGTGGCGCGCAGCCGCTTCAGGATGCCGCCTTCCCGGTAGATCGAGATGATCGTCACCAGCGAGAGCACGGCACTGATGGCAATCAGGATCGCCACGAGCACCGGCAGGTCCACCCGCAGGAACGCGGCGGCCTGCGGTGAGCCTGCCCGGCCGCCCATGGCGCGGCCGATCAGCAGGAACACCACCACCGGGATCACGATCGTCCCGATCGCCCCCAGCGGTTCGCGCAGGAAGATCTTGATCTCGAGCCAGGTCAGTTGCAGCAGCCCTCGCACCATGTCAGTCCCTGATCGAATGGCCGGTGAGCTTGAGGAAGACATCCTCGAGCGTGGGCAGGACGGTGCGAAAATCGGTGACGCGAATCTGATGCTCGGCCAGGCACTGGATCACGTCGGTGACAAATCCGTCGCCGTGGCCGTTGATGGTGAAATGCGTGCCGTCGCGTGCCACCTCGTCCAGGTTCGGCAGCCCATGAAAGCACTGCTCGGCCCCAGGGGCCGGCGTCTCGAGCAGCACGGTCCGGCCGGGGCAATGGCGATCGACGAGCCGCTGCGGGCTATCCACATCGATGATGCGCCCGTGTTCGATGATGGCGACCCGGTCGCACAGCCGTTCGGCTTCCTCCATGAGGTGCGTGGTCATGAACACCGTCTTGCCGCGGGCCCGGATGCCGCGTACCAGCTCCCAGATCGCGCGCCGCGACTGCGGATCGAGGCCGGTCGTCAGCTCATCGAGAAACACCACCTCGGGATCGTTGATGAGCGCCAGGGCGATGAACAGCCGCTGCTGCTGGCCGCCCGACAAGGTCATGAACCAGGCATTGCGCTTCTCGGCGAGCCCCAGTTGCTCGAGCAGCCGGTCGCCGTCGCCAACCGGTTTGCGGTAAAGCGTGGCCCAGAGGTGAACCGCCTCCCAGACCTTGATGCGCTTTTGCAGATGGGCTTGCTGCAGTTGCACGCCGATGCGTTCCTGCAGTTGGTAGACGTCGCGAAAGGGATCGAGGCCCAGCACCGCGATGCGGCCCTGGTCGGGCCGGCGCAGGCCTTCCACGCATTCCATGGTCGTGGTCTTGCCGGCGCCATTGGGACCGATCAGTCCGAAGATCTCGCCGTCGTGCACGTCGAATGACACTTCGTCCACGGCGACCGTCTGGCCGTAGGTCTTGCGGACGCGGTCAACGTGAATGACGGCGTGGGCCATCGGCTACTTCAACACGAACTCGGTGCGGCAGCTCTCGTCCAGCAGGAAGCCGTCCTCCATCACCCGCACTTCGAGGTGGCCGCCCGGCAGTGGCGGCCTCAGGCTCAAGGCCACCCGCCACAGCCCGTTGGCGAGCGGCCGGCCCAACTGCACCGGCCAACTGCGCTCGACCGGACCGCCGGCACTGGCCAGGCCGAACGTGATCGCCCGCTCCCTCAGTTTCTCCGCCGACACCATGGTCGAGATGGTCATGGCCGTGCCGCGGGTGAACTGGCGCAGCCCGGGGCGTTCGCCGGCCTGCTCAAACACAAAGCCGGAACACTGTGAGGTCTTCGACTTCCCCACCGGTACCGTCACGGTGGCAAACGCCAGGCCCTCGCGAGCACTCTCGTTGATCTGGCCGGCGACGCGCACCTGGTAGATCTTCGCCTCGACCGCCAGCCGAGCCTCGCCAATGGCGCGACCACCCGCCGCCTTGATGGTACCGGTGGCCCGGGCGGCGACCTTGCCGGCCGGATCCAGCGCCACCACCGCGTAGTCGACGGCGGCGCCATCGGTCAGGCCCGAGCCGATCTCGAAGGGCACGATTATGCCGCGACGGTTGCCTTCGCCGGCCACGGCCGAGGGCGCTAGCGCGATCGGCAGGTCGGCCACCGGCAGCGCCGACTCGATCAATCCGATCGCCTTGCTCTCGGCGCCGGCCGAGGGCAGGTAGACCCGGCGGTGCAGGAGCGACACCCCAGGCGCGCGCGTGCGAACGGTCAACTTGCGGGCGCGGTTCTTGTCGGCGGTCGTCGCCGGGGCGTAGCCGATCAGATAGAACGCCCGATTCTCTGCCGCCACGCGCGTAAGCGCCTCATTGGAGTTGTTGCCGAGCAGCGCGCGGCCGCCGGTGGCAGCCGCCAGGTCGCGAACCACACCCGTGTCAAAGGGTTCGGCGTCGCGTCCGGTCTCGGCGCCGGGCGTCTGCAGGCCGCGCGGATCGACGGTATAGATGGCCACGTTGGCGGCGCGTGCGGTGTCGATCAACTTCGAGAACACCTCATCGTCTCGGCCGGTGAGACGGCCCAGGTCGACGGCATCGAAATAGCCGGGCGGCAGGTCGCCGCCGCGGCTGAACCACAGCACCGCCTTGCGACGCGCCGGAATGCGCTGCAACTGCTCGACCACACCGAGCAGCACCTGGAAGCTTCGCCGGCCGTTCTCGCCCACGCCAAAGGTTTCGACCGCCGACTCGAGCTCGGCCAGACTGGCCGCCGCATCCGGTGCCGGCGCGCCCGTCTCGGCGGTGGCGCCAGGCTCCTCTACGCCCAGGGTGCGCTCGCGCCGGCCAACCGTCTGCGGAATGAGGCTCATGGCCAGTGTGCGATCGCTGGTCAGGAAGAATCCGGAATCGCTGCCCGAGCGAACCACCGCGACATAGTCGTTCGGCAGCAGCGTCTCCTTGAAGAACCGGTCGGCCACCCGCCGCGCCTGCGAGACATCATCGACCTGCAGACCAAGCTCGTCGAGGACGACGACGAACAGGCCACCGGGCTCAACTTCGTTCGAAGCAATCCCTGGCGGCAGCGGCGGGATCGCCGAGGTCGCCGAGAGGTCCACGAACTGAAAGGTCTGGATGGCCTGCGGCACGCCGTCCTCGAGCAGCTCGAAATCAGCGGCCGTCAGGTTCGCGACCGGCGCGCCGTTGGCGGTCGTGGCGACGACGTCGATGGTCACCAGGTCTACGCTCGACCGGAAGGTGGGTTGCTGGTCGTCCGCGGAAACCGGGGGGCCGGAGGCGGGAGGCGCGAAATCGGGAGACGGGAGACGGGAGTCGGGAGTCGAGGAGCCGGCGAGCCCCAGGACAGAGGTGCTCAGGGCAAGGCCGAGGCCGAGACCGACGATTCGCCAGCTGGTCATGGTAACGATGTTACGTCAGCCGGGCGCGCAAATAGGCGGCGATGGCCCGGTGGCCGGCGTGCTCGGCCCAGCCATCGGGCGTGGCCTGGTAAATGGTGTCCTTGAGGTCGAGCCGCGCGCCCCGGTCGACCAGCAGGCGCACCACGGCGTCGTGGCCGCCCAGCGCGGCGTGATGCAGGGGCGTGGCATGGGCGTGCATCCCTGGCGGGTGATGGCGGTTGGCGTCCTCGCCGGCATCAAGTAAGAGACGCGTGATCTCCAGGTGTCCAAGCTGTGTCGCCAGTGCGAAGGCGCGGTGGCGATCGCCGGCACTGGCGTGGGGCAACTGCTCGCGCACCTGATCCACCCGGCCCAGACCGGCCGCCGCCGCCAGCGTGTCGACGCGGGCCCCGCGGCGCACCAGCGCCTCGGCCGCATTGCGAAACCCGAATACCAGCGCGGTGATGAGCGGCGACGTCCAGTGGCCGGCGCCACGGTCGTCGACCGACGCTCCGCCGTCGACGAGCGCATCGATGAGCGGCACCTGCACGCCCGCTTGCGCCGGCGGTGTGCTCGACACCAGGAGACTCAACGTCGTGCAATGCCCGCCGTACATGTCGGCGAGCGCATCGGGATCGGCGCCGGCCGCGAGCAGCATGCGCGCGATCTCGACGGCGTTGCGCGGTGATCGCTGCCGGACATCCTCGACGCCGTTGGCGGCGAGATAGTGCAGCAGCGTGGCGTGGTGCACGGGAGGAAGGCGATCGGTCACCTGTTGCGAACGCGCCGTCGCCAGGCCGGGATCATGCGACAACAACTCGGCCAGCGTGGCGACATCGCCATCAACGACGGCATCGGCGGCGCGCTCGAACAGCCCCGGCACGTCATCAATTGTAACCGTCACCGCCGCCTCCGGCTGGGTCATGCCAATCGGCTTATACTCCCCGAGGGAGATGAACATGCGTGCACGTATCGTGATTGCTTTGATGGCCACCGTGGCCGCCGGCTCGATGGTGGTGGGCCAGGCGCCCAAGCACCTGAACCCGATGATTGACCTGATGGCGGCCAAGAAGCCGGTCTTTGGTCTTTATGCTCCGGCCAATCGCCGCATGGGCGGCCCTGGCGGACCCGGCGGCGCCGCGCGGCCGGCCGCACCAGCCGATGCCCCGCCACCCAAGACCGCGGATCAACTGGCGGGCGAGGCGCTGGCAAACAAGAACACCGACTTCATCTTCGACGGGACGATGGAGGGCGGGATGGAACGCGGCCTGCCGCCGTTCCTGGCGTTCGTGAAGGGGATGTCAGGTTCAGGTGCATTCTCTAAATCACCAAATGGCGCGCTGACCCACCCGCTGGTGGTCAAGATGCACGAGATCGCGCCCGACCCGAAGGCGGCCGCCATCAGCATCGGCCAGCAACTGAACGCCGGCGTGACCGGCATCATGTTCGTGTCAGTGGAAAGCGCCGCCGAAGCCAAGGCCGGCATCGACGCCATGCGCTTCAAGGCCAACGGCGGCACCCGCTCCGAAGACGTCGGGCAGGCGCCGGCGCTGTGGGGCCTGAGCGAAAAGGAATACAAGGCCAAGGCCGACCTGTGGCCGCTCAATCCAAACGGCGAGCTCGTCAACTGGACGATTGTCGAGAGCAAGGAAGGCCTCGCCAAGGTCCGCGAGATTGCCGCGGTCAAGGGCATCGGCGTGCTGTGGCCCGGCGCCGGCACGCTGCGCGGCGTGTTCAGCACGGTGCAGCCCGACGGCACCCGCAAGTTCGACGAAGCCGCGTGGGAGGCGTCGATTCAGCAGGTGCTGTCAGCGTGCAAGGAGTTCAACGTTGCGTGCGGCTACCCCGCCAACGCCACCGACATCGAGATGCGCATGAAGCAGGGCTTCAGCGTGTTCGTGATGGGTTGGGGCGACCCCGGCTTCAAGGCGATTGAGGTCGGGAAAAAAGCCGCCGGCCGCTAGCAGCTAACGCACTTGTGATTGTTCTTGGCCCCGAGGCCTTCAAGTAACTTGATGGTCTCGGGGTACGGCTGGGTGCGCTGCACCGGGCCGTTGGCCATGTCGACCGTCGTCTGGCCGCGGCGATTCACCACCTTGACATCGGCGCCCTTCGACACCAGGTAGAGAATCATCTCGTTGTCGCCGCGCGACGCGGCGTTGTGCAGGGCGGTGCTGCCGTCCTCGTCTTCGGCGTTGACGTCGACGCCAACCTCCTCGACCAGATACTTGACGGCGGCCATCATGCCGGTGGGCGCGAAGCGGTGCGCGTTGCCGGCGAAGCCCTCGCTATAGCCGGCGCCGGCCGCCGCCACCAGCGGCGGCGTGCCGGGGCCACCGACCGGCAGATTGGGGCGCGGCGGCGCCGCGTTGGCATCGCCGCTGCGGGTGCCGCCCTGGAAGTCGCGGCCACCGGCCGGCTTCATGGTCGGGATGTTCGGGTCGGCGCCACGGTCAATCAACAGCTTCATGGCGGCGATGTCGCTGGCATACGCCGCGCGCCAGAACGGACTGGCGCCGGAATCGTCCGTGCGCAGCAGGTCGAAGTTGTACTGCGTGAACCAGGTGTTGCGATTGGTGCGGGCGTTGGGATCGGCGCCCTTGTCGAGCAGTTTGGTCATCAGCTCGAGATACCCCATCTTCTGCTGCAGATAGGCGCGCGGCTGCGGATAGAACGAGCGCGGCTGCCACTGCACGTTGATCACGGCATAGAGCGGCGTGACCCCGCCTTCGCTGGCCAGATTCGGATTGGCGCCGTTGTCGAGCAAGTAGCTCACCGTGTCGAAGTGGCCGTTGATCGCCGCGACCAGGATCGGGGTGGTGCGGTCGCCGGCGCCGCGCTGGTTGATGTCGGCGCCGCCCTTGACCAGCGCCTCGACCGTCGACAGCGCGCCCTGCCGGGCGGCAAAATGCAACGCGGCCAGGCCGCCGTGCTTGCCGATCAGCTCGTTGTAGTTGTAGCCACGGGTGACGCCGGGAATCTGCGGGCCGGGGCCCTGGGCCGGCGCCGGCCGCGGGACGCCGTTCTGATCGACATCGGCGGTCATCGTGAGGGCCGAGAAATCCTCCACTCGCGAGGTGATGCCGAGGTCGGCTCCGCGCGCCAGCAGCAGCTTCACGACGTCGACGCGGTCGGCGGCAGCGGCGAACATCAGCGCCGTCTGCCCATTGGCGGTTTCCTTGACATTCAGATCGGCGCCGTTCTCAATCAGCATGCGCACCGACTCGCTGCTGCCGGCGTGCGACGCCTGCATCAACGCGGTGGCGCCGGTCGCGGTCTGGGCAGAGACGATGGAACCGGCGGCGATCAAGGGCGCGATCACCGACGCGTGGCCAATCTGCGCCGCCAGGTGGAGCGGCGTGTAGCCGCCCAGCCGGGTCTTGGCGCCGACGTTGGCGCCGGCATAAAGCAGCATCGAGGCCATCTCGGCGTCGCCGTTGAGCGCCGCCCAGTGCAGGGCCGTCATGCCGTCACCCTGCGCGGCGTTGACGTCGGCACCGTCCTTGAGCAGCTTCTTCACGGCGGCGGCGTCCTTGGCCATGGCGGCCTCGGCGATCGGCGACGACTGGGCGGCCTGGAGCGAAGCGACGAGGCCAACGATGGCGAAAATGGTAGCTAGTCTCTTCATATGCGATCCATCACGCGGTAATGCACGGCCGGGACTGAAGTCCCGGCCCTCCGAACGTCGTTCAGGCGGCGGTTGGCGCGGGCGCGGAATTCAGGTCCATTGCGCTCGTGCTGTCGCCAAACGACTCCATCTCGACGCCGATGCCGCGCATGGCTGACAACATGGCGTTGGCCATGGGCGTGCCGTCGGCGGCCTTGATGTGCAGGTTGCCCTTGAGCGCCCCGCCGGCGTGGCCGGCGAAGAACAGCGGGCAGCGCTTGTGATTGTGGACGTTCGAGTTGCCCATCGGCGAGCCGTAGATGATGAGCGAGTTCTCGAGCAGGTTGCTGTCGCCGTCGGGCGTCTCCTTGAGCTTCTTCAGGAAGTACGGCACCAGGCTGACGTGGTACTTGTTGATCTTGGCCAGTTCCAGGATGCGATCGTCGCGGTCCTGGTGGTGCGAGGCGATGTGGAATCCGGTGTTGACGCCGGTCTCGGGATACACGCGGTTCGAGACGTCGCGGCTCAGCTTGAAGGCGGTGACCCGGGTCACGTCCGAGGCAAACGCCACCACCTGCATGTCGAACATCAGCTTGACGTGCTCGTCGTAAGAGTCGGGCACGCCAATCGGCGCGCCGGGCACTTCGCGCTCGGCGCCGGAGGTGTTTTGCGCCTCCACCTTCTGAATGCGCCGTTCAATCTCCCGCACATCGTCCAGGTAATCGTTGAGCCGGGCCTTGTCGGTCGCGCCCAACTGCCCTCTCAACTGGTTGGTCGATTCAGTCACCCAGTCGAGGATGCTGCGGTCGCGGCGGCGGCGGGCGGCGCGCGCCTCGGGGGTGGCGCCAATGCCGAACAGTTGATCGAACACCGCGCGCGGATCGCGAATCATCGGCAGCGGCTCACTGGGCGACGCCCAGCTGATCGAGTCGGTGTAGGCGCACGAGTAGCCGTAGAAGCAGCCGCCGGCCTGGTCGACGTTTTCGACGCACAGCTGCATCGAGGGCATCGGCGTCTCCTGCCCGTACTTCTGCGCGAACAGCTGATCGAGCGAGGTGCCGGCCTTCAGGTCGGAGCCCTGGGTCTGATGCGGGTGGGCCTGGGTCAGGAACACGGCGGCCGAGCGGAAGTGGTCGCCGCCGATTTCCGGCGGCAGGAACGCCTCGGCGTTGCGCACGTCGGTGTTGCTGACGATGGTGATGTATTCACGCCACGGCTCGAGCGGCGCCATGCTGGTGGGGCTCAGGTCGAAGGCCGACCCGGTGGCGGCCGGCGCCCACAGGTTCTTCTGGAGGCCAAACGCGGTGCTCCCGGCCGAACCGTGGACCATTTCCATGGCGACCAGCCGCACCTTGCGCGACAGTGTCGCTGACTGGGCCGCGGCGCGCACGGGCACCATGGCGTCGAGCATCGGCAGCGCGATCGCGGCGCCCAGGCCCTTGAGAACGGTGCGGCGATTCAGGTGCTTTCCGGTGATCACGTTCATGACGTTCCTTTTCGGCAGCACCGTGCTGCCCTCCTGGCACTACGGTACTGCGACGGCGGTGGTCGCCGATTCGGCGGCGCGACCCATGGTGAACAACGGGCTGGCGGCCACACCTTGCACGAGGGCCGCCAGCTTGTAGTCGCGCTTGGCGGCATCGCGCACCAGCCGGCGCACGGCCCACATGTCGGGCGCCTCGATGCGGCGGCCCAGCGCGTAGGTCATCAGGTTCTCGGTGAAGCTCAGCAGGAACACGTCCTGGTGCTTCAACAATGCCGTCCGCAACCCGGCCGCGCCGTTCATCGGCGTGCCGTCATAGAGCGTGCCGCTCGCATCCACCGGCATGCCGTTGTCCTTGATGCGCCACTTGCCGGTGACGTCGAAGTTCTCGAGGGCGAGGCCCAGCGGGTCGATCACGCGGTGGCACGAGGTGCACTGCGGGTTCTTGCGATGCTCTTCCATCCGCTCACGGACGGTGAGGACCTTGCCCGATACGTCGCCCTTGGTTTCCTCCAGCGCCGGCACGTTGGGCGGCGGCGGCGGCGGCGGCGACCCCATCATCACTTCCATCACCCACTTGCCGCGCATGACCGGTGAGGTGCGATCGGCCACCGAGGTCAGGACCAGGACGCTGCCGTGGGTCAGGATGCCGCGGCGCTCGGCCGGCAGCGTGACCCGGCGGAACGCGTTGCCGGCGACGTTGGGAATGCCGTAGTGGCGCGCAATGCGCTCGTTGACGAACGAATAGTCGGCCGTCAGCAGGTCCAGCACGCTGCGGTTCTCGCGGACCAGGCTGTCGAAGAACATTTCCGACTCGGTGACGAAGGCATCGCCGAGCGTACGGTCGAAGTAGGGATAGGCCACCGCGTCGGGCAGCACGCCCTCGACGTCGCCGAGCCGCAACCACTGGCGGGCAAAGCGGGTCGACAGCGCCTCGGAGCGGCGATCGGCCAGCAGCCGGGCCACCTGCTTCTCGTAGACGCCTGGCGCGCTCAGCCGGCCCTGCGCCGCCAGCTTCGCCAGTTCGGCGTCAGGCGCCGCGCCCCAGATGAAATACGACAGCCGCGAAGCCAGCTCGCTGTCACTCAAGCGATACGTCTGCCCGGCCCGCAGCGCCGACGGCGTGCTCTCGAGGCGGAACAGGAACTGCGGACTCGCCAGGATGGCCTCGATCGCGCCGCCGATGGCGTACTCGAAGTCGCCCTCCTTGCGGCCGTCGGCAAAGAACTTCATCAAGCCGGTCATGTCGCGTTCGGCGACAGGCCCGCGGAAGGCCTGGGCGGCCAGCGTGCGCACGATCCGGGTGGCGCAGGCCGTCTCGTCGGCCGCCGAGGTCGGCCGGCAGGTAAAGATCTGGCGGCGGCTCGCGGTGTCTGACACGCCGGTCACGTTATAGGGACCGACGATGCTGAAGTCCTTGACGTGGGGAAGGGTGGTGATGCCGACCGCGACGCCGATTTGCGTGTCCGCCAGCGTGTGATCGATCGGCGCCACCAGGTCGTTGACCGGCCCCTCGAAGCGCTGGATGAAGGCAGCGGTCACCCGGTGGACGCCAGCCTTGACGGCCATGGGCGGCGTCTTGAGCGACAGGCCGGTGGTGGTCTCGGCCATGCGCGGGTCGATCTTCATGATCGCCTTGCGCTCGCCGTCCACGGAAATCTCGACCGTCTCGCCTTCATTCGGCCCGCCGAACAGCACGCCACACGCGTTGCTGTGCAGTTCGACCTTGAACACGTAGTTGCCATCGGCCGGGAACGTGTGCGGCACCGAAATGCCGCCGCGGGTGCCGAACGGGGCGCCGTCCACGCGCGCCAGCTGCGAGGCGGTCTTGGGAACGCGGTAGTTGGTTTCCGTGGCTGCCGCCTCGGGGTCGCCAATCGCGAGCGCGGTGACCTTGGCGGCCGCGCGCAGGTAACTCTCCATCAACGTCGGTGAAAACGACTGCGCGTCGGCCACGTTGTCGAAGCCGTTGCTGATGGTATCGGCCGGCAGCAGGCTGGCGACGTCAATCTCGATGCCGAGCATGTCCTTGACGGCTCGCGCGTACTCGGCGCGATTCAACCGCTGGAACGGCCGTGACCCGGGATCGGGACTGAGCGCGGCGGCGCGGTCGATGCGCGTCTCGAGCGCGGAGGCCAGCGCGAGAATCTGATCCGCTTCCGGGCGGCGGGCCCCGGCCGGCGGCATCATCTGCGCGCGCAGCTTGCGGATCATCTTCTCAGTCAGTTCAACGTGGTCGGCCGCCGCGGCGGCATCGAATGAGGCCAGCGTCAAGCCGCCCGCTTTGCCACGATCGCTGTGGCAGCCGGTGCAGTACTGCTTGACCATGGCGTTCTGCTCGGCCACACCAAATGTCGGGGCTGGGGTCGCATGCGACACGGCTGGTGCCGGTGCGACTGGCGTCGGCGGTTTGGCCGCAGTTGGAGTGGGAGCGGCCGGTACCTGAGCCGGCGCCTGGGCGCCAGTGGCGGCGAGATGGAGACTGGGAATCGCAGCGACAAGCACCGCGAGGATCAATCGCTTCATGGCCCTCGTTTTCTCGCGCCAGTATAGCCGACTAAGTGCTGTCCTTGCTGATACATCCGGAGACAGGTGGGGGCAAATGGGACAACTGCCGACCGACCGATTTATCGCCCTATCGGCCGCATTTATTTCTTCAGCAGCACATAAAGCCCCGGCCAATACGCCATCGACCAAGCGACAAAATGCCTCGCCGCGGGGAACTCAGCCGGCGGCCATCCCCGGTAGAGCTGAAAGAGGACCACCGCAAAACCCAGCCCGGCCGCGATCGAGGTGACCAGACCGCGGCCCACCGACTTGGGCAGGTCGATTCGACCGTCGAGGTGGGTCTGCAGGGCGGCCAGCATGACCCACAGCAGCACCCACGACACGATCATCATCGAGTAGCCGCCAAGCGGCGCCAGCGCATAGAACGACAGCGCCGCGAGCATGCCACTCAGCAGCCCGCCGACCGCGCCGGCGCCGATCTTTCCCTTGCGCCAGCCCAGGTAGCCGCCGAGTGCGAAGAACAACACTGAGCCGTGGATCATCCCGGACGACACCTGGTGTTGCGGGATGTTGAGATACCAGACGTAGTCGGCCACCGTGCTCAGCACGGCCAGCAGCATCGAGCCGATGAGCGCGGGGCCGACCACAGTCATTACCGTCCGGCCGCCGCGCGTCCGATCTTGATGGCCTCGTCTGCCTGCGCGCCCTGCATCAACAGCGCCAGGAACCCTTCCTTGACGCGCGTCTCGACATCCTTGGCATTGGCCGTCAGCATGTTGGCAATCTTCACGCGCTTGGTTTCGACCAGCACCTGCTGCGTGCCGGCTTCGGCGCCGGCACGCGCGGCGTCGCGATCGCCGCCGATGGCTTGCGCCAATGAGCCAATGCCGCACGCCAGCACGCTCATGCCCGGCAGGTTCGCGATTTCCGCGCGCTGCGAGATGGCCTTGGGGTCCTCAAGCATCAACATTGCCAGCTTGGTGCCCTTGGGATTGGCCGGCGACCAGACGTCGGCCTTGGCCGCAGCGAAGAAGCTGAGCGCCAGTTTGGCCTCGTCGAGATCACGGATATGCGGAATGGTGACGCCGTCGGCGCCGGCGTCGAAGATCTCCTTGACCCGCGCCCTGGTCGCCTCAGCGCCATCGGCGCTGATGGGCGGGATGCGGACCAGGAGCGTCTTCTTGCTGGTCGCCTTGGCACTCCGCAGCCCCTGCGCCATGGCCTTCACGGCGTCCGGGTCGTAGGAACCTTCCAGGTTCAGGAAGACGTAGTCGTAGAGCGGGTTCATGGCGAGCTTCTCGGCGCCGGCCGCGGTGTACAGCGGCTTGGGCCGAGGCGCGGCCGGGGCCGCAGGAGCTCCC
>JAKFYH010000059.1 GCA_021730945.1 Acidobacteriota bacterium | reverse complement strand
CGACAAGCAGTGCCCTCCCGACAAGCAGTGCCCTCCCGACAAGCAGTGCCCTCCCGACAAGCAGTGCCCTCCCGACCAGCAGTGCCCTCCCGACAAGTAGTTCCCTCCCGTCGGGAGCGGCAGTGCCTTCCCGTCCGCGAGGAGTTATGATCGGTGGCCTGATGAGCACTATTGCCGGCCCGTCCTTGTCGACTCTCGTCACTGAGCAAATCGCCCGCCCCTCCCCCATCCGCCAGATCATGAAGATGGCGGAGCGGCAGAACATCCTTGCCATGGGGCTCGACCCGGCGCAGGTGATTTCGTTTGGCGGCGGCTGGGTCAACCACGAGGCGCCGGAAGAATTCCGGCTGGCCTACCAGTCGGTGGTGTCTGACACCGATCTCTTTCACAAGAGTGGCGGCTACACGGCGACGCTTGGCGACATGGAGTGCCGCGAACAGATCGCCCGCTTCGAGGAACACGTATTCGGCGTGCCACGCCTGGGCCCCGAGCACATCGCCATCGGCATGGGCAGCACGCAGCTCACGCACGATCTCTTCCGCACGCTGCTCGATCCGGGCGACACGGTCATGCTGCTCGACCCGACCTACGCCAACTACGAAGGCCAGCTCGCCTTTGCCGCCAGCGGCATCAAGGTGGTGCGGCTGCGGGTGCTCGATCCGGCGACGTGGTCGTACCTGCCCGAGACCGACCCGGCCGGGATCGCTCGTGAGTTCACCCGGCTATTCGATCAGCATCGTCCGAAGCTCGTGCTGTTTGGCGCCCCCGACAATCCCACCAGCCAGGTGGTGCCGCAGGCGTTGGCCGAGGTGATGCTTGCGAAGACGGCCGAAGCCGGGTCGTGGCTGGCGATCGACTTCGCCTACAAGTGCCAGTACTTCCAGGCGCCACCGGCCTACTACGCGTGGTCGCCGGCCGATCATCCCAACGTGATCGGTATTCACTCCAACTCGAAGTGGGCGCGCGGACTGGGACGGCGGCTCGGCTGGATCGAGGCGCAGACCGCCGTCATCGATGCGATCGAACGCGTCCAGCAGTGCAGCATCCTGTGTCCCGACACGCTGGCGCAAATGGCGATGGCGCGCTACCTGAAGCAGGCGATCGCCGACGGATCGCTGCGCAAGTACATCGACGCTGCCAACCAGATGTACAAGCATGCCGCCGCGGTGACGTTGAAGGCCGTTGACACCCACCTGCAGCGGCCGCGGCTCACGCCGTTCGGCGGGCTCTATACCTGCGTCGACATCGGCACCAATGCCGAAGCTTTCGTGCCCAAGGCGCTGCAGGCCACCGGCGTATTGGTGGTTCCTGGCGGCGGATTTGGCGCGTCGCTGGCCAACGGTGTGCGAATTTCGTTCGGCCCTCTGGTACGCGATACGGCGAAGATCGAGGAAGGCCTCGAGCGCCTCGGCCGCTGGATGCGAACCTAGCCTGCCCTCTCGCGATCCGGTCGGCGCCGGCGGTTCGACGTTGTCCTGACCCGCCCGCAGGGCATAGCATGCGTCGCATGTCCCTGCGATACGCCGCCGCCATCCTTGCCGTACTGTTGCTTGCCGCCTGCCAGCCGGCCGCACCACCCGCTCCGGAACCGTTTGTCCTGGTCGAGGCGACCATTCCGCAGATGCGCGAGGCCATGGCGCAGGGCCGCCTGACCTCACGCGACCTGGTGGAGATGTACCTCGCCCGCATCGGCACCTACCAGCGGTTGCGTGCGGCGATCTACGTTAACGCCCACGCGCTGGCGGAGGCCGACGAGCGGGATCGCGAACGGGCGTCAGGGAAACTGCGCGGACCGCTGCACGGCATCCCGATTGCCCTCAAGGACAACATCCACACCACGAACATGCCCACGTCCGGCGGCGCACTGGCCTTCGACGGCTTCATCCCGTCGTACGAGGCGACGCTGACCACGAACCTGATCGCGGCCGGCGCCGTGATCATCGCCAAGGCCGCCATGTCGGAGCTGGCCGGCTACACCGCCGGCGCGCCGACCCCGGCACCCGGCGGTTACAGTGCCACCGGCGGGCAGGGGTTCAATCCCTACGACCCGCGCCGCGATCCGCGGCCGGCGACCGACGATGGCCGGCCAGCGTTGACACCGGCGGGTTCGAGTTCAGGCGCCGGGACCGCGGCGAATCTGTGGGCCGCCAACATCGGCACCGAGACCTCGGGCTCGATTCTCGGGCCGTCCAACGTCGCCATGCTCGCCGCAATCAAGCCGACGGTGGGCCGCGTGAGCCGCTGGGGTGTGATTCCCATCACCGGCGATCAGGATACGGCCGGGCCGATGGCCCGGACCGTGACCGACGCCGCGATCCTGCTCGGGGCGCTCGAAGGCGCCAGTCCGGATGCTAACGACGCGGCGACCGCGCGGTGTCAGGCGCCGCCGAACCGCGACTACACGCCGTTTCTCGACGCCACGGCGCTGCGCGGGGCTCGCATCGGCATCCCGCGGGCGTTCTACTACGACAAGGTCACGCCGCCCGGCGGCACCGAGCCGCGCGGCGGGCTCAACCCGGCGCAAGCGAGCGCCATGGCCGAGGCGATCGAAGTGCTTAAGGCACAGGGCGCGGTGATTGTCGATCCGGTGGAGATCCCGAGTATCGTCGCCACCGATCCGGCCCTGAACATCATTGACTGGAGCTTTTGCGGCGGGGCCAGCGAGGTGCGCGGGAAGGACTCGGGTTGCACGATCGTCGTGAAGTACGGAATGAAGCGCGACTTCAACAAGTGGCTCGCGACGCTCGGGCCGACCGCGCCGGTGAAGACGCTGACCGAGCTACGCGAGTGGAATCGCGCCCATGACAAGGGCGGCGCGATTCGCTACGGGCAGTCACGCCTCGACATCTCCGACGAAGTCGACCTCGAGCGGGATCGCCCGCGCTACGAGGCCGACCAGAAGAAGGACCTGGCACTGACCACCACCTCCGGTATCGATGCGGTGATGGCGGCGCACCGCCTCGACGCGATTCTGTTCCCGGGATCGAGCGGCGCCGGCCTCAGCGCGCGGCCGGGCTATCCGACGGTGATGGTCCCATTCGCCAAGGTGCCCAACGAGCCGACACCGCCGTTCCCCGAAGGGTTCAATGCCAGGCCGCAGCCCTACGGCGTCAGCTTCGCCGGCCTCGCCTGTAGCGAGCCGAGGTTGATCGGCCTGGCCTACGCGTTCGAACAGGCCACCAAGCGCCGGGTGCCGCCGGAAGCGACGCCGTAAGGGGCAGGCGGTCCAGGCGCGCGACCGCCTACGCGGCCGGGCCGTCGACCCACTGCGCGGGCGGCGTAATCGACGCCATCGGCGTGCCACCGGGATCGGGACGCCCCGAGCCTTCCAGCCGGCTGATCGCGCGGACGGTCATGTCGTGGTCGCACAGGATCTGGCAGGACAGCCGGACGCCGGTCAGCCCACGGGCGGTCAGCCGCTCCAGTTCCGCGGCCGTGTGCCTGGCCGGCTCCCCGTCAATGAACTCCACCCGGCAGGTCGTGCACCGGGCATTGCCGCCGCAGGCATGCAGGATGTCGACCTTGGCATCTTGTTCGATCGCCAGCACCAGGCGCTTGTCGGCCGCCACGTCGAACGTTCCATATCCTTCTACGGTCAGCTTGGGCATCCCGACATTGTACCGCCCTACTTGTCGTAGGGGATGCCGATATAGCTGCTCTCGTTCTCCCAGCGCAGGATCAACTGCGTGAACATGAACTGGATCATCAGCCGCTGATCCGCCATGCGCGTGACCTGGATCTGCTGCTGGTGCTTGACGTGCCACTCATAGATGTCGAAGAACGCGGCCGTGCCGATGTCGCAGAACTCGGGAAACTTGCCGCTGGTCTTGAGGTAGAGCTCGATCCTTTCGCGCACCTGGCCGACGCGGCCAAGCGCCAGCGAGCTCCCCAGCAGTCCCTGCTGCACCACCGTGGTGAGTGCGTCGAGTTGCGAGGTCATGTTGGTCAGGCGCGCGGCGATGGCGGCCGAGTCGGAGCCCTGGCCGGCCGCCGCCGATTCGGGAGTGGCGGCGGACGCCAGCGTGCCCAGCACACCGGCAGTGACGACTTCTCGACGGCTAATCATGGGGTCCTCCTGGACGCGCGCTGGCTTCTCGGCCTTCAACACTCAGACGGACGGCAAACGCGTCTGGCCGCCATAGAATAGCTGCGTCATGCGAATTCTTTCGTGCCTCCTGCTTGCCCTTGCCGTGCCGGCCGTGGGCGCCGCCCAAACCGCCACCCCGGGACCGGGCGTTCCCCTCACCGTGGCCACGGCCCGCGCGGCCAACGTCAGCGACTTGCGCTACGAGCTGGTGTTGTCGATTCCGGATGATCTGGCCGCGCCGCTCACCGGCACCAACACGCTGCGCTTCCTGCTCAAGGACGCGTCCACGCCGCTGGTGCTCGACTTCGAGACCAGCCGCGACCACGTCAAGGCGGTCGAGGCCAACGGCCGGCCCTCGCCCTACGTCTTCGTGAACGGACACCTCGTCATTCCGGCCGCCTCGCTGGCGGCCGGCGCCAACACCGTGCGCATCACCTTCAATGCCGGCGACGCCTCGCTGAACCGCAGCAAGGATTTTCTCTACACCCTGTTCGTCCCGGCACGGGCGCGACTGGCCTTCCCGGTGTTCGACCAGCCCGACCTGAAGGGCCGATGGACCATGACCCTGGAGCATCCGGCGGCGTGGCAGTCGGCGGCCAACGGCGCCGAGGCGACCCGAACCATGAACGGCGCCCGCACGACGGTCACGTTCGCTCAAACCCAGCCGCTGCCCACCTACCTGGTGGCGTTTATCGCCGGCGACTTCAAGATCGAAACCGCCGAGCGCAACGGCCGGACCTTCCGGATGTTTCATCGCGAGACCGACGCCGCCAAGGTGGCGCGCAACCGCGAGGCCATCTTCGACCTGCATGTGCGCGCGCTCGAGTTTCTCGAGGCCTACACCGCCATTCCCTACGCATTCGGCAAGTTCGACTTCGTCGCCATTCCCGCGTTCCAGTTTGGCGGCATGGAACACGCCGGCAAGATCCTCTACAACGCCTCAGGCTTGATGCTGGACGAGTCGGCGACCCAGAACCAGCTGCTCGGCCGTGCCTCGGTGATCGCGCACGAAACCGCGCACATGTGGTTCGGCGATCTGGTGACCATGCGCTGGTTTAACGACGTGTGGATGAAGGAAGTGTTCGCCAACTTCATGGCGGCGAAGATCGTCAACCCGTCGTTCCCCACCGTCAACCACGACCTGCGCTTCTTGCTGTCGAACTACCCGGCGGCCTACGAAGTGGACCGCACGGCCGGCGCCAACCCCATTCGCCAGCAGCTCGACAACCTGGACGAAGCCGGCAGCATGTACGGCGCCATCATTTACCAGAAGGCGCCGGTGGTCATGCGTCATCTTGAGGCGCTGCTCGGTGCCGATAACTTCCGCGACGGCCTGCGCGAATACCTGAAGCGCCATGCCTTTGCCAACGCCACCTGGTCGGATCTGATCAACGTGCTCGACGCGCGGACGCCCTCCGACCTGCAGGCCTGGAGCCGGGTCTGGGTGGACGAGCCCGGGCGGCCGACGATCGAAACCATCCTGGACGTGCGGCGCGGCGAGATCACGCGACTCGCCTTCCGCCAGCGCGATCCTAGGAATCGCGGGCTGCTGTGGCCGCAGCAGCTCCGGGTGGCGGTCGGCGGTCACGCCCCTGAACGGGTGCTGAACGTGGAACTGACGGCCCGCGAAGTCGAAGTCAAGGAGGCCGTGGGCTGGCCGGCGCCGCGCTACGTGCTGCCAAGCGCGGGCGGCTGGGCCTACGGAGAGTTCCGGCTCGACCCGATCACGCGCGAGTACCTCACGGCCAACCTGCCCGAGATCAGCGACCCGCTGACCCGCGGCAGCGCCTGGGTCACCATGTGGGATGCCCTGCTCGACGGCCAGGTGCCGCCGGCCCGCTTTGTCGATCTCGCCATGCAGTCGCTGCCGCGTGAGAGCGACGAGCAGATGACCTCGCGCATCCTCGGCTACGCATCGGCCGCCTGGTGGCGCTTCCTGCAGCCGTCCGAATTGAGCGCGCGCGCACCGCGGTTCGAGTCGCTCCTTCGCGAAGGCCTGGCCCAGGCCAGGACCGCGAGCCAGAAAGCCTCGTGGTTCGGCACGCTTCGCAACATCGCCCAGACCCCCGGCACGGTCGACTGGCTGCACCAGGTGTGGGCCAAGGACGAGACCGTCCCCGGCTTGCCGCTGGCCGAGGCCGACTACACCGCGCTGGCGCTGGAACTGGCGGTTCGCCAGGTGCCCGACTGGCAGCAGGTGCTGCAGACGCAGCTCACGCGCATCGAGAACCCCGATCGGAAGGGGCGGTTCGAGTTCGTCATGCCCGCCCTGTCGGCCGACCCGGCCGTGCGGGAGAGATGGTTCCTGTCGCTGAAGGATGTCGCCAATCGCCGCCGCGAGCCGTGGGTGCTCGAGGGCCTCAACTACCTGCACCACCCGCTGCGCGCGGCCAGCTCGCAGAAGTACGTGCAGCCCGGCCTCGATATGCTGTGGGATATTCAGAAGACCGGCGATATCTTCTTCCCCAAGCGATGGCTCGACGCCACGCTCGGCGGCTACCAGACCGCGGCGGTTGCGGACACGGTCCGGAACTTCCTGAAGAACCTGCCGGCAAACTATCCGGATCGCTTGCGCAACATCACGTTGCAGTCGGCGGATGAGTTGTACCGGGCCGCGGACATCACCAAGAAGAAGTAGAGAGAGCGACGCATGAGACTCATCACGGTTGCGACCTGCCTGATCGTCCTTATCTCGACGGCGGCTGCCCAGCAGCCGCCCGAAATCACGATCCGCGCGAGAACCGCAATCGACGGCAAGGGCCAGATCCTGCGCAACACGGTCGTCACCGTGCGTGACGGCAAGATCACCCGGGTCGCAACCGCGCCAGGCACAGTGACCCACGACCTGGGCGCGCTCACGCTCCTGCCCGGCTTGATCGACACCCACGTGCACATTGGCTGGCACTTCGATGCCAAGGGCCGCTACCACAGCGGCCCGGAACCACCCGAGCAAGCCGCCCTGTACGGCGCCGAAAATGCTTTCGTCACCCTGATGGCCGGGTTCACCACCGTGCAAAGCGTTGGCTCCATGTCCGACAAGCCCTTGCGCGACGCGCTCGCCCGCGGCGTGATCCCGGGCCCTCGCCTGCTGTCGTCGCTCGGACAGGTCTCCAACGCGAAATGGACGCCGGACGAGATTCGCGCCGACATCCGCAAAAAGAAGGCGGATGGCGCCGACCTGATCAAGATCTTCGCCTCGGCCAGCATCCGCGACGGCGGCGTGCCGACCTTGTCGCAGGAACAGCTTGATGCGGCGTGTGGAGAGGCGCGGGCGCAGGGACTGCGCAGCATGGTGCACGCCCACAGCCCCGAGTCGATGATGCGCGCCGCCAGGGCCCGCTGCACGGTGGTCGAACATGGCGGCCTGGCGTCGCCCGAGGCGTTGAAGGCACTGGCCGATGCCGGCGTCTACTTCGATCCCAACATCGGCCTGGTCACCCAGAACTACCTCGAAAACAAGTCGCGCTTCCTCGGCATCGGCAACTACACCGAGGAAGGCTTCGCCGCCATGGCCAAGGCGCTCGAGTCCAAGGACGTCATGTTCAGCGCGGCGCTCAAGACGCCCGGCCTGAAGATGGTGATGGGCACCGACGCCGTGGCCGGCGCCCATGGCCAGAACGCGCGCGAGCCAATCGAGCGCGTCAAGTCGGGCCAGCGGCCCATGGACGCCATCATCGGCATGACCTCGCTGGCCGCCGAGTCGATGGGGCTGGGCGGCATCACCGGCTCGGTCACCACCGGCCTGGCCGCCGACCTGATCGCCGTCGATGGCGATCCGCTGACCGATATCACGGCGCTGCAGCGCGTGCGGTTCGTGATGAAGGACGGGAAGATCTACAAGAGATGATTTTGTGATTTGGGGTCTGGTGATTTGTGATGTTGGTCACTGATTTTTGGATTTGATGATCGGGAGGTTGGCGTGGATATTCGTCGCTTTGCCTGCGGGTTAGGGTTGACGGCGGCCGCGGCGTTCGGCGCGGGATCGGCGGCGCAGACGCAATCGGCCACCGTGTTTGAAGGCGCGCGGGTCATCGTCGGCGATGGCCGAACCATTGATAACGCCGTGTTCGTCGTGCAGGGCGATCGAATCACCCAGGCGGGCCCCGCCGCTTCGGTGAAAGCACCCGCCGGCGCCACCAGGGTGAGCCTCGCCGGCAAGACGGTCATGCCGGCCATCGTCGATGCGCATGTCCACACCAGCACGACCCAGCCGGAGTTGGCCAACGACCTTCGCCGGCGCGCGCAGTTCGGTATTGGCGCGGCGCTCAGCATGGGACTGGACGGCACCGATGCGCCATTCGTGCAGCGCGCACAGACCACACCCGGGCTGGCCAGGCTCTACCTCGCCGGCCGCGGCATCACCGCGCCGGAAAAAGGCCGCACCGACGTGCCCCATTGGATTACCACCGAGGCCGAGGCCCGCCAGGCGGTGCGCGACGAGGCCGCCAAGCAGGTCGACTTGATCAAGATCTGGGTCGACGATCGCGACGGCAAGTTCCCGAAGCTGACGCCGGCCCTCTACGGCCCGGTCATCGACGAGGCGCACAAGCTGAAGCTCCGGGTCGCCGCCCACATCTTCACGCTCGACGATGCCAAGGGGTTGCTGAAGGCGGGTATCGACGCGTTCGCGCACGGCATTCGCGATCGCGACATCGACGCTGAGGTCGTGGCGCTGTTCAAAGCGCGCCCAAACGTGGTGCTGATCCCGAACATGCCCGACCGCGGCGTGGCCGTGGATTACGGGTGGCTGCGCGGCCGCATTCCCGATGGCGAGTTGCAGAAGCTCCAGGCCGCGGCCACCGACCGGCCCCAGGCCCAACAGGCGTTCGGGATCCAGGCCCGCAACCTGGCGAAGCTGGCGGCGGCCGGAGTGACGATTGCGATCGGCACCGACGGCAACACCCCGTGGGCGCCGCATGTGGAAATGGCCGACATGGTGGCCTCGGGCATGACCCCGGCCCAGGTGATCGTCGCCGCGACGCAGAACGCCGCGGCTTTCGTGCGCGTCCCCAACACCGGCACGCTTGAAGCCGGCCAGACCGCCGACTTCATCGTCCTCGACGCCAACCCGCTCGACGACATCACCAACACCCGCAAGATCGCGTCGGTGTATTTACGGGGGGCGATGATTCAGCGGTAACGGCGGACGAGGCTACGCTTCCGGGTCGAGCGGCGGGTCGTTGGCCAGCCATTGCTCGGCCTCGGCCATATCCTGAAACACCGCGACCTCGATCGGAATCTGGCCAGCCAGCACCGAGAACATGCGCATCATGCCGAACGACGCCGGCGTGGCTGTGACGACGGCAAACCGGCGGCCGTGCAGCGGCTTCGCCTTCAGCCGCACGTGCTCAATCAGGCCTTCGAGCTGCGCGACGGTTGCCGGCGTCGTGAGCCGGCGATGGTCGGACAACAAGTCGTATCCGCCCTCCTGGCCCACTTCCGCAACCAGTGCGTCGATCGCCGCGGTCATGTCCTTGAGCGTGAGAGTGCCGCTCAACACCAGCCTGACGGTGTGAGCAAACGTATCGAGCGAGACTTCAACGGGCATTGCTGGTGGTCGATCTTACCGTGGGTACGCCACGATCGAAAAGTGGCCAGGCCTGCTGCAGCACGGCGCCGATGGCGGCGAGTGGCCGCTGAAGTGCCGAGCCGCGACGCCAGGCGAGGACCAGCGTCCGGCTGGGTGCCGGCCGCTTGAAGCGGCGCACAGCAAGCTGACCGCGACGGTTTTCCACCGCCACTGCCAGCTGCGGCAGCAGCGTGACGCCGCTGCCCGTGCCGACCATTTGCACCAGCGTCGACAGGCCGGTGGCGCTCAAGCCGGCGGCGTGCGCCCCAGTGGCGCCGCACAACGCGAGCGCCTGATCGCGAAAGCAGTGCCCGTCCTCAAGCAGGAACACGGTGACGCCGTCAAGCGCCGAGGGCGATGCCGGCGCGGCCGGCTTCACCAGGCGATGCCCCGGCGCGGCGGCGAGGACAAACGCATCTTCGCCAATCGTCATCGTCTCCAGGCTATTGACGCGCGCGTCCACGGCGACGATCGCGGCGTCGATCCGCGCCTCCTCGATCTGACGTATCAGGGCCTGGGTCTTGTCCTCGCTCCAGACCACGGTCAGGTTCGGCAGCGCCGTATGAAGCGCCGGCGCCACTTCGGGCAGCAAGTACGGGCACACCGTCGGAATCACGCCGATGCGCAGCGTGCCCGCGAGCGGGTCGCCCTGCCGGCGAGCGGTGTCGTCCAGATCGGTGGCGGCCACCAGGACCTGCCGCGCCCGGGCCAGGACCACCTCGCCGGCGGCGGTAATCCTGATGCCGCGGGCGTGACGCTCGAACACCTGGACGCCGAGCGTCCGTTCCAACTGCGCCACTTGCGCACTGAGCGAGGGCTGAGCGACCCCGCATGCCTGCGCGGCGCGGCGAAAGCCGCCGAGCTCCGCCACCGCCACCAGGTACTGGAGCTGGCGCAGCGACGATTGGTGCGGGTCCCATCGTGACATAGCCACAGACTATCACTTCGACAGTTACGATATCTTGGACAGCTCGAATCACGGTTCATATACTGGAGGCAGGAGCGAAGTACGAACATGTCGAGCGAATCCAAGTGCCCGTTCAACCACACTGCCGGCGGCGGCACCTCCAACCAGGACTGGTGGCCCAATCAGCTGAACCTGAAGATTCTGCATCAGCATTCGCCGCAGTCCGATCCGATGGATCCCGATTTCGACTACGCCGAGGCGTTCAAGCGCCTCGACCTGGCGGCGGTCAAGCAGGACCTGCTGGCGCTGATGACCGACTCGCAGGACTGGTGGCCGGCCGACTTTGGCCACTACGGTCCGCTGTTCATCCGCATGGCGTGGCACAGCGCGGGCACCTATCGCACGGGTGATGGCCGCGGCGGCGCCGGCGGCGGCCAGCAGCGCTTCGCGCCGCTTAACAGCTGGCCCGACAACGTCAATCTCGACAAGGCACGCCGCCTGATGTGGCCGATCAAGCAGAAGTACGGCCGGAGCATTTCCTGGGCCGACCTCATGATCCTGGCCGGCAACGTGGCGCTGGAGTCGATGGGATTCAAGACCTTCGGCTTCGCCGGTGGGCGCGCCGACGTGTGGGAGCCGGAAGAAGGCGTCTACTGGGGCGCCGAGCGCAAGTGGCTGGACGACCAGCGGTATGCCGGCGATCGCAAGCTTGAGACGCCGCTGGCGGCCGTGCAGATGGGCCTGATCTACGTCAACCCGGAAGGCCCCAACGGCAACCCCGATCCGATCGCCGCCGCCCGGGACATTCGCGAGACGTTTGGCCGCATGGCGATGAACGACGAAGAAACCGTGGCGCTGATTGCCGGCGGCCACAGCTTCGGCAAGGCCCACGGCGCCGGCGACGCCACGCACGTGGGCCGCGAGCCCGAGGCGGTCGGGCTCGAGGCGCAGGGCTTCGGCTGGACCAGCACGTTCAAGTCGGGCAAGGGCGGCGACACCATCAGCAGCGGCCTGGAGGTCACCTGGACCACCACGCCGACGCGGTGGAGCAACAACTTCTTCGAGAACCTGTTCGGCTGCGAATGGGAGCTGACCAAGAGTCCGGCCGGCGCCCAGCAGTGGACGCCCAAGGACGGCGCGTTGGCCGGCACGGTGCCCGATGCTCACGACCCGTCCAAGCGCATCGCGCCGTCGATGCTGACCACCGACCTGTCGCTCCGCTTCGATCCGGCCTACGAGAAGATCTCGCGGCGCTTCCTGGCACATCCGGATCAGTTCGCCGACGCATTCGCCCGCGCCTGGTTCAAGCTGACCCACCGCGACATGGGCCCGCGCGCGCGGTATCTCGGTCCCGAAGTTCCGGCCGAGGAACTGATCTGGCAGGACCCGGTTCCCGCCGCCAGCCATTCGCCGATCACCTCCGCCGACGTCACCGCGCTCAAGGGCAAGGTGCTCGCTTCGGGGCTGTCGGTCGCGCAGTTGGTGGCCACCGCCTGGGCCTCGGCGTCCACCTTCCGCGGCTCCGACAAGCGCGGCGGCGCCAACGGCGCCCGCATCCGGTTGGCGCCGCAGAAGGACTGGCCGGTCAATCAGCCAGCCGAACTGGGCACGGTCCTGAAGAAGCTTGAGGCCATCCAGAAGGAGTTCAACAGCGCGCAGTCCGGTGGCAGGCAGGTGTCGCTGGCCGACCTGATCGTGCTGGCCGGTGGGACCGGCGTCGAGCAGGCCGCCAAGGCGGCCGGCCATGATGTGTCGGTGCCCTTCACGCCCGGCCGCACCGACGCCTCGCAGGCGCAGACCGATGTCGAGTCGTTCGCGGTGCTCGAACCCATTGCCGACGGGTTCCGCAACTACCTGAAGGAGACCTACACGGTGCCGGCCGAAGCGCTGATGGTCGATCGCGCACAGTTGCTCACCCTGACCGCGCCTGAGATGACGGTGCTCGTCGGCGGCCTGCGCGTGCTCGGCGCCAATGCCGGAGGGGCCGCGCACGGCGTCTTCACCAAGCGCCCGGGCGCGTTGACCAACGACTTCTTCGTCAACCTGCTCGACATGGGGACGACGTGGAAGCCGGTGTCGCCGGCGCAGGACGTCTTCGAGGGCCGCGACCGCAAGAGCGGTGCGGTTACCTGGACCGGCACACGGGTGGACCTGGTGTTCGGCTCGAACTCCCAGCTGCGCGCGCTGGCTGAAGTCTACGGCAGCGCCGACGCCCAGCCGAAGTTCGTGGCCGACTTCGTCGCGGCCTGGACCAAGGTGATGAACCTCGATCGCTTCGATCTCTAGCTGTTGGTGGGGGCGGTCTGATAGATTCAGATCGCCCTCATGAAAACCACAGCGGATGCAGTCATCGTCGGCGGCGGGTGCATGGGCTGCAGCGTGGCCTGGCACCTGGCCCAGCGCGGCCTCACCAACATCGTCCTGATCGAACGCGAAGCGCAACTGGCCACCGGCTCCACCGGCCGGAATGCCGGCGGCGTCCGCCACCAGTTTTCCCATCCCGCCAACATCGAGATGTCGATCGAATCGATCGCCATGATGGCGCGCTTCGAAGAGGTGGTGGGGACACCGATCGACTTCCACCAGGACGGCTATCTTTTCCTGCTGTCGAAGGCGGCACACGTCGCGACGTTTCTCAAAAACGTGCAACTCCAGAAGTCTCACGGCGTCGACGTGCAATGGCTGTCGCCCAGGGAAGCGCAGTCCCTGGCGCCGGGCCTGGACGTGACCGGCGTCAAGGGCGCCACCTACTGCGCCGCCGACGGCGTGGCCGATCCCAACGGCGTGACGGTCGGATTCGCCAAGGGCGCACAGGCCCTGGGTGCCGAGGTCGTCCGCGAGACCGAGGTCACGGGGATTCGCGTCGAGCACAACCGGGTGGCCGAGGTCCAGACCTCGCGCGGCAGCATCGCCACGCCGCTGGTCGTCAACGCCGCCGGCCCGTGGGCCAAGTCGCTCGGCCGCATGATCGGCGTGGACGTGCCGGTCGAACCCGAACGCCGCCACATCTTCATTGCCTCGCCGCCGGGCGGCGGCTCCTGGGACGACGCGGCGCATGTCGGGCGGGTGCCGGGGAACAAGCTGCTGGTGATCGACTTCGATACCAGTTTCTACTTTCACCGCGAAGGCGGCGGCCTGCTGTTCGGCATGGGCGATCCCGACGAAAAGCCCGGATTCGACATCACGGTGCGCTGGGACTTCCTGCCACAGGTGATCGAGGTGGCGATGCGGCGCTTGCCGGTGCTGGCCGACGCGGCGGTCTCGCATGCATGGGCCGGGCTCTACGAGATGACCCCCGACCACAATCCGATCATCGGGCCGTCAAGCGACATCGAGGGTTTCCACACCATCGCCGGCTTCAGCGGCCACGGCTTCCAACACGCGCCGGCGGCCGGGCGGATTCTGGCCGACGTGATCACCGGCCGCGATCCGAAGTTCGACCTCTCGCCGTTCACGCTCGACCGCTTCAGCGGGCGCACGACCAGCGCCGAAGCCAACGTGGTGTAGCGCCTACCGCGCGGCGGCGCAGCGGACCGCGGGGGTGCGCCCCGGCGGCGGGGCGGGCGCGGCGGTCACGCTGCCGGCCAGTTGATCGAACGCCACCTGCTGCAGCGCCTTGACCTCCGGGCGCGAGATACCCAGTTCGAAGCCTGAACACTCGTGGTCGCCGAGCGACCGCGGATCACGTCCGGTCACGGCGCCGAAGATCACCAGCGCCTCGAGATAGTAGCCGTGCGTGCTGGCATGGTAGTGGTCAAACGCCCACAGGTTGAGCTTGCCGGCCTCGATTCCATCGTAGGGATTGGCATCGGCCACCCCGGTCTGCATCGCCCGCGTCCACGCTTCGCCGACGGGAATCACCGCCTTCGGCCTGGACGCTGCCGCCGCCAGGTCGTAGGCGGCGCGCACGTCACGCGCCATGACCTCCACCCCCTGGCCGGTCCACGTCCCGGTGGCGGGATAGACATGGTCGGCCCGCGCCCAGGTGGCCATCAAGTAGAGCGAGACCGACGGGTTCTTGCCACGCAGTACGTCGGCCATCTGTCTGCTGGTCGCCACCAGCTTGGCCGGGTCGCGCGGTTTATCGGCGTCGAGCAGGCTGAAGCCGTGCATCACTACCGCGTCCCACCCTCGCCTGTTGATCAGATCGAGCTTGTTGGCCAGGTGGAAGTCGAGGCCGCTGCCACTGCGGGTTTCGAGCGAGACCTCGTAGTCGAGCCCAGCCTGGTCGGTGAACGACTTGAACAACGCCGGCACACCGCCGACCCCGTCGCCATTCAAGTCGGTGACCGTGCCGGCCCGGTAGAACCGGACCGCCGATCCCGACCCAAACAGAAAGCTGTTGCCAATGAACAGCACGCTGGTCGCGGCCGCCGATACCGTACCACCCACCGCCAACACGCCAATCACCAGCACCGCTGCCGCTCTCATGCCCGCGCTCCTTGCGTCCGTTCAATCTGCGTCATCTGCGTCATCTGTGAGTCTGCGTCATCTGTGTAATCTGTGGCCCACTTCCGCTGTCGAAACTGTGTCCAATCTGCGGCTGTCAGCTCCGCATTGAATCTGCGGCTGTCCTACCTGCGTCCAATCTGCGGCTGGCCTACCGGCCCGGCGGCCGGACACCCTCGAGCGGACGCCGCTCGGTGGCCTGCCGGGTCGCCTTGCGCGTCTTCATGTCGAAGCGATCGCCGGCGCCCATGAAGAAGAACCGCCCGCTGGACCCGGCCACCGGTGTTTGGCTATAGATCACCGCGTAGCTGCGGCCGATCACGTCGAACTGATCGCCGGTGACGACGATGGCAGTGTCCTCGTCGAGCCCAATCCCAAGCAGTTCCGGGTGCTTGTCGATCACTTCCAGCATGTCGAACTGGCGGTTGCGGCGCAGCAGGTGCTGGTCGACGGCGGCATTCTTGAGAAAACCCAATCCGACCGTGTGGTCGCCAATCATCTTCTCGTTGCTTTTGGTGTCGCCACGCACCATGAACGAGGTCAGGATCGAGGCGCCGGCCGACGAGCCGCCAATCACCCCGCCGCGCCCGAGCACGTCCGCCAGGGCCTTGTGCGTCAAGGTGCCCAGGTAGGAATCGGCCAGCCGCCATTGCCGGCCACCAGCGAAGAACACGCCGCGCGCGCCGCGAATCGGCTTGACGAACGCCTCGGTGTCGGCCACCTTGCGGTCGCGCGTGTGCACCACCGTCAGGTTGGTCGCACCGTTCTCGCGCCACTGCTTCAGGCCCGAGTAGTACTGATCGTAGTCATCCGCCTCCCCTGCCGTCGGCACAATCACGATCGGCGCGTCAGGCCCGCCGGCCAGGTCGATGAAGCGCTTCAGAATGGCCGGGTCCTGCATGTTCCCGCCGACGATCACCAGGGTGCCCTTCTCGGGCCCCTGGGTCTGCGCCGATAGCGACGCACTTGCCAACAACAGCGCGATGACAATGTTTTTCATATTCTTTCCCGACAAGAGTTGCCCTCCCGACAAGGATTGCCCTCCCGACAAGCTGTGCCCTCCCGGCAGGCAATCACTCCCGATACACCTTGCCGCTCTTCATGACAAAGGTGACGCGGCGCAGCGCGCGAACATCTGCGGCCGGGTCGCCGCTCACCGCGATCAAGTCCGCGAACAAGCCCGCCTTCACCCGGCCAATGCGATCGGCCTGCCGGAAGTAGGAGGCGTTGCCGGAGGTGGCCGCCACCAGAGCCGCGGCGGGGGTCATGCCCCACTCCACCATCAACTCCAGCTCGCGGACGTTGTCGCCGTGGGCATACACGCCGACGTCGCCGCCAAAGCACATCTTGACGCCGGCGGCCAGCGCCGCCTTGTAGGTCTCGCGCTTGCGCGCGATGCGGGCCGGTTCCGGGTCGACACCCTTTTTCCACCCGCCATACTGCGAGGTGGCATCGCCGGCGGCAATCGTCGGGCAATAGGCGACATTCTTCTCGACCATCAGCTTCCAGATCTCCGGCGTGCCTTCGTCGCCATGTTCGATGGTCTCGACGCCGCCCATGATCGCGCGCCGCATCCCTTCCGGCGTCGACGCGTGCGCCACCACCGGGCGGCCGCTGCTGTTGGCGGCCTCGACAATGCGCTCGATCTCGCCCAGCGTAAAACCCGGCCGCGCCTCGCCGTTCGGCCCCCAGCGGTAGTCGGCGTAGATCTTGATGAAGTCGACGCCGCGGGCAATCTGGCTGCGCGCCACGCGGACGACGCCGTCGAGCCCGTCGGCCTCTTCGGCGCCCTGTGGCACGGCCACTTCCGGCGCGAATCCTTTCGGCGCGTAGCTGCCGGTCACCACCATGGCCGGACCGGCCACCAGCATGCGCGGACCGGGCACGACGCCTTCGTTGATGGCCTGGCGCAGGCCGACGTCGGCGTAACCCGCGCCCTCGCTACCGAGGTCGCGCACGGTGGTCACGCCCGCCATCAAGGTCGCCAGCGCATGATTGACGCCGCGCGCCACCCGCATCGCCAGCGGCTCGCGCAAGACCTGGTCGTTCCAGGAGGTTTCGTTGTAGGGATGCAGCAACAGGTGCGAGTGCCCCTCGATCAACCCGGGCATCAGCGTGGTGCCCGGCAGCGCGATGGCCCGGGCCCCGCCCGGCGCGTTGGTGGTGGCCGGCGGCCCGGCGGCGATGATGCGGTCGCCGCGGACCACGACCACCCACCCCGGGTGCATGGTCTCGCCGTCGAACACGCGATCGGGCTGGAGCACGAAGGCGGGCAGCGGGGTCTGGCCCGCGGCGGTTGCGACCGATGCGACCAGGACAGCAGAGACGATGAACGCGCGCATGACGCGCAGTATACCGCCCGCCCGTCGGCGACGGGCGGGCGGCTTGAGGGTTACTGCGTGCCCTTATAGAGCGACGGCGGCATCGGTCCGGTCCGGCGCGAGCCGGCCTTCTTCCACGCGTCGTAGCGCTGGCGCAGCGTCTTCACGGGATTGCCGCTCTCGCCCTTGACGGTGTTGTCGTCGGTCACGCTCAGGTAGACGGCGTATTGGCCGTCGTTGTGCGTGACGCCGAGCGCATCGCCCTTCTCGGCAATCGCGATGTAGGCGACGTGCGAGGTCTTGTTGTCGCACGGCACGAAGTCGATCACACTGACACCGCAGTTGCAGCGATGATCGCCGCCATTGGCGTCGGCCGCCTCCATGGCCGCCATCACCCGGTCGGCCATCGTCCCCGACGCGCGGGTGAAGGCCAGCGCGGCCTGGTGCATCACCGCGTCGCCGAGCAGCGTGTTGCCCTGCACCTGGTAGTGGATATCGCCGACCCGGCCGCCGAAGTAGAGCGACGACACCGAGTTACTGGCGCCGTTGAACCCCAAGCGGTTGTTCTGCGCGGTGATCTGCTTGCCGTCGGGAATGGCCAGGATGCCGAACTGACGGCGCTCCATCTGGTTGTCGGGCTTACGCGCCGCCTCGTGCTGCCTCAGCAGGTCGAGGATCTTGGTGGGCGGCGTGCCCTTGCGTAGTTCCGCATAGACCAGCATCTGGTTCTCGCGGGTGTTGTCGGCGCCGGCCTGGCAGGCGGCGACGCCGACGCCGGGCACGATCACGGCCTGCAGTTCCATCAGGTCGCGCGACGGCGTGGGCTTGCGTTGGGGAAAGCCCTGCTGGCGCACGCAGGTGGCCGAGGCAATGATCACCTGGCCGGTGGTGGCGTTGACGGCGATCACCGACCAGGTGGCAAACGCCGGCACGTGGGCCGCCAGCGTGAAGGCCAGGGCAAGCATTAGTCGTCTCATGTAGCAACTCCCGTTCAGCGGCCCCTGCGTCATCTGCGTCATCTGTGTCATCTGTGTCATCTGCGTCATCTGTGGCCTTAGAAGCGGTAGCGGCCGCTGACGCGGAACACGCGCGCGGCGGGAATCGGGTTGGCCGAGGCGGCGTCGATGCCGCCGGTCGACAGGGGCTTGTTGAAGTTGGGACCGTTGGTGGTCACCCGGCGCAGTACGACACTCGAATTGAAGAGATTGAAGGCATCAATCATCGCCTCAAACGAGTGGCCCTGACGGATTGAGACCGTCTTCGACAGGCGCAGGTCGGACAACTTGACCCAATCGTAGCGGCCAGCCTGCCCTTCGACCGTGACATTGACCAGCGTGTTGAGGGCATCGCGCACCTGGACGATGCGGTCGAAGTAGGCGCCCTGCTGGGCAGTGAAGGTGGACGAGACCAGCATCTTCCATGGCAGGTTGACCGTGCCGCTCAGGCGCACGCCCTGGTAGGTTTCCGGCAGTTCCCAGTTGTACTTGGCTTCGTTGGGGTTGCGCGGCGCAATGTTCTTCACGTCGCGCTTATCGATCTGATACGAGGCCAGCACCGACCAGCCGTTGGTGTGGCTCTTGCTGAACGTGGTCTCGAAGGCGGTGTAGCGATCGTCGCCTTCGCCGTCGGCGGCGTTGGTGAACAGCGACTCCACCTGGCCGAAGCGCGGATAGGTTCGCGGCACCGACCACACCTGTACGACGCCGTCGTCGGCCGTGCCGGCAACATTGTCGCGTCCCGGGTCGACGCCGGTCACCATGTCGGTGAAGGCTTCGAACGGCAATGCCACGTTCAGTTCCTTGCTGCCCCGGTAGTCGCCCTTGCGCACGACGTTGAAGCGCACCGACATGTCGCGGCCCAGGCCCAGGTCGACGCCACCCGTGTACTCATCGAGGTATTCGCCCTTGAGCGAGGGATCGAGACGGCTGTCGCGGCTCTGGCCGGTGACGCTGGTCAGGTTGGCGGCAATCGGCGTGTAGGGAATGCTGCCGTCCCAGCGCGTGTAGGTCGAGACCAGTGTCGCGGCCGGATTGACCGAGCTGGCCACCGGACCGGCCGCGGCGTTGACGCCGGAACCGTTGGCGGCATAGCGGCCGTAGCTGGCCTTGAGCGCCACGCGGCCCGAACCGGTCACGTCGTAAACCACCGAGAGGCGCGGCGACCAGGCACTGTAGGTCGGGAAGCCCTTGTTCTCGGGATAGATCCGGGCGGTGGCGAAGGGGCCGGTGCCGGGGTTGCCCTGCTCGGGCAGCCACGACGAATAGCGATCGAACCGCACGCCGGCGTTCAGGGTCAACTGCGGCGTCAGGTTCACGCTGTCGTTGGCGTACCACGAGTTGTAGCGGATGCCGGCATTGGTGTTGTTGGGATACTCGAACACCTGTACCGAGTCTGGACGCTGGAAGAATTCGGTGTCGCCCGGCAGGCTGCGGTAGCGGTAGAGCTGCTGGTTCGGGTAGCCGTAGTTCTCCACATAGTTGGTGCTGTGGTAGCCGAGCACACCCGACTTGATTTCGTGGTTCATCTTGCCGATGGTGCGATACCAGGACCAGGTGCCGTTCCAGCCCCAACGCACCGGCTCACGCTTCACTTCGAGAAACGCGCCACGGGTGTGCGTGGTGGTCAGGTCGGTGCGGCGCACATCGTCGGTCCAGGCGTAGTCGGGCCACCAGTAGCCGGAGCGGTTGAAGCTGGCATCGAGCGTCATGCTCTGGCTCATGATGCGCGTGAACTTCAGGGCCGGGCCGATCTGGGTCCATGCCACCTGGTTCTGGGTGGCCTCGAGCGGCAGAAACGCGCTGGCATTGCGATAGGGCTGCCACTTGCGGTTGATCTGCTCGGTCAGTTCCAGCTTGTTGTTCTTCGAGAGCTGGTAGGTCAGCTTCAACGTCGGGTTGTCGAGACGGGTGAAGTACTCGACCTGCTGGTTGTCCTTGACCGACACGAAGCCGGGAATCAGCAGCCCCGAGTAGTTGTAGCCATAGGCGGCATAAAACCACAGCTTGTCGCGCAGAATCGGCCCGCCAAGGTCGAGACTGACATCGTTGTAGCGGGTGAACTTGTTGTTGCCAGGATTGAAGCCCTGCTGGCGCAGCGAATCGGTGACGTTGTTGCCCTGGAATGCGCCATCCTGCCACGCCAGCAGGTAGGCGCCGCTGAACTTGTTGCTGCCCGACTTGACCACGAAACTAAGGGTGGCGCCGGGACTCTGTGACTCTGCCCCCTTGGCCGCGCCCGACACCGACACCTGATCGTAGGTGTTGTAGTCGCCGAAGAACTGGTCCCACACCACGCCGTCGAACTTGATCAGCTCGCCGCCGGTGCGGCCGTACGAGCGGGCACCGGTGGTGGTGGAGCCGCCCACGGTGTTGCCGCCGACGTCGAACTGGGTGGGCGACAGGCCCGGCACCAGGCGGGCCAGACCGCGAATGCCGCGGCCGTACGGCAGGTTCTCCATCTGCTCCTCCGTCCAGTTGACGCCGACCGTGGTCGACTGCAGGTCAATGGTGGGCGTGGAACTGGTGACGGTGATCGACTCGGCCAGGGTATCGAGCTGCAGCGGTCCGTTCACCGTGGCGGTGGCGCCGGCGTTGACGACGATGCCCTCGACCGACAAGACGCGAAAGCTGGTGAGCTGGAACTTGACCTGGTAGGTGCCCGGTGGGAGCTGACCAAAACGGTAGCTGCCCAGTGCATCGGTTACCGCCTGGCGAGGCCCGCCGATCATGGCTGGACTCTCGATGGACACGTCGACGCCGGGCAGAATGCCCCCGCTCGTGTCGAGCGCGCGTCCGGTGATCGTGCCGGTCGTCGACTGCGCTGAGGCCGGCAAAGCTGCGAACAGCAGGATGGCTGCCGTAGCGACAAATAGAGACAAACTCCTAGTCATGGGTTCCCCTCCCAAGTGGCAGTACAAAGAACAAACTTCGGGGGAGCCTAACAGAGAATTGATTCCGCTGTTGCACCGGAAATCAGGGTCAGCCGGACTGGCGCCCCGCAGAACCCGCGCGGTCACTCCTCTTCGGCCTCGGCCCTGCCGACGCACTCGTCAAAGGCATCGACCAAAGCCGGCGCGTGCGCCGCCAGATACGCACGACAATGCGTCGTGTCGATGCCGCCCTTGATCATCTCGATGACGTCGACATGGTCCTTGCGCCGGGGCGACCTACGCACACCCCGTCGCGACGGCGAGCGCCCGAGAGACGTGCTGCATCTTGACGGGACTGAGTGTGCCCACAAAGCCCACCAGGCGATCCTGCTCGACGGTCTGGACATGATCGAGGTTGACGGCCGACTCGTGTTTCAAGCCTTCGTCGATGCCAACGTTCACTTCGCCGGGAGCCCCGCGGCGGGTCGCGGTCACCGGCGCCACCATCACCGTGTGCAGAAGCGGGATGACCTCGGGCCGGCTCAGGACGAGGACCGGACGTCGCTTGTCGGGTGCCTTGAACCGGTAGGACCAGATCTCACGTCGTCTGGTGATCCAGCTCTATACTGCCCTCGACGACATGGACGCCGCTGACCTCTCGCCCATTCCCGAGTCGCAGCGAACGCAGCCGGCCTTCGACCTGTTCCTGATCTTCGCCGCCGCCAACATTGTCGCCACCACGCTACAGACCGGTGCCGTGCTCGGTTCCCGCTACGGCAGCAGCGATGCCACCGGGCTGGTGCTGGGCGGCGCGGTCTTCGGCGCGCTGCTGGTGGCACTGCTGGCACCGGTGGGTTCGCGCTTCGGCGTGCCGTCGATGATTGCGGCGCGAGCGCCGCTGGGCTTTCGCGGCGCCCAGCTCGTGTCGGGACTGCTCTACCTGACCAACTTCGCGTGGATTGCGGTGAACAACACGATTGCCGCGTCGGTGTGCGCGCACCTGCTCGGCGGCGAGGCGTCGGCGCGGTTGTGGGCGGCAGGCCTGGGCCTCGTGGCCACGGCGATCGTGGCCCGTGGTCCGCGGGCGGTTGGCTATGCCGATCGCATTGCCGTGCCCTTCATGGTGATTGCCGGCTCGATGCTGACGTGGGCAGCGTTCACGCTTGTCGCGCCGCAGCCCCTGGGCGTAGGCGGACTGCCGCCCGCAGCCGTGGCTCCTGCCGGCGAGCCACCGCCGCCGTTGCTGTGGGGCATTGACGTCGTGATCGGCTACCAGGTGTCGTGGCTCCTGATGTTTGCCGACTACTCGCGCTACACGCGCTCGGCACGGGCCGGCGCCACCGCGGTGTTTGCCGGACTCGCGCTGCCCGCCTTGTGGCTGATGCCAGTCGGCTGGAGCCTGGCCCGCATTGCCGGCAGCGACGATCCGGGCACCATGCTGGCGGCCGCGGGCGTGGGGTGGTGGGCAGCCCTGCTGGTGGTGCTCGCCACCGTCACGACCAATTTCGTGAACATCTACCTGTCGTCGCTGGCGTGGCGCACGCTGTCGCCGCGCTCGACCGGCACCGGCTCGGTGTGGGTGATCGGCGTGATCGGCACGGCCCTTGGCCTGATCTCGTCAGCGTGGCTGACCGGTTTCGCCGACCTGATGGTGCTGTTGGGCTCGGTGCTGGTGCCGGTCGGCGGCATCTTCCTCGCGCACTTCGTGGTGCTGCGCGCGAAGGTGGATGTAGTGGCGATCTACCAGAGCGAGCGGATGCCCGCCTTCAATGCCGCCGGCGTCATTGCCTGGCTCGCCGGCTTCGCCGTCTACCAGCTGGCCGCGCCGATCGGCGCGACCCTGCCGGCACTGGCCACCTCGATGATCGTGTTCGTGCTGGTTAAAACACTCCGGCGCGCTTGAGCCGGGCGGTCGGGTTGAACGTGAGCAGGATATCGAAGCGGTGCTGCAGGTTCACCGGGAAGTCGTTATTGAAGGCCTCGCCCTGGAACCAGCCGATCGACAGGTCCGAGGTCAGCGGATAGGCGCCAATCGAGTACCACCGCTTGCCGGTTTCGTAGCGATCGCCGTTGTAGGGACCGCCGACGGGGGCATAGTCCTTGTCCACCGACATGACGCCGGCGGTGACTTGCAGCTTCTTTAACTTCAAATCAACGGAGGCATTGAAACCGGCGGCAGTGTCGCCCGAGACGCGCTCGTAGGCCTCGAGCTTCACCAGCGTCAGCGTCTTCATAGACGCCGGCATGCGGATGTTGAGGCCCTGCCGCAGAATGTCGCGACCGGCCTCGCGGGTGTAGTCGACCGATGCCGCCGCGCGCGGCCCGACCTTGAACGCCACCAGGGCCTGGCCGTAGTTGAACTCTTTCATCCCATCAAGGCGCTTGAAGACGTTGACCTCGCGAAAATCGCCAAAGTACGCGGCAGTGACGGCAATCTGGGTAATCGGCCCCTTCGCCGGCCGCACCGTCACCCGCTCACCGACAATGTAGGTGTCGCTGTCGTAGGTGATGTGCTCGGCCATCTCGCCGCGGTTGAGGAACAGGCCACCAGCCTGGAACTCGAGGCCCTTTACCGGTTCGGCGACCAGGAACAGTTGCTTGACGTTGAAGGGATGCGCCACCTTGCCAAGGCCGACGCCGGTGTTGTTCCAACTGGACGGGAACGTCGAGCCGGTCGACGCCAGCGCGGTGACGTTGTAGCGTCCGGCGGCGTCGAACAGGAAGCGGCCACGCAGTTGCGCCTGCCACTGCAGAGTGCTGGAATTAACGCGTCCGGCGCTGTTCTCGTACCACCGGAAGCGCGACGCGAGGCTGGTTTGCTGCACGTCGAGCCAGCGTCTTATAGCT
>JAKFYH010000011.1 GCA_021730945.1 Acidobacteriota bacterium | reverse complement strand
GCCATGACGCGCATCGCGATACTCGGCTCAACGGGATCGATCGGCACGAGCGCACTCGACGTGGCGCGGACGCATGCCGATCGCATTGAAGTGGTGGCGCTTGCCGCGGCGACCAACGTGGCAGCCATGGCCAAGCAGGTGCTCGAGTTCCGGCCGCGCGCCGTCGGCATGGCCACCGGCGAAGCCATGGACAAGCTGCGCGCCGCGCTGGGCGGATCGCCGGCCGAGATCTGCGGCGTCGGCAACGACGGCCTGATCGAACTGGCGACGCATCCTGACGTGGATGTCGTGCTGTGCGCTTCGTCTGGCACGGCGGCGCTTGACGCCGTGCTGGCGGCGATTGAAGCCGGCAAGACCATCGCGCTCGCCAACAAGGAAGTGCTGGTGATGGCCGGCGGCATCGTGATGGATGCCGCGCGCCGCAAGGGCGTCGCCGTGTTGCCCGTGGACAGCGAGCACAACGCCATCCACCAGTGCCTGCATGGCCGCGCCGATGGCGAGTGGCGCCGCCTGATCCTGACCGCGTCCGGCGGTCCATTCCGTGGCCGCTCGCGCGAGGCGCTGGCGACGGTGACGGCCGCCGACGCCCTGAAGCACCCGACCTGGCAGATGGGGCCGAAGATCACCATCGACTCGGCCACCCTCATGAACAAGGGCCTCGAGGTGATCGAGGCGCACTGGCTGTTCGGCGCCGCGGCGGCCCAGATCGCGGTGGTCGTGCATCCGCAGTCGATCGTGCACTCGATGGTGGAGTTGAGGGACGGATCGATCATCGCGCAGATGGGAATGACCGACATGCGGCTGCCCATCCAGTACGCGTTCGCCTACCCCGACCGTTGGGATGCGCCGGTGCCGTTGCTCGACCTCACCAAAATGGGCGCCCTCGAGTTCCATGAGCCGGCCTGGGACGACTTCCCATGCCTGCGCCTGGCTTACCGTGCGCTCGAGGCGGAACGCAGCCTGCCCATCGTCTTGAATGCGGCCAACGAAGTGGCCGTGTCGTCTTTCTTGGAGGGCCGCCTGGCCTTCACCAGCATTCCCCTGGTGATCGAACAGGCGATGGATGCCCACACCCCGGAGGCAGCGGCGACGCTGACCGAGGTCCGGCGGGTTGATGCCTGGGCCCGGCAGCATGCCGCCGAATCGGCCCGGGAGTTAGAATCGAGTTTGCAATGACCACGCTATTGGCTTTCCTGTTCGTCCTCGGCGTTCTTGTCTTCATTCACGAGTTGGGGCACTTCCTGCTGGCCCGCTACAACGGCGTGAAGGTGCTGACGTTCTCCCTGGGCTTCGGCCCGAAGATTCTCAAGATGCAGCGGGGCGATACCGAGTACTGCATCAGCATCATTCCGCTTGGCGGCTACGTGAAGATGGCCGGCGAGAATCCGGACGACCCGAAGACCGGCGCCGACGATGAGTTCCTGTCGAAGTCGAAGTGGCAGCGATTCCAGATCCTGATTGCCGGTCCGGCCATGAACCTGCTGCTGGCCGTGGTGCTGCTGGCCGTGGTCCTGATGCAGGGCGCCGACGTCCTCGCCTACCTGGACCGTCCGGCCACGGTCGGCGCGGTGCAGCCGGCATCGCCGGCCGAGGCCGCCGGCATTCGACCCGGCGACGTGATCGTCAAGCTGGGGACCGCCGATATTCGCACCTGGGAACACCTCGACATGGCCGTGGCCGCGCGCCCGGAGCGCGAAGTCGACGTGGTCGTGCTGCGCGACGGCCGCGAGGAGCGGTTCAAGATTCGCCCCGACCTCACCGAACTGCGGACCCGCGGCAACGCGCGGTTTGAAGTGGGGACCATCGGCGTGCTGCCCGACGTCTACCCCAGCGTGCAGTCGCTCCAGCCGGGTTCACCGTCGGAGAGCGCGGGTTTCAAGGCCGGGGACGTCATCCTCGCGGTTGGCGGCCAGCGCATGGTGTTTCGCTCGATGGTGGTGGAGGCGATTACCAAGAAGGGCGGTGAGCCGGTCGACTTCCTGATCCGGCGCGACGGCATCGACCAGACCATCTCGGTGACGCCGCGGATGGAAGGCGATACCCCCCGCATCGGGATGTTCATGCTCGAGGCGACGCGGCCGTTCACGCCAACACCGCTCGAGGCCATCGGCATGAGCTTCCAGCGCAACTGGGAGATGTCGGGGCAAATTCTGGCGACCTTGCGCGACCTGGTCACCGGCGAGGCGTCGCCCAAGCAGTTGATGGGGCCGGTCGGCATCGCGCAACTGTCGGGAGAATCAGCGCAGGCCGGCTGGATTGCGCTGCTCGGCCTGATGGCCGGCATCAGCCTCAATCTCGGCCTGCTGAACCTGTTGCCGATCCCGATTCTCGACGGCGGCCACATCTTCATCATGGGCATCGAGACGATTTCGCGCCGCGACTTCAGCCTGCAGGTGAAGGAGAAGATGCTGTTTGTCGGTTTCGTCCTGCTGATGACGCTGATGGTGACGGTGATCTACAACGACCTCACGCGCATCACGTGGATCGAAAACCTCATGCCGTGGCGCTAGGAACGAGGGTGCCCGCCTACGCGGCCGCAGGCCGCTTCGGCGAGACCTCGCCGGAGCTCGCGGGTTCGCGGCCGAGCGCAGGCGGGCCCAAGGTGCGTACGGGTGCCTAGGGTGCCGGGGTGAAGTGCCCGGCAATCGCTTCGGCGAACGCCGGGAGTGAGCCGTTGTCCAGGTGAATCGCCGGTGTGAGGTTGGCGCGGGTGATGGCGTCGGCCGCGGCCGGGCCCAGGGTGGCGACCGCCGTGTGTGCCAGCAAGTCCGACGCCTGGTCGGCGCCCACGCTGGCCAGGAACCCCAGCACCGCCGAGGCGCTGGTGAACGTCACCACATCAACCTTGCGATCGAGCAGCAGCCGGTAGACGTCGAGGCCGGCATCGGTGTCGACCTTGACCTCGGCACCGCGGTGCTCGAGCAGGGTCGCGATGTCGTCAGGCTGCTCCTTGGAATGCATCACCAGGGCCCGGCGTCCGAACAGCGCCCGCGAATCGAACCATCGCAGGTGTTCGCGAAAGTTGACGACCCGGCCCACGATCAGGAGGGCAGCGCCCACCGGCTGCTCGGCCACTGACTCGGCCAGCTCCGCGAGTGTGCCGGTCATGGTGCGTTGCGACGGGAGCGTGCCGTTCACGATCACGGCGGCCGATTCATCGGCCGGGCGGCCGTGCGCAATCAGCGCTTCGATCATCCTGGGCAACTGGCGCGGCCCGGCAAAGCAGGCGATGGTGCCGCCCAGCCCGGCCAGATGGTCCCAGTTAAGCCGCGTGCGTTCGCGGCCATCGTCTTCGAAGCCGCGGACCAGGGTTACCGTGTCGCCGCCACCCGGGTAGGTAATCGGAATGCCGGCGTAGGCGGTGGCGCCAATCGCTGTCGGCACGCCGGGCACCAGCTCAAACGGGATGCCCTGTTCGTGAAGAAACAGCGCCTCTTCGCCGCCGTGATCGAACAGGAATGGATCACCGCGCTTGAGCCGCGCCACGATCTTGCCCTCGCGCGCCTTCTCGGCGATCAGGAAACAAATGGCGTCCTGCGCGCTGGCGTCACCCGAGCCGCCGCCAACGTCGATGCGCTCGGCCTGCGCCGGCGCATATTGCAGCACGTCGGCGTGAACGCGATGGTCGTAAATCACGACCTCCGCCTGCTGCAGACAGCGATAGCCACGCAGGGTGATTAAGTCGGGGGCGCCGGGGCCGGCGCCAATCAGATAGACGATGGCACGCACGGGGGAATACTAACAGGCTTGAGCCCCTGGCCTCAGGACCCAAGACCCCGGACTATCGAGAAGTGGGGCCGTAATAGCCGCGCTTGGTCCGGGCCGTGACGTTGGCCCGGTCAACCTGCACCACGACGCGGCGGAAGGCGCCGTCACGACGCGGATTGCGCGAGGAGTAGCCCATCGAGTACTGGCTCGACAGTTCGTCGGCAATCTGGCCGTAGACGTCCTTGAGCACCTCAACACGTGGCGCCAGAAACGCGCGCCCGCCGGTTTCCTGGGCCAGCTGACGCAACACGAACTCGGCCTCGCGGAAGCCGCGCAGCGCACTGGTCTCGCGCGGCTGCAAACCGATGGTGTAGATCGCCGTCTCGGATCGTTTCGCCAGTTCCAGCACTTCCTCAAAGCTGACGAGGCTTGAGGTGTCTTCGCCGTCGGAGAGCACCACGATTGCCTGGCGACGAATCTCCTCGGGATTGGTGGCCTTGACCTTGGCCAGCTCCTTCAGCGAGATATAAATTGCGTTGTGCAGGGCGGTGGAACCGCCCGGCGACGTGCTGTGGATGGCCCGTTCGAGGTCGGCGATGTTGTTCGTGAACGCCTGGCGAATCTCGACGCGATTATCGAAGTCGACCACCTGCGCCAGGTCCTGCGGCCGGATCTTGCGCGCGAAGCCCACCGCGGCCTCCTGGGTGTGCTCCATGCGCTGCTCCATGCTGGCGCTTGAATCGATCAGCAGCGACAGGGCGATCGGCAGACTGGAGCGGTTGAAGTAGGTCAGCTCCTGCTTGGCGCCGTCTTCGAACACCGCAAAGTCGTCTTGCCCGAGGTCGGTGATATAGCGGCCCTGGCTGTCGACCACGGTCACGTTCAGCGACACCATTTCGACGCTGGCACGGAAGACCTGATTCTTGTCCTGCTCCGCCGGCGCGCCGGTGGCCGCCTGCCCGGCTTGGTGGCTGCGGTCCACTCCGTCGAAGGCGTGCCCAAGCGCGCCTGCTTCTGCACGAGCCGCGACGGATGCCGACAGGCGCAACGGGCCCGGGGCACTACCCAACAGCGCCACAGCCGCGACCAGTCCGGTAACGACGGCGAGCCGCATCACTTCCTGCCGGCCTGCCCTCGCGCCGGCGCGCCGCTGGCAGCCTGGCCCGGCTTGGTCGAGGTCACCTCGGTGGTCTCAGGCGGGATCAGTGTCTCGGGCCGCGAGTAGACCACCCGGTGCTGGCTCTTGAGCAGCGCCGCCAGCTCCTGCAACTTGACCTCAAAGGCCTGGCTGGTGAGCACGTCAACCCGCGTGCCGCCACTGGCCGTCGGGCCCAGGTCGAGTACCGATGCGCGGTTGCGTGCCTCGTCGTTCAACTGCGTGCCGCCAGGCCCGGTCAGGACGATGGCGTGCATCATGGCGCCGCCTTTGGCGAGCGCTTCGAGCACGTCGCGGTAGTGACGGGTGCTGAACTCACGGTTCTCGGTCGTGACGATCACAATGGCCGCGCGGTCGGTCTCGCGCTTGCCCAGGCCCTGGCTGACTTCAACGATGGCGTCGAGCAGCGTGGCGCCTGAGCCGGGTTGGGCAAAGACGCGGCCGACGCCGTCGAGCAGCTGCTTCTGGTCGGTCGTGTAGTCGCGCAGGATGGTGGGGCGGTCGGCCACGCCCACCAGGGCGACCGGGCCGATGCCATCGAGGGACTTGACGAATGCCGTCAACGCCTTGCGCAGGTCGGCAATGGCCGGGGTTGCGCCTTGGGTGTTGTCAACGAGGATGGCCACCGACATCGGCGTGGTGGCTGGCGTCACGCGCAGCACCTCTCGCCTGGCGCCGTCTTCACGCACGTTGAAGGCGTCGGGGCCGAGCCCCGTGATGGGCGCCCGGGTGGCCTCGTCCCACACGCTGACGTACAGCACGCGCTCCGCGGATTGCGCGACGAGGACGATCGAAAAGAGCAGGGCAGCAGCGCCGCCAGCGACGAGACGAACGATCGGATGTCGACTCATGTTCCTCACCAAACTCTGGCCGAGGCGCATCGGGCAGCTAGGGCCAGTATATCGAGGTTTGGCCGTAGACTGGGGTCAATGGCGCCAACTTCACCAACCACCTGGCAGCTCATCGGGCAGCTCAGCACGATTGGGATGTCGTTTGTGTTCGCGCTGGTGATTGGGTTTGGCGGCGGGTTGTGGCTCGACAATCTGTTGGGGACCAAACCGTGGCTGTCGTTCCTGGGTTTCTTTGTGGGTTTGGCGGCCGGCATTCTGAATGTCTACCGCGTCATGCAGTTGGCGAACCGCAAGTCGTGATCGAGCGCATTACCCGAGACACCGCACTAATCTGTGCGCTGCTGGCGCTGGCCGGGGCGGTCGGGTTTCGCAGTGTGGCGGTCGGGCTGGGCGTACTTGGCGGCGGCGCGTTGATGGGGCTGTCGTATTGGGCGATTGCCGGGACGGTGGATGCGCTGGCCGGGCTTCGATCCGGGGGCGAAACGGCTGGGAAACCGGCGGGTTTCCACTTAGTGAAGTTTTTCACAAGGCATGCTATGCTGGCTGTCGCCGCCTACGGTATGATGGTGCGTTTGCAGTTTGATCCGGTGGCCATGCTGGTGGGTGTGACGTCGCTTGGCGTCGCCGTGGCGGTCGAAGCGGTGAGAAGTCTGAGATGGAGGCGTTTTCCGTGAGAACAAGTCGGTTGTTGCTGTCGTTGACGTTCGGGTTCGTGGTCCTCGGTCTGGCCTCACCGGTCTATGCCCAGGAAGCTGCCGCAGATGCGGCCAATTCGGGGCTGGTCCAGTGGTCGATCATCACCGCCGGCTTCGCGCTGGCCATCGCCGCGTTCGGCGCCGCGCTCGGCCAGGGCAAGGCTGTGGCCTCTGCCGCTGAGGCGATTGCGCGCAACCCCGGCGCCGCCGGCGAGATCCGCGGTTCGCTGATTCTCGGTCTCGTGCTGATCGAGTCGCTGGTCATCTATGTGCTGCTCATCTCGCTGATTCTGTTCTTCCTGAAGCCATTTGGTGGATAGAGACCCGGTCAGTTGAAGGTTGAAAGTTGAAACTTGAAAGTTTCAGTTTTCAGTTTCAGTTGCGGTTACGGGGGCGGGCCGGATGGCTTCGCCCCCGTTTCTTTTTTGCGGCAAACTGAGAACTGCAACTGAAACTGCAACTGAGACTGCAACTGCAACTGCAACTGCAACTGAAACTCCCAACTTTCAACTTTCAACTTTCAACTAACCGTGGCGTTCACCCTTCTCGACGGCGCCCTGCTCGTGATGGTCCTCATCTGGGGCAGCAACTTCTCGGTCGTCAAGGTGGCACTGCGCGACTTCCCCGAGATTCCCTTCAACGCGATGCGGCTGTTGATTGGCAGCGCCGTGTTCCTCGGGGCAATCTGGTGGAATCGCGACAGCAAGCAACAGCAGGCCCCGCTCACGCGGACGGATTGGATCCAGTTGGTGTTTCTGGGCGCGGTGGGCACGTTTCTCTACCAGCTCTGTTTCGTTGGCGGCGTCCGCCGCACCAGTGTGGCCAATGGTTCGCTGATTGTCGGCATCTCGCCGATCGTGATCTCGCTGATGTCGGCCATGGCCGGCCATGAGCGAATCAAGCCGGTGCGCTGGGTTGGCGTGTTCCTGGCCCTGGCGGGCCTGTACCTGATTGTCGGCCAGGGCGCCGAGTTGTCGGCGGAGACGCTGCTGGGCGACGCGCTCATGATGGGCGGTGTGCTCTGCTGGGCCACCTATTCGGTGGCCTCGCAGCCCATCCTGCGCCGCCATTCGGCGTTGACGGTAATCGGGCTGACCTTTTCCATGGGCGGCGCGCTCTACGTGGTGGCGATGACCCCGATCCTGACCACTGTCGACTGGTCGGCGATTTCACTGCAGAGCTGGGGCTTGATGCTGGCGTCGACGTTGCTGGCGCTCAACCTGTCGTATTTCATCTGGTATACGGGCCTCAAGAAGCTCGGCGGCTCGCGAACATCGGTTTACAGCTATCTCACCCCTATCGTGGCCATGGTCGTGGCCGCCATCTGGCTGGCCGAGCCGGTGTCGGCCAACCAGGTCGCGGGCGCCGGTGCCGTCTTCGCCGGCCTGCTCATCACCCGATTCGTCAACTAGCCCTGGTTCGGAACCGAGGGGCCATAAGCCGGGCCGTAGCCGGCCCTGCTGAACGACCGTTCAAGGCCGGGATTTGCTATCTATCCCTGATCCTATGTATCTTCTTGTCACTGACATGCCTACCTAGGTGGGATGAAAGTCATTACAGTCGCGCCGGCGAAGGTGCGGCTGTCTTGTTGTTGGTTGTGTAATTCGACGGGACCTGGCGCTCAGCCAGCCCCCCACTGAAGTTTTAGGAGGAGAAACATGAGGCGTTGGACTATGGGCCTTTTGGCCCTGTTGGTAGCGCTGTCGTATAGCGCCCCGGCGTTTGCTCAGGGCGGCGGCGCCAGCAGCACCGGCACGATTCAGGGCCGCGTGACGGACGCTCAGGGTGCCGTGCTCCCTGGCGTGACGGTCACGGCGACCAGCCCGTCGGCGCTTGGTGCGCAGACGGCGGTCACCTCGGAGACCGGTAACTATCGCTTCCCGGCGGTGCCTCCCGGCACCTACGAGGTCAGCTACGAGTTGGCCGGCTTCAACACCCTGAAGCGCTCGGGCATTTCCATCAGCCTGGGTTTCACCGCCAACGTCAACGTCGAGCTCGCGCTCGCGACGCTGCAGGAGACCGTGACGGTGAGCGGCGCGTCGCCGGTGATCGACACCAGCACGACCCGCGTGCAGCAGAACTTCAAGATGGAGCAGCTCCAGTCGATCCCCAACGGGCGCGACATGTGGGCGCTGCTCGCCGTGACGCCCTCGGTGCAGATGTCGCGTATTGACGTCGGCGGTAACCGTGCCGGCACGCAGACCGGCTACACCGCCTACGGCATGAGCGGCCAGGTGCGCGTGCTGATTGAAGGCATCAACACCACGGAAGGCACCGGCGGCGCCGGCTTCTACTTCGACTACGCCTCGCTTGAAGAGGCGTTCCTCGGCACCAGCGGCCAGTCGGCGGAAATGCCGAACCCCGGCGTGCAGAGCCAGTTCATTGCCCGCTCGGGCAGCAACCAGTTCCAGGCCGAGTACCACCTCGATTGGTACAACAACTCGCTGCAGGGCTCGAACATCCCCGACTCCTACACGACGCCGACCGCGTTCAACAACTCGCCGATCCGCGCGCACAGCAACGAGATCCTGGGCTACTACGACCACGACATCAACTTCGGCGGCCCGATCAAGCGCGACAAACTGTGGGTGTTTGGCACCTACCGCCAGCAGCAGAACCAGCTCAGCCAGCCCAACTGGACCTTCGACAAGACGTTCGACACCAAGCTGTGGAATCCGGTCGCCAAGCTGACCTACCAGATGAACCAGAAGAACAAGTTCGTCGGCTACTACCAGTGGGGGCAGAAGGAACAGCCCAACCGCATGTTCAGCACCGCCTACACCTATACCTCGCCTGGCCCGACCTATCTGCAGGACTCGGGCAGCTGGGTCTACAAGGGTGAGTGGAACAGCACGGTCAGCGACAAGGTCTACCTCGAAGCGCGCTATGGCGACTTCGGCTACTACTTCCCGCTGATCGCCAACAGCAGCGACACCTTCTGGTGGCGCGACAGCGGCCGCGGCCAGGTCGAGGGCGCCAACCAGATTTGGCAGCTCGATCGGGATCGCAAGCAGTACAACCTGGCCAGCACCTACTTCCTCGACACCGCCAAGGGCAGCCACACCTTCAAGATGGGTGCGGAACTGCTGAAGGAACAGTCGTGGGAAGGCTACCAGCAGCAGTGGGGCGGCAACATCGACCACCTCTACGTCAACGGTGTCTCGAGCCAGGTGACGTTTGCCCTGCCCACCACGACCAAGGCCGGCAGCCTTGACTCGCACGACTTCCTGACCTCGCGCGCGGCGCTGGATCAGATCGGTCTGTTCCTGAACGACACCTGGTCGCTCGGCCGCCTCACGGTGAACGCCGGCGTCCGCTACGACCGCTACCGCGGCTGGCTGCCGGAGCAGGAGCAGTTGGCGGCGGCCACCGGCCCGATCTCGGTGCCAGCGAAGACCTTCGCCCAGACCGAGTTCTACGTGTGGAACCAGGTTGCGCCCCGCATCGGCATGACGATGGACCTCGGCGGCGACGGCAAGACCATCCTGAAGGCCAACTACGGCCTGTTCTGGCACAACCCGGGCGCCGGCGTCGGCGGCAGCGGCAACCCGAACACGGCCGGCAAGTCGGCCACTTACCAGTGGAACGACATCAACGGCGACAAGCGGTGGCAGTCGGGCGAAGAAGGCACGCAGCTGAGCGCGTCGCTCGAAGGCGCCATCCGGGTCGACCCGAACATCAAGGCGCCCTACACCCACGAAGCCAGCGTGTGGGTGGAGCGCCAGTTGACCGACACGATGGGCCTGCGCACCGGCTTCGTCTACAAGACTGAAGACGACCTGATCTCGACCTATCAGCCCGGACGCGGCGTTTATCCGGTGAACGTCTTCACCGCCAACGGCGTGCCGTTCAACTTCACCGACATCGGTGTCGACGGCATCCGCGGCACGTCCGACGACAAGGTGATTCCGATGGTGGGCCTGCCGAGCGCGAATGCGGCGACCAACTTCCCGGCCACCCAGATCGTGATGAACCTGCCTAACTACGGCCGGTACAAGACCATCGAGTCGTCGCTCAACAAGCGCTACGGCAACAAGTGGTCGGCATCCATGGGCGGCAGCTTCACGATGTCGAACCAGTTCGTGAACGGCTACCCGCAGAACCCCAACCAGCCTGGCGCCGAAGACCGCACCACCTGGAGCTTCAAGGCCTCGGGTTCGTATGACGGCCCGCTGGGCGTCCGCATCTCGCCGGTCCTGCGTCACCAGTCGGGCACCAACTTCGCCCGCACCGGGACCATCTCGACCTCGGGCGCGAGCATCCCGCTGTTTGTCACCGGCACCGGCTTCTACGTGGAGCCGTCGGATTCGAACCGTGAAGACAACATCACGGTGTTCGACGTCCGCTTCGAGCGCGCCTTCAACATCGGGCCGCGCCTGAAGTTCCGTGGCATGTTCGACATGTTCAACATCTCCAACAGCCACGCGTCGGAGACCATCACCCGGTCCACCGGCACGGCGTTCCTGAAGCCCTCGGCCATCCTCGCGCCGTTCACGATGCGCGTGGGTTTCCGCGTCATCTTCTAGGGCTGGTAGGGCGGGTAGGGCTGGTGGGGCGGGTAGGACGGGTTGGGACTTCCCAACCAGCCTTACCTGCCCCACCCGGCCAACCTGCCTCAGCACGAGCTCGGCTCCTGTGGGGGAGTCGTCTTGGCGGGAAGGCGCTACGCCAGCGCCTCCCGCCTTTTTTTATCACGCAGATAACGCAGATGACTCCAGGGCCGCAGATGACGCAGATGACGCAGACGACCCCAGGGCCGCAGATGACGCAGATTACGCAGAACCATTCTGTGTGATTCGTATCCCGACCAGCAGTGCCCTCCCGACAAGCGGTTCCCTCCCGACAAGCAGTGCCCTCCCGGCAAGCGGTTCCCTCCCGACAAGCAGTGCCCTCCCGGCAAGTAGTGCCCTCCCGACCAGCAGTGCCCTCCCGGCTCGAACTGCCGTAAGCTGTCGGCATGGCTGACGAAGCTGTGACCTACGGAAACTACCTCGCAGTCGACGAACTGCTCGCCCTGCAGCGCCCGCGGTCGATTGGGCCCGAGCATGACGAGATGCTGTTCATCGTCATCCACCAGGTCTACGAACTCTGGTTCAAGCAGGTGCTGCATGAACTGGATCATGTGATCACCGTGCTCGATGCCGGCGACCCGTTTCGCGCCCAGCATTCGCTCAAGCGGGTGCTCACCATCATGAAAGTGATGGTGGCGCAGCTCGACATTCTCGAGACCATGACACCGATCGAGTTCCAGTCGTTCCGCGCGCGGCTCGACGCCGCCAGTGGCTTCCAATCCGATCAATTTCGCCAGCTCGAGTTCGTGCTGGGGCTCAAGGCGCCGCAGGCGATCGATCGCTTTGCCGGTGGCAGCCGCGCCAGGGCGGCGTTGCAACGCCGATTCACCGAGGGCACGCTGTGGGACGCCTTTCTCCGCTACCTGTCCCGCGAGGGCTACCCGGTGCCTTCGTCACTGCTTGCGCGCGACCTGACGCTGAAGGTCGAGTCATCGACGGAGCTGCAGGGTGTGTTGATTGACCTCTATCGCCGCGATCCGATGCGGGCCGAAATGTGCGAGCGGCTGGTCGACCTCGACGAAGGCCTTCAGGAGTGGCGCTATCGCCACGTCAAGATGGTGCAGCGGACCATTGGCACCAAAGCTGGCACCGGCGGCTCTGCCGGAGCCCAGTATCTGGTCTCAACCCTGATGAGCCCGATATTTCCCGACCTGTGGGCGATCCGCTCTGCCCTGTGATCCAGCCGTCTGGAGTCAGGTTTTTCAATCCATTGGATTCGCGTCCGCTCCCTTGTCCGGGGCGGCGACTTTAGGCCCATTTCCGGGTTGATGGGCCCTCCAAGCTTCGGCACGGTGCTTGCTCTATGGAGGGTGAAAGTTTGACGTCCCCCACAGGAAGTCATTTTCAGTTTTGAGCCAGGCTGACTAGGCCGCTGGCTCCAGGGACCCTTATGAGGGTCCCTTTTTTTTGGTCCGAGTGAAGGTGGATAGAATGGTTTCGCCATGAACCGCGGGACCCAGCTCGTGTGCGCAGCCGGCGTGATGCTGGCCCTCACGCTGGTGGTTCGCGCGGCCCCCACCATCACCCCGCTGGAAGCCACCCGTGGAAGTGGCACGCAGGCCGCAGCCCAACCGGGTCAATCCGACTATGCGGGTTCCGCCTCGTGCGAGCGTTGTCACGCTGCCGAGCACGCGGAGTGGAAGGACTCGCTCCACATCAAGATGGCCAAGCCCATCGCCGATGCGACCATCGTCGGTGACTTCGGCGATGGTACGGCGTTTACTGATCACGATCGCGCGTACACGTTCGGCCGCAGGAACGGCAAGCCGTTTGTCACCGTAAGATTCGGAGCAGCGGCGCCGGAGACGTTCCCGGTCGACTACACGTTGGGCGCCAAGCGTTACCAGGGGTACCTGTCGACGCTGCCCGATGGCCGCATCTATGTGTTGCCGATCTTCTGGCATGTCGAGCACAAGCGCTGGCTCGACTGGAAGGAGATCACCCCGATCCCAGACGGGGCGCACGATATCCGGCAGATCTGGAACAGCAACTGCTTCAACTGCCACGCCACCAACATCGTGCAGGGCTACAACCTGACGGCCAAGCGTTTCGACTCGGCCTGGACCGAGATGGGGATTGGGTGTGAGGCCTGCCATGGTCCCGGCCGTGCCCACAACCTCCAGATGGAGTTGTGGGAGAAGAACCCGGCGCTCAAGCCAGCCTACGACACCAGTGACCAGAACCGGCAACTGAGCGACACGCTGAAGATCCTTTCTACCCGCAGTTCCGACCCCAAGCGCGTGTTTGACACTTGCGCCTACTGCCACGGCAACAAGCGGAACGTGTTTGTCGGCTTCAAGGCGGGCGACCACTATGCCGACTACGCCCTGCCGTTCCTGATCAGTGAACCAGCGCCGGCCACCGACATCCAGGGCGAGTTCTGGCCCGACGGCCGGCCCAACCGCTTCAACCGCCCCCAGGCGCTCACCATGAGCGGGTGCTTCCAGGCGGGTGCGATCTCGTGCGCCAGTTGCCATCTTTCGCACGGGTCGAAGTACGAAGCCTCGCTCAAGGTCGACATCCATGACGGCAACAAGGGCGACCAGCTGTGCACGCAGTGCCACTCGGTGCCGAAGGCTCCACGTAGCCGGCCGTCCGCCTTCGCCAAGGCGTCGGCGGACCAGCCCGCCTCGTTCACGGGAAGCGGGCTGGGCCAGCACACCTTTCATGCGCCGCAGTCGGAGGGCAGCCGGTGCATCAACTGCCACATGAGCGACGTCAACTGGCGGCTGCTGATCCGCAAGCGCGATCACACCTTCCAGGCACCGGTCCCCGAGAACACCGCGCGGTTCGGCATTCCCAATGCCTGCACGACCTGCCACGACGAACGCTCGCCCGAGTGGGCGGTGCGGCAGATGAACGAGTGGTGGGGCGACGAGGAGCGGCGCGGCAAGGCCGTGCAGCTCGGCGACACGATGTATCGGGCCGGGTCCGGCGATGGGACGACGCTCCCGAGCCTGGCCGGGTTGGCCGTGGACCGGTCGCAGGGATTGCTGGTGCGGGCGAGCGCCGCCGAGTTCGTCGCGCGGCTGGTCGCCGAGGGACAGGGCAACGGCGGGCAGCGCGGCGGCTCGCCGCAGACCCAGACGTCGTTTGCCGCAGCAGCGGCAGCGCCGCCGGCCGGGGTGCGCCGGCTGTCGGCGGCGCCCGTGGTGACGCCGGCGATTATCAACGCGATGATTGGCGCGGCCGACGATCCTGAGCCGGTCGTGCGCGCGGCCGCATTGCAGGCGCTTGGCGCGATCGGCGATCGCGACCGCGCGTTATCGCCGATCCTGGCGCGACTGGGCGACCAGTCGAGGGTCGTGCGCGCCCGCGCCGCCGAAGTCCTGCTGGGCTTCGGTGTGGTCGCGCTGCCGGGTACGGCTGGTGCGGCCCTGCGGACGGCGCAGGAAGAGTACATCCTCAGCCTGGATACCTTTCCCAACCTGGCCTCGAACCAGGCGGCCAAGGGCTGGCTCGAAGCCGAGCGCGGCAACCGCGCGACGGCCACGGCTGCGCTCGATCAGGCGATCGCGATCGAGCCGGGCTATGCGTTTCCGTGGGTGGTGAAGGGCGTGTTGTCGGCGCGGGAGGGACGCTTTGCCGACGCGGCGGAGATGTGGAAGAAGGCTCGAACGCTCGAGCCCTCTTACCCCAATATCGATCAGCTCATCGGCGAAGCCGAAAAGCGCAAAGAGCGTTAGCCCTTCTTCAACTGCGCGATCAGGCCCTTGGCCTGGGCTGCTTCCGGCGAGTTCGGATCCACCACGATCACCTTTTCCATGATCTCGAGGGCGCCGGCCATATCGGCCTTCTGCAGCTTGGCCAGACCGATCTTGAACAGCGGCTTGGCCCAGGTGGCGTCCATGTCGACGGCACGCTGGTAGTACTTCACGGCCTCGTCGGTCTCGGCCTTGGCGAACTTCACCTCGCCGAGGTTGTAGAACACCTCGCGGCTGGCGCTGGTGGAACTGGCCACTTCCATCAACGACTTCTCGGCATTGGCAAAGTCGCCCATTTCCAGGTAGGTCATGCCGATTTCGATCTTCGACTTGTCGTTGTTCGGGTCAGCCGCCAGCACCTTCTGGTACGAGGCAATCGCCTCCGGGAACTTCTTCTGCAGGCGCTGCACCTGGGCGATCTGGCCGTTAATCATCGTGAGCGCCGGAGTCTTGGCGAGGATGGCCTCGTAGGCGACAATCGCCGCGTCGTACTGGCCGCCGTTGGCAGCGTCCATGGCCTTTTGCAGCTCGGCCTGGAGTTCCTTGGTGTTAACGCCGGCGAGCGCGCCGGCCGGGCCTGCGGCGCCGGGCGCGAGCACAAAATCCACCGGCGGCATGGGTGAGCCGAGCGAACGGACCGGCACGCTGCCGGACGAGGGCGAGTAGCCCGGTGCCACGGCGGTAATCTTCCAGGTGCCGGTCTTGAGGCCAATGATCGAGTAGCGGCCCTTGTCGTCGGTCGTGGCGGTGAACGACGAGGGCGACGCCCCCGGGTTTTCCGCGGTAATGGTGGCGCCCTTCAGGGGTTGGCCCTGTGGGTCCTTGATGGTGCCGCCCAAACGGCCGGTCTGCGCCGCGGCGGGGAGCGCCGAGATCACGAACGCCACAACCAGTGCCGCCGCCGAAACGAAAGTCTTCATGTCACGCATCGCTTGCATCTCCCTAGGGTCCGCGAAAGCGGAAAAGAACCACAACCGAATAAGTATATTAGCCCCATGCGTTTGACGCTACTGGCAGTGACCCTCGCCGCGGTGACGATTGCTGAGCCGCAGGCACGGCAATCGGGAAATGGGCAGAAACCGCAGGTTTTACCCATAAGTTCGGGTTTTGTCCGCATAGACGAGCTGGTGGCCGACGCTCTTGCCACTACGCCCCTGCCCGGGGCGGTCGTGCTGGTCGGACGTGACGGCCAGACGGCATACGAAAAGGCGTATGGCCTGCGGGCGAAGGTTCCGGCCGCCGAACCCATGACGCTGGACACGGTGTTTGACCTGGCGTCACTCACGAAAGTCGTGGGAACGACCACGGCGGTGATGACCCTGGTGGAGCAGGGCCGCGTGCGGCTGAACGATCCGGTGTCGACGTTCGTGCCGGGTTTCGAGCGCTACGGCAAGAGCGGCATTACCGTTCGCCACTTGCTGACGCACGTATCGGGCCTGCGGCCGGATGTCGACCTGCATCCGTGGACCGGGTACGACGCCGCCATCGCGCTGGCGATAGACGAGGTGCCGACGGCCGCTCCCGGCGACCAGTTTGTCTACAGCGACATCAATTTCTTCCTGCTCGGCGATATCGTGGCGCGGGTTACCGGTCAGTCGCTTGACGGCTACCTTCGCCGTGTGGTGTTCGAACCGCTCGGGATGCGCGATACCGGATTTCTGCCGCCGGCGGCGCTGATGCCGCGGATCGCCCCGACTGAACGCTGCGCGGAACAGGATGCCTGGCCCTGCCGCCGGCCCGAGGCGCCGCCCCTGCGCGGCGTCGTCCACGACCCGACCGCGCGCCGCATGGGCGGTATCGCCGGTCACGCCGGTTTGTTCAGCACCGCGCGCGACCTGCAGCGGTTTGCCCGAATGCTGATCAACGGTGGCGAGCTTGACGGCGTGCGGGTGCTGTCGACGGCGACGGTGGCGCGAATGATCGCGCCGGTCGGACTGCCGGCCGGCGCCGGCACGCGCGGCCTGGGCTGGGATATCGACACGTCGTTCTCGTCGAACCGCGGCGATCTGTTTCCGATCGGGTCGTTCGGCCACACCGGGTTTACCGGCACCAGTCTCTGGATCGATCCGTCGTCGAAGTCGTACGTGATCTTCCTGTCGAGCCGTTTGCATCCAGATGGGACGGGCGATGTCGGTGTGCTGAGGAGCAGGATCGCGACGGTCGCCGCCGCCGCGCTCGGTGGTGCCCGGTCGCCGGCGCTGAACCCCGGTCTGAACCCTGGTGCCAACCCCGGCACCTCCCGCCGTGACCAAGCATCCGTACTGGCCGGCATCGACGTCCTCTCCCGCGATGGGTTTGCCGCGCTCAGGGGCAAGAAGGTCGGCCTCGTCACCAATCACACCGGCGTCACCCGTGACGGCCGGTCCACCATCGACGTGCTGGCCGCCGCACCCGGCGTGCAGTTGGTGGCGCTGTTTGCGCCCGAGCATGGGATTCGCGGCGTGCTTGATGCCGACGTGCCATCAGAACGTGACGAGAAGACCGGACTCACCATTTACTCGCTGTACGGAGAAACGCGGCGGCCGACCGATGCCATGCTGGCGGGCGTCGACACGCTGGTGATCGACCTGCACGACATCGGGTCGCGTTTCTACACCTATCCGGCCACCACCGGGTATGTGCTGGAGGAAGCAGCGAAGCGAAAGATTGCCGTCGTGGTGCTGGATCGCCCCAACCCGATCAACGGCTGGCAGATTGAAGGCCCGAACCCTGCGGAACCGGTTCGCGAGTTCATTGCCTATTTCCCGATGCCGGTGCGCCATGGCCTCACGCTCGGCGAACTGGCCAGGGTGTTCAACGCCGAGAAGAAGATCAACGCCGACCTGACCGTCATTCCCGCGGAGAACTGGCGCCGCGACGATTGGTACGACGCGACCGGCCTGGCGTGGATCAACCCCTCGCCGAACATGCGCAACCTCAACCAGGCTGCGCTCTACCCGGGCATCGGCGCCATCGAGTACTCAAACGTCTCGGTTGGACGCGGCACCGACCAGCCCTTTGAACAGATTGGCGCGCCGTGGATTGACGGCCCACGCCTGGCGGCGGCGCTGAACGCGCGCCGGTTGCCGGGCATTCGCTTCTATCCGGTGAGCTTCACGCCGGCGTCGAGCAAGCATGCCCGGCAGGTATGCCACGGGGTGTTCATGGTGATCACCGATCGCGCCGCGCTCAGGCCCGTGCGGGTGGGCCTGGAGCTGGCGGGCGCGCTATTTGCTTTGTTCGGCGAGCAGTATCAGTTGGAGAACACCGACCTGCTGCTCGGTTCGCGCGACCACCTCGAGCGCGTCAAGCGCGGCGAGGATCCCGCAGCCGTGGCCGCGCGGTGGGCCGACGACGAAGCGCGCTGGCGGCGCCTGCGGGCGAAGTATCTCCTCTACCGCTAGGCGCCGGGTCGCAACTACCTGCCGGCGTCCGCCACCAGCAGCCGGATCACACCGTCGCGCTTGTTGAGCAGGAAGATCTGGCCGTTGGGCCCCTCACCGAAGCGCAGGTCGACGCGGGTGGCCGGCGTCTTGCCCTGGGCCGTGTTCTTCTCGCGAATCACCTGCAGCAGCGTCTTCGACACCCCGTTGTCGTTCAGCAGGATCCGCCGAATCGGGTCCTGTCCGCCCTTCGGCAGGGCGTCGGCGTTGACGTAGAAAATCTCCCCGCTTGGGTTGTCGCCGAAGATCAGGAGGTTCGCCAGTTGCGGCACCGTCGACGAGCGGTAGACCATGCCGCCGATGGCCGCCGACTGCGGCTGCAGCAGCGCGTCGACCTGATCGAACTCGACGATCGGGAAGGTGACCTTGGCGTCGCCGCGCTGGTTGGCCAGGCTCACTTCACTGCGACTGATAAAGCCGAAGCTGCCCTCCCAGTCGTTCCAGCCCAGGTTGGCGCCGAGTGTCACCGGGCTGATCTCCTCGACGATGTTCTGGCCGATGTCGGACATGAACATGGCGCCGGTCTTGGCATCCCAGAAGAGCCGCTGCGCATTGCGTACGCCGTAGGCATAGATCTCGCCCAGCGTCGCCGCGTTGCCGTCGCCGGCGAACGGGTTGGCCGCGGGAATTCCGTACTTGCCGTTGGTGCTGTTGCTGCCGAGCGGATCGATCCGCAGGATCTTGCCGAATGCCGACCCCAGGTTCTGCGCCATCTTCATGGGGTCGCCGCCGCTGCCGCCGTCGGCGAAGCCGAAGTACAGCAGGCCGAAGTCGGCGCCGCCATCGGTCGCCAGCGGATTGAAGGTGAGGTGGCCGCCGTTGTGATTGGGAAACGGTTGGGCGAACCGCATCAGTTCACGCGGCGCGCCGCCGTCGTAGGTGGCGGCCGCCGGAGTCTTCGCCGTCCATTCAAGCAGCACGGAGTCGTGCGTGCGGGTGGTACCACCGGGCGTGTAGTCGGCCTTGGTCTCGACATTGGCAGTGTCGGTCAAGGTATAGAACTTGCCAAACCCCCGCGTGCCGGGGCGGCCGAACTGGGGATGAAACGCCATGCTTTGGAACCCGCGCTCCGACCCTTGCGAGTTGACCCGTACGCCCCATTGCTGTGCATTGATGTCGAGGTAGAGCGCCACCGCCTTGCCGTCGTAGCTCACGGTGTAGATCGGGCCGCGCATGTCGTTGACGAACAGGCGGCGCGTGCCGGTCTCGTTGACGAGCGACATCATGCGCGCGGGCTGCGCCTCGCCGGGCAGGTCGGGCAGCGCGGCAAACTCCACGAACTTGACGGCGATCACACCCTCGTTGGCCACGATCGGCTGCGGAAACGGATTGTTGGTGACCTGGGGGGCCTGCGCTCGCGCGGGCAGCGGCGCGGCCAGCAGAAGAACGGTGACCATCGCGCGAAGGGTGTGGCTGAACATCCTGTAAGCCTACCCTTCGGCGCGGGTGGCAATCCAGTGTTCGTTAGCTGGCCGGCGCCCGCTTGCGGCGATACATCTCGCGATCGGCCTTCTCGATGAGCGGTGAAAAGTCACTGGTATCGGCAGGCACGACGACGCACCCAATGCTCAGGTCGACATCTCCGGGCAAGTCACGCATGATCGGCGAGGCCAGGAACGCCCGGCGAACCTCGTCCGCCTTGTCCCTGGCCTGTGGCTCGTCGGCCGACAGCAGGACGAGGAACTCGTCGCCACCCCAGCGGAACACATAGTCGGCCTGGCGCGTGTGCTCGCGCAGGATGGCGGCCAGGGCCTGCAGCACGCGGTCGCCGGTGTGGTGGCCAAGCGAGTCGTTGATGGCCTTGAAATGATCGATATCGAGGTAGAGCAGCGCCAGCGGCAGGTGGTAGCGGCGGTGCTGTTCCAGTTCGTGGGTGGCGATCTCGTCGAGGAAGCGCCGATTGTAGCAGCGCGTGAGCGGGTCGGTCACCGCCATGGCCCGCATTTCGTCGCGGCTTGCGCTCAGCTCGGCACCCGCCGTGCGCAGTTCCTCGATCACGTCCTCGAAGATCAGCAAGTGCATGCCGAGGGCCATTACCGACACCGACACCAGGTTGCCGAGGGCGACCATCGTGACTTGCGACAGGTCGCGGCTGATGAAGGCCACGACCACGGCCGCGGTATTGACGCCGATGACGCCGGAAACACCGGCACCCGCCAACCATGCACCGACGAAGCGATAACGGCGCGCCGCGCGAAAGTAGGCGACCGCGCCCTTGGCCTGGAACAGGCTCATCACCACCAGGGCCGGGGTCATGACGGCGCCGGGTTCCAGGAACGCGACCGCCATGCCAATCCACGCCGCCATCGCCACCGTCGTCCATGTGACTACCGGTGGGATGACAGCCGGCTGACGAAACCACACTCCTGAAAACCGCAGACTGGCGCCAAACGCGATCGCCGCCGCCGCCCACACTGCCACCGCCAGCCGGCCCGACACCAGGTGTTCGGGCGAATCGAGGCCGGTTGCCTCCACGCTGTCAAAGCTGAGAGCCAACAGCATGACGCCGGCCGCCAGCCACGAGGTGACGGCCGCCAGCACGTACGGCCGAGGCCGGAAGAGATACAGCAGGAACAGCGTGCACGCCGGGACCAGCAGGGCGAAGCCGGCGACCCGGCGAATCTCGAGCGTCATGATCGGCGTGGGCCGGATCAGGAGCCAATCCGATTGGGAGGCAGTGGTCGCCGGCTGTTCGACTCCAGCGAACGCGGCCGCCGCCGCGACCGCCACCAGCAGCGCGGCGAGCAGGGGCCGGAGCGCGGTGGGGGTGGCAGTTTCGGGCGCCATGTGTCGCATCAGAATCGGAAGCGGACCCCGATCGTCGGCAAGCGCGGAATCGATTGGTCCCGCTCGTCGACGATGCGCGGCCGGTCGGCGGCGGGATCGTACTCGAGACGGGGCTCCAACGCACCGGCGTTCTTGCGGTTCAACAGGTTGATGATCTCGGCATACAGTTCCCACCGGCCGGCGGCGCCGCGCGGCCGCCAGGTGGCGCGAACATCGGTCCGCGCAAACAGCGGTAACCGTCCGCCATTGAGATTGGCCACTCCGCCGAGGTCAACCTCGTAAATCAGCCGGCCCGCGGCATCGCGATCGGGCCGCAGTTCATCGGTGGTGCCGTCGCCGTCGATGTCGCCGGCGTCTGCCACGGCGGCTACCCGCACGCCGAGCGGCACGGTTCTCGGAAATCCGGACGCGATTCGCGAAGTGGCCGCCAGTTCCCATCGCGGCGTGAACCGGTAGGCGGCGACCATGGACCAGGCGTGGCGCCGGTCGTACTCGAAATCGAAGCGGCGGCCGTAGGCATCGCGCGTGGTTCGCCCCCAGGTGTAGCTGGCCCACCCGCTGATCCGCGATCCCGCCGGAGGACTGGTTCGCGATGCGAAGATGTCGAACCCATAGGCCCGGCCGCGGCCGTCGTTGGCGGGCACGGTCGTGATCAGGGGATCGGCGGGAATGTTGGAGCGCAGGTCGGCGGGAAAGTCGTAGCGCGCCACGCGAGCGAGCCGCGCCGCCTCGGTTTCGAGCCGGCCGATTAGCAAGTCGGTGAAGCGCTTGTAGTAGCCCTCCACCTTCAAGCCGATGCCTCCGGCAAGATCGCGTTCTATACCCGCCGACGCCTGGGTCGCCCGCTCGCTGCGAAGTGTATTCTCGTCGGTCAGTTCGAGCACGTAGTCGCTCTGCGCCAGCTTCTCGTAGCCGGGGCTTTGCGTATAACGGCCGACGGCCGCTCTCACCCGCGTCGACCCGGTGACTCGCAGCGCCGCCGACAGGCGCGGCGAAACCAGCATCTCGCCGGTGGAGCCGGGACGATCCCAGCGCAGACCCGCTTGCAGCGACCCGCGCGACCCGACCGGGAACGTGTCCTGGATCCAGGCCCCGGAACGGATCGAGGTCTGGGAAGCGGCGAGCAGGTCGGGCAGCCCGGCGCCGCCCCGCGCGCTCGATCCGTTTGCGGCGCTCGGGTTGCGGTCGCCTTCGATCTCGAAGCGCAGCGAGGTGGCCAGGCGATGGGCCTCGAACCCGCTTTCGACCACGTGCGTGCCGAGCGCGAACACCAGCTCCTGCCGTAGCGACACGTCCTTGACCGAAAGCGCGCGGTTGAACACCACGTTGGCCAGGCCGTAACTCTCCTCGGCCGGCGCGTTCGACCGGCGGCTGGTGTTCTCGAAACTGGCATCGACCCCGAAGGCAGATCGTGTATGCGAGTAGCCGGCAATGGTATGGGACTGTCCGCGCGCGCCAATCGACAAATCAAATCGCGCCCATGCCAGGTCGTTGTCGGTGTCGTCCTGGAACTCCCCGCGGGCATCGTCTTCGTCGATGGTGAGGGCAGCGTCCTGGCGGCTGCGCAGACCGAACACGGTCAGCGTGCGGCCGGGCCGGGCTTCCCACACGCCCTTGGCCTGCAGATCGGCAAACGCGGGGAAGTCCTGATTGACGATGCGCGCGGCGACGAGGTCGTAGTAGGTGCGGCGTCCGGTCACCAGCCACGAGCCCACGGCGCGGCCGGGCAGCTTGCCTTCGAGAACGAGATTGGCGTCGGTGATACTGAGCGACGCCGAACCGGCGAGCGGCGCCGCCCGGGTGCCGTCGCGATTCCCGACTTCCAGCAGGGACGAGAGGCGGTCGCCGTGGCGGACGCTGAAGCCACCGGTTGCCAGCTCGAAGCGCGCGATGGTTTCAGGATTGAACGCGCTCGTCAGGCCGAACAGGCGATACGGATCGTGAACCTCGACGCCGTCCATCACCGTCAGGTTCTGATCGGGCGATCCGCCGCGGACGGCCAGGCGGCTGCCGAATTCTTCGGTGGCGGCGACCCCGGGAAGGCTTTGCAGCGCGCGAAACACGTTGTCGAGGGCGCCGGGTGTGCGCAGCACTTCCACCGGCGTCACGACCGCGGTGGCCGGGGCGGCGGCCGGCGGTGGCGCGGTGACGGCGATACTGGTGGCAAAGCCGGAATCGCGGGCGAGCGCGAGCTCCGCGCCAGTCACGCCGGCCTCCGGCACCACGAGTTCGGTGGTGAGAGGGAAATAACCGGCGGCTTCGATCAGCAACGTGACCGGGCCGGCCGGCACGGCGAGCGAGAAGTGTCCGCCGGCGTCGGTGGTGGCCTGTGCCTGGCCGGCGGTCAGCCGCGCGTCCGGAATCGGCGCGCGAGTGCCGGCATCGAGCACGATTCCGGAAACGGCAATCGCAGGTGCGCGCTGCGCTTCAGCCGGAGCGGCGGCCACGAGAAGGACGAGCGCAAGGGCCAGCCGGATCATCGACGTCCGGCAACGCCGGTGACGAGCGAGGGTGTCATCACACTACATCCGATACAGCATCAGGTAAACCATCACGCCGGTCACGGAGACGTACAACCACAACGGCAGTGTCCACCGGGCGATTCGCTTGTGTTGGTCGAACCGGCTCGACAGCGCACGCGAGACGGTGATCAGGATCATCGGCACGATCGCCGCCGCCAGAATCACGTGCGGAATCAAGACGGTGAAATAGAGGACCCTGATCCAGCCGGTCTTCTGGAACGGCACCGAGCCTGCCTGCAGGTGATAAATCACATAGGAGGTGAGGAACAGCGCCGACACCACCAGCGCCGAAATCATGCATCGCTTGTGGGCCTGCCGGCGTCCGCGCTTGATCATGAACCACCCGGTGGTGAGCAGCACGAACGAGATGGCGTTGAGCGTGGCGTTGAGGGCGGGGAGATCGGTGACAGACATATCAGGAATCAGGAATCAGGAATCAGGGATCAGGAATCAGGGATCAGGAATCAGGAATCAGGGATCGGGGATCACGGACCTGGGAACTAGGATTGCACAGGGCGGCTCACCATGAGCGTGCTGATCGACAGCGTGACGAGGGCGAAGGCGGCGAGGGCGGTGGCGCCGGTGACCAAGCTGCCGGCGGGGTCGCCGGCGAGCAGCGCCCGCAGGATCTCGACGGCCGGCGTCAGCGGATTGAGGCGCATCAGCGTTTGCACCCAGGGTGATGCGCCAGTGGCGGGGAACAGCGCACCCGACAGCAGCCACATGGGCACCAGCGCCACGTTCATGATGGCGTGAAAGCCCTGCGTGGAGCGCAGCGGCCAGGCGATCATGATCCCCAGGCCGCTCAAGGCGAGTCCGAGCAGCGCCACGCAAGCGATGGCCGCCACGATGTTGCCTGGTCCCGGCGACAGGCCCGAGAACGGCAGCAGCAACAGAAACACCAGGCCGTTGAGCACGGCCAGCGTTGTGCTGCCGAGCGCCTTGCCCATCACGATTGCGGCCCGAGGCGCCGGTGACGCCAGCACTCCCTGCAGGAACCCTTCCTGCCGATCCTCGATGATCGAGATGGTGGAAAAGATGGCGGTGAACAGGACGATCAGCGCCAGCGAGCCGGGGAAGTAGTAGGGCAGGAAACCCGACGCCGGCCCCGGCGAACCGCCCTGGAACGACGACCCCATGCCGGAACCGATCACGAACCAGAAGATCACCGGCGTCAGGAGCGCGCCAACCACCCGACTTGGTTGGCGCAGGAAGCGAACGACGTCGCGGCGCCAGAGCGAGTAAATGGCCAGCACCATCATGGCCCCCCACAGCACTTCAGCACCTGAGCACCTGAGCACCTGAGCACCCGAGCACCTTCACGAGGAGAGCCCCGTTCCCGTGTGATGCGTAAAGACATCGTCGAGCGTCGGCGCACGAGCCGGCATGGTGGCGACCAGATCGCCGGGCGCCCCAATGGCCACCAACTGGCCCTCGTGGAGGATGCCGACCCGGTCGGCCACCGCGGCCTCTTCAATGAGGTGGGTGGTCAGTACGATGGTCGTGCCGGCATCGTCGCGCAATCGCCGCAGTTCCTGCAGCAGTTCGCGGCGCGCGGTCGGGTCGAGACCACTGCTGGGTTCGTCGAGTACCAACAGGGCCGGTTCCGGCAGCAACGCTTTCGCCAGTTCGACCCGGCGGCGCATGCCGCCACTGAGCGTGCCGACGCGGTCGCCGGCGCGCGGCGTCAGGCCGAACCGCTCGAGCGCGCGCTCGATGTTTCGTGCCAGTGGCGCACCCGACAGGCCGTACAGGTAGCCGTGGTGTTGCAGGTTCTCGAGCACCGTCAGCCACGGATCAATCGCCGCCGACTGGAAGACGACGCCGAGGCGTCGACGGGCGGCGGCCGGTTGCTTCACCACGTCGATGCCAAACACTTCGAGGGTTCCCGACGTTGGCGACACGAGCGTGCTGATGATGCGGAACAGCGTGGTCTTGCCGCCACCGTTGGGCCCGAGCAGCGCGAACAGGTCGCCGGCGGCGACGGAGAAGCTCACGCCGCGCAAGGACTCGCGATCGCCGTAGCGATGACGCAGATTGCTGACTTCCAGCGCCGACACAGATGTCATACCAGGGCCGCAGATGACACAGAATTCATACCAGGGCCGCAGATGACACAGATGACACAGATCGGGATCCCGACAAGGAGCGCCCTCCCGACGAGCATTGCCCTCCCGACGAGCATTGCCCTCCCGACGAGTATTGCCCTCCCGACAAGCATTGCCCTCCCGACAAGCATTGCC
>JAKFYH010000001.1 GCA_021730945.1 Acidobacteriota bacterium | reverse complement strand
GTGGCGCGGGAGGCGGTGGCGGGGCAGGCGCCGCGTACAGCGTGACTGCGAGTTCGGGCGTGGCTGCACCGGCTCGCCAACTGAACTCCTTCTCGAAGGTGATGAACCGCTCGTGCGTGAAGCGCACGCGATAGGTTCCGGCGCGAATGCCTGCCACGCGCGTGAACCCGCCGGCTGGGCTCTTGGCCTCGCGATCGACCGGGCCGGTGATGGTCACCGTGACGCCTTCAATCGACGTGCCCGCCGGATCGGTGATGAAGAACAGGGCATTGGTTGTCGGCCCACCCGGGGTCGTGGCCCGGGGCCGGGGCGCCTGCGCGGCCGCGGGCTGTGCCGGAGCCGGCGATGCCTGTAACAGGGTCAAGAGCAATAAGGCCACCATGAGCCTGATAGTACTACCGACTCTGGTCCTCGATTACTCATGGTAGTATGAGTGCATGAGTATACGCCTCCAGATTCTCGTGCCTGAGGCTCTCGAACGGCGCGTGCGTAAGGCTGCGCAACGACGGCAACTCGCCACCGGCGCCTGGGTGCGGCAGGCGATTGAGCAGGCGCTGGCAGCCGACCGGCCGGCCGGCGATCCGCTGGACAAGCTGAGCGCGCTTGGCGCGCCGACTGGCGACATCGCTCAGATGCTCGCCGAGATTGAGGCCGGCCGCGGGTGATCTTCGTCGATTCCAACATCCCGATGTATGTTGCCGGCCGCGACCATCCGCTGCGGGAACCGGCGCGCAGGTTCCTGGAGCGGGCGCGGGCCGGTGAAGTCGAGACCTGCACCAGCACCGAAGTGCTGCAGGAGATTCTCTATCGCTACGCGGCCTTGAAGCGACGCGACCTGGCGGCCGCGGTCTATGACTTGTTCGTGCAGCTGTGCCCGGTCGTTTTCCCGGTGACGCTGGCGGATACTGACCGGGCGCGAGCGCTGGTGACGGCCCACGCCTCAATCGACGTCCGCGACGCGATTCACGCCGCCGTGATGCTGAATAACTCCGTCGTCCGGATCGCCACGTTCGATGATGCCTTCGATGGCGTCGAGGGCATCACCCGGGAGAAGTTGCGGTAGGTGTGAAGGACAGCGGCGCGGCAGGCGCCGCCGTCCTTGGCGTTGTGGGCGACCTGGCTATTGCGGCTTCCAGGCTTGCACGGTCAGATCTACACCGATCGGCAGGTTCCCGTCGGGTCTGATCAGCGTCGGACCAATCAGGATCACGCTGGTCGGGAAGGCTTCCAGTAGCCTGTAGATGATTTCGCTGGACCTGTTGTTGACGACGGCTAACTGGATGTCGCGAGGCCGGTCCACTTTCCTGAGCGAATCCTGAAGCCACGTCAACAGCCGCGAGTCCGAGGTGGCCGACACCTTGGCGCGTAGCGGCGTCACCGACTTCCCGACGACCTGGGAATCGGCGTACCTGAGCTCGGTATTGCCACCGCTGGCGTCGACCGCAGGATGGGTGGCCGCGTCGAAGGCCACGGTGAAGTCGCGATCACCCACGACCTGACTCCTCGCATTGCCTGCCTCGGCAGCCAGTTGCGTCAGTTCGAGGGTGCTGACATTGAGCGAGAGTGAGCGCGTCAGCGGATCGTAGCTCGTGGGCATGCAACCGATCAGGGTGAAGGCGGTGCTGGCCTTGCCCCCAGTGGTGATTTCCAGCGTGAAGTTCCTTGGCATGAGCGAGCCACGCTGCGTATCCCTCCACCAGATCTCGATCGACGCGATGGCACTTGCCTCGGCAGGCCTCAGATCAGTGCCAGGTCGAGGAAACGCGATTTGCACGTTACCAACGCTCACTTCGCCGGGAGCGAACCTGTCGTACTCAGACCCTGATGCCGGCTGAGGTATCGACTCGATGTCGAAGGCTACCTCCGAAATGGCGACGACGGGGAGCACACTGCTGCCCATTCGAACCACAAGGTTCCTGGGCGCGACCATCTCGCCGACAATCCGTCTATTGCCGCCACGTCCCTGCCCGGCCGGCCCGGCCGGTCCCGCCGGTCCCGCCGGTCCTTGAATCCCTTGCGGTCCCGGTACACCGTTCAGCCCGTTGGCGCCCGCCGGTCCTGCAGGACCCGCCGGACCCTGTGGCCCCGTTGCACCAGTTGCACCTGCCGCTCCGGTGTCGCCCTTTGCGCCGGGTGCACCTGTTGCACCCGAGTCGCCCTTTTGCCCCGGCGCTCCAGCCGGACCGGCCGGCCCTTCCGGACCAGACGCGCCATCAGCGCCCGGCAGTCCTGCGGCACCTGTCGCACCCGGATCGCCTCTGTCGCCCTTCGGGCCTTGCGCACCATCGGCGCCGGCCGGGCCCGGCGATCCTGGCCCCGTCGACGACCCGATCGGTACCACCACGACGCCCCGAGATACGGTCACCGTGCGTTTCGTGTGGACGTCCTCAACGTCGCAGATCAGATTGTGGCTTCCGAGTGGCACGCTCGCACCTGGCGTGATCGCGACTTCGTTCGAGCCGCTGTCTCGGAGCCGGCACGAGGTGGCGAATTCGCTGAAGGCGGTCGGGCCACTCACCGTCAGCGTGAACGGGAGTGGCGCGCTCGCCCCGGTGGTCGTGACGAGACCGGGAGCGTCGAGTGTCGCCATCGGCGGTCGCGTCCAGACGACGAAGCCATCGCCATTCCTTCCAAATACGGCACCAAACGTGTTCAGAAACGTTGCGATACCAGCGCCAACCTGGGTCGTCCCATTCGCTTCAGACCAAATGGCGCCCTGGGTTGAGCCACCGAAGTTCCCAGCGCCGACTATCTGGCCAGAGCGCGGTTCGAGGAAGGAGATCCCAAAAGGTATCGGCCCAAGGTCGCGAATCGGTTCCCCGCTCAATGGCACGGTGAAGATGTGTTCACCAGACTCGGTGGGCACCGTTCCCGCCACCATTCCGCTGTCGGTGACGCCCAGTATCCTCGGGGTCGTACTCTGAAAACTTGGGGGCCCAAAATCCGACACGCCATCAGGGAATGTCCAGAGGAACGCCGTCCTGCCCGAGCGATTCCCGAGAATCCTGAATCCTGGCGTTGAAAAATCCGCGTAGACAGGCTCGGCCCATCGCTCACCGTCGAGAATCTGCACGTATTCGCCCGGGCTCCACAGAAAAGCCACTCCCCAAGCATCGGTGCCGACAACCTTGGGGGAATTGCCTGGAAGGACCTCGCCGATCAGCACCGGCTTGCTGACCGCATGGAGGCCCGCCATCACTGGCAATTGAATGATGCCCGTTGCAGACGAGTAGAAGAAGGGCCGGCCGCCCAGCTCACCGGCAACGTCGCCTGTGTTATTCACGAGGGTCGCCTTGCCTTGGCCGGGCAGCCCGAGCAGTTGAACTACGTACGTCGATCCGGTGAGTCTCCACACAGCCGGCACCGGATCCTTCCGTGTCGCATCCAGCATGTAGGTTGACACCCAGCCTACGACGAACGACCCATTGGGCGACACACCGATGGCCTCGCCATAGCTGTAGCCGGCAGGAATCTCGAGCCAGTTGATGCTCCCATCGGATCTCCAGAACGCTGGCTTGCCGAAAGTCCCGCCAACCACCATTTCGCCATTCGTCGCATTCAGCAAGGTGCTCAGCACCGTGTTCGGTATTGGGTGGTTCTCGTTCTGGAGCAGCGTCGCTTCGTAGGTCTCTGTAAGCGATGAACTGCTGGTGACGCCAGGACCAGACATTCCTGCGGGGCCAGGCGCGCCTGGCAGCCCAGGCGCTCCGTTGGCGCCGGCCGGGCCTTCGGGGCCAGCCGGCCCCGCAGGCCCGGCCGGACCTTGTGCGCCCGTGGCACCTGTTGCACCCGTGGCGCCAGTCGCACCTGCTTCACCGGGATCCCCCTTGTCCCCCTTCGGCCCTGGAGGTCCTTCGGGTCCTGCGGTCCCCGTGCCCGTTCCTCCGCCTCCCGACGGCAGTTCCGCACGGATCTCGACGGTGTCGGCCCGCGAGGCACCCCGCGAGTCGGTAACGGTGAAAGTAAATGTGTGGATGCCTGGGCCGAGCGTCACTTGCGTGGCCGCGGCCGGTGCGGAGCTGATCCCCGGGCCGGTCCATGCGTAGCTGAGCGGCGTGTTGCCGGCCGGGCTGGTGCCGGTTCCGGTCAACGTCACGGTGACCTGCGCCACATTGTTCACCGTGACGGTCCGATCGGGGCCGGCATCCGCGGTGGGCGGCTCTGAGAACTGGAAGATCTCCGCGGTTGAAGTGGCCGAGTCGAATCCGTTATTGGCGTAGTCCCGTCCACCGGCCACCAGCACCGCTCCGCCTGCGAGCGCGGTTGCCGTGTGAAACGCCCGGCCTACGTTCATTTGGCCGGCCGGAGAAAACAGGCCTGTCTCAGGATCAAAGATCTCCGCACTCGACAGGTTGGCTCGCAGGTTGGCACCGGAAATGTAACTGGCCGCGCCACCTGCGACCATCACCTTGCCGTCATCGAGCGCCGTCGCCGTATGGTAATACCGCGTCGTGCTCATGTCGCCCACCGGCGCGAACGAACGAGTCGCGGGGTCGTAGAGCTCGGCGGTCGCCAGAATGACCCCGACGTTGCGGTTCATGCCGCCGGTAATCAGCACCTTGCCGTTGGCCAGCAGTGTCGCGGTATGAAAGTCACGCTCCACGTTCATGTCGCCTGCCGGAGTAAACGCGCGGTCGGCGGGGTTGTAGGTCTCCGCCGTGCCCGCGCCGGCGATCAGCACGGTCCCGTCGGCCAGCCGCGTCGCGGTGTGAAAGTATCGGGGCACACTCATGTCGCCGACGTCGGAAAAGCCTTCCCCGGTCTCGTAAATCTCCGCCCGTGCTGTGGCGAGAAGTTCGCCAGTCCTGACCGAGCCTCCGGTGATTAACACCGACCCGTCAGCCAACGCTGTCGCCGTGTGATAGAAACGCGGGACACTCATCCAGCCCGCGAGCGAAAAACTTCCTACCTCACCCGGTGTGAAGATTTCGGCACTCGACTCTGGGCCTTCGCCGCCGTCGCCGCCGGTGACCAGTACGGTGCCATCGCCCAACAGCGTTGATGTGTGCTGAAGCCGCCACCACCCCATACTTCCCGTGTTCTTGAACGTCTGGGTTGCCGGGTTGTAGATCTCCGCACGACTCCAGTCCTCGCCGCCGTAGCCGCCGGTCAGCAGCACGGTGCCATCGCCTAAACGGGTCGCGGCATGAAAGATCCGAGGGGTTTTCAGGCCGGCCGTCCATTGCCACTGCGTGCTCTGCGCGCTCATCACGCCAGACAGCCACAGCACCACAAGGGCGGCGCCGACGCGCCACGAGATACGCCGAATGGGTGCGAACCGGCTTCGGATGCTGGACGGCTTCATCACTGATCTCCTTCGTCGCGAATCAACTGGTCGTCTTCCCCGCGGACCGCGGGCAACAGGTTCTTCTGGGCGGTGATGCTGCGCGCCTCGGCCGACGGCGTCGTCGAGGCGGGGACCGGAGTCGTCCCACACACGGGACATGCGTCCTGGCGGGTGGCGCCCACCATCAGCACCACCTCGCGCCGGGCAATCGTGACGACGGTCTTGCGCCTGGACGGCATGGCCGCCACTGTGCGCGGACGGGCGTCGCAATGTCCTTCCGGAAACCATCCGGTTTCATGACAGAATCCTCTCGCCTCGCATGTCGCTGAAGCCGCGGGAGTTGTACGCATTCGGCCCCTACCGGCTCGACGCCGCCGGCCGGGTGCTGTTCCGCGACGACCGCGCGATTGCGCTGGCTCCCAAACAAATCGACACCTTGATCGTGCTGGTGCGGGCGCGCGGCACCGTGGTCGACCGCGAGACGCTGGTGACCCAGGTCTGGCCCGACACGTTCGTGGAAGAGGCCGGGCTGACCCGCAATGTCTCGCTGCTGCGAAAGGCGATCGAAGCCGGCGACGAGATCTACATCGAGACGCTGCCCAAGCGCGGCTACCGCTTCGTGGCGCCGGTGGTGGACCTGTCCGAGCCCGTCCAGGTGCTCCGCGTGGTCGAGCAGGTGACGTCGATCAGCGTGGAGGAGGACTTCGACGCTGCGATCGAGGTGGCGAGACCTTCGATTGAAGCGGCGGCCGCCAGGCCGCGCCGTGGTCCGCTGATTTGGGTGGCGGCCACCGCGATGCTGGTCGTGGTGGCGGGTGCGCTGGGGTGGATGTGGCGCCCCGCCGATCCGTCGGCCGGTGGCGTGCGCTCGGTCGCCGTACTGCCGTTCCGGCACCTCAACCCCAGTGCCGCCGACGGCTACTTGAGCATCGGCCTCGCCGACGTGCTGATTACCCGATTCGCGAACCTCTCGTCCGTGATGGTGATTCCCACCAGCACCGTGCTTCCCTATGCCGGCAAGGACGCCGTCACCGCCGGACGCCTGCTCGGGGTCGACGCCGTACTCGACGGCACCATCCGGCGGGCGGGTGATCACATTCGCGCGACGGTGCAACTGATTCACGTCGCCAGCGGCCGCCCGTTGTGGGCCGGCAGCTTCGACGAGCAGGCCACCAGCCTGCTCGAGGTCGAAGACCGGGTGACCAATGCGGTGGCCAGCCTGCTCGTGCCGAATCTTGGCCGCGAAGAACGCGCGCGCCTGGCGAAGCGATCGACCAACAATCCCGAAGCGTGGGAAGCGTACCTGCTGGGCCGGTCGTTGTGGGCCACCCGAACGGTTGAAGACATCGAACGGTCGGTCACCGCGTTTGAGGCGGCGATTCGCGCCGACCCGGGATTTGCGCTGGCGTATGCGGGCCTGGCGCAGACGCGCATCGTCCAGGGCGGCTACCAGTACCGCTGGCCGCGCGAGGTGTATCCAGCGGCCAAGGAAGCCGCCACCCGCGCACTCGAGCTCGACGGTTCGCTGGCCGACGCACACGGCGCACTCGCTGCCATTGCCTGGGAGTTCGACTGGGACTGGACGACGGCGGAGCGGGGATTCACCCGGGCGATCGCGCTCAATCCCAACGATGCCACGCTGCACCAGTGGCAGGCCGCGTTCCTCGTGTCCCAGGCCAGGTGGGACGAGGGCCTGCGCGCCATCGACACCGCCGTGCAACTCGATCGCCAGGGCTTCGCGCCCAATTCGGTTCGGTCGATCCTGCTGTACTGGATGCGCCGTTTCCAGGAGAGCATCGATCAAGGCGCAGTAGCGATGCAGATGGCCGGGAACAACGTCGCCATGCCGGCGCTGTACTCGAGCGCCAGCTATCACTGGCTGGGCCAACCCACCGAGGCGCGGGCGATGCTCGCGAAAGCTCGAACCGCCGTCGGCGACATTCCAATCATCCAGGCCTTCACGGCGCGCTTCGAGATTGACTCGGGCCGGCGCGATCGCGCGCTGCAGATGCTCGCTGCGCTGGAGGAGCAGCGCGAACGGGTCTTTGTTGATCCGCTGTTCATTGCGGCCACGTGGGTTGATACCGGTGAGGTCGACCCGGTTCTGAAGTGGCTCCGGCAGGGCATGGCCGACCGCAGCACCTACGTTCCCTACCTCGCGGTCGATCCGTCGTACGACGCCATCCGCAATGACCAGCGCTTCCGCGACATCGTCCTCCAGGCGGGGCTGGGTGCGGTTGCGGCCAGAGTGGAGGGGGCGAAGCGATGACATCAATCGGCTGCTACACTACGCGGCGACCCCGAGGCGGTAAATGAGGCAAACGCCCCATGGACTGAGCGACCTGCTGCTGCGGCTGTATCGACTGGCCCGCGCCGAGGATGCCCCTCTGTTCAAGCAACAGGCGTTCGCGCTGATCAAGGAGTACCTGCCCTTCGACTCGGGCCTCTGGGGGGCGATGACGGTGTTTTCCCCGGACCGCACCGACGTCCACTGGGTGTATCTCGATCGTCAGTCGATGGAGATGATCGAAAACTGGCAGAAGTACAGCGCCCACGATGCCTCCCATGCCGATGCCATCGCCGTGCTCGGCCGGACGATCATCATCAACCTGTCATCCCGCAAAGAGGCGGTGCGCTATCACCCCAAGCTGATCGAGCACGGCCACACCTACGACATCTGCCATTCGCTGTCGACGGTGACGCACGACCCCGTGCTCAACCTGCGCAATGCCATCTCGTTCTACCGCGGCTGGTCGGGCAAGCGGTTCACCGAGGCCGAACGCCGGTTCAGCGAGGAGCTGGTGCCGCACCTGACCGAAGCCTGGAACATCTGCGCTGTCCGCTATGTGCATGCGGGCACCGAGTCCGAAGGCGTGCCGGCCCGCGCCGTGACCGATCGCGGCGGGTCGATTCACAACGCCGAGCCGGGCTTCACCGATCTGGTGCGGACGGAGTTTCCCGAGTGGAGCGGTCCGCTGCTGCCGGCCGCGCTGGCCGGCGGGCGCACGGGCGCCAACGATGAGACCTTTCGTGGCCGCGAGATCGTGGTGCGCACGCTGCGCCTGATGGACGATGGGATGCGCGTCGTCGGCATTGAGCGGCTGCACGCCGGCAGCAAGCTGACGCCGCGCGAGCTGACCGTGGCGCGGCAGTTCGCCGCGGGCCGCACCTACGCCGAGATCGCCGCCGGCCTGGGCAGTGCGCCCAAGACCGTGCGCAATCAACTGCAGTCGGTCTACGCCAAGCTGGGAGTGACCTCGAAGCTGTCGCTGGTCAAGCGCCTGCAGGACGAGTAGCCCTGTCTGATCGCGAAAGAACCCCCGGCCGTGGGGATTTGTTCGCGGAACCGGGTATCCTGCGGCGTGGAGTCCGCGATGACGACCGAGACCTCATCACCTGCAAACCGCGCCTTGATCGAGGTTCGCGTCGGCGAGCTGAAGCAGCTGTTCAATTCGCTCGACCCGACGCCGTTTCGCGAGCGCGATCTGGATCCCCGGGCCGAAGAGTTCATCGCCGGGTGGGCCGGCGAACTGCCGCGGCACCTGCCGCTCTGCCTGGTGATACATGTCGACCGCCACGTCGTCAGCGAAGACGAGGGCACGATGGTGCGCGAGGCGGTCGGCGAGTTCTTCCGGCAGCGGGCGACCGCCACCCGCCGCCGGCTGCGGCAATTGCTGCGAGTGGGCCGCACCAGCCTGCTGATCGGCGTCGCCGCGCTGGCGCTCTCGGTGGTGGCGGGCGACCTGGCCGCCACCCTGATGGCGGGGAACCGTTTTGGCGGCATCCTTGGCGAAAGCCTGCTGATTGGTGGCTGGGTCGCCATGTGGCGGCCGCTCGAAGTGTTCCTTTACGACTGGTGGCCGGTCCAGGCCGAAGCCCGGCTGTTCGACCGCCTGAGTGCCATGTCGGTTCGCGTGGTGGCGTCGGCCCCGCACTAGCTGGCATCATCCGTGCTTGTCGACCCGGTGAGGCGGTTTGCCGCACCACCGGGCGGCCGCGAATGACATGGCATCAGGACGCCGGACAACGACCCGGAAACGGGCTATTCCACGCTTGACTCGCGCGCAGGCTTTAGTCGCCTTGTTGATTGGCGCCACCGAGGCCAACCACCATACGTCGGTGGCCGAGGCTGCCCGCGCTCAGCACATCGTGCTGTCCACGCGAAGCCTGCGCCGAAAACGTGGCGACGCCAGCGGCCGGGTGATTGCCCAGATGAAAGCGCTGGTCGACACGCACGGCGCCCTGGCCGTGGTGACCGCTGCCTGCCGGTCGTTACCGCCAGCGGCACGCGCGCCGGCCTTCGCCGTGGTCGCGGACCTGGTTCTGGTGGATGGCCGCCTCGATGCCGCCGAGCGGGATTTCCTCCACGGTGTGAGCGCCGACCTGGGACTCGACCGCGAACGTGCCGAGGCCATCACCGAGGTCATGCGGCTCAGGAACAGGGCGTGAGCCCCGGGGCGGACCGATGGTGAAGCTCTCGGTGGTCGCGGTCGTCGCCGAGAACGGCGCCGTCGTGCACTTTCCCGCCACTGACTCACCACCCTGCTGGCGCCACCGGTCCCGGCGGGTTTCACCGACGAGCCAGGGCCAGACGTCTGCTGCAACTTGGGTTCACCGAGGCGGGCCGTCGGCCGCACCGCCGTCGTGACGATTAGCGACAGGCGGGCCAGGGCGTTAATAGCGCCAGCTCGTGAGGTCGGCGCCAGGGGGTGCGGTCTTCAGCATCCGCTCGACGCCCTTCGGGATGTACATCTGGTGATAGCGCAGGCGCGATAAGGCATTCGGCCTGGTCGGGTCGCCGTTCCAGCAGTGCTCGGCACGATCGCCGTAGCGCACTTCGCCGTCGTAGTACGGGTCTTTGGTTGACTCCAGGAACGCCTCGGCCAGGTAGACGGCGTTATTCAGGTAGTAGTTGTCCATGTCGCCGACGTAGATGTTCAGCTTGCCTTCAAGCTTCTTACCCAGTCCCTTGTTCCAGTCGCGCTGCAGGATGTGCACCAGGTCGTAGTTCTCGCGCCAGTACTCGGCGACCTTCTTATCGATCACGCCGGTGCGCTTGTCGAAGATGCGGGCCGGATAGCCGTCGGGTCCCACCGGCGAGAACACCGCTTCCCAGATGTCCCACTGCTGGCCCGATCGCGTCCTGGTGCCCAGGACTTCTTCCAGCCGATTCTGCTCCCACACCATCGAGTCAACGTGACCGAGGTAGTTGCGATGCGCCGGGCGAGGGGTCTTCTTCCAGGTATCGTCGATCCAGTACGCGTTCTTGTCCTGGTAGAGATTGATCGTGGTGTAGGCACGAAAGTCGATCGGGTCCGGGCAGGCGGCATAGGCGCCGTTGAACGCGTCGGGATACTTCACCTGCGCCGCCATGGCCTCCCACCCGCCGGTCGAGCCGCCGTACATGAATCGTGCCCAGCCTTGCCCCAACCCGCGGTACTTCTTCTCGAGATAGGGCAGCAGCTCCTGGACGATCGCATCGCCGTAGGGGCCGATGTTGGCGGAGTTGACGGCGTAACTGTCGTCGTAGAACGGCGTGGCGTGCTGGATCTCGATCACGATCGCGCGAGGAAAGTTGGGGCCGGTCCAGTCGCGGTAGAACTGGTAGGCGTACTCCTGCTGCATCCGGTTGTAGCCGCTCAGGTTGAAGCGGGCCGAGAAGTCGGGCTTGAGGTTCGGATCGGGCGGCGTGTCGCGCCAGTTGCTCAGATCGGCGGGGAAGTGGCCGTGGTAGATGAACAGCGGGTACTTCGCATCGGGATGGCTGTCCCACCCTTCGGGCAGGAGGACGTGCGCGCCCAGGTGCATGGGCCGGCCCCAGAACCGGCTGAGCCGCTCGCTCAGGATGGTGTCGTGCCGCACGTACTTGGTGTCCTTGGGCGTGGGTAGCGGCGCGATCACCTGGTCGAGGCTGATGGCGATGGTCCCGCCCCGTGTCGGATCGATGGCGATCGTCCGCGGCGTGCTGTACGGATTGCCCGGTGCGCGCGCCCACTGCTGGCCCTCGCCACGATCCATCGGCAGCTTGACGGTGTGCCCGTCACTGCGCTTGAAGGTTTCGTATTTGTGGACGAGGGCCTGGACTGAATAGGTTCCGGCGGGGATGTCGTTGATGCTGTCGAGCGGAAAGCCGAGCGCTCGGCTGTCAAGCGTCACCGTGCTGCCCGGCAGCGCGCCATCGAGGTCCAGGCCGAAGATCAGTTGTCCACCCGGCCCATCGCTGATTTGAAAGCGGGGCTCGCCGGCGGCCGGATCCTTCGCCACCATCACCAGCAGCCGGCCATCGATCGGCGCCGCGCCGGGCTTGCCTGCCGTAGCTTCAGCGGAGGTGGGCAGCGTGACGGCGAATCGGAACGACCCTTGCTGTGCCTGAGGCCGAGTGGCCGAGACCGAGAGAGCCACGCACGCCGCCACCACACCGGCAAGAACAGTTGAACGCATAGCCGAAAGCATAGATCAACAGGAGATCAGGAGGTCAGGAGGTCAGGAGGTCAGGAGGTCAGGAGAACCAACTAGTTGCTCTGGATCTCTTGATCTTCTGTTGAGCGGTCAGTTGGGGTTGGGCTTGTCGAGACGCGAGGAATTCGAGGACCATGACACGCATGTGGGCAAATGGGGCGGTTGCGGTCGGATTGGTGCTCGCGGTCTTGCCCAGTGCGTGCGCGCCGGCGAGCGACGCGAAGCCAGAGAACGTCGCGGTCGTGTCCGGGAGCGACCGCCCGATCGATCCGAAAGGGTGGACCATTGCCACGCCGGCCGCCGGCGCCACCAATTCGCTGCGCATCATGTTTCCCGCGGCAATGGACCCGGCCGTGCTCGACACGCTCAACATCCTCGCTCCCAACGGCAGGCCGCTGATGGGCGATGCCATCATCGGACGAGGCGAGTTGATGTGGTCGTTCGCGCCCAACGGCGCCTGGCAGGCCGGAGATTACGAGCTAGTGGCCGGCGCCACGCGGACCGGGATTCGCTTTAGCGTCCGGTGACCGCAGCGCAGAGCCGCAGATTGTGGCGAGTCCTGCTCCAGCCGCAGATTCGGGCCGCGTTGAAACCCAGATTCAACTTGCGCGTCGTAATCGCGCTCGGTCTGCAGCCTCGCGTAATCCCACCCAATCTGCGGCTGCTACCCAGCCAGTAGCGCCAGCAGCGCCCAGCCGGTAATGGACATGCGCTGGAGGTCGGCCGCTTTGCCGCTGGACTCCGGCCAACTGCCGTCCGGCCGTTGTTGCGACTCGATGAAGGCCTTGCCTTTGGCGATGGCCGCCAGCAGCTCTTCCGGCCGGTAGGTGGACCGCGCCGTGCGTGGTTCGACGTTCAAGGCGCAGAGCGCGAGTACCGCGAGCGCCGTTTCGAAAATCTGTGGCGCCGATTCTGCGTCCGCGCTCCAGCCGCCGCTCGGCCGCTGCGCCGCGCGCACCAGGCTCAGTGCCGTGCGGCGCAAGCCTTCAGCCATCACATCGCCGGTCAGATCGAGGGCCAGCAGCATGGCTAGGGCGTCGGCGACAGTTTCGACCGTCAGCCCACGCAGCCAGCGATCGGCCTGAACAATAGTGAAGGTGTCGGGTTGCATGCCCGAGGCGATAAGCGCGGTCCGGGCGGACCAGGTGGCAAGAACCGCACCGTAGGACTCCGGCGTGTCGGCCCCCAATGCCTGATCGGGCAGCCACGAGCCGTCCGCCGATTGGTCCGCCACCAGCAGTTTCGCCGCCACCGCCAGGTCGGTGCTGGCTGCCTTGCCGTGGCGTTCGGCGACCGCCAGCGCGCTGGCGAACTGTATCCGAACCAGCCGCGGGTCGACCGCGCCGGCTGGCGGCTTGTACTGATCCCACGCGGCCGGGGCCTTGAGGAAGTTGAGAGTTTCATCGAGCGCGGTCCCCACCTCGTAGCCGCGCGCGCCGGCCTCGAGCAGCGCCCGAATCGCGTCGCCATTGCGGCTCTTGGTGAGTTCCTGGCGAAGATAAGCCGCGCCCTTCGCGACTACGGGAGAAAGGGGAGCCGCTGGCGCCTGCGATGTCATCGTCCTAGCCTATCAACTCGAGTGCCCCGGCGCGCTACCAGAGGCCGGCCTTGCCGGTCACCGACCCAATCAGCTTGGCCGGGTCGTAGCCAATCCCCTGTTTGAAGACCGTCTCGACCTTGCGGATATCGGAAATCATTGTGGCCGGATTGCCGGCGATGACCACCAGGTCGGCCTGCTTGCCCACTGCCAGGCTGCCCACCGACTTGTCGCGGCCCATGTACTTGGCGCCGTTCAGCGTCGACATCATGATCGCTTCGAGCGGCGTGAAGCCGGCGTCGACAAACAGTTCGACCTGCCGCTGATTGGCGAAGCCCGGGATGACACCGCCGCCGCCGGTGGGGTCGGTGCCGGCGATTAACAGTCCACCGGCCTTGGCGAAGGCGCGCTCGAGCGCCATGCCCTTGGGAAACAGGGTGGTGTAAATCGATTCCTTGTTCTGCGCCGTGCGCGCATAGGTCTGCTCGAACTGCTCGCGCAGTTGCGGCGTCAGCACTTCAATGCCGGGCGGCTTCGGCCGGCCTGGCGTGAAGGTTTCAAACACGGTCAGCGTCGAGGTGAGCGCGACCCGGTTGTCGATCAAGGTCTTGACCAGCGCCTTGAACGGCGCGCCGTTCTCGTCGAGCGCCGCGATGGTCTTCTGGCCGACGCCCTGGCCGGGGCAGACATCGGGCTTCTTGTCGGCGACAAAATCGGTGGCGGCGAAGAAGCCGTGCTCGAGATTGTCGATGCCGAGCCCCGCGGCCTCGGCGTAGGTCACCGAACAGAGATGGCCGGTGACCTTGATGTCGCGGCGATGCGCCTCGTTGACCGCGGCGGCCAGTTCGCCGCGCGTAATCTGCATATAGAGCTTGAGCGAGGTGGCGCCTTCGTCTGTCCAGTACTGCACCTGCCGGCGCGCGTCTTCGGGCCCTTTCAGTGTGCGCATCTGGATGAAGGTGTTGGGCCCGTTCAGGTAGGGCGCGGTGGCATCGATGGCGGGACCGGGCTTCTGGCCGCTGGCCACCAGCTTCGCCATGTTCAGGTCCATGAAGCCGTTGACGTTGCCGCCGGTGCGCATGGTGGTAACGCCGCCGGAGAGATAGAGACGCGAGAAACTCTCGCCGAGCTGGCCATACACCCCGGGGCCGTTCGGATAATAGAGATGCTCGTGCACCATCACCAGGCCGGGGATCACGCTCTTGCCGGTGAGGTCGATGGTGGTGGCGCCGGCGGGGATGGCCACGCTCGCCGCATCGCCCATGGCCGCGATGGTACCGCCGCGCATGATCAGCGTTTGATCCTCGCGCGGTGCGGCGCCGGTGCCGTCGATCACGCGGACGTGGGTGAGGGCAATGACCGGCGCGTCGACGCTGACGTAGGCGCGGACGGCCGTTGACAGTTCAGGCCGCTGCGCGGCCAGCACGGCCGCTGAGGCGGCGACCGCGATGATGGTGAGCGCCGAGCGAAGAGAGGGCATGACGGCCAATGTTACTCCGGCGCCGGCGGGCAATTGCCAATCGTCAATCACCCAACAATCGGCAATCCGTCGATCGTCAATCGTCAATGCCTCCCCGCCCATATAATCAACCACCTTGTCCCTCACCCCCGGCTCCCGCCTCGGCATCTACGACATCACCGCTCCCATCGGCGAAGGCGGAATGGGACAGGTGTGGCGGGCGACCGACACGACGCTCGGCCGCCAGGTGGCCGTCAAGATTCTGCCGGACGCGTTTGCCGCGGATCCCGAGCGCCTGGCGCGCTTTGAGCGCGAGGCCAAGACGCTCGCCTCGCTCAATCATCCCCACATCGCGGCGATTTACGGCTTTGAAAAGTCATCAGGGATGAACGCCCTGGTGATGGAGCTCGTCGAGGGCGAGGACCTCTCGCAGCGCATTGCCCGCGGCGCGATTCCACTCGATGAAGCGCTGCCCATCGCGAAGCAGATCGCCGAAGCCCTGGAAGCCGCGCATGAGCAAGGGATCATCCACCGCGACCTGAAGCCCGCGAACATCAAAGTGCGCGCGGATGGCACGGTGAAGGTGCTCGACTTCGGTCTGGCGAAAGCGATGGAGTCTGGCCCAGGACCCAAGACCCTGGACCCAGGTCTTTCGCCAACCATCACCTCACCCGCCATGACCCAAGCCGGGATGATCCTCGGCACCGCCGCCTACATGTCGCCCGAGCAGGCGCGCGGGCGCGCGGTCGATCAGCGCGCCGACATCTGGGCGCTTGGCGCCATCCTGTTCGAGATGCTATCGGGCCAGCTGCCGTTTGCCGGCGAGACGGTCACCGACATCCTGGCCCGCGTCATGGAGCGCGACCCCGACTGGTCGGCGCTGCCGCCGGCGACACCGGCGAACGTGATGCGGGTGCTACGCCGCTGCCTCGAGAAGGCTCCTGCGCGCCGGCTGCGTCACGTGGCCGACGTGCGGCTCGAGCTTGAAGACACCGGCGAGCCTCAGGCTGTCTTCAAGACGCCGGCGTCCTCCGCCTGGTCGCGGGTGGCGCCGTGGGGACTGGCTGGTGTGCTCGGACTGGTCTCCTTCGCTGCGGTGGCCATTCGCCCGAGTGAATCGGTCGCACCGAGAGAGCCGATTCATTTCGATGTGGCCGACCCGCCTGGTGTGAGGGCTCGACAATGGACCTCGCGCCCGGCGACGCTGTCGCCTGACGGCACGCGCCTCGCCTTCGTCGGCGTTCGTGACGGCATTCGGCACGTCTTTGTTCGCGGCGTGGATAACACGGACCTTCAGCAAATTCCCGGCACGCTCGGCACCAACGGGGTGACATTTGCGCCCGATGGATCGGCCGTGGCCTTCGTCGCTGCCAGTGGAAGCGTGGGCATCTTCCAGTTTGGTGATGCCGGCATCCGGACCTTGCCCGCGACGGCCGACGTCAACGCAGCGATCAGTTGGGGATCGCGGGGCATCGCCTTTTCGCGACAGGGCGAGTTGTGGCTCATTGATCCGGCGGATGGGGCGGCGCGTCAATTGACCACGCTCGACGAGTCGCGCGGCGAAGTGCTGCACGCAGTGCCAACGTGGCTCGACGACCGGGTGCTGGTGTTTTCCACGCTGACCGACCAGGTGGGCCAGGAGCGGGTCGAGGCCGTCACGTCCGACGCCCCGTCGCGCCGCACCGTCGTCATGGAACGGGCCCGCAGCGCCCTGTGGTCGCCGACTGGCCATCTGCTGTTCGAACGTGACGGCGCTCTGATGGCCGCGCCCTTCGATCTGGACACCCTGAAGCCCACCGGGCCGGCGACGGTAGTACTGCCCCCAGGCACAGCGTCGAACAACACGACTGGCGGGCTGACGGTGGATCTCAGCCGCGACGGCACGCTGGTGTACGGTCTCGCCGCCTATGGGAATAGCCAGATTGTGTTGGTGAGCCGTGACGGCTCGTCCCGGCCCCTCGACGTGCCAGCGGCGCGGTTCACGAATCCCCGCGTGTCTCCTGATGGTACGCGGCTGTCGGTCGACGACAACCTGCTGGCACAATCCATCGTCGATTTGGCTCGCGGCACCAGGGTCATGGCGATCCAGCCGGCGCCCGCCACCGGGTTTTCGGCCTGGAACAGCGACGGCACGCGCCTGGCGTTTCGACGCAATGGCCGGCCTCATTCGATCTCGGCCGCTGGGACGCAGGACTTGGCACCAGTCAAAGACTCGAATGCGGGGGACTACCCGAGCAGTGCGGGCCGCGACCCGGACGACATGCTCGCCGTGCGCACCACGACAGGCCTGAGCGGTGAGATCTACCTCTTCTCCCTGTCGGGTGCGTATCCGCCCAAGGCGCTGGTCTCGGGCCCTGGTTACCAGGGCGGCGCCCAACTCTCCGCCGACGGCCGCTGGTTGCTGTATCAGTCGGACGAGACCGGTCAATCGGAAATCTACGTGCGCGCCTATCCCGCGCTCGACCGCGCGTGGCAGGTGTCGGTCGGCGGCGGCGTCCAGGCACGCTGGGGTGCCGGCGGACGCGAGTTGTTCTACCGGACCGGGAACCCGATGGTCGCCGTGACCTTCGATGGACGTGGCGCCGTGCCGGTGCTCGGCAAGCCGCAGGTGTTGTTCGACCAGCCGTTCGAGTACGGCCAGGGCATCACCATCGCCAACTACGACGTGTTGCCAGACGGCCGCTTTGTGATGCTCCGCGCCGAGCCGGATAGCGTCCCGTTTCACGTGATTCGGCACTGGGCCGACGGGCTGAAGGGGAAGTAGCCGGCCGCTCTACTGGCGTGTCTTACGGGCGTGTTACAGTGTATCCATGGATACCACCATCACCGTCCGTCTCGACCGCTCACAAGACGAGCGACTGACGGCGAGGTGCAAGGCCACCGGCAAGACCCGCTCCGCGCTGGTGCGCGAACTGATCGACCAGGGGCTCGATGACCGCCCGCTGGGCCGGCGGATCGGCCACTTGAAGGGCACCTTGAGTCTGCCCGCGCCCAAGTCCGGACGGCCCAAGGAGATCAAGGACCGCAATTGGCGGTAAAGACGTGGCTGGTCGATACCGGCCCGTTGATCGCCTATATCAATCGCCGCGATCCCGCGCACGTGGCGGTTGCGGCCCGCCTGGACGAGTTTACCGGCCTTCTGGTGACTACCAGCGCCGTCGTCACGGAGGTGATGTACTTTCTTTCGGAGGTTCCAGACGGCCCGGCCGCTTTTGCGGAGTTGCTGGTGGCATCCGGCACGCGCATCGCGGAATTGTCCGACCCGAATCTGGTGCTCGCGGCGACCGGGCTGATGTCCCGCTACTCCGACACTCCCATGGACTTTGCCGACGCCACCCTCGTGCAGTTGGCCGACGCCCTGAACGTCATCGACATCCTGACGCTTGATCGGCGCGGCTTCTCGACCTATCGAACTGCGAAAGGGAAGGCGTTCCGTCTCGTGTCCCTGTTGCTCACCCCGTGACGGTGAACAGCGGCGGGTGCGCGGCCGCAGGCCCTTGTGCTGGCCCGACATGGTGAAGCTGTCGAACGCCGCCGCCCGCTCCACGTATTGAGCATGGCCGCTGAATTGGCAGACTGAGCGGAAGGCGTGAGCAGGGGCGGGCAATTGCCAATCGTCAATCGACTGAGTGCGTGACTGTTTGGTGACTGACGAATTCTGGATTAGGTAACTCGATTGGGGATGGCCGATGGGGTCTTTGGCCGCATGCCCGTCGCACGGTCACCCAATCACCCCATCACCCAATCCCCCGATGGATTCGCCCAATCCAGAAATCGTCCTTCACCCAACAATCGGCAATCCGTCGATCGTCAATCGTCAATTTCCACTGGTATAGTCCGCCCATCACCTCCCATGCCCGCCCCCCCACGACGACTCCCATCCCTTGACCGTCTCCGCGGCCTGATCATGGTAGTGATGGCGATCGACCATGTCAGCTTCATGGTCGGCCGCTTCCACGCCGGCGAGATGTGGGCCGGGATGTGGACCCGTTACACCAGCACGCTGCCGTTTCTGACCCGCTTCGTCACCCACCTCTGCGCCCCGGGGTTCTTCTTCCTGATGGGCGTGGGCATCAGCCTGCTGGTCGACGCTCGCAGCCGCGAGGGTTGGTCAGCCGCGCGGATCTCACGGTTTCTGTCGACCCGCGGAATGCTGCTGGTGCTGGTCAGTTTCTTCGTTGAACTGCCGGCCTGGATCATCGGCTTGCTCTCGTCACGGGTCGAATCGGTGGTCGGGCCTGACGCCGTCATCCCCGGCGATGGTCCGCCGCGCTTTGTGTTCACCGTGCTGGTGGGGCTCGGCCTGGCGATGGTGCTGTCGGCGCTGTTCGTCCGCGCGCGCACCGTCGTGTGGGCGGGTCTCGCGCTGACGGCGTTGACCGCCAGCGTGGTGATGACGCCGGGACCCGAAGGGCTGCTCAACCCACATGGCTTCCTCACCCGGCTGCTCTTGATTCCTGGGCTGACGCATCACATCTGGATCCAGTACCCGGTGGTGCCGTGGTTTGGCATCACTGCGCTCGGCGTGTTGTTCGGCCGGTGGATTTCCCACGATCGCGCCAAGGCCGTTGCCAGCCTGCCGTGGATGGGGATCGGCGCGCTCGCCGTGGCACTCGCCCTGCGGGCCTACGGCGGCTTCGGCAACATTCGGGCGCCGCGCGACGGCTCGTGGATCGAGTTCCTGAACTTCATCAAGTACCCGCCCGCACTGGTCTTCACGCTGTTCACGTTGGGCGTCAACATCCTCATCCTGGCGTGGATGGACCGAATGCAGGACCGGCTGGGGCGCATCGGACAATGGCTGCAGGTCTTTGGCCAGGCGCCGATGGCGTTCTACCTGGCGCACCTGTGGCTCTACGCGGTGATTGGCGCGGCCGCGTTTCGTGACGGCACGGGCTACCTCACGGTCTACCTCGTCTGGATTGCCAGTCTGTGGCCGCTGTACGTGGTGACCCGCCGATATCGGGATTTCAAGCAGACCAAGGCCGCCGAGTCGTATTGGCGGATGTTTTGATCAGGGATCAGGGACTACGGGTTGCCGATTCGATAGAGCGTGGTCGCGGTGCGGATGAACAGGCTGTCGCGGTCGATGGCCGGCGAGGCCATAGTGAACTCGTCGAGTTCATTGCGGCCGATCACCTTGAACTCGGGGCCCGCCTGGATCACATACGTGGTGCCGTCTTCGCTTATCGCGAACAGTTTGCCGTTATAGGCCCACGGTGAGGCGCTGAAACCGCTGGTGGTGGGATCGAGGCGGACCTTGGTGTAGATCTCCTTGCCCGTTCTCGCGTCGTGTGCCGTGAAAAACCCGCGATCGAACAGCGTGTAGTAGTAGTCGCCGTACACAATCGGCGACGGGTTGTACGGCCCGCCCTGCGGCAACGACCAGGCGATCGACGCGTTGCTGGTCTCGCCCTTGGCCAGCGAGATGTCGCCTCTGGCGCCCGGCTTGACGGCATACACCGGACGGGTCTGATCACCGACGTAGCCCGACGTCACGTAGAGCAGCCCGAACTTCGAAAACGGCGTTGGGATGACGATGCTCGACATCGGCCCCAGTTGCCACAGCAGCTTGCCTTCAAGGTCGTAGGAGCGGATGTTGCCGGTGGCCGAAGTGATGATCTCGGTGCGCCCGGCGTGCTCCCAGATATACGGCGTTGCCCAGTTCGAGGCTTCCTGGCGATCGACCCGCCACACCCTCTTGCCGGTCCTCGCGTCAAGGGCCGTGAGATACGACTGCCGGTCGTTGTCGTTGACGAGGTAGAGCCGGCCGTTGTGCAAGACCGGCGAGGCGGCGGTGCCCCAGCCGTTGCGCATTGGCAGGGGGTCGAAGGGGACCGACCAGGCCAGGGTGCCGGCGAAGTCGTAAGCGAACAGGCCGACGTTGCCAAACGACACGTAAACCCGCTGGCCGTCGGTGACCGGTGTCTCCGAGGCGTACGTGTTCTTGAGATGGCGCGACATTGGCAGCCCGCGCCTGGCCTCACGTTCCCAGGCAATCTTGCCGGTGGTGCGATCAACGGCGTAGACCATCCAGCGATGCTCTACCGTCGGGGCGGGCCGTTCGCCGCCAAAGTAGAGCCCTGGTCGCGGCGCTTCGGTGGCGCCGGCTGGAATCACCGAGGTGACGAAGATGCGCTCGCCCCACACCACCGGTGATGACCAGCCGTGGCCGGGAATGGCGGTCTTCCACTTGACGTTGGTTGTGGTGCTCCAGCTGTCGGGCAGGTCAACTGACTCGGCGACCCCCGTCGCACCCGGCCCGCGGAACTGCGGCCACTGCTCGGCGTGTGCGAGGGCCCCAAGCGCGAGCAAGGAAATTGCCAGCACCCCCGGTACCCTACGCACCCCCGGCACCCTACGCACCGTACGCACTTTAAGCACCCTCACTTGACTACTCGGGTAGCTGGTCGCCCTTGGGTTCCGGCAGGAAGAAGCTGGTGATGAGGCCGGCCGTGTAGACGAACGTCACGGTGATCGTGGCGGCATAGGCCAGGCGGGTCGAGGCCAGCTCACCAGGCATGTAGGTCGCCATGGTGGTGGTCACCAGGGCGAAGCTCGTGCCCAGCATGCGGCCGCCGATGTTGGCGGCGAAGCCCTCACCGGTGCCGCGCAGGTGCGTGGGGTAGACGCGCGGCAGGTAGTTGCCCCAGAAGCTCAACTGGCCCACGGTGAAGACGCCGGCAGCGAACATGCCCCACTTGGTCATCTCGAGGTCGTTGGTCGCGGCGTAGTAGAACACGAACGGGATGATGATGAGGCCGGGGATCTGGAACGTGCGAATCAGCTTGCGCCGCGACAGGATGCGAAGCGCGAGGAACGCCAGCAGGAAGCGCCCGGCCAGTCCGCCGAACTCCTGGTAGGCCTGCACCAGGCTGGCCGTTTGCTGCTGCTGCGGCACTGCCAGCACGCGCACTTCCTCGAGGCCGATGACGATGCGTGGCATCTGCTGGATGGCGCCGAAGGCGGCGCCATAGGCAAAGGCAAACATGAGCGTCGTCACGATCGTGGTCCGGCGCAACTGCGGAGTGAAGAGCGCGGCAATCGACGGTCGCCGGAGCGTGCCCGCCGCGCGCTTTTGTTCCCAGGCCGGCGATTCCGGCAGGAACGGCCGGATCAGGATCAGCGGCAAGGCCGGGAGCACGCCCGAGATCAACGTGTAGCGCCACGGCGCGTGGCTGCCGTGGATTTCGGGAAACGAATCGGCGTAGGTCACCGCGATCGCATAGGCGCCGGTCACCATGATGCCGCCGATCGACGAGAACGCCTGCGTGTAGCCCAGCGCCGCTTCGCGCTGCACGGCGTCGGGGAAGATTTCCGCAATCCACGCCACCGCCGCGACAAACTCGACGAACACGCCGATGTAGGTGGTGGAACGGAAGAACAGCAGCATCCAGATGCTGGTGGAAAAGCCGGCGGCCATCGCCGAAAACGCGTAGATCAGGATGCTCCACACCAGCACGCGGCGCCGGCCAAAGCGGTCGGTCAGGTAGCCGCCGAGCAGCCCGAAGGCGCCGCCGACCAGGGCCGGTACCCAGAAGAACATCCCCACCCAGAAATTGAAGTCCGGCGAACCCGGTCGAGCGCCGGTCAGCGCGCCGATGGCCGGGCCGACCACGAGCGGCGCCATCAGGATCTCGTAGATGTCGAAGGCAAAGCCCAGCGCGGCAATGCCGCAAATGAGCCATTGCAAGGGCGTGAGGGCGAGTCGCGTGGTGGTGGGCATGGTTTAAATGTGGGACCGGCGCGAAACGCCAGGCCCCGGCCGCGCGTAGTATACGAGACGGGGGCTGCATATCGTGCGTGTCGTTGTTTTACTCCTTACGGTTCTGATCGGGTCAGTGTTAACGGCATCGGCGCAGACTGCCGGCACCCTGGCGGGCCGGGCGGTCGACGCCAGCGGGGCCGTGGTCCCAGGTGTCACCATCTCGGTCCGGCACCTGGAGCGCGGCGTTGAGCGCGCGACAGTCACGGGCGCCGATGGCCGCTTCGTGCTGGCGGCACTGCCGGTCGGCGCCTACGACGTCCGGGCCGAACTGCAGGGCTTCAAATCGGTGGTCCGCCAGGGCGTGGCGCTGACGGTGGGCGAGGCGGTGGTCCTCGAGTTTGCCCTCGAAGTCGGCGCGCTGACCGAGGCCGTGAGCGTGTCGGCGGCGGCGCCGGCCATCAATACGCGCACCGGCGAACTGAGCTACCTGGTGGATGCCCGCGCCATCGAGCAGTTGCCGCTCAATGGCCGCAACTATACCGACCTGGCATTCCTGCAGCCCGGGGTGACACCGTTCCCGTACCGCGACGGCGGGTCGGTCGTGGCCCACGGCCTCGGCATGTCGGTGAATGGCCAGGATCCGCGCGCCAACGTGTACCTGCTCGACGGCACCCTGCTGAACGACATGACCAACGGGCCGGCCGGCAGCGCCGCCGGCACCGCGCTCGGCACCGAGACGGTGCAGGAGTTCCGCGTCGAGACCAACGCCTACGGCGCCGAGTTCGGCCGCATGAGCGGCGGCCAGGTCAACGTGATCACCAAGTCCGGCAGCAACCGTCTGGGCGGCACCGCCTACGAGTTTCACCGCAACGACGCCCTGGACGCGGCCAACTACTTCGATGTCGGCGGCAAGCCGGCATTCACCCGCAACCAGTTCGGCGTCACCGCGGGCGGTCCCGTCCGCCAGGACAAGCTGTTCTACTTCGTCGGCTACGAAGGCCTGCGCGAGAACCTTGGCCGCACCATCACCTCATCGGTGCCCGATGCCAACGCCCGGCTCGGCCTGCTGCCAGACCCGGCCAATCCCGGTCAGTTGCTGAACGTCGGCGTAAACGCCGCGGTGGCGCCGTACCTCAACGCCTATCCGGCGCCGAACGGTGCCAATCTCGGCGACGGCACCGCGCTTTACAGCTTCCAGTTCGATCAACGCCTCGACCAGGACTTCCTGCAGGGCCGTATCGACTACAACCTCTCGCCTGGCAGCCAGTTCTTTGCCCGCTACACTCTGGACGATGCGGATCAGCGGTTGCCGCTCGATTATCCGCAGTTCCCGCGCGCGTTTGTTTCGCGCAACCAGTTCTTCACCGCCGAGCTCAAGCAGGCCTACTCGTCGAACCTGTTGGCCACCTACCGCACCGGCTACAGCCGCACGCGCGTCGGGCAGGACGTCGAGGCCAACACCACCTTGCCGGCCTTCGTGCCCGGCCGCCAGTTCATGGGCAACATCGACGTGGGCGGCCTGCAGCGGTTTGGCACGCAGAGTTCGGTGGACGTCCGGTTCCTGCAGCAGGTCACCAGCCTCTCGGCCGACCTGGTGTGGACCCGCGGCCGTCACCTGATCCGCACCGGCGCGCTGGCCGAGCACTACCAGCAGGACATGGTGAACCCGACGTTCAGCCTCGGGACCTACTCGTTCGCGAATCTGCGCGCGTTCATGGAGAACCGCGCGACCAGCTTCATCGGCCTCACGCCCACCGCGCGCTTCGATCGCCAGTGGCCGTTCTGGCTGGCCGGTGGCTACCTGCAGGACGAGTTCCGGGCCCACGATCGCCTCGCGATCACGGCGGGGTTGCGCTACGAGTTCATGACCATGCCGATCGACAGCGGCGGGCGCGACTCGGCGCTGGTCAACCTCACCGATCGCGCGGCGGCGGTGGGACAGTTGTATCAGGGCGCCGACTACAACAACTTCTCGCCGCGCCTGGGCCTGTCGTGGGACGTCACCGGCGATGGCCGCACCGCCGTGCGGGCCGGCTACGGGCTCTACTACGCGACCAACAGCTCGCAGAACCTGATCGTGACCGTCACCAATCCGCCGGAGACCCCGCGCGTGGTCTATCAGGCGCCGACGTTCCCGACCCCGCCATTCGAGCGGGCATCGGGCCTGTCGATTCGCCCGGTGCAATGGGACGCCGAGACGCCGTCGACGCAGGTGTGGAATGCCAACCTGCAGCGCGAGCTGCCATGGCAGTCCGCCATTACCCTCGGCTACGCCGGATCCCGCGGCCGTCACCTGCTGCGGAGCAACGATCTCAACACGGCGGTTCCCACCACCGGCGCCGACGGCCGGCCGTTCTTTGCCGCCGGGTCGCCGCGGCAGAACACCGCGTGGACCACCATCGAGGCCAAGACCGCGGACGGCGATTCCTGGTACACGGCGATGATCGTCGACCTGCGGCGCCGGTTCGTGAACGGCTGGTCGTTCCAGGCGTCGTACACGTGGTCGGACTCCCAGGACACGACCCAGGCGTCGACGTTCTTCTCCGACGCCACCAACGGCACCACGTCGGCGTTTCCCGAGTACATCGCCGACTACAACCGCGGGCCGTCCGACTTCGACATTACCCACAACCTGGTGGCGAACGCGAGTTGGGATCTGCCGTGGGGTCGCGGCCTCACCGGACGGGCTGGGGCCGTGCTCGGCGGCTGGCGCGTGTCGGCGATCGGCACCTACCGCAGCGGCTACCCGCTGACGGTGTTCGTGCAGAACAACCGCTCGCGCTCGCTATGGCAGCCCTCGCTTGGTCCCGGCATCGGCCGCGACCGGCCCAGTTACGCCCCCGGCTTCACCGCCGAGAATGCCGTCACCGGCGATCCGGCGCAGTGGTTCAATCCGCTGGCCTTCGTGCTGCAGCCGGCCGGCACGTTTGGCAACACCGGCCGTGGCGACTTCCGGGGACCCGACTTGCGCGTGGTCGACCTGTCGCTGACCAAGGAGACCCGCGTCGGTCGCGGCCGCCTCGAAGTGCGGCTCGAGGTGTTCAACCTCTTCAACCGCGCCAACTTCGGGGTGCCTAACCTGACCGCCTTCGCCGGGGCCGCCGATGGCGAAGCGACGCTCGGCAGCTTTGGCCGGATCCGCAATACCGTCACCTCCGCGCGACAGGTGCAACTGGGTATGCGCGTCCGCTTCTAGCTGCCGGCGCAAGTAAACAGGCGCTTACGAGATCAGGGGTAGCGCTTTGTTCTCTTGGTCTGTGGTTGACGTGGCAGAATCGGGGCGGCTGTAAACAAGGAGAGAGTATTCATGTCGTGGATGGCGTTGGCCGCAAGCGCGGCGATTTCGTGGGGACTGTACGGCGCATCGCTTCATCGGGGGCAGACCGATTTGGGCAACCCGATGCGCGCGATGCTGTGCGTCGGCATCGCCTACTTCCTGATTGGCGTGCTGGTGCCCTCGGCGGCGCTGACCCAGCAAGGCGAGTGGCGCAACTTTACGGTTTCGGGCACGGCAACCGCGACCATCGCCGGCGCACTCGGCGCGCTCGGCGCCGTCTGCATCACCTATGCCTTCCGCAACGGCGGCTCGCCCACCATCGTCATGCCACTGGTGTTTGGAGGCGCGCCGCTGATCAACGTGATCGCGACGATGATGATTCATCCACCCAAGGTAGGCCCGAGCCCGCTGTTCTATGTCGGCGTGATGATGGCCGCCGCCGGCGCGGGCATGGTGCTGTACTACCGGCCGGCGCCGTAGATTGGGATTCGCCCGTCCAGCCGCAGATTTGGCGCAGACGGTGCGGGGTGCTCGTCCGGCCGCAGATTTGACGCAGACCGATGCGGGAGTTCGCCTAAGCCGCAGATTTAGCGTAACCAGGCGGTCGTTTTATCTATGAATCTCTGCCCTGACTGGCGTCGTAATCTGCGGCTGTTTGTGAAACTGCGGCTGTTCGGGCTTCTGCGGCCTGCCGACAGCCGGTAATTGCTCTACGAGGTCCCATGCGGAACGTGATTGGCTTGGTTGTCGTCCTGTCGGTGTCGGCCAGCTCGGCCGGCTTGGCGCAGCACTGGCCGCATTGGCGCGGCCCGTCACACGACGGCGTGAGCACCGAGAAGGGCTTGCCCGTGACCTGGAGCGCAACCTGCGCGGACGTCCGATCGAGCGGCGAAGGCGGGATCGGCGGCCCGTTGGCGGCCGACGCCGTCGAGGACCAGCGGGGCGGACAGCGTCCCGGCGGCGGCAACTTCGAAGGCCGGCCGATTGTCCCCACCATCTGCGCCAACATCGAGACCAAGAACGTGGCGTGGAAACTGCCACTGCCGGCCTACAGCGGATCGACCCCGATCATCTGGGGCGAGACGATTTTCTTGAATGTTGCGACCGCCACCAACACCGGCGTCCTGGAACTCTGGGCGGTCGATCGCAACACCCAATCCGTTCGCTGGAAGCGGCTGATTACCGATTCCAATCACATGGAGCGCAAGCAGAACATGTCGTCGCCGTCGCCGGTGACCGACGGTACGCATGTGTGGGTGATGACCGGCCTCGGCATCCTCAAGGCCTTCGACTTCCAAGGCCGCGAAGTGTGGGCGCGAAACATCCAGGCCGATTACGGCAAGTTCGGATTGAACTGGGGCTACGCGTCCACGCCGCTCTTGAAAGGCGACGCGCTCTACGTACCGGTCCTGCACGGCATGAAGACCGACGACCCGTCGTACCTCCTCAAGATCGACAAGCTGACCGGCAAAACCGTGTGGCGCGTGGAGCGCCCCAATCCGGCCGTGCGCGAGTCGCCCGACGCCTACATTACGCCGGCCTGGATCGAGGCCAACGGCCGCGCCGAGCTGATCATCACCGGCGGCGACGTGGTGTCGGGCCACGACCCGGCCACCGGCAAGGAATACTGGCGCGCCGATGTCCTGAACCCCGATCGCAACGGCGCCTATCGCATCGTCGCTTCGCCGACCATCGTCAACGACCTGATCATCGCGCCGAGCCGGGTCAGCCCCCTGGTGGTGATGCGCCCGGGCGGCTCCGGCGACGTCGCCAAGACCCACGTCGCCTGGACGTTCATGCAGGGACCGGACGTGCCCACGCCGGTGAGCGACGGCAAGCTGCTCTACGTGGTGCGGGATACGGGCGTGGCGTTCGCGCTGGATGTCAAGACTGGCGCGACCGTCTACGGCCCGGTACGGCTGCCGTCAGGCACCTATAGCGCCTCGCCGATTCTTGCCGACGGCAAGATCTATGTGACGACTGAAGAGGAAGGCCTGACCACGGTCTATCGCGCGGGTCCGAAGTTCGAGATCCTGTCGTCGAATCGCCTGCTGGACGACTGCGCGCCGTATTGCCTGAGCACCGTAGCGGTCTCAGACGGCCAGCTCTTCATGCGCACGTCGTCGTATCTGTGGGCCATCGGTGATCGGCGCCCCAAGAAATAGCGATCATCGGCACGAAATCTGCGGCTATTGAGCAGCCGAGATCTGCGGCTGTTAGTCGGCACGAATCTGCGGCCGTTAGTCCGCACGAAAATCTGCGGCTGTGATCCGCGGCCTAGAAGCCCCAGGCGATCAGCTTGTCCACATCCTTCGCCACAATGGTGCGGCCCGCGAACGCCGGATGAGCCCACATCGCCGACTCGGCAACGCTGTAGCGCTTCACTTCCTCAAACCGCGTGGTGTTGGCCCTGGCGACGATCAGCTCACCGGCAGTGGTAGCCAGCAACAGGTACTCGCCCGCGCGAACGACCGAGGCGTTGTCGGCTTCACGCCCGCGGGTGAGCCACAGCGTCTTTCCTGATCCGGCGTCGATGGCGAAGAACTGGCCGCGGTTCTTCGTCGACAGGCCGTAGATCGCCGTGCCGACGACGGTCCCGGTGCTCATGTACATCGCGACCTCGTCATTGCGCCAGGCCGGCGTCGCCATCCACTTGGCACCTGATCGCGTGACCCGCAACGCCGTCGTCGGGTTTTCGAGGCCGGCGGATATCAACAGGTCGCCCACCAGGAGCGGTGTCACCGAGTTCTGTTCGTAGGGCGTCTTGATGGCGAGCTCCCACAACAACCGGCCTGTGGCGAGTTCAACACCAAGCAGCTTGTTCTGCGACTGGGTGATGACCTGGCGTGTGCCGCCCAGCGTCGCGAGAATCGGAGAGGCATAGGCAGGGCCATCGCCGGTCCAGCGCCACAGCACCGCGCCGCTGGCAACATCCATGGCCGTGAGCGCGCCGGCCCCTGGGCCGCCGAGCCACGCGATCACCGTGCCGGCGTCGACCAGTGGTGAGCTGGCGGTGCCGAAGTCCGGCGGCGCCGGCGGCGCGTGCTTGCGCCACAGCAACTTGCCGGTGGTCACATCGTGCGCGGAAAAGATGCCGCTGATCCCGAGCGTGAACACGCGGCCGTCGGCGATGGCTGGCGTGGACTTCGGCCCAGGCCCGTGTCCGGTGGCGGCCGGATTCATGGTGTACGGCGCGTCGACGCCGTTTTGCCACAGCAGCGTGCCCGATCCCAGGTCGTAAGCCGAGACGACTTCGCGGTTAGCTTGTCGGGAGTGGATGATGACGCGATTGCCGGAGACGGCCGGCGACGAATGGCCGAGCCCGACCGTGACCTGCCAGCGCCGGGTCAGCTTGGCAGGCCACACTGCCGGGGTCGAAAACGATGAGGCCACGCCGTCGCGAGCCGGCCCGCGCCACTGCGACCACGAAGCCACATCGGTCTGAGCGGCGAACCCCATCGTAGCCATCAGCGCGAATGCGAGTGTCAGCGTCCGAAATGCTCCCGACAAGTGGTGCCCTCCCGACAAGTGGTGCCCTCCCGACAAGTGGTGCCCTCCCGACAAGTAGTGCCCTCCCGACAAGTAGTGCCCTCCCGACA
>JAKFYH010000067.1 GCA_021730945.1 Acidobacteriota bacterium | reverse complement strand
GTGTTTGAATCGTCCCTCACCCGCCTCACCAGTCCTACCGGCCCAACCCGCCCCGTGAGATAATGCCGCTCTTGTTTTCGTGCGACGCGCGCCCTGAAATGAGTCATGGGCGCCTGACGTAAGACATCAATCAAAAGGACAAAGGCACCGGCCGGCTCACGCCAAGCCGCCGAGGTCTGAAACACCCAATGGGAATTCTCGACAAGCTTCGGCCGCAATCCAAGTCCACCCATCCCGACCCCAACATTCGCATCGAGGCGGTCCACGAGACCGATCCCACCGACCTGGCGGCCCTGAGCGGCTTTGCCAAGGACGATGGCGATGCCCGGGTGAGGAAGGCGGCGGTGGCCCGCATTGCCGATGCCGCGGTGCTGGCAGACATCGCGCGCAACGAATCCGACGCCGGTGTCCGCGATCATGCCGTCGGCCAGCTCATGGAGCAGGCTTCGAAGCACGATGCCGCCGTGGCGTCGCCGGCGGTGGCGGCCTTGACCGCGCTTGGCCGCGAGCGTGAACTGGCAATTGTCGCCAAGAGCGCCGGTCCCGAATCCGTGCGCCGCGCCGCCATCGCCGCCGTCCGTGACGAGAAGGCGCTCGGCAGCATTGCCCGGCACGCGGCGGAGGGCAGCGTCCGCTTGCTCGCGGTGGAGCGGCTGACCGACGCTGCCGAGATCGAGGGGGTGGCGTTGCGCGGCGAGCATGCCGACGCCGCGGTGGCCGCGGTCGATCGCCTGGTGGCGCCCAGCGAGGATACGCTGACCGCCATCAGCCAGAAGGCGCGGGCCAAGGCGGCCCAGAAACGCGCGCGCGCGCTGCTCAAAGCCAGCGAGCCGGTGGCCGCCCCGGTGGCCGAGTCTGGTCCCGCTTTCAAGGATGCCGATCAACAAGCGGCGCGCGATCTGGTGGCGCAGATGACCGCGCTGGCGGCGGTCGCCGACTTCACGCAACTGCGCGAGGCCTATGCGGCGGGCCGTGTCGCCTGGGTGGAACTGCTCGCCGACGCCGACGTCCAGGATGAGATCCAGGCCGGGTTCGAAGCCGCCTCCGACGCCGTCCGTCAGCGGCTGGCCGCCGACGAGGCCGCGCGCGCCGAGGCCGAACGCCAGCGCCGCGCGCTCGAGCAGGAGCAGGCCGAGCGCATCACCGTGTGCGCCTCGGTCGAGGGGTTGGGCGGCGAGGATCTGCTCGATCGGCTGGCAGAGGCTCGCGCCACCTGGGAAGGCATGCCGCCGATGCCGAGCGGCTGGGCGGTCGAGCTCGACCGCCGCTTCGCCGAGGCGTGCCGCGCCGCCGAGAAGCGTCACGAGCGACGGATGATGGCGCAGCAGTCGGCCGAACGGCTGCCCGCATTGGTGCCGGAGGTCGAGGCGCTGGCCGCCAATCCGTCGTACGCCGACATCCGCAGCCAGTGGTACGCGCTGCGCAAGCAGTGGCAGGCGATTGCCCGCGATGTCGCGATTGATGCCGACCTGACGGCGCGATTCGAGGCGGCGTCGCAGGTGCTCGAGGGGCACGAGCAGGGCTATCGCGACGCCAAGGGGCAACAGCAGACCGCGAACCTGCAGCGCCTGCAGGCGATGGTGCAGAAGTTCGAGACCCGCGCGTCGGCCGAGAGCCTCACGCTCAAGCAGACCGATCAGTTGCTCAAGGACGTCAAGCTGGCGGTCGGCACGATGGGGCCGTTGCCCACCAAACAGGATCGCGAGGACCTGATGGTGCGCATGCAGGCCGTGCGCACGTCGCTGACGCCGCGCATCCAGGAACTGCGCGAGGCCGAGGAGTGGAAGCGCTGGGCCAATGTCCAGGTGCAGGAAGAACTCTGCACCAAGATGGAAGCGCTCATCCCGCTGGCCGAGACCGATCCCGAAAAAGCGTCAAACGAGATGCGCACGCTGCAGGAGCGGTGGAAGCCGGTGGCGGCCGCGCCGCGCTCGCAGGCCGAGACCTTGTGGACCCGCTTCAAGGCCGCGCAGGAGCAGGTCTACGACAAGTGCAAGGACTTCTTCGCCAGCCAGGCGACCGAGCGGGTCGAGAATCTGGCGAAGAAAGAAGCGCTGTGCGGCCGGGCCGAGTCGCTGGCCGACTCGACCGACTGGGTCAAGACCGCCGATGCCATGAAGACGCTGCAGGCCGAGTGGAAGGCGATTGGCCCGGTCACGCGCGGCAACGAGAAGGCGGTGTGGGAGCGGTTCCGTGCCGCGTGCGACAAGTTCTTCACCCGCCGCCAGGACGACCTCAAGCAGCGCAAGCAGGACTGGACCGAGAACCTCAAGCGCAAAGAGGCGCTGGTGACCGAGGCCGAGCAGTTGTCGCAGTCGACCGAATGGGAACAGGCGGCCTCGCGAATCAAGCGGCTGCAGGTCGAGTGGAAGACCATCGGTCCGGTCAAGAAGAGCAAGAGCGACGCCATCTGGAACCAGTTCCGTGCCGCCTGCGACCTGTTCTTCGAGCGCTTCAAGAACCGCGATTCCGCGGCGCTCACCGGCAAGCTGGTCGACCGCGAGACCGCCGTCACCGAACTCGAGGCGCTGGTGCCGGCGGCCGACTCTGCCGACGCCGCGCAGCCCGAGGATTTGTACGCCAAGGTGCAGGCCGCCCGCGCGCGCTGGGTGCAGGGCCCCGAGCTGCCGCGGCACACGTTGGCGCCGCTCTCGGAACGGGTCAACGTTGCGTTGTTCGCGCTGGTCACGCGCTGGCCCGAGAGCTTCAAGGGCACCGACCTTGATCCTGAACTGACCAAGGGCAAGATGGAGAAGCTGGTGGCCAAGGTCGAGAAGCTGCTGCCGACCGAAGCGGCCGAACCGGCGAAGAACCTGTCGCCGGCCGAACTGCTCGCGCGCCAGTGGCGCGAGGCGCTCGCCGCCAACACCATGGGCGCCGGCGCCGCGCGCCAGGCCGAGGACGCGCGTCAGCGCGCGGCCGAGCAGGAGGTGCGCAGCGCCCAGGCCGCGTGGGCCCGCATGGGGCCGCTGTCGCCGGCCGAGCGCAAGCCGCTGCAGGATCGCTTCGATCGCGCCGTCCGCAAGTTCTCCGAGATGCGGCGGCGCAGCGCCGCCCGCGCCTGACGAGGCGACAGGAGCTCAAGAGATCAGGAGAAGGTTTTCTCCTGATCTCCTGTTAGAATTCCGGGGCCATGAAGAAGCTTGCCCTCCTCTGTGTCGTCGCTCTCGTGTCCTGTTCGCAGCCGGCCGCGCCGGTCAGTCCTGAAGTCGCCGGCTGGCAACAGCGCGCCGATGCCGTCACCATCGTCCGCGACGACTGGGGCGTGCCTCACATCTATGCCAAGACCGACGCCGATGTCGTGTTTGGCCTGATGTACGCGCAGGCGGAGGACGACTTTAACCGCGTCGAGACCAACTTCATCAATGCGCAGGGCCGGCTGGCCGAGGCCGAAGGCGAGGCCGAGATCTATCGCGACCTGCGCATGAAGCTGTTCATCAACCCGGACCACCTCAAGGCGGAATACGCCAGGGCCGAGCCGTGGCTCAAGGCGCTGATGGACGGTTGGGCCGACGGCCTTAACTACTATCTGCACACCCACCCGGACGTGAAACCGCGCGTGATTGCGAAATTTGAGCCGTGGATGGCGCTCAGCTTCAGCGAGGGCAGCATCGGTGGCGACATCGAGCGCGTCAACCTGGGGCAGCTCGAGGCGTTCTATGGCGCCGCCGCGCCGCCGGCCAGCACGGCACGCTTCGACTCGACCGACTACCTCGCGCCGCCCGCCGAGCCGACCGGTTCCAACGGCATCGCGATTGCCGGCGCCAATACCGCGTCGGGCAAGGCGCAGTTGCTGATCAACCCGCACACGTCCTTCTTCTTCCGCGAGGAGGCTCAGATGGTGAGCGAGGAAGGGCTGAACGCCTACGGCGCGCTCACGTGGGGGCAGTTCTTCATCTACCAGGGCTTCAACGACAAGGCCGGCTGGATGCATACGTCGAGCAGCGTCGACAACATCGACGAGTACCTCGAGACGGTCACCAAGGCGGCCGACGGCAGCTACACCTACCGGGTCGGCACCGAGCAACGGCCGTTGACGGCGACCAGGATCGCCGTGCCGTACAAGACCGCGGCCGGCCTGGCGACCAGGGATTTCACCGTCTACCACACCCACCGCGGGCCGATCGTCCGGTCGGCCGACGGCAAGTGGGTGAGCGTGCGGTTGATGAATGAACCGCTGAAGGCGCTGGAGCAGTCCTACTCGCGCACCAAGGCGCGCAGCCTCGACGAGTACAAGAAGGTGATGGCGCTGCACACCAACTCGTCAAACAACACGCTCTATGCCGACGCCGGCGGCAACATCGCCTACTTCCACTCGAACTTCATCCCGAAGCGCGATCCGAAGTTCGACTGGACCAAACCAGTGGACGGCACCAACCCGGCGACGGAGTGGAACGGCCTGCACTCGTTCGACGAGTCGCCCAATGCGGTGAACCCGCCCAACGGCTGGGTCTACAACACCAATAACTATCCCTACTCAGCGGCCGGCGCCAACAGCCCGAAGCAGAAGGACTACCCGGCCTACATGGACTCTGGCAGCGAAAACCCGCGCGGCGTGCACGCCATCCAGGTGCTCGACGGCAAGAAGGGCTTCACGATCGATTCGCACATCGCGGCCGCCTACGACAGCTACATGCCGGAATTCGCAATCCAGATTCCGCTGCTGCTCAAGGCGCACGCGCAGGCCGCGGCATCGAATCCGCTGAAGGCGAAGCTCGCCGATCAGATTGCCGTGCTCAAGGATTGGGACTACCGCTGGTCGGCCGCGTCGGTGCCCACGTCGGTGGCGATCTTCTTCGGCGAAGACCTCTGGCAGCGGGTGACCCCGGCGGCGCGCAAGGCCGGCATCAGCACCTACGAGTACATGAAGAGCAAAGCGACCCCGCAGGAGCGCCTCGAATCGCTGGCGGCCGCCGCCGACAAGCTGCAGGCCGATTTCGGCAACTGGCAGACGCCCTGGGGCGACATCAACCGCTTCCAGCGCAACGACGGCAACATCGTCCAGAAGTTTGACGATGCCAAGCCGAGCACGCCGGTGATGTTCGCCTCGGCGCGCTGGGGATCGCTGGCATCGTTTGGCGCCCGCGCCTATCCCGGCACCAAGAAATGGTACGGCACCAGCGGCAACAGCTTCGTCGCGGTGGTCGAGTTCGGCGACCGCGTGACGGCGAAGGCGGTGACGGCGGGTGGCGTGAACAGCGTTCCCGGCTCCAAGCACTTCAACGATCAGGCCGACCGTTATGCGACGGGCAACCTGCGCGACGTTTATTTCTATCGCGAGCAGCTTCAGGGGCACACCGAACGGACCTATAAGCCGGGCGCCAAATAGTGCGGGCGGCGTTCGCCGTCCTGGCGGTGTCGATGTGCGTGGTGCCGATCCAGGCAGAGCAGACGGTGATGCGCGCGAGCGGAACGTTTGAAGTGAAGCTGGCCCCGGCCGGCAACGACAGCACACCCGAGGGGCCGAACCTCGGGCGGATGTCGATCGACAAGGTGTTTGCCGGCGATCTCGCCGGTGTCAGTAAGGGCGAGATGATCACGGCGGCCGGGATCACCGTGAAAGAGTCGGCGGCGTATTCGGCGGTCGAGCGTGTCACCGGCACCCTGCACGGCAAGCAGGGCAGCTTCGCGCTGCAGCACACCGGCGTCATGGATCGGGGCAAGCCGTCGCTCCACATCACCGTGGTGCCCGACTCCGGCACTGGCGCGCTGGCGGGGCTGACCGGCAAGATGGACATCATCATCGACGGCAAGCAACACAAGTACGTGTTCGACTATTCGGTGCCGAAGCCCTAAGCCAGGACCCACGCCGGCTCCCTGGTCGAGACGGACGAACCGCGTCGCAGCCGTCGCGAGGCGCTGCGGGCCTGAGCGCCGGGTACGGTGGATCCATCAAACCCCGCGCCGAACAGGTATCCTTGGAGGCATGGAACGTGCGTATCACCGCTGGCATTCACCCCGGCTCGGCCGCGACATGGGCGTCGTCGTCTACGGACACTTCGGCATGCCGATCGTGGCCTTTCCCACCAGCGGCGGCGACGAGTGGGAGCAGGAAGGCCAGGGGATGGTGCGCACCCTGACCCCGTATCTGGAAGACGGCCGCATCCGGCTCTTCTCGGTCAACGGCGTCACCGGCGACTCGTTCTACAACAAGGGCGCGCATCCGTTCCACCGCAGCTGGATGCAGGCGCAGTACGACGCCTGCCTGAGCGAGGAAGTATTCCCGTTCATCGACGGCCAGTGTCAGACACCGGGTATTGCGATCACCACGTTTGGCGCGTCGCTCGGCGCGTATCATGCGGCCAACACGCTCTTCAAGCATCCCGACCGGGTCAAGCGCTGCTTCGCGCTTTCCGGCGTCTACGACATGCGCAGCTTCATGGACGGGATGTACGACGACAACTTCTATTTCAACAACCCGGTCGACTACATGGCCAACCAGCACGATCCGTGGTTTCTCGAACAGTATCGGAGCTGCGACATCAGGCTGGCGACTGGCCATGGGCCGTGGGAAAACAGCGGTCCGACTTACCGGATGTCGGGCATCCTCGCCGAGCGCGGGATTGACCACCGCCTGGACGACTGGGGCCCGGAAGGCGGCCACGACTGGCCCTATTGGCACCACCAGATGTGGGAGTACGTCGGCGCCACGTTCTGACCGAGAGGCTGCCAACCCTCTCTCCGGTAGAATCGTCACGTGGTCACCCCGAAACCCGTCGCGCTCGAAGCAAACGGCATCCGTCTTGAGCCCCTCGGTCCCGAACATCACGACGGACTTACCGCCGCCGCCGCGGACGGCGAACTGTGGAAGTTGTGGTTCACCTCGGTGCCCGACGCGGCGGGCACCTCGCAGTACATTGCCGACGCGCTCAAGGGCCAGGCCGACGGGCACATGCTGCCGTGGGCGGTCCGCGACCTGGTGTCCGGCGCGATTGTCGGCAGCACGCGCTATCACGACATCGTCCCGGCGATCGACCGCGTGGAGATCGGCTACACATGGTATGCCGCGCGCTGCCAGAAGAGCCACGTCAACACCACCTGCAAGCTGAACCTGCTGGCGCACGCGTTCGAGACGCTGGGCTGCCGGGTCGTCGGTCTGCGCACCGACAACTTCAACTTCGTGTCACAGAAGGCGATCGAGGGGATCGGCGCCAAGAAGGACGGCGTGCTGCGCCATCACCAGGCCCGGCGCGACGGCACGGTGCGCGACACGGTGCTATACAGCATCCTGGCCGGCGAGTGGCCCGACGTGAAGCGTCACCTCGAACTCAGGCTCAGCCGGCGCTAGCACGATCGCGGTCGCGCTACTTGCGGCTCTTCTTCTGCGCCTCAACCATGCCAGCCACATCGGCCAGGAGCCGCTTGGCGTCGTAGACGATGCCGTCCTTGATCGTGTAGCGGATGCCGCCCACCCGCTCGGCTCGTCCCGTCTGGTCGTTGAGCCGCACGTGGCCGGTGCCGTAGAGCACCTTCAGGTTCTGCAGCGGATTCTGGTCGACCAGTACCATGTCCGCGAGCATGCCGGCGCGGACGATGCCGAACTGGAGGGGCTGGCCCTTGGGCTCGTGCAGGGCTTCGGCCGGGTGCATCGTCGCGGCCCGCAGCACCTCGAGTGGATGAAAGCCGGCTTCCTGGAGCAGCTCCATTTCGTGGATGTAGCCGAATCCCCACGTGTTGTAGGTGAAGGCCGCATCGTCGCTGACGGTGACTCGTCCGCCCATGTTCTTGTAGTCGTTCACCAGCTTGAACCAGACCTGGTAGAAGTTGCGCCATGCCACTTCGTCCGACAGCGTCCAGTCGTAGTAGTAGGCGCCATGGTTCACGCGGCTGGGTGCGTAGAAGTCCATCAGTGACGGCAGCGTGTACTTGTCGTGCCACTCGGCGGCCCGCATCCGCATCACGTCGCGCGTGGCTGCATACGCGGTCATCGTCGGATCGAACACCGTGCGCAGCTTGAGGTGTTCCTGCAGGTATGCCTTCCACTCGGGGCTGCCGGGCGGATAGATCTTGTCCCACAGCCGGGCGACCTGGCCGAAGCGAAACTGTTCGTCGTTGTAGTTCATCTGGTCGGGCCACGGCTGCACGCGGTAGTCGCGCATGAGCGGCTCGAAGTGGCCGTAGAAGTGCGTGACGGTCCCCAGGCCCAGCCTGGCCGCCGTGAGCGCGTCCATCTGGGCCACGCCGCGCTGCTCCAGGTGCGCCGTGGTGCCGAGTCCGTGCTGCTTTGCACCCGCCAGCAGGGCCGCCATGATGGCGGGCGGATGCGCCACCAGCTTCATGCCGTCGACGCCGTTGGCCGCGCACCAGGCCGCCCACGCGGTGGCCTTTTCCGGGGTGTCGACGGGACCCTGGTCCCAGCCGGCTCCGGGCCGCTGGTAGTTGTAGATGCGGGGCGCGACGATGGCGTTGGCGGCGCTACGGGCCTGCTCCTTGGCCGAGAACGCCTGCGGCGCCAACTCGACGCCGCGAATCGTGGTGACGCCGTGCGCCAGGTAGAGCTTGTAGACGTACTCGGCCTCGGGCGCCTTCTTCTCGTCGCCGAGGTGGACGTGCAGGTTCACGAAACCTGGCATCAGGTACATCCCGGTGCCGTCGATGATGTTGGGCGCCGGCGCCGGCGGCTTTTCAGTGGCCGGCACGCCGGGAGTGCCGGCGCTGACGATCCGGGCGATGCGGTTTTGTTCGACGATGACGTTGACTGGTCCGAAGGGCGGGCCACCGGTGCCGTCAATCACCGTCACGTTGCGAATCGTGAGCGTGGGGAAGGGGCCGAGGCCCTCGCCGGCGCGCCGGTCCGGCGCGGGCACGACCGGCGTCTGCCGTGCTTCGAGGATCGGGACGCTCACGAGGAGCAGGGCGGCCGAGAGTATCTGGAGGGCTCGTCTCATGTCGTCGTTCCTCGGGTCGGATCTCGTGGTCGGGCCGGACGTCCGCCGTCCTGTCCCAAATCATAGCGGCGAAGCCTGACCGGCGCAGGCCAAAAGGACCGCAAGCGCGAGGTCAAGACGAACTAGAATCGGCCGACGAGGCGCCGGCTGCGTCTTCCCAGGAGTCCATGACCACACTCAGGTTCGACCTCATCCAGACCGTGGCCCTTGCCGCGGTCGTGCTGTTTGCCGGTTACGGCGTCCGACGCAGGGTCGGCGTGCTCGATCGCTTCAACATCCCGGCGCCGGTCATCGGCGGATTCCTGTTTGCCGCGGCGGCCCTGGCGCTGCGGCAGCTGGGGATTCTGGCCCTCGAGTTCGACACGCTGCTGCAATCGCCGCTCATGGTGGCGTTCTTTACCACTATCGGCCTGGGCGCCAGCCTCGGGCTGCTCAAGAAGGGCGGGCCGCAGGTCGGCCTGTTCTGGCTGCTGGCCAGCGTGCTGGCCGTGGCGCAGAACGTGGTCGGTCTCGGTCTGGCGACCGTGCTGGGGGTTGACCCGCTGCTCGGCTTGATCTCGGGCTCGATCACCATGACCGGCGGCCACGGCACCGGCGCGGCGTTCGGCAAGCTGATGGAGGACCAGTACGGTTTCACCGGCGCCGTGACCCTGGCGATGGCGGCGGCCACCTTCGGCCTCGTCAGCGGCGGTCTCATCGGTGGTCCGGTCGGCACGCGATTGATGTCGGTATTCAACCTGCGGTCGACCGACAGCGCACCTGTGCCCCTGTCCGGCATGGCGGAGCACGCGTCGCTCGACGAGGAGATCGATACCGAGCCGGCCGGCGACGCGCCCACCGCGTACTCGCTGCTGCAGACGCTGGCGCTCATTCTGGCCTGCATGGCCCTGGGCGGCGTGCTCTCCGGCTGGCTGGGCCGGCTGGTCACGCTGCCGGGCTACATCGGCGCCATGCTCGTGGCGGCCATTGCCCGCAACCTGGCCGATGCCACGGGCGCGCTACGCATCCAGGGCCGCACGGTGGACGATTTGGGTACGGTCGCGCTGTCGCTCTTCCTGACGATGGCGTTGATGACGCTGAAGCTGTGGGAACTCTTCGAACTGGCGGTGCCGATGATGGTGATTCTCACGGCGCAGGTGGCAATGGTGGCGGGCTTTACCTACTGGGTGACCTTTCGCGTGATGGGGCGCGACTACGATGCCGCCGTCATGTCGTCGGGCCACTGTGGCTTTGCCCTGGGCGCCACGCCCAACGCCGTGGCCAACATGGGCGCGCTCGTGGAGCGCTTCGGTCCGGCGCCGCGCGCCTTTCTCGTGCTGCCGATGGTGGGCGCTTTCTTCATCGACTTCAGCAACGCCATCATCATTACGACATTCATCAACCTGGTCCGGTAGGGGGCGGGTGCCTGGTGCCCGCGACCGTCACGGATCGAACCGGAAGCGTGCGATCACCGCCTCCTGCGCGGCGCCGCTGACCGGCGGCTGGCCGCCGAACAGCCACAGGTTGAGGCGCAGGAACTCACCGCCGGGCGCCGGGATGCCGGACCCGGCATAGACCCAGCTGGCGTCGCCACTGGAGAACGCGATTCGATCCTGCCGCCAGTCGATCACATGCGTGACCACGGCGGCGACGGGCGCCGCAAAGCCAAACGAAGGGCCGGCCCCCCCTTGCACCACGAAGTGGCCGGCGCCCCCGCCGCCGATGCGGGGTGAGAACTCGATGTCAATTTCTCGATGCGCGAACGCGGGGTCGGGATAGTTGTAGGTAAAGAACGCCAGCACGGCGTTGGGATCGAGCTGATCGAGACGCGTGGTGGTCTGGAACTCGTAGCGGCCGTATCCGAGCGCCGCGGCACGGACGATTTCCGCCGACGTCCACGTGCCAGACCGATTGCTGATGCGCAGATGCAGGCCCGCACTGTCGACCCACACGGCGTCGGGGGCATCCGAAAAGGTGTTGGGGCCTGGCGCCAGCCGGTTGCCCGCCTTGACGAGCCAGTCGGCGCCGGCGAATCGCACGCACCGCGTGAGCCGGGGGTCGCCGGTGAGGTTGGCCGCCTGGCAGCTGGTCTCACCCGGGTCGGGTGCGGTCGGCGACCGATCCGCGCAGGTGGCCGACGCCAGCACGAGTCCGACGACGAGGCAGCGGCACCGCCAGCCGCGGCCCACCGCGTCGAACCTGCTCGAGGGATCCACAGGTCCAGTGTGTCATCAAAAACCGGCGATCAGCCACGGCGGGAGCGCCCGCCGTGAGCGTCCCCGGTGGCTAGTCGGCGTTCGGGTCTTCGAGGTAGGTGTAGCCCTGCAGCGCTTCCTCGTAGAAGCGGAGCAGGCGCCCGGCCTGCGAGTCCTGCATCCGGTTGGCGTTGACCGCCTGCTCGACGTCGCGGCGGAGTTTCCCCATCAGCACTTCCGGATTGAACTCCACGTACTTCAGCACTTCGCTGACCGTGTCGCCCTTGATGATGTGTTCGACCCGTGCGCCGTCGGTGTGGTCGATGCCGTTCTCGCCGAGCGAGATGTGCACCGCGTGGGTGTCGCCGAACAGGTTGTGCAGGTCGCCGAGAATCTCCTGATAGGCGCCGACCAGGAACACGCCCAGGTAGTACGGCTCGCCGTTGAAGCGATGGAGCAGGATCGTCTTCTTGACGTCGCGGCGATCGATGAACTGGTCGAGCTTGCCGTCAGAGTCGCAGGTGATGTCGCTCAACACGGCGTGTTCGGTCGGCCGTTCGTTGAGGCGATGAATCGGCATGACCGGGAACAACTGCTTGATCGCCCAACTGTCGGGAATCGACTGGAACAGCGAGAAGTTGCAGAAGTAGGTATCCGACAGCAGTTCCTCGAGTGCCTTCAGCTCCTCGGGAATGTCGGGCATGTCCTTGCACAGCTTGTTGATTTTCTCGCAGATCGCCCAGTACAGGTTCTCCGCGTGTGACCGCTGCTCGAGTGACAGGTAGCCGCCGCTGAACAGGTTCATCGCCATGTCGAGCGCCTGCTGCGCGTCGTGGTAGGTCTCGGTGGCGTTGCGCTGGGTCACGCTGTGGTAGGCCTCAATCAGGTCCACCAGCGGCCGCTCGAACTCGTCCTTGACCTCGGTCGGGATGGTCTCCTCGCCGAAGTTGAGCGTGCCGAGCACGTTGAAGATCAGCATGCTGTGATACGCCGAGATCGCCCGTCCGCTTTCCGACACGATGGTCGGATGCTTGACGCCGGCTTCGTCGCACACCGTCTGGATGTGATAGACGACGTCGTTGGCGTATTCCTGCAGGGTGTAGTTCATGGACGACTCGAAGTTGGTCTGCGAGCCGTCGTAGTCGACGCCCAGGCCGCCGCCGACGTCCATGTATTCGAGGCCGGCGCCCTGCTTGGCCAGTTCGCAGTAGACGCGGGCCGCTTCGTTCAAGGCGCCCTTGATGATGCGGATGTGCGTGATCTGGCTGCCCAGGTGGAAGTGCAGCAGCTTCAGGCAGTCTTCCATGCCGCGCTTCTTCAGCTCTTCGAAGCCGCGCAGGATCTCGGTGACCGTCAAACCGAACTTCGAGCGGAAGCCGCCTGAGGACTGCCAGCGGCCCGAGCCGCGGGCGGCCAGCTTCACGCGCATGCCGATGTTGGGGCGGACGCCGACCTTCTCGGCATACTCGAGCACCAGGTCGAGCTCGGTGTACTTCTCGACCACCGGGATGATTTGGCGTCCCATCTTCTGGGCCAGCATCGCCATCTCGATGAATTCGTAGTCCTTGAAGCCGTTGCAGATGATCGGCGTGTCGTTGGTGGCCATGGCCGACACGGCCAGCAGTTCCGGCTTGCTGCCGGCTTCGAGGCCGAAGCCGTACTCGGCGCCGAACTTCAGCACCTCTTCGACCACCTGGCGCTGCTGGTTGACCTTGATCGGATAGACGCAGATGTATTTGCCCTGGTACTGGTTCTGGGCAATGGCGTTCTGGAACGCGCCGTGAATCTCGCCCAGCCGGTGCTTGAGGATGTCGGAGAACCGCAGGAGGATGGGCACGGCCAGCCCGCGCAGTTGCAGCCGGTCGATCAGACGCTTGAGGTCCACGCCACGCAGCGGGTCCTTGGTCGGGTGCACCTGCAGGTGGCCTTGGTCGCCCACCGAGAAGTAACCCTGGCCCCAGCGGGGGACATCGAATAACTCGGCGGCCTCGGTGGCCGACCACGTGGTGCTCCCGGGGCTGGTGCCCGCACTCAGGCTTCCGCCTGGAACTTTGCTCATCGTCTGGACAAACAGAATAAACGGAATATTCGCGGACGGTAGTTTTTTTTGAGCCGCGGCAAAATATTCCCGGCACGCCCGGTCCCGCGAGGCCGGCGCCGGCCGAAGCCGCGTTAAGCTTCAGGGATGCCTGAACGGGTTCCCGCCATCAAGGTGCTGCTGCTGCCGAAAGACACCAACGCGCTCGGCACCATCTTCGGCGGCGTCATCCTCTCCCATATCGACCTGGCGTCTGCCGTCGAGGCCCGCAAGACCGCGACCCACCGGTGGGTCACCAAGGCCATGAATGCCGTGGAGTTTCACGCCCCCGTCTTCGTGGGTGACCTGGTGAACTTCTTTACCGAAACGTCACGGGTGGGCCGGACCTCGCTGACGGTCAGGGTGCTGGTCGAGGCCGAGCGCTGGGGCGCCGGCCACGGCGAGCGCGTCAAGGTCACCGAGGCGGAAGTCGTGCTCGTTGCCATTGGCGCCGACGGCACGCCCACCCCGATTCGCCCCGAATGATTGCCGTCTACGCGCCGGGGTCCGTGTCCAACGTCGCCTGCGGTTTCGACGTGCTGGGGTTTGCCCTGGACGAGCCGGGCGATGTCGTCACGGCCGTGCCGATGGATGGCCCTGGCGTGACCATTGCGGCGATCGTGGGCGATACCGGCCGCCTGCCTTTGGATCCCGCGCGCAACACCGCCGGCGCCGCGGTCATGGCCTTGCTGCAGCGGTTGGAGACCACCCGCGGTGTGTCGTTAACCATCCACAAGGGCTTGCCGTTGGCGAGCGGGATTGGCAGCAGCGGTGCCAGCGCGGTGGCAGCGGTGGTCGCGGCCAACGAACTGCTGGGCCGCCCGGCCTCACTCGATCTGTTGCTGGCGTGCGCGATGGCCGGCGAGGTGGCAGGGTGCGGCGCGTCGCATCCCGACAATGTCGCGCCCTCGCTCTACGGCGGTTTCGTGCTGGCCAGGAGCGCCAACCCGCCGGATGTTGTCCGCTTGCCGGTGCCCGACGGCCTGGCGTGCGCGGTCCTGCATCCTCACCTGGAAGTGCAGACCGGCGTGGCGCGGGCGTTGCTGGGCGATCAGGTGCCGCTACGTGATGCGGTGCGGCAGTGGGGCAATCTCGGTGCGCTGGTGGCGTCGCTGTTCATGGCCGACCACGCGTTGTTATCGCGGTCGCTTGAAGACGTGATTGCCGAGCCGAAGCGGGCGTCGCTGGTACCGGGCTTCTATGCGGTGAAAGCGGCGGCGCTCGCCGCCGGCGCCCTGGGATGCAGTCTCTCAGGTTCAGGCCCCTCGGTGTTTGCGCTGGCCGCGTCACTGGATCGGGCGCGCGCAGCGGGCGACGCGATGCAGCGTGCGTTCGCCGCCGAGGGCAGCGTGGGGGCCGACTTGTGGGTGTCGCCGGTCGGCCGCCAGGGTGCACGGGTGATCTCGTGATCTGTATCAGCACCCGTGGACAGGCGCCCGCGGTGCCGTTTCGCGAGGCGGTGGCCTCGGGCCTGGCCCCCGACGGTGGCCTGTACGTGCCGGCCACCCTCGCGCGCCAGCCAGACGCATGGTGGCAGTCGCTGCGCGGCGCGCCGTTCCCGGATGTAGCCGTGGCCATGGCCCAGGCGCTGCTCGGCGATGAATTCGAGCGGGCCGAACTGGAGGCGCTGGTCCGCGAGGCGCTCAGCTTTCCCGTGCCGGTCGTCCGCCTCGACGATCGGCTGCAGGTGGTCGAGCTGTTTCACGGGCCGACCTTTGCCTTCAAGGATTTTGGCGCGCGAACGCTGGCGCGCCTGCTGGCCCTGGGCGAGCGTGGCGTCGCGGCCGGCGACGGCATCCGAGTCGAGGGGTTGACCGTATTGGTCGCGACCAGCGGCGATACCGGCAGTGCCGTCGCGCAGGCCTTCTACGGCGTGCCGCATACCCGCGTGGTGGTCCTCTATCCCGAGGGCCAGGTCAGCCGGGTGCAGGAGGCGCAGTTCACGACCCTGGGTCGCAATGTCACCGCGGTGGCCGTCGACGGCACCTTCGATGACTGTCAGCGCCTGGCCAAGGCCGCCTTCGCCGACGCGGCGCTCGGTGCGCGCCTGCGGCTGACCTCGGCCAACTCCATCAGCCTGGGCCGGCTGGTGCCCCAGATGTTCTATTACGCCTTTGCCGCGCTGCAGGCGCCGGCGTCAGCGCGCATCATCTGTTCGGTGCCGAGCGGCAACTTCGGCAATCTCGCCGCCGGCGTCATGGCGTGGCGCATGGGCGTTCCCATCGATCGCTTCGTCGCCGCGACCAACGTCAACGACACCGTACCGCGCTATCTCGACACCGGTGTCTACCAGCCGCGACCCTCGGTGGCGACGATCGCCAATGCCATGGATGTCGGCGCGCCGAGCAACTTCGAGCGTTTGCAGTGGCTGTTTGGCGGCGACCTGGCCGCGATGCGGGCAATGATTTCCGCGACGGTGCATACCGACGCCGAGGTCCGGCACGCCATCGGTGAATTGCATCGGCGCTACGGCTACGTGGCCGATCCCCACACCGCCATCGCATACCTGGGCACCCAAGCACTTGAGCACCCCAGCCCCCCAGCACCCCAGCACCTATTCCTGTCCACCGCCCATCCGGCAAAATTCGCCGACGTGGTTGAGCCGGCCATCGGTGGCGCGGTTGAGTTGCCGGGCCCACTGGCTGCGGCCCTGACTCGCGAGCAGTTCGTGACCCGGATTGGCGGCACGCTGGACGAGCTGGCGGCTATTCTCGAGGCGTGATCGAGTCGAACATGACCAGCCGCGCCGCTTCCATCAGGCCGCGCGCGGTGAAGGGCTTTTCGAGGAACGCCGATCGATCGCCCAGGTCGGGCCGATCGTCGAACAGCATGTCGCTGAACCCGGTCTGAAACAGTACGGGCAAGTCGGGATACTGCCGGCGCACCCGATCGGCGAGGGCCGGCCCCGTCATCTCCGGCATGGCCACATCGGTGATCAACAGATCAAGGACGGGCTGCGCCTTAATCATCTCGAGCGCTTCGGCTCCCGAGTTCGCGGTCAACAGCGTGTAGTTTTCCTTCAACAGGATGCGCTCAATCACCTGGAGCATGAGCGCATCATCGTCGACCACCAGCACGGTTCGCCGGCGCAGGATTGGCGGCAGCGGCGGCCGTTCCGGTGCGCGGGTCGTAGCCGCCGGCGCGCGCGTCACTTGCGCGGCGGCAGACGCGTGGTCCATGGCGAACGCCTGCGGCGGCGTGCCGTGGCCGGCGACGACCCACAGGCGGTTGAGCAGCGGTTGGGGCAGCCCGAGCTCGGCGGCCACGACATAGATATCCCGGCACAACGCTTCCACGTCGTGAAGGCGCTGGGCCAACTCGTCGTAGGTCATCGGGCCGGCGTGCCCGCCCGTCGGTGTTGGCGCGCTGGGGTTGTGCCATCCGGTGGGGGGAATCGTCATTCTCGGCATCTTACCTGACTGGAACCTGCCATATGATCAAGCGGCATGTCTTCATCGGTGCCTGCCTCACTGGCGACCACAGTCCCTGGACGCGCTGCCATCGACCCGAAATACACCTGGGACCTGACTTCGATCTTTCCTGACTGGGATGCCTGGGAGAGGGCGTTTGCCGCCCTGGATGCCGGCATCGCCGACTACCGGAAGTATGAGGGCACGCTGGCGCAGGGCGCCGATCAGCTGCTGCGGGCGCTGGCCGATCGCGACGCCCTCAGCCAGTTGAGCTACCGGGTCTGGTACTACCCGTCGCTCCAGTACGACGAGGATCAGCGCAACAACACGATCAACGCGCGCCGTCAGCGCGTGCAACTGTTGATCGCCAAGTGGCAGCAGGCGACCTCGTGGTTCCAGCCGGAGTTACTGCGGCTGCCGCTCGACACGGTGCGCGAATGGATGGCGGCGTCGGCGCCGCTGGCGGTCTATCGCTTTGCTCTGGAGGAGGTCTTCCGGCTGCAGGCCCACGTCCTTGACGAACAGGGCGAGCGGCTGCTGTCGCTGTCGGATCGGCTGGGCAGCGTGCCGCGCGACGCCTACGCCGCGCTGTCAACCGCCGACGTCCGGTTCCCGACCATTACCCTGTCGACGGGCGAAACGACTGAGGTCAGTTACGGCCAGTATCGCAAACTGCTCGCGACCTGCCGCAACCAGGCCGACCGCCGGCTGGCCTACGAGGCGCTCTACGACACCTACCTGGGCAACATCAACACCTACGCGGCGTTCTACAACGGCGTGATGCAGGGCGACTGGTTCGAGGCGCGTGCCCGCGGCTACCAGACCACGCTGGATGCCGCGTTGTTTGGCAACGCCATTCCCACCAGCGTGGTGGAGAACCTGATTCGCGAGGCGAAACACGGCGTGGCGCCGTTTCGCCGCTACCACCAACTGCGCAAGCGCGTGCTGGGCCTCGCCGACTACTACGTGTGCGACGCGTTTGTGCCGCTGGTCGATTCCGACGAGCGCTATCCGTATGAAGAGGTGCTCGACTGGATCGTGGAGGCGGTGGCGCCCCTGGGGGCCGAGTACCAGGCGCGGGTCCGCCGCGCCTTCGCCGAACGGTGGATCGACGTCTACGAGAACCAGGGCAAGCGCAGCGGCGCCTATTCGGCGCCGGTCTACGGCGCCAATCCCTACATGTTGTTGAACTACAACGACACGCTCGACGCGGTGTTCACCCTTGCCCACGAACTGGGACACTCGATGCACACCCTGCTGTCGCATGAGACCCAGCCGTTTGTCTACGCCGGGTACACCATCTTCGTTGCCGAGGTGCCGTCGACACTGAACGAGGCGCTGCTGCTGGAGTTGATGCTGGCGCGCGCCCGGACGCGCGAAGAGCGGGCGGTGCTGCTGCAGCACGCCATCGACAACATCGTCGGCACCTTCTACAACCAGGTGCTATTCGCGGACTTCGAACTCCAGGCCCACCGGCTGGTGGAGACCGACCAGCCGATCACGTCGGAGACTCTCAGCGGCTTGTATGCGCGCCTGCTTGCCGAGTACTGGGGCGACGCGCTCACGCCCGATACCCGCGCGCAGCATACCTGGGCTCGCATTCCGCACTTCTTCCAGTCGCCGTACTACGTGTATCAGTACGCCACCTGTTTCGCGTCGACCGCCAAGCTGATGGAAGAAGTGGCCGGCAAGGACGCCGCGACGCGCACCGCCGCCGTCGCTCGCTACCTGGATTTGCTGCGGTCGGGCGGGTCGGACCACCCGATGACCCTGCTCCAGCGCGCCGGCGTCGACCTGGCCCAGCCCGACACCGTGCGAGCCGTGGTGGCGCAGCTGGATGGGTTGGTGACTCGCCTGGAGGCGGAGCTCGCTTAGGGCTCGCGGCTTTGCCGCTCGTCGGGCTCGGCGCTCACGCGCCTCGTCGGGCTCGGGCTCTTCGAGCCATCGTGAGGGCGGGGTGTCCCACCGCGGCGCGGCCGCGACCCCTACGAGGGCCGAAGGTCCGCGCCCTATTGGGGGTTCATCGCCCGCACCGGTTCAATCCGCATTGCGCGGCGGCCCGGCACCAGCGCGGCGATAGTGGCGACGCCGACCAGCAGAATCGGCACCAGCACAAACGTGATTGGGTCCATCGCCGGCACGCGGAACAGCTGACTGGCCATCATCGGCGCGAGCAGCGCCGCCAGCACCAGGCCGGCGCCGGCGCCGAGGCCGGCCAAGGTGGCGGCCTGCCGCACGATCATGCCGAGCACCTCGGCCGGCGCGGCGCCGAGCGCCAGTCGCACGCCCACTTCTTGCGTGCGCTCGGAGACGACCAACGCCATCACGCCGTAGACCCCGATGGCGGACAACAACAGCGCCAACACCCCGAACGCACCTATCAACAACAGCAGGAACCGCCGCTCGGCCACCGATTCCGAACGGATCTGTTGCATGGTCCGAATGTCGTAGATCGCAAGGGTGGGGTCGAACGACTTGGCCTCGGCGCGCACCAGGTCGGCCAGCGCAGCCGGATCGGTCGTGGTGCGAATGGCGATGAAAGGGTTCACGGGCGGATTTTGCAGGTAGTTCACGTACAACTCCGGCGCCGGCTCGGCTTCGAGGCCGGCGTGGCGAATGTCGCCAATCACGCCGATCACAGTGCTCCACGGGCCGGTTGGGTTGGGTCCCGTGCGGATGTGCTGACCGATCGGATCCTGCTGCCCGAAAATGCGGCGCGCCATCGCCTCGTTGATGATGACGACCGGCAGGGCGGCGGCGCCGTCGCTGGCGGTAAAGCCACGGCCGCGGCGCAGCGGGATCCCCATGGTCTCGAAGTAGTCATGCATCGCACGGCGAAACTCCACTTCGGGTAGCGCCGACACCGGTACATCCTGGCCCTGCACCTGGACCGAGGTTGTGACATTGGTGCTGCCAAGTGGAATGCGCGTGGTGCCGCCGGTCGATGTCACCCCCGGCAGGCTCTCGAGTCGCTCGAATAACTGCGCGTAGTACACCCGTCGCGCGTCGGCGGTCGTCAGGCGATAGGGAATGCTCATCTGCAATGTCAGCAGGTTGTCCGGCTTGAAGCCGGGATCGATCATCATCACGCTGGTGAAGCTGCGCAGCAGCAGTCCGGCGCCGACGGTAAGCACGACGGCCAGGGCGATTTCGGCAATTACGAGGGCCGAACGCAACTGGTGTCGCGCGCGTGAGCCGATGGCGCCACGGCCGCCTTCCTGCAGCGCGTGGCGCACATCGGCCCGCCCGGCGAACAGCGCCGGCATGACGCCGACGAACACCCCGGTGACGAGCGCCAGGCCCAGCGTGACCAGCAGCACCGTGCCATCGGGCGCCACTTCCTGCAAGCGCGGCAGGTTCGCCGGCGCCAGGGCCACCAAACCCTGCACGCCCCACCGCACCACCAGCAGACCGACGACGGCGCCGGCCGTGGCCAGCAGCAGGCTTTCGGTGAGCGCCTGCTGAATCATCCGCCAGCGGCTGGCGCCGAGCGCGGCGCGCACGGCGAGTTCTTTCTGGCGCGAGACGCTGCGGGCCAGGACGAGATTGGCCACGTTGACGCAGGCCATCAGCAGAATCACCGCGACCCCCGCCAGCAGGATAATCAGGGCCGGGCGCACGCCGCCCACGACTTGATCGTGCAAGGGCGCGACCGTCGTTGTCCATCCGGCGTTGGTGTCGGGATAGGCCTGTTCGAGCCGCGCTGCGATGGCCGCCAGCCCGGCCCGCGCCTGCTCAACACTGGTGCCGGGCTTGAGCCGGCCGACCGCAGCCAGGTAGTGGACGTTGCGCACGAACCGGCCGGATGCGTCGGTCATCCGCGGTCCCGACAGCTCCATCGCCGTCCACGCGTCGACCGTGATGTTGCGCGTAAACCCCGTCGGTCCGAGCATGCCTTTGTAAGGAAACACAAAGTCGGGCGGCATCACGCCGATCACCGTCGCCGGTTGACCGTCGAGGGTGACCTGACGAGTGACGATGTTCGGGTCGCCACCAAAGCGGCGCTGCCAGTAGCCCTCGCTGAGCACGACGAGACCGGCCGGATCGCCCGTGACCAGCGTGCGGCCGAGCATTGCCGTTCGGCCGAGCAGCGCAAACATGCCCGGTGTCACCACCGAGGTGACCGCGATCTCGGGCGGTCCATCGATGACGATCTGGGTGTTGCCGACGAACGAGTAGTAGCCTTGCAACGCGGCGAAGCCTCCGCTCTCATCGCGCAGGTCGACAAAGTTGGCCGGCGAGATCGGGTTCTCGGGTTTGCCTTCCTTGGTGTTGTGACTCCACACCATCACCAGTTGTCCCGGATCCTGGTAGGGCAGTGGCTTGAGCAACACGCCCTGGACCACGGTGAAGATGGCGCTGTTGGCGCCAATGCCGAGGGCGAGGGCAACGATGGCCAGAGCGGTGTACAGGGGCGCCTGGATGGCCTGGCGAATGGCGTAGCGCAAGTCCGCGCGGAAGCTGTCCCAGAACATGAAGTGTCTCCCTGAGGATGCGTAGAGGTGCGGTGTGAAGTTGGGGAAGAACGACCAGCGCACGATGGCCGACCAGCGTTCGGCGAGGCCGTTCAAAGACAGGGTGCCCAGGGTGCGTACGGTGCGTAGGGTGCCAACGGGGGATTGGCGGAAGTCGTCCTTCATTTCGCCGCCGAAGCGACGCCGAAAGGCGCGCGGGTACGCCAGCATCGCCAGGCTGAACCCGGCTTCGACGAGCCACGAGCGGCGGCGGGCGTTCACGGCCGGACCGCCTTGAGCAAGCGGCGGGTGCGAGCTGCCACCAACTGGCCCTCAAGCCGCGCCACTTCCGCTCTGGCCACCGCGATGCCGCGCGTCGTCAGGCGGTAGTAGCGCCGGCGCTCATCGGCGCTCGACGGGTCGGGTGACTCGTTCAGCTCCTCGATCAGTTCGCTTTCGAGCAGCCGTGCCAGTGCGCGATAGAGCGTGCCGGCGTGCAGCGACACCGCGCCCGCGGAGCGCCGCTCGACTTCCTGCAGGATGCTGTATCCGTGGCGTTCACCATCGGCCAGCGCCAGCAGGATTTCGAAGGCCACCGGCGTCAAGGGCAGAAAGGATTCAGGCCTGAACTTGTCCATAGGTGCCTCGAGACTATACGCTCAATGCACATAGACGGCGCAACCGGGGAAAAGGTTGTCAGGTCGCCCACAGCAAGGCGACCGGACAGGCGTCCAGCACCTGGCTGAGGGGAAGCCCCGCGCGGCCGGCCGTGGGGGCGGTGGTCATGGTCGCGCCGGTCACCAGGTTGCGGAACCGGCGGCTCGAGAGCGATGCCGGCACTCGAATCACGGTGTCGCCCCACGCCTGGCTGCCGAGCGGCAGCTCACTCCCCCCACCCGTCAGCGTGGTCGTCAACCGCGGCGCGACCGCGATCAGCGCGCGCTGCTCGTGTTGCCGGGCGAAGGCTACGAGGTGGCCGGCGCGGGCCCCCTCGCTCTCCAGCGGGTCGTAGCTGCCCGCGAGAAACAGGCCGGGTTGTGCCCGCCGCAGGCGCATACCGAGAGCGGTGAGGAACATCTTGATCCGCCCGGTCGGCCACTCGTCCAGCATCGCGGTGATGGGTGAGTTACCAGCACTGGCCGGCGCAGTGGCCAGGTCCAGCGAGGTGAGCATGGGTTCGAGACCTCGCAGCATTTCGCGGCGCCGCGCAAAGTCCACCGGGCGCCGATTGTCGGGATCGACCAGGCTGAAGTCCCACAGTTCAGTGCCCTGGTAGAAGTCGGGTACGCCGGGCGAGGCGATCTTCAGGATCAACTGGGCGAGCGAGTTGGTCATGCCGGCGGCGAACACCGGCCGCGCAAACGGCAGGAACGCAGCCAGGAATGCCGGCGCCGTCCGCCCGGTCAGTGTGCGATCGATGAACTGGGCGACCGCCGACTCGTAGGCGCGGTTGGGTGTGATCCAACTGGTGTGGACCTTGGCTTCCTTGATCGCCTTGTCCATATAGGCTGTGAGCCGCGTGACCAGATCGAGCGGTGCGCGATCCGGCAAGGGTTCGCCCGGCTGCTCGGCGGGCCACGCGCCGAGCAAGGCTTGATAGAAGAGATATTCGTCGTTGGCGTCGGGCGCCTGGCTGCCACCGAGGCGAGCGCGGTTCGGCGCGTTCAGCCGCCGCCACTTGGTGACGGCGGCCTGCCAGGCTTCGGGCATCTCCGACAGCACGTTGATGCGGGCCCGCGCGTCCTCGCTGCGCTTGGTGTCGTGCGTGGTCGTCGCCAGCATTTCGCCGGGCCAGCGTTGCCGGCGCTCGGCGTTGGCGGCATGAAACTCAGCGACGGTCCGCCCGAATCGGCCCGGATCGCCGCCCACTTCGTTGAGCGACGCCAGCAGGTGGTAACGGTAGAACGCGGTGTCCTCGACGCCCTTCGCCTGGACCGGGGCGGTGTACTGCTGAAATCGCATGGCGACCTCGAACTGCGCGGCGTGGACGCCTTCGGCCGCCTGCACCGGGGTCGGCAGCAGCACCGTCCTGAGGAAGTCGAAAATCGACGACTCCATGGCCGGATTACGGCGGCGTGCTTCGGCGATCGCCGTGTCGACGACGGCGGTGTCGTCGGCGGTGGCGCCGGTGCGGCCGACGTAAGTCCGGTAGACCGGAAAGCAGGCCACGACTTCACGCAAGGCGTGACGGATGCTGGCCAGCGTGAAATCGCGCGAGCGGCGGTCGCTCTCCGACAGGCGATTGACCGACTGCGCCAACACCTGGAACTCGCTGCTGAGCGCGGTCGACACGATCAGGCGTTTGCTCTCGTAGGCGACGTCGGAGAAGGGTTCGCGATGGCCGGTCAGCCTGGCGTAGACGCGTTGCATCTTGCGGGCGCGCCGGGAATCGATCAGCACGCCGTTGACGTCGTTCAGGAACGTATAGCCGGTGGTGCCTGCCACCGGCCAGTCGGGCCGGAGCGGTTCGCCGGCCGAGAGGATCTTCTCGACCGCCAGGCTGGCCGAGGTGGCGGCGGCCAACTGCTGGAGGTAGCCGCGAGGGTCAAAGAGGCCGTCGATGTGGTCCAGGCGTACGCCGGTCGCCCGTCCATTGGCCAGCAGCCTCAGCAACAGGCTGTGGATGCCGCGAAACACCTCGGGGTCCTCCACCCGCAGGCCGGCCAGTTCGTTGATATCGAAGAAGCGCCGGTAATTGATCTCGTCGGCAGCCGTTCGCCACGAGGCGAGGCGATAGGCTTGCAGCTCGAGCAGCTCGTGCAGCCGGTCGAAGCTGCGGGGATCCCCTGGCGTGCCGTTGTACTCTGTCAGGGCGTCGGCCAGGCGCGTGCGGACCGGTGCGCAGGCGTCAATCAGCCGCTCCAGCCGCTCGCGGGCGACCTCCTTCTCGCGATGGCGCTCGGCGATCTTGCCGGTATCGCGTTCGACATAGGAGGGCAGGTTCCGCAGGGCGGAGAGAATGCTGAGAAACTCCCGCAGGTCGGCGCTGCCAAGTCCCAGCTCGCGTTCAAGCGGTTCGATCGCCGTCTCGAAGACCATCGCGCATCGCCGCGGGTTGGTCGGGATGGTCAGCCCGCCGTAGGTCAGGACCATCGCGCCCTTCTCCAGGCGCAGCGCGAGCGCGCCGCGTTCCAGCGCCTCGCCGTAGGGTTCACCGAGCACCGGGAGCAGCAGGCGATCCTTCAGCTCGGGCTTGATCGGATCCCAATCGATATCGAAATAACGCGCGAACGGTGAACTCGGGCCATTCTCGAGGACGTCCCGCCACCAGTCGTTGGTGTGCGGGTCGTTGCTCATGTGGTTTGGCACGAAGTCGAGCATGCAGCCCAGGTCCGACAACCGCAGGGCCGAGGCAAACGCCAGAAACGCCGCTTCGCCCCCGAGCTCAGGATTGATCTCGGTATGGCGGCACACGTCGTAGCCGTGCGTGCTGCCAGGTGTCGCGGTAAAGATCGGCGAGCAATAGCAGTCGGTGACGCCGAGTTCCGCCAGGTAGGGCACGACCTCGCTGGCGTCCGCGAAGGGGAAGCCCTGGTGGAGTTGCAGCCGATAGGTGGTGATGGGCATGCCTACTGCACTCCGGCCACGGTAGTGGAGCCGGCCAGACCCTCCAGGTGCAGGTCGCCAGGGCGCGCTCGGAAGATCACCGCCGCCGGTCCGGCAAACGCGAGGATTGGCGCGATCCCGGTGCCGCTGATGGCAACCGCCGCGGCCGGGCCGGCGTTGAATGGCCGGTCTTCAGTGGTCAGGACCTTGACCCACGGCGCGATCGCCCGGCAGGCCAGATCGCTCCGGCCCAGGTCAACCGTGCCGGCGCCGCGCAACCGTGCCACCACCAGGTGACTGACGCCGGTCGTCGGCGCCCACCCCATGATCAGCGTGTCATCGTCATAGGCCTCTGCCGAGAACGGCCGGCCGTCGATCGCCGACAGTTCACGGCGAAACGCCAGGAGCGCGGCGTAGAGCCGCAGCATCGATGCGTGTGGTTCGAGGTCGCGTTCCGGCCAGTTGAGATGCGAGGCGTCGAATGTCGCCTCGGCCTGCGGATCCGGAATGCGGTTTCGCGACGCCGGGTCGGTGAAGGCGGCGAAATCGCCAAACTCGCGCCGCCGCCCTTCGGTGACGAGTCGTCCGAGCGGCTCTGGGTGGTCGGTGAAGTACTGAAACGGCGATGACGCCGCCCATTCCTGGCCCATGAAGAGCAGCGGCGTTTGCGGGGCGGTCAGGAGCACCGCCGAGGCGGCGCGATACGCGGCGCCGTCGATCTGGTGGTGCAGCCGCTCGCCCAATGCGCGGTTGCCCACTTGATCGTGATTCTGCAGGCACACGACGAACCGCCGTGCGGGAATCGCCGACGGATCGGTGCCGCGGGGCTGCCGTTGATGCGCGGAGTACTGGCCGGTGAAGAACCAGCCCTGCCGCAGCGTGGCCGCGAGGTCCGATACCGTACCGGAGAAGTCGCCGTAGTAGCCCTCGCGGTCTCCGGCCAGCAACCGTCGCATCTGGTGATGAAAGTCGTCGGCCCACACCGCATCGAGTCCCCAGCCGAAGTCGTTGACCCGCGCCACCATCGCGGCCAGGTTGCGGTGGTCCTCGGCCATGACGTGGACCTGGCGATGCGGAGCCGAGACGTGGACCCGCTCGGTGAGCTCAGCCAGGAAATGGCGCGGGCCGCGATCCTGGATCGCATGCGTGGCATCGAGCCGCAACCCGTCGAGGTGGTACTCGTGAATCCAATGCAACGCGTTCTCGATGAAGAACTCCCGGACAAGGGCGCTATGGGGGCCGTCGAGGTCAACGCCCTGGCCCCACGGACTGCGGTGCCGGTCGGTGAAATAGTACGGGCTGTAGCGCGACAGGTACGATCCCTCGGGCCCGGTGTGGTTGTAGACCACGTCAACCAGCACGGCGAGTCCGAGCGCATGGGCGTGGTCGACCAGCCGGCGCAGGTCGTCGGGCGCCCCGTAGCATCGGGCCGGCGCAAACAGCGCCACGCCGTCGTAGCCCCAGTTACGATCACCGGAGAAGTCGGCCACCGGCATCAGCTCGATGGCCGTCACGCCGAGGTCACGAAGTTGCTCGAGCCGTTCGGCCACACCGGCAAAGGTCCCGGATGATGTGAACGTGCCAACGTGAATCTCGTAGATCACGAGGTCGCTGGCGAGCCGACCGGTCCAGGGCTGGTCCGTCCATCGAAATGCCGACGGATCAACGGTCATCGAGGCGCCATGCACGCCGTCTGGCTGATAGCGCGACGCCGGATCTGGGAAGCAGCCCGCGGCGTCGACGCGATAGCAATACCGAACCCCGGCGTCGACGTCGGCGAATGCACCAACGAACACTCCGGACCGGTCGCGCTCAAGCGGCCTCACGTCGGTGGCACTGCCTGGTCGATCGAGCTGCACCGCCACGGATTGCGCGAGCGGAGCCCAGACCGCGAATCGCGTGCCCTGACCGGCGGCGGTAACGGCGCCGATCGCCGGGCGCCAGGGATCGCCACCGGTCATCGAAGGGCCGGAGTGGTTGGGGAGTTCGCTCATTGGCAAGTCATCGCTCGGCCTGAACGCCAGGTGGCCAGTGGTCCTGAGCCTGGTCGCGGCCGGGCGACTCGAGCAGGATTCGCGCCACCGCGCCCAGGGGAATGTGCACCCACGAGGGCCGGTTATTGGCCTCGTAGTCCACTTCGTACAAGGCCTTCTCCAGCTCGAACAGCTGCATCCATGCCTCGGCGGCTGGCGCCGGCGGCAGGAACGATGAACCCAGCGCCTCGGCACGCGCGCGATATCCGCCGATGAACGCGTGTCGAAGATCGCCGACGGTGGCACGCGCCGGGCCGTCGCCGTTGACCACCGCGGCGGCGTAATCAAGGGAACGGACCATGCCCGCCAGGTCGCGAAGCGCGCACTGCTTGCGTCGCCGTTCGGCCAGGGCCTTGGTGGGTTCGCCTTCGAAATCGATGATGGTGAACCCGTCCTGCGTCTTGAGGGTCTGGCCGAGGTGAAAATCACCGTGGATGCGAATTTTGTTGAACGGCGCCGCACCCGTGTGCCCCAGCGGTTGCATACGGCCGGCAATGATCGATTCGGCATCGCGCAGGGATTGGCCGAGCGAGGCGGCTGGCTCGCTCCATTGCCCGTGCTCGCGTGCGACCAATGCCAGCGTGTGGGCGGCCTGCGCGCGGACGAGTTGATACCAATCCGCCTGATCGGCCACGGTCACCGGCTCCGGTCGAAACGCCTCGACGCCGGATTGGCTCGCCAGAGCGGCATGGAAGTCGGCAGTGGTCGTGCCCAGGTTGTGGAGATCATGGTTGAGCCGGTCGTCGATGGCTGAAGGGTGCGGCCGGTTCTTCAGTGCGGCTACGACATAGCTCCAGCCGTCGCCCTGGTTGGCCACCCATCCCTCCAGCGCGCCAAGTGCACAGCCTGGCTGACCCGGCGCGCGATAGACCAGTGACCCTTCAAGTGGCGGCGCCGCGCGAAACGGCGTGGTCGCCAGGTAGCGGCCGATTTCAAGCTGGGGATTGTCGCCGGCCTCGAGCCGGCGAAACAGCTTGAACACGTGTGACGAGCCGACGCGGACGGAGGTGTTGCTCTGCTCGACGCCCACCGCCACCACCGCCGGCCGATGCGCCGGGTCAGCGCAGAGCAAGGCGTTCGCACGAGCCGTGGTGTCGGCGTAGATCACCTCACCTCCGCGATCGCCATGCAGGGTTACACCGGCCGGCAATCCGCTGAGCAACGCATGTATCGACATGTCCTCGGTGGCGGTTTCCACGGCGTGCAGATCCGGTTGCCACGGCAGGCGTCCGAACGACGGCAGCCCGCCCGGATCGCGGGCGATGCCGGCCACGATCGCATAGCGGTCGGCGGCCGGCCGCGCGGCGCCGGCGTAGCGAACCGTGAGCACAATCAGCGCGCGAGCAGCCCCATCCACCGGCAGCCAGAAGACGTCCTCGACGCCGACGGTGTCGATCGCCTGGGTCTTGCCGCCAAACCAGCGTTGACCGGCCAGCCACTCCGGCGCGATCGCCGGGAGTGCCTGCACCAGCCAAATCGTCAGCCGAGCGCGATCAGCTGCGTTCACCATCATCACAGATGCCGCAGCTCCTCGGCATCGGCCGGGGGTTGCGGCGGAAACCAATGGTCGAGAATGCGCCGGGCAATACCGCCGCCGCCGACGCCGAACGCAATTGCCAGCCCCAGCATCACCGCGCCGAAGGCAATGGCAAACGCCGTGAGCACAATCGTCCGGGCAACGGCGATTTGGTCGAGCGCCATCGCGACGGCGAGAATCAGGACCAGACCGCGCACCGTGCCGCTCAACACCCGCGGCGACGGAATCCTGGCGTTGACCGCGGCCAACTGGGTGGCCCTCCATGCGAAGTTCGCGAACACGAACCCGACGACGAGAATGACGATGCCGGTCAACAGCCGGGGCACAAACAGCGCGAACTCACTCACCAGACCTTGCAGCGCGGCAAACCCGAGGACGTCCACGCCCGACAGGAGGAAGCCGACAAAGGTGAGCCAGAAGACGATGGCCCCGGCCAGGACTTCGGCCTTCGGCAGGTCTGACTCGCGCAGCATCGCCGCGACGCCCTGCCGTTCACACAACCGGCCGAACCCGACCCGGGTCAGTCCGCTCCGGGTCAGCCACCGCAGCACGACGGCGATGAGCCAGCCCATCGCGACAATGCTGACGGTGAGGACCACGCGGGGCAGGAGGTCCGCCGCCGACTGGAGGAAGTTCATTCCCGCTTGTTGAAGCGCCTGTAACACCTGCTCTGCCATTGCTTACCTCACTGCTGGTTGCGACCAGCTCTCGACCACATGGGCCTTGGTCTGTTCGAAGCGGACGCATAGGGCGTCGAATGCCGCTTCCACGATTTCGGGACTGCTGGTTCGGTGCCCGGCGAGAAACGCGCCGGTCCGGGCGAGATATAACGGCAGCAGTGCTTGCGCGACGTGGTCTCGGTGCAGGGCGCCGTGGTGATACGCCACCAGGAACTCCGCCACCGTCGTGGCCCACAGATCGTCCGGGAACCGCGCCGCCGCTTCCGCCGCACTCGACGCCGCGGTGATCGCGGCCAGCGTGTGCGGGGTCAGGATGCGGCCCAGGATCTCCTCGAGGCTGCGAATGTCAGCGGCGAACGAGGCGAGCAACCGGCCGGCATCGGGTCCCGGTGTCTCCCACGCGAGAGGGCTGCCCTTGTAGCGGCCCACGATCGGAATCTCTTCGGGCTGTGTACGCGTCAGCCAGCACGCTTCGTCCGCCTGGATCATCGAGAAGGCGGCGGCCATCACGCGCGGAAACAGCTCCGAGAGGGCGGGGCGGGGCGCGGT
>JAKFYH010000053.1 GCA_021730945.1 Acidobacteriota bacterium | reverse complement strand
GGGTGGGAGGGATGGGGGAAAGCGACCTAGACTTCTTTGAGGCGCCCGGCCGCGTACTTGTGCAGCAGGCTCGCGATCAGCGTCTGGTACGGCAGACCCTCCGCGAGCGCGCGCTTCTGGATGGCCTCCAGATCTTTGCTCGACAGGCGAATGTTCAGCCGACGATCCTTGCGAAACGTCGCCTTGGCGGCACGCGCGTAACGGACACGTTCGCGCTTCCCGCCGCCGGTGGACTTCCACTCACCGCGCTCGAAAGACTCAAGCAACCGTTTTTCGTCAGCCTCAAGCTTCATGGTCGTCGGACTCCTCATCGAGGTACTGCTGCGTGGCCTTGCGACTGGGAATGATCGTCTTCAGGAAGATGGTCTTCTCATCCTCCACGAACGGCACCAGGTAGACGTAGTCATCGCGCCGCACGACGAAAATTCGCTGCTCGGCGTATCGCTCCGGGTGAGGATGCGCCAGGATGTCGAGCAGGTCGCCGCGCTCGATGTGGAAGACGATGTCCTCGAAGCCCGGGGCTCAGGGGCAGGTGGCAAACGCGTTGGTGTCGATCACCGCCGCTGAGGTCGTTACAAACGTTCGGGTCGTGCCGACCAGGGTGTCGGTCACAAACACGGTGAACGGCAAGCGAATCGCGTTCACCAGCAGCTCCACCCGGTAGCGGCTGTTCAGGCCACACGCGTTCAGCACCTTGGCCACCAGCACCAGGTCCTCGAACACATAGCGGCCCTCGGTGTCACTGTCGCGCTGCATGTTCGTGACCCGGGTGCCGTTGACCAGCACGTCGACCTGGAAACGCTGGTTGTTCAGGCACAGGTGGTTCGGATCGGCAAAGCAGGTCGCGATGTTGTCCACCGGCACGGGAACCGGCGGGCTGGCGGGCATGGTGGTGTTGCCGGCCGCATCCCTGAACTCACCGAGCACGTCGATGATCAGCTGATCGTCACGCGTGAACGGAAATCGCGGCGTGTAGGGGATGGAGACCCGGCCGCCGCCCGGAATCGTCAACGACCCGCCGGGAATCAGGTTGCGCAACACGGCATCTTCAAGCGTCTCGGTGAACACCGTCTGGCCGCCCTTCTTCAGGCTGGCGACGAGCTTGCGGACTTCGCCCTGGACGCTGCGACGCTCGACGATCTCAATGGTGGCCGCCGCGCGAGCGGTCGCCTGCGGCGTCGAGACGAACAAGGCCTGGGCCGGTCGACTGCCCACACTGACGCTGATGGCGTACTCGGCCGCTACCGCGGCAGCCGGCGGGGTCGTCGAGGTTGGCGACGTCGGCGATGAGGAGGAGCTGCCGCCGCCACCGCACGCCAGCGCGCCGCCGCAGGCCAGGGCGAGGACGATTGTTCGCATGACCATCACTGCTTCCTGATCACAACCCGCCGGTTCTGCTGGCGCCCTTCCGCCGTGGCGTTGTCGGCCACCGGCACGGTCTCGCCCTTCCCCGCCGCCATCAGTCGACCGGCGCCAACGCCCGCCCCAGTGAGGTGCGCGACGACGGCCGCGGCCCGCCGCTCCGACAGCGCCTGATTCCTCGCTTCGTCGCCCTGGCCGTCGGTGTGTCCCTCGATGACCACGCGCAGGTCGGCGTGGTCGGTCAGGGTCTTGACCAACTCTTGCAGTACCGGCGTTGACTCGGGACGCAATCGATCGCTGTCGCTGTCGAACAGAATGCCGCGAGTGGTAAAGGCGCCGGTGGTGTTCAGGGTGGCGTAGAGGTCGTCGAGCCCAACTGCCACCACGACTTCACTCAGGTAGGTGGGAAACCTGGCATTGGCGGAGAGATGAAACTCGACAGCATCGGTGCGGCCAAACTTCGCGGTCGGCACCTGCGCCACGCGGTCTGGCCCGACATAAAGAATGGCCCACTCGTCGCGCACCTGCAGCTTGACCGGCACGGTCTTGCCCACCAGGCTCGGGGTTCGCGTACCCGACAATTCCTTGCCCATCCGATACAGGCCAGGCGTGTGGTAAAGGTAGAGGTAGTCGAACGGATGCCTCACGAGTGCACCGGCGGCGCGCGGGCTGGTGAAGACCGTGGTGACGAAGTTGGGAGCCGGAATCCGCAGCAGGAACTCGATCGTGAACGCCTCGGGCAGGGCCTTCGGCAGCTTGACCCGAACGACGCTATTGCTGGTGGCTTCGAGGACCTTGGCGCCCTCGAACTCGACGATCTGCATATTGCCGCTGACAAACTCCAACTGGCTGGCGGGGAACCGCCCGACCGGTTCATTGGTGAAATCGGTCGCCCGCCACACCGTGGTGCCCGGCACGAAATCGTAGTTGCGCCACACACCGTCGGCTGGTTGAGCGGCCTGTGCGGCGTCGTCCATCGCTCCACGTGCAGCCGGCGCACCAATCGAAGCCATGAACAGTCCAATTGCGAGCAGCACGCGTGTCATGGCGGCATGGTAGCGACCGGGGCGAGCGCCCGACAATCGCCGGAACCGGGTATACCGGGGGATGAGCGCCTAGCCGGGCTGGCGCCGGCCGATCAGGTTGCGTTCGTATGCGAGGCGGACCATGGCGGCGCGGGTCCGCACCCGCAGCTTGCGATAGATGTTCTTGACGTGTGTGCGGACCGTATGCGGCGAGATGCCCAGGTATTCCGCGATCACCTGCTCGGTCTCACCCATTACGATGCGTTCGAGCAACTCGACCTCGCGTGGCGATAACTCCTCGTGATCGCCGATCGGCGCCGATGAGACGTCGGGCACTGGCGGGACCGCGGGCTTGGCAAGCACGCCGAGCAGCCGGCGCGCGACCGAACGCGACAATGGAACACCACCCTCGTGCACCTCGCGAATCGCGCGAACGATGGCCTCGACCGGCGCGTCCTTCAAGAGATAGCCGGACGCTCCCGCCTGGATGGCCGCCAGCACGGTGTCTTCCGCCTCAAAGATCGTGAACATCAGCACGCCGATGCCCGGATGCTCGTCCGACAGCCGCATGGCGACGTCGATGCCTGAGCTTTGCGGCAGCGCGATGTCGAGCAAGGCCACATGCACGGGTTCGACCGCGCGGCCGAGGCGATCAAGAAACTCGGCGGCCGTGCCCGCTTCGAACGCCACGGCGACCTCGGGAAAGAATCGCAGCCGCTCGACCAGCCGGGTGCGAAACGGCAGGTTATCGTCGAGAACGGCTACTCGAATGCTCATGCCAGTCTCCGCGAGTACTTCAACGGCGTTGTCATCAGCAGTGTCACCGCGTGCCCTGGCGGTCGCAATCCCCGGACCCGGGTACCGTCATCGCAGCGGGAGGCAGGACCACTTCGATTGTCGTGCCTCGTGCCGTGCCGTCAACGCTGAACCGGGCGCCGATGTCCCCTGCGCGCGACCGCATGCTGGCCAGGCCCGACCCGTGATGGCCGGCCGCCGGCTCCTGGAACACGCCGTCGTCGCGAACCGTCACCCGCACGCCGGCATCGCCCCCGTAGACGATCTCGACATCCACCACCGTGGCACGAGCGTGACGGATCGCGTTGGTGATGGCCTCCTGGGTGATGCGAAAAAGATGCAACGCCTGCTCGGAGCCGAGCTCGATCGACATGTCGCCGTGTGCCGCGCACTTCAGTTGCGGCGCTTCCAGCGCGCGTTGTCGATTCCTCAAGTCGTCCTGAACCTGTCCCAGCAAGTCTCGCAGGCTGATGTGATCGTGGCGCAGCGACCAGACTGTCTCGCGCAGTTGACCGATGGTGCGCCGGGCATCCTCGCGCAGGTCAGCCAGCACGCCCTGGAGTGGACCCAGTTCGCCCTTGCCGGCGCGCAGGCCCGCCAGTTCGATCGCCGCCAGCAGCGTGGCGACCTGTGAGCCGACGTTGTCGTGCAGGTCTCGCGAGATGCGTTCGCGTTCGGTGCGCAGCCGTTGTTCCAGTTCCAGCGCCCGCACCCGCCGGCGCAGGGGACGCGTCAGGATCCAGCGCATCCCTGTGACCAGGCTCACGGCGATCAACAACCCCGCGCTCAACCGGAACCACCAAGCTGCCCACCAGGGCGTCGGAACCACCACCGTGAGCGGGAGTGCTTCCAGGTTCCAGACACCGTCGGCGTTGGCGGCGCGCATGCGGAAGGTGTGGCGCCCGGGCGCGAGCGCGGGGTAGCGGGCGCGGCGGTCGCTGCTGGCCGGAATCCAGTCGGCGTCGACGCCGTCCATCCGGTAGAGCAACTGCTCGCGGTGAGCGCTCGCGAAGGTCGGCGCCGAAAGATGCAGCACGAGTCCGGCATCGCCCACCGCCATGGTCACGACATTGCCGGCCGGCCGCGCCGGCTCGGGCGGACCATCGATCCGGGTTCGCTCGACGTCAACCACATGCACCGGTGGCGGGTGGGGGTTGTCGCGGAACCCGGCCGGGTGAAAACTGACGATGCCGCCCATGCCGCCGAACGTCAGCCATCCGTCCGGCCCCGACGCGGCGGCGCGGCGATTGAACTCGTCGAACGGCAGGCCATCGTCTGTCGTGTAGCGCCGGGTGCGGGCGATCTCGCTGCCGGCCCGCAGCGGATTGTCGTGTCGCAATAAGCCATTGCGCGTCGACAGCCACAGTCCGCCCCGCTCGCCAGTGAGGATGGCGTAGATCGGAGCGACCGGCACGCCGTAGCGATCGTCGATCGCCGCGATCGACCGGGCCGCCGGATCGAACAGGAACAAGCCACGATCGCTACCGAGCCAGAAGCGGCCGTCGCCAACTTCGGCAATGGTCCAGAACCCCTCGCTGCCACGAAATTCCAGCGACGCGCTCGGTGGATAGTGGACAACGTCGAGCGAACCAGGATCGATGCGGTACATGTCGCTTCGCGACGTGCCGGCCCACACCGCCCCGTCCGCAGCCACCAGCAACCCTTCGACGTTGCCGCCCTTGATCGGGTCGAGATGACGCACGGCCAGGGTGACCGGGTCAAGGCGAAACAGGCCGCCGGTGGTACCGACCCAGATGCCGCCCGTGTGGTCCTGGCGCAGGGCGAACACCACCGGATCTTCCGCCGAGGCAGGAGTCAGTCGGACCTGCCGCGCCCGATTGGCTTCCACCACGCACAACCCGTGTGCGGATCCGGCCCAGACCCGGTCGCGAGAGTCCGTCATGAGTGCCCACACCTGATCGGGACAGGCGCCGGTCGACCTGAATGGCGGCTGCACATGAGTGGACGGCGCACCTGCTGCCGTGACCTGCTCGACGCCACCGTCGAGCGAGCCCACCCATAGTTGCCCTCCGGTGCCGGGGGTCACTGCCATCACGGTTGTGCCGGCAGGAGCCGCCCAGCCCGCGGGAGCAGTGCCGGCGTGCAGCCAGCGCTTCGCATAGGGGTTGTGAAATCGCAGGCCTCGCGGCGTCGCCAGCCAGATCAAGCCTTCGCGGTCGACCAGGATGGTCCTGATGGGTGTGGCCAACGGATCGTCGCCCACCTCGATGGCGGTAACGCGGGTGCCGCGCGCGTCGCTGCGGTAGAGGGTGGCTCCACCAAACCACACCTCATCGCCTCGGCCCTGGCCAAACGCGAACACCGATCCGCCAACGCGGTCGAACGGGTGATGCGGAACGATCGCGAGTCCTTCGGGATCAACGACCGCGAGGCCGCGGTCGTGACCGATCCACAGCCGGCCATCGGGGTCTTCGTGAATGATGATGGCTTCCCGCCAGGGCAGGCGCAGGTGTCGAACCGCGCCGGACGGTGTGACGCCGAAGAGATGGCCATTGGCGGTGGTCAGCCAGGTGGACCCATTTCGCGAGCGCCGCAGGCCCCAGACCGGATCGTCGGCCGACGGCGACCTGCTTTCAGCGGCCAGCGGAAAGGCCAACTGCGCCGTGAATCGATCGACCGTCGCATCGTAGTGGTGGAGGGCGTCATGCGACGCCACGATCAGGCCGTGCGCGTCCTCGAACAGCTGTTGAGCCTGCACCGGGTAGTGATGAAAGCGATTGTCGAGTCGATCGTAGCGGTCGAGACCCGCCTCGGTCCGGACCCACAGTCGCCCCGCGCGATCCTCCTGCACCCGCCTCACCGTATTGTGCGAAAGCGAGCCGGCGTCGCCTGGCCGGTGGCGGAAGGCGGCGAAGCTGTGGCCGTCGTAGCGAGCCAGACCATCGTTGGTGCCAACCCAGAGAAACGCCTGATGATCCTGGATCACATCAAACGCCGTGTTCTGGGGCAGTGCGATGCGGCCGTCAAAGCGCGGACGATCGTCCGCGGCCGGTTGAGCTGGCGCGCGCTCCGCGCTGAGCGCCAACGCGACGACAGCGATGACCCTGGCACCCAGACGGCGGGCGAGACGGCGACGGTTGGGGCCGCAAGATGTGTCGTGCACCGGCACGGTCATCTTATAGTCCCGAGCCCGGGATACCGATGAGTCGGCCCTGCGTCGCACTTAGGTGCAATTCGGGAACTATGACGGGGTGTCGGCGGGCTGGGCCTGGCGGCGGCGGCGAAAGGCGGATCCCCACGAGCGTAGCGCCTCGATGGCCGGCACCGTGGTCCGGCCGAGCGCGGTCAGCGCATAGTCCACGTGTGGCGGGATGACTGGGTGCACGGTGCGGGTAATGAGGCCATGGTGTTCGAGCTCCCGCAGGTGCTGCGTGAGCATCTTGTGGGAAATGCCCTTCAGTTCCCGTTGCAATTCGTTGTAGCGCCAGACCCGCGTATTCAGGCGCCAGAGAATCGGCATCTTCCATTTGCCGCCGATCACGTGGAGCGCCAGTTCCACCGGGTTGCGGTAGCGCTGGCCCTCGAATTCGAATTCGGGCATCGACACTCTCCAGAAGGTAAGTATCACACCTGAACGTGCATACTTCACAAGATGACTGCGAGTCCTCTATCGTGCCAGCCACACGAGGAGAGCGACATGAGCCTGAAAGATCCGAACATCGTCACCCCCGGGGCGCCCAAGCGCGTGGCCCTGGTCATCGCCAACCCGGCCACCTCAACGACCACGGGGTGGCCGGTCGGATTCTGGTGGGCCGAACTGACGCACCCCTACTACGTCTTTACCGAGCATGGCTTCGAGGTGGAGATCTTCAGCCCGGACGGCGGCCGCTGCGAAGCGGATGCCATGAGCGACCCGAACGACGCCAGCGGGTATAGCCGCAGCGACCTGGTCAGCCAGGGCTTCATCCACACGCCGGCGCTCAAGGCACTGGTCGACGATACGCGGCGGGTCGCCGACCTGGAGATCGATCGGTTCGACGCCCTGGTCGTGGCCGGCGGCCAGTCGCCGATGTTCACGTTCAAGGACGCGACCGCGCTGCAGGCGAAGTTCGTCGAGTGCTACCAACGCGGCAAGGTCACGGCCGCGCTCTGCCACGGCACTGCGATTCTCGCCTACGCCAAGCTGTCGAGCGGGGAGTACCTGGTCAAGGGGAAGACGGTGACGGGATTTGCCAACGTCGAGGAAGACTTCGCCGACAATGCCGTGTGGACCTACGGCATGCTGCCGCGCGACCAGCACGTCATGCCCTGGCGCATTGAGGACGAGCTCAAGCGCCTGGGCGCCAACTTCGTGCAGGCTGGCTTGTGGCGGGGGTTTGCGATTCGGGATGGCAACCTGATCACGGGTCAACAGAACTTTTCCGGCGAAGAGACGGCGCGCGCGGTGATCGACGCGGTAGGAGCATAGACACCATGCAGATCGCATTTATCGGCTACGGCAACGTCGGCGCGCCGCTCGCCGACCAACTGCAGCGGCTCGGTCACGCGGTGACCCTCGCCACGAGTGACCCCGCGTCGGACACGGTGCGGAAGGCGCTGGCTCGAAACCCCGCACTGGCGCTCGCCGCGCCGGCCGACGCGGTCCAGCAGGCCGAAGTGGTGTTTCTGGCCACGCCGTTCCAGGCCAATGCGGCGGCGATCGGTCCCCTGTCGAACGCCCTGGCCGGAAAGGTGCTGGTGGACTGCTCGAATCCGGTCGGCCCGGGCCTCACGCATGGCCTCAACAGTGTCGAATCCGGAGCCGAGCGCGTGCAGCAACTGGCGCCGGCCGCCAGGGTCGTCAAGGCGTTCAGCATCTATGGCTACGAGAACCTCGATGCCGCTTCCCGGCCCGCCCACGCGGTGAAGCCGGCCATGCTGTACTGCGGTGACGATTCCGGCGCCAAGGCCACGGTGGGCGGCCTGATTACGGCGCTCGGATGGGACGCTGTCGATGTCGGCGGCCTCGATCAGTCCCTGGCGCTCGAGCACATGACCTTGCTGTGGATCCGCATGGTGCGAGCCGGCGGCGCCTCGCCGTACCTCACATGGGGAGCACTACGGCAGGGCGTCACGGCGTGATGGCCGGGCGGCCAACTCACGGCGCCGCCGTCGCCCGTGTCACCATCACGGACGAGGACGCCGCCATCGCCTGGTAGTAGCCGACGAAGCGTTTCGGCTCGGGTGCATCGTACTTCGCCAGGTTGTGCGCCCACCGATACGCGATCGACTGGTAGCGCAGCTCGACGTCCACCGTAAACGGACCGGCCGCGCTGCCGAGGTCCACCCGGTAGCCGACGCGGTCGCCCTCACCCGCGAAGTTGTCGTCGGTCCTGGCGGCGCCGTAGACACCGATGTCGGCGTGCGCCGTGGCCTTGTTGAAGCCGCGCGGCAGCAGGCGGTTGTCCTTGAGGTACTGCGTGGCAGTCAGCAGGCCGGTGGTGGGCTTGCCGGCCGGATCGCCGAGGATCGGCTCGTAGATCTGAACCTGGTCGGGCCGGGTGATCTCGTCGTAGTGCGGTTCGAAGCGCGTGGCATCGGCGTCACTGTCGTTGCCGGCGATGGCGCCCTCGGCGTTGATGGCGCCCGACTCGAACACCGCGCGGCCGTTACCGTCGCGCACCGTGACGTGCAGCCAGGTGCGCCGCGACGGATAGCCGGTGGGAAACTTGTGCCCGGTGAGGTTCTTGACGGTCACGTCAAAGGCCAGCGTGGTTCCGGACAACGCGGGTCGGCTGATCGCCAGTGTCGCCGTGTCCTGTTGCAACTGACGCACCGTCGCCTGGGCAGTGGCCGCCAGTTCGGACGGCGTGGCCTGAACGCCCAGTTCCTGGCGATAGCGGCTGAACAGGCGCAGCATGAACTCGTTGCCGCCGACGAACGTGTGCTGGGCCAAACTGTCGGCGTAATCACCGAGCACCGACGCGATCCGGACCGGACCGGTTGATCGCGGCATGTGGCACGCCTGGCAGCTGGTCTTCTCGGCGTTGAACGCGCTGTGCTGCCATTCCTGGTAGTTCATCTGCTCGGGCAGCCGGCCGATGACCGCGCCGTCGGGGCCGAACGACTGGGTGATCAACGTGTGACAGGTCGCGCACAGCTCCGACTGCCGGATGTGGGGCGCCGCCACGGGTTGGTAGCCGGTCACCGACCGCATGATCCGCTGGCGTCCCGCATCGACGTCGTAAGGACCCTGGATCTGGCGCAGGCCGTCGGCGTTGGGCCCGGCAATCACGAAGCCGCCGGTGAAGCTTTCGGGCGTGCCCAGCTTGTCGTTCGCGATCTGGTGACACACGGTGCACGACACGCCGTCGCTCGCCATCCGGCGCTCCTCGGAAAGGTTCAGGTCCGAGAACGGCAGCTGCGAGAACACTTCGCCCGGGTGGCCAGACGCCGCCGACATGCGCTGGGTCATCGGCATATGACAGGTCGCGCACTCGTTCTGGATCTCGGCCGCGTGCCGAGGATGGTCGATGGTTTCGCGACGCACGCCGGCCTGCCAGTACGGATCGCGCGCGGCGTTGGCCATCATGGTCGCTCGCCACGTCGTGCCGATCGACACGTCGGTGCCGTCTGGGGTGACGATCTGGTTGTGGCAGGCCACGCAGTCGCTGGAGTGCGCGAAGAGCGGCATGGCCGCGTGGTTGGCCGGCGCCGCCGGCGCCGGTGCCTGCGCCTGCGCGCGAGGCAGGGCGGCCGACACGACCAACAGCCAAAGGCCCGCCGCCAGGGCGAACATCAGGGAAGAACGTGAGTGGAATGGGTTGGGCATCGGCATCACTTCCAAAACGAGAAGAACCCGCCGTCGAACCAGTCCCACAGAACGTAGACCAGCGCCTGCGCATGGCGCTCATCGCGCTGGGTGAGCGGCACCCGGACACCGCCGGCAATCAGCACGTGCTGCAACTTGGAAAGCGACACCTGGATCTGCGGCACCACGTCCCATTCCGAAGGTTCGCCGAATGGCCGCGCCCACAGCACCTCGACCTGCGGCGACCACGCGCGGCCAAACCCGCGGTCCTGCGCGAAGGTGGTGCCAATCGCCGTACGCAGGAACGCCTCCTTGGTGGCAGCTGAATCGGACGGAATCTCGATGCCGCCGTGCATCTGGATGTAGCTGTCTCGCGGCAGCGCCTGGCCCCACATCGCAAACGGCTCGAACACGGTGTGGCCGTTGCCGAGGCCCTTGTCGGCGTTGCCGGTCGGCAGGATCAGCTCGGCGCCGGCCGCGGCGATCGTGCCTGACCCGTTGTTCGCGTAGAACGCCCGCTTGAAGGCGAAGGCCACATCGCCAATCCCCTTGACCCACGGCTGGTCGCCCTGCTGCTGGAGATCGATCGGCACCTTGATCTCGATCTGATTGCGCGCGCCGAACCGGCGTTCGTAGACGAGCTCGTTGCCGATGGCGTGATCGCCTTGGGTCGAGACGTTGGTTTCGAGCACCGACTCGTTCTCGGGAAACGCCTTCTCGGTGAAGAAGGCGCGGGGAAAGTTGAGGTCGCCCAGGGGCCACCGGTCCTGCTCGGCGCAGAAGCTGCGCAAGTGGTCAACCACCTTGTCGATGTCTTCAGAGGTCAGGGCTTCGCCAAACGCCGGCATGTGGCGATCGAGCGCGCGCACCGGTCCGCCCTCGTGCACCACCGCGTACCAGTCGGGCGTCGGTTCGGCCGAGACCGTGCAATCGGTGAAGTCGCGGACCTCGGTCTCGAACCCGAGCAGGCTTTGCGGCGCGCCGCGGCCATCGCGCGCGTGGCACGTGGCGCAGGCCGCGTCGTAAATCTGGGCGCCGGTCCGCACCGCCGGCAGGGCATTGCGCACCGGGGCCTGAACGGCCTGCGGCGACGCGACGAGCGACACCGATCCCAAGACACACAGATAGAGGCCGACCGCTGCACAAAGCAGCACCGTCGGCCGTTGCAGGACGCTCTGCATCGGACTCCTGGCGGTTGGACGCCTGGCCACGCGTGAAACGACGCGTGGCCGGCGCCACATGAACTGCTTAGGAGGCTACTACCGAAGCGCGCAATGACGTTAAGTCGAGATCAGTTCTCAACATCACCGATCGCCGCCGCGCCTCCGGCACCGGTTACTTCTTCTCCAGTTCGTCGAGCCGGCGCTGCACCTGAACGCTGTTGGGGAATTCGCCCTTGAGCGTCATCAGCACCTGGCGCGCGCCGACGATGTTGCCTTGGGCGGTCAAGGCGCCGGCACGGGCAAGCCCGGCCCGCGTCCGCAGCCGGCCATCGGCCTGGGGAACGCTGATGGCGTCGAGCCGCAGTATCGCCGTGCCGGGGTCGTGCTTCACCTCGGTCGTCCACTCGATGGCCATCAGCTGCAGTTCAAGGTTCTGCGGAAAGCGTGCGGCGGCCACGTCGAGCAAAGCCATGCCCTCCGCGGCGCGGTCGGCCTGGCGATCGAGCATCGCCTGGTGATAAATGCCGGCGACCAGCAGGTTGCCGACGTCCTGCGGCTGGCCACTGCGAATGCCGATGCCGCCTGCATAGTTGTAGACCAGCTCGCCGCCGTGCTCGCCCGCCTCGTAGACCGCTCCGAGGCCGACCACGCCGATGGCGGCGGCCGCCATCGCGGCGATGCGCGCCTGCTGGGGCTTGCGGCCGGCCAGCGCCAGAGCGATCAGTTCCAGGGCCGCGACGGCCAGGAAGATGTTGCGGGCGCGAATGCCCCACTCCTCGTGCTCCACCACCGCCGCCCGCGCTCCCGGCACCCGCTCGACCGGGCCATGGGCATCGTTGCCAGAGCGAACCGCCAGGACGGCCGCCACCGTGCCAATCACGATCAGGGTGGTGGCCGCGGGGCCGGTAAACGCCAGGCGCCCGGTGAACCACAACAAGCGCAACACCACGCCAACGATCAGCAAGGCAATGGCGAAGTGGACGATCTGCGGATGAAAGGCAGCAATGGATGGCATGGCAGTTCTCCCTGGATTGAGGCGATTCTACCGTAGAGGTTCGGCGCAACTGCGTGAATGACGGTCAATAATAGCGGCGTGCCTCGTTTGCGTTTTGCTCCTTCCCCGACCGGCTACCTGCACGTCGGCGGCGCCCGCACTGCCCTGTTTAACTGGCTGTACGCCCGGCGCCATGGCGGCGTGTTCGTGCTGCGCATCGAAGACACCGACGTCGAACGCTCGCAGGCCGAGATGGTCACCGGCATCCTCGACGGCCTGCGCTGGTTGGGTATCGACTGGGACGAGGGCCCCGAAATAGGCGGCCCGCATGCGCCCTACTACCAGTCGCAGCGCCTCGATCGCTATCGCGCGGCGGCCAGGCAGCTGCTCGACAGCGGCCAGGCGTTCGAGGACGGCGGTGCCATCCGCTTCAAGGTCCCGCCCGGCAAGACCAGCTTCGCCGACAGCGTGCACGGCCCGATCGAGTTCGACAACGAACACATCGAGAGCTTCGTGATTCTGCGCTCCGACACCCACCCCACTTATCACCTCTCGGTGGTGGTGGACGACATCGACATGGCGATCACCCACGTCGTCCGCGGTGACGATCACATTTCCAATACACCCAAGCAGGTGCTGCTCTACCAGGCCTTTGGCAAGACCCCGCCCGCCTTCGCGCACGTCCCGCTGATCATGGGGGCCGACAAGCAGCGCCTGAGCAAGCGCCACGGCGCCACCTCGGTGATGGAGTACGAGACGCTGGGCTACCTCCCCGAGGCAATGGTCAACTTCCTGGCCCTGCTTGGCTGGGGCACCGGCAGCAACGACGAGCTGTTGACGAAAGACGAGCTGATCCAGCGCTTCGATCTCGACGGCATCAGCGGCGGCAACGCCGTGTTCAACACCGAGAAGCTCGACTGGTTCAATCACCAGTACCTGCTGAAGCTCACCGACAACGAGCTCACCTCGCGCCTGCAGGCCCAGCGGCCTGGCGCGTGGGACCTGGGGAAGGACGCGGCCTGGAGTGCGCGCGTCCTTGCCTTGTTGCGGCCCCGGTGCAAGAGACTCACTGACTATCGCGACCAGTTGGCGCCGTTCTTCGTCGATCCCGCCAGCTACGACGCCGACGGCGTGAAGAAGCACCTGTCGGCGCCGGGAATGGCCGCACACCTGGCGGCGCTCAAAGACGCCTACGCGACGGTGGCGCCGTTTGACGAGGCGTCGACCGAACAGGCGCTGCGCGCGCTGGCCGACGCGCGGGGACTGAAGGCGGCGGCGCTGATTCACGGTACCCGCCTGGCCATGACCGGCCGCATGGTCAGTCCCGGCATCTTCGAAATGCTGGTGTTGCTCGGCCGCGACCGAGTACTGTCTCGGCTGGACGCGTTGGCCACGCACCTGGCGAACGACCCAACGTCGTGACCTCCACCAACATCTCCATCGTGTCCTTCGTGACTTTCTTCGTGTCCTTCGTGGCTGATCATGAGACGACGTGACTTCATCAAGCTGGTCGGGGCAACGCCGCTGCTGGCCGGCATGGGCCAGGCCGGCCGCTCCGACTTCGACTTCATCATCGTCGGCGCCGGTTCGGCGGGATGCGTGCTCGCCAACCGGCTGTCGGCGGATGCCGCCACCCGTGTGCTGCTGCTGGAGGCCGGCGGACCGGTCAACGATGACCCCGCCGTTACGACACCGGGCCGCTGGGCGGCGCTAATCGGATCGAAGTACGACTGGGGATACGTCACCGAACCGGTGCCCGGCATGCAGAACCGGCGCATTGCGTTCCCGCGTGGCAAGGTTTACGGCGGGTCGAGCGCCATGAACGCCATGACGTTCATTCGCGGTCACCAGTTCTGTTTCGACCAATGGGAGCGCGCCGGCAACCCAGGGTGGGGCTACGACGCGCTGCTGCCCATCTTCAAGAAGTCCGAACGCCACGAGATGGGTGAAACGCCCTGGCGCGGCGCCGACGGCGAGCTGGCGGTGTCGCTTTGCACCGACCCGCATGCCGGCCATCGCGCGTTCCTGCAGGCCGCGGCGCAGCACGGCTACAAGGCCGATGCCCGCTTCGACTTCAACATGCCGGCACCGGTCAACACTGCCGGCTACTACCAGAAGAACATCCTCGACGGAAAGCGGCACAGCGCCGCCGACGCCTTCCTCACACCGGTGCTGTCGCGCCCGAACCTGGAAGTGCGGTCAGAGTCACAGGCGACCCGGCTGATGGTCGAGGGCGGGCGGGTGGTGGGCCTTCACTACCTGCGCGACGGCCGGCCCGAACAGGCGCGCGCCACCCGCGAGGTGATTGTCTGCAGCGGCGTGATCGATTCGCCCAAGCTCTTGCTGCTCTCTGGCATCGGCGCGGCCGACGAGCTCAAGGCGCTCGGCATACCGGTGGTCGCCGACGTGCCCGGCGTCGGCCGCAACTTCCAGGACCACCTCAAGCTGTCGGTGCGCTGGCACGGCACGACGGAACTACCGGGGTCGACCGTCACCGCCGGCATGTTCACCAGGTCGAGCCAAATGGATTGGGGCAACCCGCCCGACTTGCAGTTCTACGTCGGCCGCGGCCTCGAGACACCGGACAAGTTCGTCACCATCACGGTGTCGCTGGTGCAGTCCAAGTCGCGCGGCGACGTCCGTCTGCGATCGGCGGATCCGCTGGCAGCGCCCATCATCCGCGCCAACTACCTCCAGGAGCAGGCCGATGTCGATGCTCTGGTTCGCGGCGTCAAGCTGGCGCGCTGGTTCGGCGAGGCCGATGCCTATCGGCCGCTGCTGGCCGGCGAACTGCTGCCGGGCGAGGCGATGAAGAGCGATGCCGACCTGGAAACATTCACCCGCCGCGACGCCGACACGATTTACCACGGCGGCGGGACGTGCAAGATGGGCCCCGACACCGACCCGATGGCCGTGGTCGACCCCACGCTGCGGGTGCGCGGCGTGCCGGGCCTGCGCGTCGCCGACGCGTCGATCATGCCCGATGTCGTGAACGCGACCACCCATGCGGCGGCGGTGATGATCGGCGAGAAAGCAGCACTGCTGATCAGACAACCCTAGCGGCTTGCCTCATGCCCTGAGCAGCCGCCGCAGGATCTTTCCCGACGGCGACTTGGGAATGGCGTCGGCAAACACCACGTGGCGCAGCCGCTTGTAGTGCGCCACCTGCGACTCGACAAACGCCTTCACTTCGTCGCCGGTCATCGGCTCGCGGGCCACCACCACCGCCTTCGGCACCTCGCCGCACTCCTCGTCCGGCACGCCGAACACCGCGGCGTCCGCGATCTTCGGATGCTTCAAGAGCAACGCTTCCAGTTCCGCCGGCGCCACCTGAAACGCCTTCACCTTGATCAGTTCCTTCAGCCGGTCGACCACTTCCAGGTAGCCTTCGGCATCGACCCTGCCGATGTCGCCGGTATGCAGCCAGCCGTCGCGGTCGATCGTGATCGCGGTGGCCTCCGGGTTGTTCAGGTAGCCTTTCATCACCTGCGGCCCCCTGACCCACACCTCGCCGGATTCGCCGGCGCCGAGATCGGCGCCGCTCTCAGGATCGACGATCCGCAACTCGGTGGAGGGAGCGAGCAAGCCGACTTTGCCGGCACGCTCGCCGCCGGCCGGCGTGTAGTGCGTGACCGGGCTGAGCTCGGTCATGCCGTAACCCTGCCGGAGCTTGATCGGCAGCCGTGCCTCAAGGGCATTGGTGAGCTCGCTGCCCAGCGGTGCGGCGCCGGAGAACAGCCACTTCAGGCGTGAGAGGTCAAAGCGATCGATCAGCGGATGCTTGGCGAAGGCGATCACCACCGGTGGCACGACATGGGCGATGGCAATGGGATGATCCTGCAGGATCGTCAACACCGCTTCGAGATCGAATCGCGGCAGCGTGACCACAACGGCGCCGCGAAGCAGCCCGTGGTTCATGATCACGACCATGCCGTAGATGTGGAAGAACGGCAGCACGCCGAGCAGCGCGGGACTGTCGTGCGACTCCATGGCATCGATCTGCAGCAGGTTGGCCACCAGGTTGCGATGGGTGAGCATCACGCCCTTCGGCAGCCCGGTGGTACCCGATGAGTACGGCAGCACGACGATGTCGCGATCGGGGTCGATGGTGACGGCCGGCGGCTCGCCGTTGACGAGCGTCTCGGCCAGCGACGGCACACCGTCCGCACGATCGATCGTGATGATGGCGACGGCCGTCCCCAGGGTGGCAATGGCCGCGCGTGCCTTGTCCAGCAGCGCCGCGGTGGTGAACAGCAAACGGGCGCCCGCGTCCTTGAGTTGATACGCGAGTTCGTCCCCGGTATAGGCCGGGTTGACCGTGGTCAGGATCGCGCCGAGCCGCGAGATGGCGTGAAACACGACGGCGTATTCGGGCGAGTTGGGCGACCAGATGGCCACCACGTCGCCTTGACGGATGCCGTGCCGATGCAGGCCGGCGGCGAGGCCGCGAGATTGGTCGAAGAGCTGTCCGTAGGTCAGCACCTGGCCGGTGGCGCCATCGATCAACGCGGGCGCGCGGCCACGGCCGGGCGCACTGCCCAGCACGAATTCGTGCAGGGGCACGCGAGGGATGTCGACCGGCGGAAATGAGCTGCGAAAGATCATCGGGGTCCTCAACCGCGCCTGGCCGTGCGCGGCGCGCGCGCCGGAGCGTAGTCGCTTGCCGTCCGCGGGTCAACCGCTCGGTGGTGGTTGGTCGTCGGCAGGAGCGGCCAGCAGCAGCCGGTTCTTGGGCGTGACCTCGGCGGGAATGGTCTGCGTCCACACGTGGTAGCCCTGCTGTTCAAGCTTCACTGCGCGCATGATGTCGATGGCCAGCGCGCCGTCGACCCAGCCTGCGATTGTGGCCGGGGCGGTGGCGGACAGATGATGGCAGCATGGCAGCACCGCGACCCGTGCGCCCGCCGCGCGCGCGCGGTCGAGCACTACGTCGGTGAGGGAGCCGCACGCGTGGCTCGACACGACCACGTCGCCTGCCAGCAATTCGAAGGCGTCAAGCGCTCGCTCTTCGAACACCACGCGGCCTCGCAGGCGCGGCCACGCTTCGAGCAACCCGGCACGCAGCCTGGCCGCCGAGGGTGGAATGATGCGGTCGACGGCGACCGCCGAAGGCGAGGTGTCGTCAAGGATCAGCAGGATTTGGCCGAGCAGCCCGTGACCCGCCCCCAGATCCACGATGCGGCCTCCCCGGAAGCGGCGCCGGGTTCGTCGCGCCACCTCCCAGGCTTCGTAGAGCTCCTTGCGCGGCAGGCAGCCGGCGTGGCACACCGCCCGGGCGATGCGATCGAACAGCGTGTCGCCGGTGAACCGAGCCAGGTCGTGATCGGTGAGACGCTGCTTGGACGACAGGGAGAAGGTGGTCAAGCCGAGCGAGAGTATAGTGCCCGAGCCGCGAGTGTTCTTCGACCAATTAATGGCTGCTTGCGCGTTCCGAACTGACCCGTGCCGGCACCGTCTCAACCGTGTAAAATCCCATCCGTCTTCGAAACGGGCCGTTGGAGGTGCGCACTTGGATCTGCACGCTGTCTCGGACGATTTACAGAAGGACTGCTACCGCAAGTCGGAACAGTGCGGCTGGCTGCACTTGGTCGGGGTGACCATGGCCGCAATGTCGATTGGGCTGCTCGGTGGCCATATCATTTCCGATCGCGTGTCGGGGTGGCTGGCGATCGGCGGATCGACGGCGGTAGGCCTCGGATTGTGGCGCGGCCGCCATGCACAGATGGCGAACTGGCGCTCGCGGTTCGCGCGGCGCCGCGCTCTGCTCGCCGATTCCCTCGCCTACGACAGCGCAGAGTCCGAAACACTGGACATCACGACCGACATTCTCGAGAGAACCCACCTCAACGACGGCGCGCTCAATCGGCGGTACTACTCCAGCCTGCAGGCAGTCGGACCCGAGCGGCTGCGGGAGAATCTGATCGAGTCCGCTATCTGGACCGAGAAACTCTTCAAGGTGGGCCAGCGCGTGTTCTTCAATCGCACCGTCGTGGCCTTGGCTACCGCTCTGGTACTGGCGATGGCGACGATCTTCTTCAGGGCCGGCACCCTCGATTACACCTCGGTGATCCAGTTGTTTTCGGTCGCGCTCGTGTTCGTGGTGTCGGCCGACCAGTTCGACGCGTCGGCGAAATGGGGCTGGGCGGCGCAGGAAGCGATGCGCTTACGCCTCGTTGCCACCGCGGTAGATGTCAGCAAACCTGAGGCGATGCCGCAACTATGGGCGGCGTTCACCGACTATGCCGTTGTGACGACGGTTGCCCCGCCGGTGCCGCGATACATGTTCGACGCGAATCGTGGCGCCCTCGACGTCCTGTCGCATGCGTGGCTGAGAGTACCCATGACGAAGGATGAGAAGAAATGAGACTGCGCAAGGGAGATCTCTTGGCCGGCAATAGGTACGATCTCATGATCGGCCAGCGGCTCGGCGAGGGCACGTCCGGTGTGACCTACGTGGCCAAAGTCGTCACACATGCCCCGGGCTCGCCGCTCAAACGGAATCAGCGAGTCGTCATCAAAGCGCCGCAGGTCGGGTCGAGCATGCCGAACGAGGAGATGCTCGGGCGCCTCAAGGACCTGTTCGAGCGCGGACTCAAAGAGGCCGGCGCGAAGCGGTTCCTCGAAGGCCTGCATTGCGTCGCGCAGGTGCTGGATTACGGGTACTGCCAGAAACTAACTAACGGGAAGGCCGCGCCTGACAAAATCCTGGCCGTCATCCAAGAGTACATCGACGGCTTGCCGCTCAATGAGTATCTCGATCAGAAGTACGGCAATGGCCGGGCGCAGAGCTTCACTGGGCTGCCGACGGAAGACGACTTCTTCATGCTCGCCACCAGGATCGTGTCCGCGGTGAGGGCGGTGCACCAGCGGCAGGTAGTTCACGGCGACATCTGGCAAGAAAACGTCATGCTGCGCAAGGGTTCTCACGAACCCGTCCTGATCGACTTCGGACAAGCGGCGTTCATCGCCGTGGGCCTAGGCAAGAACACCGGGCCACGCGGCACGTTTGTGGCGCCGGAAGGCAACACCACAATCAGCGCCGACATCTTCTCGCTCGGCTGGCTGCTCCTTTTCCTGGCGACGGGAGAGGATCGCCGGAAGAAGCGCGAGAACGGCACCAGCGAAGCCATCCGTCCGCCGGAAATTCTGCGTCGCATCGGCGATGTCGAGGGGCTGAAGGCCGCTGTCGTGAAGCGCATGCAGAAGCGCAATCCGGAGCTCTACCGTGAAAATTGCGGCATCGCCGACATTATTGCGCGCTGCCTGCGTAAGGATCTCAGGCGCCGCACCCGCAACACCGCCGCGCTTTTGCGAGACCTAGTGCTGTTTGACGCAGACGCGCCGACCCTCCACGGTACCGGCGCACTCGTGAAACAGATTCAGAACCTAGAAAACCAGAACCCGCTGATCGCGGCGCTGATCGGCGGCTCGATCATGAACCTGACCGACCAGCTCGCCGACCTCCGGTTGGGCGTGCTCGATCTCCATGACGATTTCGTGGTCGGCCTCACGCAGGTCGTGTCGCTCCTCGGAGAGGGCGATCAATACCTCACGGTAAGCACACCTCGTTTCTGGCATGACGGTAATCTTGGCATCCAGGGCCGATTCCTGTCGGCGAACCGACAGGCCGTCTTGCGTCACAACGCCACCATCAAGCGTCTGTTCCTGTTAACACGCTCGGATCTCGAAAAGGAACCACATCTTTCTGCCATCATCGACGCTCAACTGGAGATTGCGAAGGATCTGGAAAGCGCACGCCAGAAGGACGCTGGGAACATCGGCGTGTGCACCCTGTCGTTCCTGATCGTCACCGATGAGCAGCGGCGCGAGATGATTCGCCGCGGTTCAAACTTCGGCGTCCTGATCAAGGGCGACAAGAAGCTCCTGCTCTCCATCGGCTACGACGACAAAGCCGACCGCATTGGGCGAATCCAGTTCCGCTCGGACCGGAAGCTGACACAGTACTACGTGAACAAATTCAACGATTTGTGCGCGCGCCCGAAGACAAGGCCCCTCACCGAGTTCCACGCCTGGATGAGGAAACACATCAAAGAATCAGGAAAGGCGCGATAGGACCTCGCGCAGGACGGGCTGGAACGGCACCGTTCACGCTTCGAGCAACCCGTCACCCAGCTTGGCCGCCGAGGGTGGAATGATGCGGTCGACGGCGACCGCCGAAGGCGAGGTGTCGTCAAGGATCAGCAGGATTTGGCCGAGCAGCCCGTGACCCGCCCCCAGATCCACGATGCGGCCGCTACGGAAGCGGCGCCGGGTTCGTTGCGCCACCCCCAAGGCTTCGTAGAGCTCCTTGCGCGGCAGGCAGCCGGCTTGGCACACCGCCCGCGCAATGCGGTCAAACAGCGCGTCGCTGGCGAACCTTTCCAGGTCGCGATCGGTGAGGCGCTGCTTGGATGCGACGGAAAATGCCACTACGAGAGTAGCGCATTCGAGGCGTGCCCTGCGCATGCGGTAGGCTATCGGGCATGCGGTCCCTCATCCTGCTACTCGTCGCCGTCGCCGGGCTGGTCGACGTTGGTGCCGACACCTACCCCAAAAACCCGCGGGTCGATGTCGGCCACTATCGCTTTGACCTCACCCTACAGGATCAGGACAACCGCATCGCAGGGACCGCCGAAGTGGATCTGCGCTTCGTCGGTGAGGGCGAGACCACGCTGCGGTTCGACCTGGTCAACCATGCCGCCGCCACCGGGCGCGGCATGACGGTCAGCGCGGTGTCGGCCGGCGGCGCCAGCCTGCCGTTCAGCCATCGCGACGATGCGCTAATGGTGACGCTACCGAGGCGCTACGAGCAGGGCCAGCGATTGCGCGTGCGGATTACCTATGCCGGCATCCCGGCGTCGGGCCTGAAGATCGCCAACAACAAGCACGGCGACCGCACCTTCTTCAGCGACAACTGGCCTGACAAGGCTCGCAACTGGCTGCCGACCGTGGACCATGTCTACGACAAGGCCACCTCCGAGATGATCGTGACCGCGCCGGCACACTACCAGGTGATCTCCAACGGCCTGCTGATCGAGGAAACCGACCTGCCGGGCAGCCGTCGCCTGACGCACTGGCGTCAGTCGGTGCCGATCGCCCCGTGGCTCTATGTGCTGGGTGTGGCCCGCTTTGCCGTGCAGCAGGTGGATACGTTCCAGGGCAAGGCCATCCAGACCTGGGTCTACGCGCAGGACCGCGACGCCGGCTTCCATGACTTCGCGGTGCCAACGCGCGACGCGCTGGAGTTCTACTCCGCCAGGATCGGCCCCTTCTCATACGAGAAGCTGGCCAACGTGCAATCCAACAGCGTGAGCGGCGGCATGGAGGCGGCCAGCGCCATTTTCTACAGCGAAGGTTCGGTGGTTGGTGACCGCAACGTGCGGTGGCGCAACGTCGTCATTCACGAGATCGCCCACCAGTGGTTCGGCAACGCCGTGACCGAGTCCGACTGGGACGACGTGTGGTTGAGCGAAGGCTTCGCCACCTACTTCACCCTGCTCTACATCGAGCACGCCTATGGCCGCGACGAGTTCCTGAGCGGTCTCGAGGACAGCCGGCGGCGCATCCTGGAGTTCGATCAGAAGCGTCCCGACTACCGCATCGTGCACGACAACCTCGCCGATATGACGCAGGTCACGACCGGGCAGATCTACCAGAAGGGCGCTTGGGTGCTGCACATGCTGCGCGGCATGATGGGCGACGAGGCGTTCTGGTCCGGTATCCGGAGCTATTACCGCACGCACCAGGACGGCCACGCGACCACCGCCGACTTTCGTCGAGAAATGGAGCGCGCGTCGGGCCGCGACCTGCGGGTGTTCTTTGACCAGTGGCTGACGCGCGGAGGTCTGGTTCGCCTCGACGGCGACTGGAGCTACCGCGCCGACGCAAAGTCGATTGCCATTCGCCTGACGCAGCGTGATCGCTCGCGTCTGTTCACCATGCCGCTGCAGGTCGGCATCTACGCCGCCGGCAGCAACACGCCGGTCATCACCACCGTGCAGGTGTCCGATGTGTCACACACGATCCAGATCCCGGCGGGTCAGCCACCTGACCGTGTGGTGCTCGACCCGAACCACCTCGTCCTGATGGAGTCGGCGTTCGGCGAGGCGAAGCGCTAAAGGGCGCGCCCGGTCATCCTGTCCTTCTCCCGGTAGCGCGGCGTCACGCGAGCCCTCGCGCGCGCATCACCGCCTCGACCAGACCACGGCTCCTCGCCCGGTATCCCGGCATTCGCGCCGCTTGGTACAAGGCCAGCCACGGGACGCCGGCCGCGAAGCTGATGGCGGCAAGGTCGCCGTAGTTGAAGCAGTAGAACGCCAACTGGTGCGCCGGCACCTGACTGTCGTCGGTCAGGTTGTAGAGCGCGTGGCGCACCGAAGGCGGTAAGCCGGCTACTTCATAGCTTGGCGTCGGAAGGGTCGCCAGCCATTTGTAGACCGATGCGCGCGAAGGTGGTGCGAGTCGTTTCGCCCGGCACGCTTTGCCGGCCCTGGCCAGCAGTTCAGACATGGCCGGCCGGTCGTAGCCCCCGCATGCCTCGGCCAGGATGGCCAGAGTCCGGGCGTCGACTCGGGGCGTGCCGCGGTCCGATCTGGGCCTCCGGCCTCCGGCCTTGGCCGCGCCCTTCAGGCGTTCCTGCGCCCGTTCCAGGCTGGCGGGCAGGTCAAAGAAAGACATTGTCGCCTTTAGTTATAGACGATTGTCCTCGTAATTCTATTGTCCCAGCCGATCACGGTAGCCGCGGGACCCGCGCCAGAATGCCCTCTTGCTTCATCACGGCCTCAATCTCCTCAGGCGTGGTGGCCAGGAAGGCGGTGAAGTTCTCGATGCCGTCTTTGGTCACGAGGATGGTGTCTTCCATCCGCACGTAGAGCTTCTCGTCGGGAATCCACATCATCGGGTCGACGGTGAACACCTGGCCTTCGCGAAACGGCTGTCCCCAGATCGCGCCGGGATCGTGCACCGTCATGCCCACCGGATGCTGCAAGTGGCCGCGAAACGTCAGCATCTCGGCGGCGGCTTTGCGATGGTTGTCATTGGCGAACCGGGTCTTGGCGAGGATCGGTTCCATGTCCCGCCTGGCAAGAACAAGGACCTCCTCGGGCGTGACGCCGGCCTTGATGTGGCGGAAGAACGCGGTGCGATAGTCGAGGATGAACGTGACCAGCGTGCGCTGCGCGGCGGTGTAGGTGCCGTTGACCGGCCACATGCGGGTGACGTCGCTCGTGTAGTAGCGAAGGTCGGGCGCGTAGTCCATCAGGATCAGATCGCCGGCCTTCAGAACGTCGAGGTTGCGCGAGTAGTGGCCCATCCACGCATTGGTGCCGCCGCCGGCAATGGGGTTGTAGCCCTCGTACCGCGCGCCGTTGGCCAGGAATGTGAACCGCGCCGCCGCCGCGGCTTCGTACTCGCGGATCCCCGGCCGGGTGCTCTTCATAGCCTCCAGAATTCCAAGCCCCGCCAGCACTGACGCCTTGCGGATGAGGGCGATCTCGCGTTCGCTCTTGGTCCCGCGGAGCGTGTCCAGGATCGGCGTGAGGTCGCGACGTTCAAGCGCCGGGTAGCGCTCCTCGAGCAAGCGGATGAAGTGCGCTTCGCGCGAGGGACGACCGTCCCAGGGATCGCCGGCCACTCCGGCCTGGTAGCCGAGCAGCTCGTCGCGGCTTTGCGCCTCGCCTTCCGCCGGACTGAATGGCACGTAGAGCCGCGGCCGTGGGGCCCGCAGCATCGTCGAGGTAAAGGTCTGGCGCGACAACAGCGCCACTGGCGCCACCGCGTCGACGCCGGTGAGGCGCATCACCTCGGTTGCGTCCTCGGCCGACCAGTTGCTGCCGGTGCTGCGCTCCAGCGCCTCGTTGCGATTGGTCAGATAGAGCGTGGTCCGGCGGCTGCGGCCGTCGAGCACCAGGTAGGCGTGGGGCGTCTCGAGGCCGGTCAGGTAGTAGAACTCGTTCGACTGGCGAAACACCTTGAAGCCGTCGACTCCGGCAGCGCCCTGGATGATGGCGACGGCGTCGGCGCCGATGGCGTCCATGACACGGCCCCGCCGTTGCGCGAACTCGGCGGCGGGAAAGTCGTCCTGGAAGGGCGGACGGTCCTGGGCAGCGAGCGGCGTGATCGCGGCAATCGCGAGCGTGACGAGCAGGATAAATCGTGTCACTGGATAAACTCCACGAAGGGATTGTAGTGCCGGCCGGAAGCCGCGCCACGGTTACCGGTCGTATATAGATATTTGCGCGGTAATGACCATGTATATTCTATTTGTCTATCTAAACAGACGCCGCTAGTGTTGCTTGAGGGCGGCACCACCGGCACGAGGCCGGCGCGGGGCACGCCGTTTCCCGAGGTCGTGCGGCGCCGTGGATATCCTGTTTCCGTTCTCCGAATACTGGTCGTTTTACGCCGCCTTCATGGCGCTGGTGCTGGTGCTGCTGGCGGTGGATCTCGGGGTCTTCCACCGCGAGGCGCACGTCGTGACCTTTCGCGAATCGGTGTCGTGGTCGGTGGTGTGGATTACGGTCGCCCTCGCCTTCAACTACGGTCTCTACGCCTATTCGGCGAACACGTTCGGGGCCGAGGCGGCAAGCCGCCTGGGGCTCGAGTTCCTGACCGGCTACGTGGTCGAAAAGTCCCTGGCGGTCGACAACATCTTCGTGTTCGTACTGGTCTTCGCCTACTTCGGCATTCCTCAGAAGTACCAGCATCGGGTCCTGTTCTACGGCATCATCGGCGCGCTGGTCTTCCGCGCCCTGTTCATTGCCCTCGGCTCCGTGCTCATGCAGTATTCGGCCATCGTGCTCCTGTTCGGCGGCTTCCTGATCCTGACCGGCGTCAAGATGCTGCTGGCGCTGGAGCAGAAGGTGGACCCGGACAACAACCCGGTGATCCGGCTGTTCAAGAAGACCATGCCGGTCACGCCGGACCTTCATGGGCAGAGTTTCGTGGTGCGCCTGAACGGCCGGTGGCACGCCACACCGCTCCTGGTGGCGCTGCTGTTTCTGGAGCTGAGCGACGTGATCTTCGCGGTCGACTCGGTGCCGGCGATCTTCGCGATCACCCGCGAGCCCTTCATCGTGTTCACCTCGAATGTGTTCGCCATTCTCGGGCTGCGGGCCATGTATTTCATGCTCGCCGGCGCGATCGACCGGTTCTACCTGCTGAAGTACGCGCTCGCCTTCATCCTGATCTTCGTCGGCCTGAAGATGGTGTGGCTAAACGACCTGTTCGGCGGCAAGTTCCCAATCAGTTGGTCGCTGGCCATCATCGCGGCGCTGCTGGCGGCGGGCATTGGCGCCTCGCTGCTGCGCCCGGCGCCGGCGAAAGCCGCAGCGCCGTAACCTCGGCAAGCGCAAAAGGAGACCGTGCGTGATTCATTTCGATCAGATTCCGGAGACGACCTTCGGGGATGGGCTGCCTGAGGTCTACACTAAGGGGCATGGCCGTTCCCGAGCCGACCGTGTGGCTGAACTACCACCACCTGCTCTATTTCTGGACCGTAGTTCAGGAGGGCGGCGTGTCGAAGGCGGCCGGGAAGTTGCGCCTGTCGCAACCGACCATCAGCGCCCAGGTGAAGGTGCTCGAGGACACGCTGGGCGACCGTCTGTTTCAGCGCCGCGGCCGGACGCTGGTGCTGACCGAGACCGGGCGAATTGTCTTCCGCCACGCTGATGAGATCTTCGGCATCGGTCGCGAGCTGATCGAGACGCTGCGCGGACGTCCGCCGGGCCGTCCCCAGCAACTGGCGGTCGGCGTGGCCAACGCCGTGCCGAAACTGATCGTCTGCCGGCTGCTGCGTCCGACCGCCCACGCGGCTGAACCCGTGCATCTCTCCTGCCGCGAGGACAGTGCCGAGCAACTGGTCGCACAGCTGGCGCTGCACGAGCTTGATGTCGTGATTGCCGACGCACCGGCCCCTCCGCACCTGCGCGTGAAGGTGTTCAACCACCTGCTGGGCGAGTCCGACACCGCGTTTTTCGGACCGGCGGCGCTCGCGGCGAAGCTGCGACGACGGTTTCCGAAGTCGCTGAACGACGCCGCCATGGTGTTGCCGTCGGCCAGCTCGATGCTGCGCCGCGACCTGGACGCGTGGTTCGACGCCACGGGTGTGCGCCCGCGGGTCGTGGCGGAGTTCGAGGACACCGCGCTCATGAAGGCCTATGCCCATGAAGTCGGCGCCGTCTTTCCCGCGCCAGTGGTGATCGCGAAGGACGTCAACCGCATGCACAACGCCCGCCTCATCGGCCAGACCGGAACGGTGCGGGAACGCTACTACGCCATCTCGGCGGAGCGGCGGTTGACGCATCCCGGCGTGCTGGCGATCACCAGCGCCGCGAAGGACGGGCTCTTCAAGTAGTATCCGCAGGCTGCGGAAGCCGAAGACGGGAAAACAGGGATCACTTGCCCCACATTGGACGCCTCACCTATAATCGGAGGTTCCTACACCTACTGGGAGGTCGTTCAACGGTAGGACAGCAGACTCTGACTCTGCTTATCGGGGTTCGAATCCCTGCCTCCCAGCCAGCCTTCGCTCAGGTTCACGCGAAGGCTGTCTCGCCGAAGCGCCGGAGGCGCGGAGGCGGACTCCCTCACTTTCTGGCGCAAATGCACGCCTCCTTCGCGTGCTTCGAGCTTCGGCTAGGCCGGACCTTTGGTCCGGCCACGACCAACTCCGACGCTATTCCGAGCGCCGTTTTCGGCCGTCTCCAGTATTTCTCCACGCCCTGACTCGGCCACTCTCGACTCCAACAACCGAATCGTGTCGACCAACGCCGCCGGGCTCAGGTGCGAATACCGCTGCGTCATCGTCAGGTCCTGATGTCCCACCAGTTCCTGCACCGCCCGCATTGCAGCACCCCGCATGACCAAGTGCGAGCAGAACGTGTGCCGCAGGATGTGCACGCCGGTAGGCACATTGGCCCTGATAGCCGCATACCGAACCCGCGACCAGGCGCCTTGCCGAGTGATCGGCTTTCCGTCATCCAGGCACAGCACCCGTGAACTGCGAAGGTGCCGATGCTTGCGGAGAGCCGTCGCCACGCGCTCGGTCATCGCCACGAACCGGCCCCTGCCGTTTTTCGGGCTCGTCAGCTGGCCTCGCCAATCCGAATGGCGAACGCTGATCTGCCGTCGTTCGAGGTCGATGTCTGCCCATTCCAACGCAACGATCTCGCCGACCCGCAATCCACCTTCGCCGCCAAGCAGGGCGATGACGTAGGTACGCCAGTCGATCGATCGCGCCGCGTCAAGCAACCGCTCGTAAGCATCGAAGTCGTGGAATGCCGCATCCTGCCGTTCAACCGGCAGTAAGCGAATCGCACATGGCAGCTGCTTGATCAGCTCCCACTCCACTGCGGTCTTCAGCAGCACGCTCAACGTCGCTAGCACGTTGTTCACCGTCTTCGGTGACTTGTCGTGCAAATGCAGCTTCAACTGCTGCACCTTGGCGTTCGTAATCGCGTCGAGTTTCTGGCCGCCCAATACGGGAACCAGGTGAATGCGAAGGATCGACTCCTTCGACGCGGTGCCACTCGGTTTGTGCCGGTCCGCTTTGGCGTAGTTTTCCAGAAACTTCGGTGCGAACTCCTTAAGTGTTGGCGCCTCCTTCTTTTTCTGCTCGGGACCGTGTTGCAGCAGATGCCGCTCGCGATCCTGGCCCCAGCGCACCGCGCCGGTTTTGGTCTCAACGGGAGCCCTACACCGCTGCCGGTAACGCTTCCCGTCGGGGAGACGGAACTGAATGTCCACCTCCCAACCTCCGTTTCGATACGGTCTCACTTTCACGCTCATTGCCGTAACTCCTTCGGCAATGACGCGCACTTCTGGTCTAGCCAGTGTACCAATTGATCGGCACGGAATAGAAGGCGTCGCTGCAGTCGAATCACGCCAGGAATCTGGCCGCGTTCGACCATTGCGTAGATCGCTCGACGCGACGTGCGCAGCAACGCTGCAGCTTCGTCAACGGTAAGCAAAGATGGCAGCGACGACTGCTTGGTCGTTTCCGCAAGGGTCGGCATATGCGTCCCTCAGCGTGCAACCGCGGTTGGGCTCGGTGGTGGAGGCGTGACGGTTCCGCGAGCATGGCGTTCCAGCCAGGCATCAATCCATTCCGCCTTGATCCGAATCGATCGGCGCCCGCCGATGCGTGCATGCTTCAGTTCACGCCGTTCGCAGGCGGTGTAGATGGTGTCGCGACTAACGCCGGAATAGATCGCGCTTTCAGCAACGGTCAACCAGGACTTCATGGTGCCCTCCGCGCACGCCCACCACGAGGCAGGCACGCGAATCGAGTTGTGGTTTCGGAAGCGCGGCGGCTGCACCGGACGTTCTGGGTCCGATGCGCGTCTAGTTGCGCGCGGGTGCGGGCTCAAGGCCGACACCGAACCGTGTGGAACGAGGCTTTCCTCACGGTGCTGCTCCCGCTGGTCTGACATGCCGAGAGCAGCTCTAACCGATTGTCTGTTGTCCTACGGAACCATGGCGCGTGGCGCGATGGGTCGGCGTAAGGCGGAACGTTGAGTGCGGGAGATCGAGGACCTGGGTCGTCGCTTGGAAGACGGTCCACATGCGATGCTCAATCCTGGCCATCACGTAAGAGCCAAGATCGCGCGGCGCGGAGGCGTCGTCAAGGTCCGAAGGCCTCGCGTATGCGAGGTCGGAGCGGAGCGTAGAACCTTGACGACGCCGAGCCCCGCGCCAGCATCAACGACGTGGTGGCCGAGGCATGACCGAGGTCACTACCCTGCCAAAGCGCTCCCGTAACAACTGAACGCTTTCCGAGCCGACTTCCTTACGGACAAACGATGGCGTGAGCGACCCTGCCGTTTCGCGCTGGGGCCCGATGCGCGCGTCGCTGGCGGGGTCGCTCACGCCATCGTTTGTGCTGCGACACCATCTCCATCGCTGGCACGGGCGGCAAAGGACGCCGCCCGACTCTGTCCTGCCGATCGCCCAAGTGCAGGGAAACCAAGCAGTTCACGCGCATTGCCGTCCAGTCGCCGAAGTCCGGGACCTCCGACTACGGGACCGAATGCGTTCGAAGGCGGGGGGACAACCTTCAATAACGAGGTCGTCCCCGAGGTTGTCCTCAGCAATTGGGTTAGGCGACGCCGACGAGAGACGAGAGGTGCATGTACTGATGAGAGAGCTGAACGAACTCCACGCGCCCATCCTTGCGCTCAAGAGCGTCTCGGAGAACGTGTGACGTCGTCGCCCAGACGACGCTGTCGCCGCGCTTCTGCCAGGCACGGTAGAGGACGCGATAGCGTGGCGTACTGAAGGCCGCGCGCGCTCGCCGGAAGCGGTCTTCGTCCGCAACATCCGGCGCCCGCTCATGCCGCTGCCGCACGTGGAAATACCACTCGAGTTCCTGAGTCATATTGAGCCGGAGCGGCGTCGCGAGCTCGTCGCGTGCTGCTTGACCGAAGCGCGGAATCGCGGCCGCCATTGGCTGCGGCACGAGCACCTGAATCGTCCATCTCCTGAGCAACCCAAGCAGTGCCGCATGCCGCTGCAAGAAGACGCGGAAGTCGTCCGGCATTGGCTTCGTTGTGAGATAGATGACAACGTGATCATCGCTGTTCGGCCGGATGCCAATCGGCAGCTTGTCGGGGAAACATCGGCGCGTTGATACCTCGCCAGATCCGAACGTGATCCGCGGAAAGTCGTCCTCCGTCACCCGCTCTTGAAGGTGAGTAAGAAAATGCGTCCGTTTGTCTTGCTCGGTCCCTAGCCAGGTGAATGAGCGGTCTGCAAGCACCGCGTCCAGCACCATCAGCCGCTCCACTATTCGCCCGATTGGCATCGACTTTCGGTGGCGGTTGTCGGCCTGCCCAATCGCTGCATAGAGCGGCTTGTAGCAGACGTGGAACAGACGACCTCGGTGCAATGAACCGACCTGAATCGGTCGCGCGTAGCCGCGCTCGACCAGCTTACGGAGGAAGTCATGCGTCTTCTGGCCGTGGACGATGCCGGCGAAATGGCAGTACTGGCGTTCGACGAACACGCCGCTGTGGATCATGACCTCGACGAGGAACCAAGCCTGGCGCTCGGTGAGGCCAAAAGCCGCGACCGCCCGTGTCCGCTCAGTAGCCAAGCGATCGAAGCGCCAGTTGCTTGGTGCGTCGGAAACGGGTGTCATACGAAGTCCTCCGCGACCCGAGGATCGAAGGCGCAGCCGCCAGCGCGGCGACTGACATGCATTGAGAATCCGCACCTTGCGACGGACGCCCCATGGGCGCCTCGGTAGTGCTCTGTCACCACCTCGATGTCCTCGAACCGAGCGTCCCCGTTCGCATCTTCGTACTCGATGCGAACGTCAGGGAAATGCACCTGGTCGTCGAAGTACGGCAGGTCGTGCTCGCGTGCCCAGGCCGTGATCTCGGCCTCGCTCCGGTCCGGGCGGCCGTTACTGTCGCGGTCGCCGCGATTGCGTTCTTGGAGAAATCGTTGGTAGTCGCGTTTCAGCTCGCGGTCCAGTTGCACCCGCTCGATGCGCGCACCTTTATCGTGGAGGCGCTCGGCTGCCTCCACATACGCTCGATAGAACTGCGCGTCGTGGCTGCGCTCGCGAGGGCGATCGGCACCGGAATAGAACTGCTGGCGGTGGCCCGTATCGCGAGCGCGATGTCGCTCGAGGAGCGCGCGTCCGCGGTTGGTAAGAGCGACAGCCCGGTCCTTGTCATTCACCGGAACTCGCTGGATGAGCCCTAGCTTTTCGAGGTGGCGCAAGTCGCGTTCGCGGACGTCACCGGGCCTATCCTTTGGGTCGTACAGGTCGCGCTCAGAGACCACTCGAAACGCGCCTACAGAGGACAACGTGCGAGTGTCGGAGCCGTTCAGACGACATTGGTGATCGCGGTCACGCACCAACTCGCGCTCGGGCCCGCGCGGGAGATCAAGATCACGTGAAAAGACATCCCGCGGCTCGATGGAGCCGCGATCGTTCTCGCGGTCGCGGGTGGCTCGGTCGCGATTGCCAGCATCCCGAAAGGTTCTGTCGTCGTGAGGAGTTGCTGAACTGCGACGACGCCCCACTGCGAGCCAGTCCTCTTCCCGATTGCGAATGCCGTTGTCGCGGTCGGGAGCGTCTTGGTCGCGAGGCTCGTTGCGCATCGATAATCCTCTTTCGGCGTGAGCCTGATCCGATTTGGTGGACGGTTTAACTACGCTGCCTGAGCTAGTGCCCGCCGCTCGAACTCTGCCGGACTGATCTGGCCGAGTGTGGAGTGCCGACGCTTCTGGTTATAGAACACTTCGAT
>JAKFYH010000004.1 GCA_021730945.1 Acidobacteriota bacterium | reverse complement strand
CGGGTGGGGCAGGTGGGGCTGGTGAGCAGCGTCGACGTATCGTTGCCAGCGACGTCTGCCTGCTGTTCCGGCGATTCCTGCACTTCGGCAACGACATCACGCGCGACTATGTCGAGGCGCTCGAGGCGCGGGGCATCCCGCACCTGCTGGTCGGCGGCAAGACGTTTCATGAGCGAGAGGAAGTGGATGCGATTCGCACGGCGCTGACCGCGATCGAGTGGCCCGAGGATGAGCTGTCGGTTTACGCGACCCTGCACGGGCCGTTGTTCGCCATCGGCGAGGAAGAGCTGCTGGAGTATCACTCGGTTGCGCGCGCCTTCCATCCGTACCGCGTGCCGGCGGAGCTGCCCGAGCGGCTGCAGCCCGTCGCCCTGGCGCTCACCACGCTGCGCGAGTTGCACGCCACACGCAATCACCGGCCGGTCGCCGACACCATCGGCCGCCTGATAGCGGTGACGCGGGCACACGCCAGCTTCATTCTCTGGCGCGGCGGCGAACAGGTGCTCGCCAACGTCACGCATATCTCAGACCTGGCCCGGCGCTACGAGCTGGAAGGCGGTCTGTCGTTTCGCGGGTTTGTCGATGCGCTGCACGATGCCTCGGGCCGCGCCGATTCGCCGGAAGCGCCGATTCTGGAGGAAGGCAGCGACGGCGTGAGGCTGATGACCGTCCACAAGGCCAAGGGTCTCGAGTTTCCCGTCGTGGTGCTGGCCGACATCGCGTGCAAGCTGAGCCTGGACGACGCCTCGCGCTATCTGGATCCGGCGAAGAACTTGTGTGCCATGCGCATTGGCGGGTGGTCACCACTGGAACTTCAGGAACACAACACGCAGGAGGCGAAGCGTGACGAGGCCGAAGGCGTGCGCCTGGCCTATGTCGCGGCGACTCGCGCAAAGGATTTGCTGGTCGTGCCGGCGGTCGGTGACGGGCCGTACGACAAGGGTTGGCTGCGGCCGCTGAACCGCGCGCTCTATCCACCGAAGGACCAATGGCAGTCACCATCGCCGGCCCGCGGTGTGCCGCTCTTCAAGGGCAAGCAGACGATCATGGCCGACGCCCGCGCCGACGGCCAGCCGGTGGACGATACCGTGCGCCCCGGCGCGTATCAACTCGGCGACGAAGCCTCGAGCCAGGCCTACACCGTGGTGTGGTGGGATCCGCTGTTATTGGAAGCGTCGACCGACGAGGGCCGCGGACTGCGGCGCAACGACTTGATCTCGAAAGAGGCCAGCCCAGTTGACGTCGCCGCCGATCGTGCGCGCTACGACCAATGGCGACAACACAGATTGGCGGTCCAAACCCAGGGCGCCATACCTTCGATGGTGGTGACAACTCCGACACAGATGACGCAGGCCGAAACGCCAGGGCCGCAGATGGCACAGATTACGCAGAGTCTGGGATCTCATCAGGTGCTGATTGAAGATTGCGCGGTCACGTCGGCGCGCCCGTCGGGGAAGCGCTTCGGCACACTTGTCCATGCGCTGCTTGCGTCTGTGCCGTTGTCCGCCAAGCCAGGCGAGGTGGCCGAGCTGTCGGCACTGCATGGCAAACTGCTGGGCGCCACCGACGAGGAACAGGCAGCGGCGCGCGTCATGGTGGTCAACGTGCTGAAGCATCCCCGGCTGGCGGAAGCGCGCGCCGCCGAGGTTGCCGGCCGCCGCGTCTGGCGCGAAGCGCCGGTGTCGCTGCGACTGGACGATGGCAGCGGCAGGCCGCAGATCGTCGACGGGCAAATCGACCTGGCTTACGAGACCGATGACGGCTGGATGGTGATCGACTTCAAGACCGACATCGAGATTGCCACCGCGCAAGACGCCTACGTGCGGCAGGTCTCGATCTACCTCGATGCGGTCACTCGGGCAACCGGCCAACCAGCGACCGGCCTGATCTTGAAGATTTAGACCTCGAAGGACTCGAATGACACGAAGCCAATATTTGTCTTCGTGTCTTCGTGCGCTTCGTGGTTGCATTTAACCAATGAAACGGCTGTGTGTGTTTTGCGGGTCGAGCACAGGCGTCAATCCCGCGTATGCGGAGGCGGCGGCAACCATGGGCACGCTGCTCGCTCATCGCGGCATTGGCCTGGTCTACGGTGGCGGCAACGTCGGCTTGATGGGCATCGTCGCCGATGCCGCACTGGCGGCGGGTGGCGAAGTGATTGGCGTGATCCCGCAAGCGCTCGCCGACCGCGAGGTCGCCCACGCCGGGTGCACCGAGTTGCGGGTGGTCGATTCCATGCACACCCGCAAGGCGATGATGGCCGACCTGTCGGACGCCTTTGTGGCCATGCCGGGCGGCGTCGGCACGTTTGAGGAGTTCTTCGAGGCCGTGACGTGGACGCAACTGGGCTTGCACCGGAAGCCGTGCGGCCTGCTGAACGTGGCTGGTTTCTACACGCCGCTGGCCGTGTTCATCGACCAGGCCGTCTCGGAGGCCTTCATCAAGCCCCTGCACCGCGCCATCATCGTGGTGGACGACGACCCGGCCCGGCTGATCGAGACGTTGTCGACGATTGAGCTGCCCGACGCACCGAAGTGGATTCGTCGCGACGAGACCTAGACGGAACCTGCCGGGACGGCACTTCTTGTCGGGAGGACACCCCTTGACGGGAGGTCACTCCGTGACGGGAACCCCCACGAGCGAAGCGAGCCCCAGGAAGGCCGTAAGGCCGACCCCTACGAGGGCGCGTATGCGCCCGACCCCTACCCCGCGAACTTGTAACCCAGCCCGTGCACGGTAAGGATGAACTGCGGCACCCGCGGATTGGTCTCGAGCTTCTGACGCAACCACGCGACATGGACATCGACCGTGCGGGTTGACGGCATGGCGCTGTAGCCCCACACCTCATGGAGCAGTTCGTCGCGTGAGATCGTGGCGCCGCGATGCTCGATGAAGTACTTGAGCAGCTGGAATTCCTTGGCCGACAGATCGAGCGGCTGCCCCTTGCTCATCACCTCGGCCTTGCGCACGTCCACCGTGATGTCGCCAAAGCTGTAGCGTTCGAGCGACAGGCCCGGCGAGCCGCTGGGCGCGCGGCGCAGCAAGGCCTCGATTCGCGCGAGCAGCTCGATGGTCTCGAACGGCTTGGTGAGATAGTCGTCCGCCCCCAGCTTGAGGCCGACCACCCGGTCTACCACTTCGCTGCGCGCCGTCAGCATGAGGATGGGGGTTTGCACGCCCTGCTGCCGGATGGTCCTGGCCACGTCAAAGCCATCGCGGCCCGGCAGCATCACGTCGAGCACGATGATGTCGAAGGGTTCGCCGGTGGCGCGCGCGATCGCGACGTTGCCGTCGCCGGCCGTCTCCACCGCAAAGCCCTCGGCCGACAGCCGATCGCTGAGCGCCAGTTGCAGGCCGGGTTCGTCCTCGACGAGCAGGAGCCGCTTGCCGGACACCGTCACGACCGCGACGCTTCCAGCCCGTGCGCCAGGGTCGACTGCGCTTCGGCCGCCGCCTGGTTGGTCGCCGCCGGCAGAGTCATCACAAACGCGCTGCCCTTGCCCGGTTCACTGGTCACGGTGACGCGACCGCCGTGAGCCTGGGCGATGCGTGCCACCAGGTTGAGGCCGAGGCCGCTGCCCTGGATTTGCTTCGACACCGCCTCGCGCCCGCGATAGAACGGCTCGAAGATGTGCTTGCGGTCGTCGGCGTCGATGCCCAGGCCGTGGTCCTCAACCGTGAAGATGACGCTCTTGCCGACTCCCGACTTCCGACTCCCGACTCCCGGCCGTGCGGCGATGCGCACCCAGCGGGCATCGCCGCCGTACTTCACCGCGTTACTGATCAGATTACGGAGCGCCGAGCGCAGGGCGCCGGCATCACCGAGCACCGGCGGCAGATCCGGCGCCACCTCGACTTCCACCTGGACGCCGGCTTGATCGATCTCCGTGCGGCAGGCGTTGACAGCTTCATTGACCAGCGTTCCCGGAACGACCGCTGACCGCGTGGCCGCGGCCCGGCCGGCGGCGATGCCGGCGAGTTGCAGCACCCGCTCGACGGTTTCGGCCAGCCGCCGGGCTTCGCCCTGGATCGTCTCACCGTACTTCCGCACGCGCTGCGGATCGCCGACCACGCCGTCGGCCAGGTTGCCGGCGGCGGCGCCAATCACCGAGACCGGCGTGCGCAGCTCGTGGGAAACCGCGGCGACAAACTCCATCTGCCGCCTGGCCAGATCCTGGGCCCTGCGCGCCGAGACGACAATCAACCCAACTGCGGTGGTCAACAACAGCAGCACGCTCGAACTCACCAGCAGGTTGCGCTGGCGGACCGCCGCGACTGCCGCCTCGAGCGAGCCGGCGCGGTGTTTGGCCATCAGGATCCATCGGCCGTCATAAGGCCCGAGGGCCGAGCTCCGCGTCGTGATCACCCGGCCGGGACCGCCGCCGCGGGTCTCTCGCTCGACCATCGACACCACCAGGTTTTCAGTGCGCAGCCGGGTCGTCTCATCCGGGGATGTTGGCGTCGCGCTGTCGCGCGGGGCCGGCGGCGGTGGCGGCGGTGGCGGCGCGGAACCGCCGCGCGCGAACACAAACATCTGGTCGGGGCGCGGCGCCATGAAGTTGGTGGTCACATCCGGGGAGGCCGCGATCAGCTTGGCCACGCCTGGTTCGGATTCCCAGACCACGCTGGCCGGGTTGTCCTTGTGGACCACGGCCACACGGTAATCCACCTCTTCGTCGTTGCCGTGAAAATGGCGCGTGGCCAGTGACGCAAGCAGCGAGTCGCGCACCACGGCCGGATCGAGGCGCACCACCGTGAAGCCGAGGACGGTGATCTTTGGCGTACTACGCCGATCCTCCGGCAGCTCGAATAAGGTGACTGGCGAGACCAGCGTGTGGTCGTCGCCGAGCGAAACGCGGGTCTCAAGCCGGCCGCGGTCGCCGCCACGGCCGTCGCCGCCGCGACCGCCGCGGTCAACGGTGAAGCCGACGAAATGGGTGGAGAGCGAGCTGCGCAACGCCGCGAGATCCGGCGTCCACTCCGCGGGTTCGAACGTCAGGGTTTGCGCGCTCCAACGCCGGAGCCGCAGCTGTTCGACGGGAATAGTTGTGGCCGATCCGAGCGCGGGCAGTTCAGTGCCTGGCAGCGTGTCGACCAGCAGGACCTCGCGGATCAGGCGCGGCTCCGTCGCGCTGTTCGTCCAGGCCGAGTATCGCTGCGCGTAACCGGTCCAGTTCTCGTCGCGAATGGTGGAGGCGTCCACCTGCAGGCTGATCAAGGCGCGCGACAGCTCCGAGTCGAACTCCATGCCGAACTGGGCGGCGGCCGTCCGCAGCGTCCGCTGCATGCGATCGCGTTCGGCCGTACTGAGCTGGCCGAGCCACTGGTACTGCATGTAGGCCAGGGCCGGAACGAGCAGCATGACCAGGCCTACCAGCACGGTGACCGCTGAAATCCGCCGGCCTTGCCACGCAAAGGTGCGTGGGTTGTCGAAACCGCTCGCCATGGGCAAAGTCTAGCACGCAGAAAATGCCATAAATCCCGCTGATTCAAGCATTTAACATCCTTAACAATCCCTTAGCCCAGCCTTAACGTCTTATCTGGCGACTTGCTCGTAATATCAATCGGAAAGCGTTTTCGACGGATTCCAGGAGCCAACCATGCGCAGATTGATTTCCACCGCGGCCTTGATGATGGCGGCGACGTTCGTTCACATCGACGGCGTGTCGATCCTGCCACTCGCGGCACAGGACCGCGTCGCCGGCGTGCTGGCCGAGGCGAAGAAGGCGCTCGGCGGCGCCGACAAGGTCGCCGCGGTCAAGGGCCTCACCGCCGAGGGGCCGTTCCGTCGTGCCATGGGTGGCCGCGACATGGAAGGCACGGTAACCCTCACCATCGTCCGCCCCGACAAGATGCATCGGGTTGAAGAGATGGCGATGGGCGGCATGGTTGGCGGGCCGTCGATTGAGCGCACCTCGGTGCTGGCCGGCGCCAAGGCGTGGGACGACATGTCCAATCGCGGCGGCATGGGCGGTGGCATGCAGATCGTCATGCGCGGACCCGGCGACGGTCCCGGTGGGCCCGGCGCCGGCGCCATGACCGAAGAGCAAATGAACGAAGTGCGCGTGCGCCGAGCCCGCGTCCAGTTGCACCGTCTCCTGGCGGCGCTGGTGGTTGAGGGCCCGGCAGCCTGGACCGACGCCGGCATCGCGGAGTCGCCCGACGGCAAGGCCGACATTCTCGAAACCAAGGAAGAAACCGGCCGCGTGCTGCGCCTCTTCATCGACCAGGCGACGCACTTGCCGCTGATGGTGCAGTACCAGGACCCCAAGCCCATGGTGATGATGCAGGGCGGTCCGGGTGGCCGTGGCCCGGGCGGTCCCGGTGGCCCCGGCGGCGGCGGACGCGGCGGCCCCGGCGGTCCTCCGCCCCAGATGTCGCAGGAGGAAATGCAGAAGCGCATGGAAGAGATGCGCGCCAATCCGCCCGCGCTCGGCACCTACGCCATGCACCTGGGCGACTACAAGAAGGTCGACGGCGTCATGTTGCCGCACAAGATCGACATCGCGCTCGATGGCCAGCCCAACGAGGAGTGGACGATCGAGAAGTACAAGGTCAACCCGACGATCAAAGCCGACGTCTGGGAGAAGAAGTAGATCGGTACCGTTATGAAACGAATCATCGGAAGCTGGTTGGTGGCCGCCACGTTCGTGTTCGCCGTCGCCTCGACGGCGGCAGCGCAGGTGGTGCAGGGGTCTGGGGTCGGGGGCACGTTGCGGGTCACCGTGCTCGACCAGACCGAGGCGGCGCTCATCATTGCGCAGGTCACGGTGCTCGACGCCATGGGCGTGGCCCGCGAGGCCGTGGTGGATGAACGGGGCGTCGCCGTGTTCCAGGGCCTGACGCCAGGGGTCTACCAGGTGCAGGCCTCCGCCGAGAGCTTCCGGCCAATCGCGCTGCCGGTCACCGTGCGCCAGGGTGAGAACCGCACCACTTTGCGGCTGGCGGTGGCCAGCATCGAGCAAACGGTGGTGGTGCAGGACCTGAGTGCTGCCGATCGGCGGGACAACGGTTTCACGACCACGCTCACGCAGGACGAGATCGACTCACTGCCCGACGATCCGGACGAGATGGCTGACGAACTGGCGCGCATGGCCGGACCCGGCGCGCAAATCTTTGTTGACGGCTTCCGTGGCGGCCGCCTGCCGCCGAAAGACCAGATTCAGCAGATCCGTTTCCACACCAACTCGTTCTCAGCCGAGTATCACGAAGCCGGGATGATCCGGGTTGAAGTGATCACCAAGCCGGGCATGGGCGGGTGGCGCGGCAGTTCGAACTTCGGCTTCCGCGACGAGTCGCTGAACGCCAGGAACGCGTTTGCCGACGAAAAGGGTCCTGAGCAGATGCGCCGCTACATGGTGAATTTCTCCGGCCCGATCGCCAAGGGCAAGACCGGGTTGTCGCTGTCATTCGACGGCAACAGCTCCTACGACTCGCGCACCATCGTCGCGCAGTCGCCGGCGGGTGGGGCATTCAATTCGCTGGCGATCGCCCCGACCGATGCCATCAACTTCAGCGCCCGCGTCGAGCACCTGATTGGCGGCAGCGCTCAGCTGCGGGCCGAGTACTCGCGCCGGCAGAACCAGCGCAGCAACCTGGGCGTGGGTGACTTCGACCTGCCGGAGCGCGCCTATGGCACCGACATGAATACGGACACGTTCCGCTTGCGCACGACCAACGTGATTGGCAAGAAGGTGTTCAGCGAGTTCCGCGCCGAGTTCAACAGCTCGACCAATGCCAACGAGTCCGGATCGCTGGAGCCGACCATCCGCGTGAACGAGGCCTTCACGGCCGGCGGTGCCGGCCAGTTGGGTGAACGCACGGCTCGGGAACTGGAGATTGCCCAGAACTTCGATTTCACGATTGGCCGCAAGCATTCCATGCGCGCGGGCGTACAGTTCGAAGCCGGCTGGTGGAACAGCAACCAGCAAACCAACGCCTTCGGCACTTATACCTTCACCAGCCTCGCCGCCTACCAGGCCGGCCTGCCGGCCACCTACACCATTCGCACCGGCGACCCGGTGGTGGATTACACGCAGGTGAAGGCCGGCTGGTACCTGCAGGACGACTTCCGCCCGTCGCGCACGCTGCAGATCAGCCTGGGCCTCCGCCAGGAAATCCAGACGCAGGTGGACTCGCGCTTCAACCTGGCGCCGCGCGCGGCCTTCACCTGGAACGCCACCAAGAAGACCACGGTCCGTGGCGGCTACGGTATCTTCTACGACTGGTACGACTCGAACCTGCTGGAGCAGACCATTCGCGTTGACGGCACCCACCAGATCGATGTGGTGATCCAGAATCCCGCCTTCCCGGTCGTGGATGGCGGTGCCGGAACCCGGTTGCCGGCCAGCCTGATCCGGTCCGCCAATCTCAACCAGCCGATCATCCACCAGGCGTCGGTGGGCGTCGAGCGGCCGCTCACGTCGTGGGCCGATGTCCGCGCCGACTACATGTGGACGCGCGGCTACAACACGCTGCGCTCCCTCAACGTCAACGCGCCGATCGACGGTGTGCGCCCCGATGCAACCGTGGGCAACATCTCCGAGATTCAGTCCAGCGGCAAGCGCGCTTCCGACCGCGCCACCATGGCGCTGAACATGCGCTACGCGCCGCGACGCATGTTCGCCATGGTGATGTATCAGTTGGGCAGCCAGAGAAACTATGCCGACAGCGCGTTGTCGTTGCCATCCGACAGCAACAACCCCGACCTGGACTGGGGGCCGTCGGCCCAGGACGTGCGCCATCGCTTGTTCGTCAACCTCAACTCGCCGATCGGCAACGGCGTGCGCATGAGCATTGGGCTGCAGGGCTCGTCGGCCCTGCCGTACAACATCACCACCGGCTTCGACGCCAACGGCGACACGGTATTTAACGACCGCGCGGCGGGCGTTGAACGCAATAGCGCCCGCGGGGCAGCCCAGTGGACCGCCAATGTGCGCCTCAACAAGTCGATCGGCCTCGGCGGCCCGCGGGCCGGCGGTGCCGGCTTTCCCGGCGGCATGCCCATGCCGCCGCCGCCCTCGGGCGGTGTCGCGGCCCAGCGCGGTCCCGGCGGTGGCGGCCCCGGCGGCGGCGGCGATGGCGGCGGGCCGCAGATCATGATCATGGAAGGCGGCGCCCAGAAGTACCGCCTCGACCTCTACGTGAACCTGCAGAACGCGTTCAACCGCGTGAACTACAACGCGTTTGTCGGCAACCAGTTGTCGCAGTTCTTCGGCACCGCCACCTCGGCAGGCGCGCCGCGCCGGGTCGAGATCGGGGCGTCTTTCGGATTCTGACGGGAGGGCACTGCTGGTCGGGACGGCACTTCTTGACGGGAGGACACCTCCCGTCGGGAGTGCCCCCTGGCACTCTCCCGACCAGCAGTGCCCTCCCGACCAGTAGTGCCCTCCCGACCAGCAGTTCCCTCCCGACCAGCAGTTCCCTCCCGACCAGCAGTTCCCTCCCGACCAGTAGTTCCCTCCCGACAAGTAATGCCCTCCCGTCATACTCTGTAAGAGTGAACCCTCCCGTCGTCATCGTCATCGGCGCCGGCATCGTCGGCTGCACCGTCGCCCATCAACTCGCCCGATCAGGCGCCAGCGTTCGGGTCTTTGAAACCCGCCAACCCGGCCAGGGCGCGACCCGCGCGTCGGCGGGAATTCTCGCGCCCTACATTGAGGGGCACGGCTCGGACGCGCTGCGCAGCCTCGGCCTGCGCAGCCTCGACCTCTACGCCGACTTCATGGACCGGCTCATCGCCGACAGCGGCGCCGATCTGATCTACGCGCGCAATGGCACGTTCGAGTTGGCTTTCGATTCAGCCGACGTGAAGCGGTTGGCCGCACTGGCGGCGGCCTTGGCCCGGCAAGGTGTCGCGCACCAGTGGGTGGCGCCGGCGGCGTTCAAGAACCACGAGCCGGCTGCGTCGCCGGCCGCGCTCGGCGCCCTGTTGATCCCGGCCCACGGGTTTGTCGGGGTGACATCGGTCACACTCGCCGCCGCCGCTGCCGCCCGGAAGCAGGGGGTGGAATTCATCACCGAGACGGGTGCGATTCGCATTCGCGCTCTGACCTCAAGCCGCGTCGGTGTCGACGCGGGAGGCGCCACCTGGGATGCGGACCGCGTGGTGCTTGCGGCCGGCAGTTGGTCGTCGCAGATCGTGGTCGAGGGTGCGGCCGCGGTGCCCGTGACACCCATCCGCGGACAACTAATCGAACTCCAGTCCGAACCGGGCCTGGCACAGCGCGTGATCTGGGGACCGGACGGATACCTCGTGCCGTGGCCCGATGGCACGGTACTCGTCGGATCGACCGTCGAGGACGTGGGTTTCGACGAACGGCACACCGACGAAGGCGTCAGCACGCTGCGGGCGGCCGCCGCCGCGCTGGTGCCGGGCCTGGCCGGCGCGCCGCTCACGAGTGTTCGTACCGGCCTGCGGCCGCGCGGACCCGACGACCTCCCCATCCTCGGCCGTTCGACCGTGGTCCCAGGGTTAATCTACGCGACCGCACACTATCGAAACGGCGTCCTGCTCACGCCTCTCACCGTGCAACTGGTCGACGACCTCGTCTTCGATCGTGGCGACGACCCGGCACTGCGCGACCTGGCTCCCGCCCGTCACGGACGGCTCTGAGGAGACAAGGCCGTCCTGGGCGGGGCTCGCCGATGTTTCGGCGGGCCTGGTCGAAGGGTATTATCGGCAGCAAGAGATCAGGGGACATCAACCGCCATGGCTGTACTGACCGCAACCGACCTCGCCGACAAGTTGAAGGGCCTCGAGGGCTGGAGTCCCGCAGGCAATGCCATCCGCAAGGAGTTCGTGTTCCAGGACTTCCCTGAGGCCGTGCTGTTTGTGAGTGCGCTGGTGCCCGGGGCCGAGGATGCCGACCACCATCCCGACATCGAAATCCACTACAAGCGCGTGGTGCTGTCGTACTCGACCCATTCCGAAGGCGGGGTCACCGGCAAGGACATCGACGGCGCGGTCATGGCCGACGAAGTCGCCGCCAGCCTCCCGCACCTCGAGGAGTTCGGCGACGGCTAGCCGTCATGAAACTAAAGAAGCTCTACAGCTCGCGGGAGGTGGCGCAGCTCACCGGCTTGACCGCGCGTCAATTGCAGTGGTGGGAGCAGCGCAAGCTGTTTGTCGCGACGGTGCCGTCGCACAAGACCGATGCCGGGGGCTTCACCGAACGGCGCTACACCCCGGTCGAACTGCTTGAGCTGATGGTGCTGGCCGACCTGCGCCGCAAGGGCTTCACCGTCCAGAAGATCCGCAAGCTGCTGCAGGTGCTGAAGTCACGCTTTCAAACGCGTCTCTACGACGCGATCGAGGGCGGCGGTGCGGTCACCCTGTTTATCGATGGCGACAACATCTATGCCCGCAACGAGGCCGGCGATCTGTTCAACCTGCTGGATGACGCCGCCCAGCCGTTGCTGATGCTGGGCGAGGACATCAAGCTGCGCCAGCTCATCGCGCGCGAACGACCGGCACGTCGACCCGCGAAGGGTACTGCGGCGTCCGGTAAACGCGGTGCGTCGCGGCCTTGAAATCGCCCTCCTTCGCCAGGAAGATGTTCGGCACGAAGGTCTGCGGGTTGCGATCGATGATCGGGAACCACGTGCTCTGCACTTGCACCATGATGCGGTGCCCCTTCTTGAACGTGTAGTTCTGCGTGTGCAGGCTCCAGGTGTACTCGAGCACGGTGTTCGGCTCGATCGGCGCCGGCTTCTCGAAGCTGGTGCGATAGCGGCCGCGAAACACCTCGTTCGAGACCATCAGCTGGAAGCCGGCCAGTGCCCAGTTCGACGGATGGTCCTCAGGGTAGACGTCGATCAGTTTCACAATCCAGTCGGCGTCGGAGCCGGTCGTCGAGGCAAAGAGGTGCGCCTTCACCTCACCGGCAATGGTCACATCCTGATCCAGCACGCTGGTCTCCCAACTGAGCACGTCGGGCCGATCGTCGACAAAGCGTTGATCCTCGACGAGCCAGGTGGACCACTTCGAACCGCCAGGGAAGTAGGTCGGCTGAATCGGCCGCTGGCGATACGGCACCGGGTGAGCTGGATCTGAGACGTACTCATCGAATGCCGAATCCGACGTTCGGAGGGCCGACGCTTTAGCGTCGGCCAGAGCCAGGGTCTCATTCGGTCCAAACGCGAGCGACCGCACCTCGGTCCGCGCCGTCGGCGGCCACTGATCCCATCGCCGCCACTGGTTGGCGCCGGCCTCGAACGTCAGCGCCTGCGGGAAGTCCTTCGCACCCTTGTCCTTCAGGAAGTAGGCGAAGAACGGGGCCTGCACCTTTTCGCGGAAGTACTCCGCGGTGTTGCTGCCGAACGGGATCGCGCCGAGCGACTCGCCGGTACCGTTGGCCCAGCCGCCGTGGCGCCAGGGCCCGACCACCAGGTAGTTCATTCCTTGCGTGTCGAACCGCTCCAGCGCATCGTAAATGCGGATGGGACCGTAGAAGTCCTCCTGGTCCCACCATCCCGCCACGTTCAACGTCGGCACCTTCACGCTGTTCAGGTGCGGAATCATCGTCTGGCGCTTCCAGAACTCGTCGTAGTCCGGATGCGCGACGTAGTCATTCCAGGTCGGGATCTTGCCCTTCAGGTACTTCTCGTTGACGTTGGCCAGCGGCCCCAGGCTCAGGTACCAGTCGAACGTGTCGTAGCGATCGAACGAGAACTGCTGCACGTCCTTGCCGCTTTCCATCATCGCGGCGTACTCGAAGCCGTAGCTCAGGCGGAAGGCGCCGTTGTGGTGGAAGTCGTCGCCCAACCACATGTCGGCCGGCGACGCCTGCGGCGAAATCGCCTTGAGCGCCGGATGCGGTTCGATCGCCCCCATGATCGTCGTCCAACCGTCGTACGACACGCCGAGCATGCCGACCCGGCCGTTGTTGTTGCGCACGTTCTTGATCAGCCACTCGATGCTGTCGTAGGTGTCGGTGCCTTCATCGATAGCCTTGTTCGGATCCTCAGAGCCTGGCCCGCCGTAGCCCCTGGGCGAAGGCGGCCGGGCGGGACGCTGCATGACGAACTCGCCCTCTGATCCGAACTTTCCGCGGATGTCCTGGTGCACGAAGATGTAGCCCTCGTCTGCCAGCGCCTTGTAGTACGCGTTGAAGTTGCCGGCCGAGCCCTCGATCCCGTACGGCGTGCGCTTGAAGATGATCGGCAGCGGCTCGCCGTCTGAGCCTGCCGCGCCGGAGCCTTGGCGGAGGCGGGGCGTGAAGATCTTGGTGTGGAGGCGCTTGCCGTCGCGCGCTGGAATCATCACGTCGCTGACCTCGAAGCGGTCGGCAAATGTGGCCGGCTGCTGGAGCCGGGCCGGCGCCGTGGAGATGACGAGGAAGCCAACGACGAGGAGGAGAAAGGCTGGAGTGGCGCGCTTCATGCGCACAGCCTATCTGAAGCTGGCGGGAGGGCACCACCCGTCGGGAGGGCACCGCCTGTCGGGAGGGTGCCGCCTGTCGGGACTAGATCTTCTGGCGGAGCATCGGGAAGACCTTCTCGAGATCTTCAGCCGGGCGCGGAATCACGTGCACGCCGACCAGCTCACCGACCCGGCGCGCCGCTGCAGCGCCGGCGTCAGTCGCAGCCTTGACGGAACCGACATCGCCCCGGACGATGGCAGTGACCAGGCCGGCGTCGACCTTCTGCCAGCCGACAAACACCACGTTGGCGGTCTTGACCATGGCGTCGGCCGCCTCGATCATCCCGATCAGGCCCCGGGTTTCGACCATGCCAACCGCTTCGGTGCCGTCTGGTTTGCTCGCCACGGAAGCATTCTACTATCGGAACGGCGGAAGGTGCCTAGGGTGCGTACGGTGCCAAGGGTGCCGGGTCTGGTGCCATGGGTGCTGGTGCCGCACGTTGGCACCAACCCCTTGGCACCCCTTGGCACCCGTACGCACCCTAAGCACCTTCCCAAAGTGCCGGGTTCAGGTGATCCGTCCTCGGGCGGCGATGGGGAGCGGCTCGACGCGGTCGCCGTCCACCAGCCATGCCTGGTCCACCAGGTTCGACACGACACACGAGTGATTCGGCACGATCCGGACGAGGTCACCGGGCTCAAGGGTGGTCGAGCCGGTCGTGACCTTCACCGTGGCGTGCTCTTCCGACAGCCGCTCGATCACCAGCGTGTCGTCGGCGACCGCCGGTCCCGACAAGACATTCCCTCCCGACATGGTTTGCCCTCCCGACAAGGTGTGCCCTCCCGACGACGAATGCCCTCCCGGCTGGCGAAGTACCGTTCCGTAACCCGGAGCTGGAGCGAAGCCCCGGGCCCCGTCGTTCGTGAGGGTCTTGGAACCCGAGTCCAGGATGATCCGGTTGGCGGCCGGCTTGCTGACGACGCGCGCCAGCACCGTGAGGGCGCAGTCGTCGAGCGTCGCCGCGCCGAGCGACACTTGCGTCCGATCGAAGTAGACGTAGTTGCCGGGACGCAACTCGGTGAAGCCATCCTGTTGCAGCGAGAAACGGCTCGGCGGCGTCGCCCCGAGGCTGATCTCGTCAACGGCGAGGCCCTTCGCCCGGCACCACGAAGCCAGGTCGCTCATCGTGCGGACTTCCGACTCTGCCATCAACCGCAGCCCGTCCTCCGAATGCGCGTGGTAGGCCTGCCCGGCGTGCGACAGCAGGCCGCGGAAATCCAGTCCCGGCAATGCCGCGATCTCCCGAATCGTGGCCACCGTCTCGCGGGAATCCGGATCGAGACCGCAGCGATGGAAACCGACGTCGATCTTGACCAGGATCTCGACCCGCCTCCCCGCCCGGACCATGGCCTCGGACCACTGCTTCGCGACCACCGGATGATCGACGATGAACGACAGGCGCGTGCGATCGAGCAGCGCGAGTACGCGATCGGCGTTGGCGGGATTCAGTGGATAGGGCAGCCGGATATCGGCGATGCCGTGGGCGGCAAACACCTCCGCTTCGCCCAGCTTGGCGCAGCAGATGCCGACGGCACCGCGCGCGATCTGCCAGCCGGCGACGAGGGGGCTCTTGTGGGTCTTGGTATGCGGCCGCAGCCGCACGCCACGGGCCGCGGCCGCGGCCTGCATGCGGTCGAGGTTGCGCTCGGCGCGGGCGCGATCGATCAGGACGGCCGGAGTGGCGAGCCCATCTACATTCATGACCAGGCTCCCGCCCCCGCCGGCGCGATCACTGCTGCGACTTCTTCTTCGCGGCCTCGCGCTCCTGCGCGCGGGCGCCGCTCATCACGCCCTCGAGGCCGTAGTTGGCTTCGTGGCACGCGTACTCGTAGACCTGCTCGTCCGGCGCCATCGCGCGGAACTCGAGCTGGCCGCTGAACGGCGCAGTGAAGGTGGCCGGATCCTCAACGGTGAATCGGTACGACAGCGTGCCGGCGTCCTTGCGGGTGAGCCGCTCGGTGACCTTCAGGTTCTCCCACGCGCCGCGGAAGCCGTGATTGGGGTGGAAGTTGGTAGTCTCGATGACGAGCGTGTCCCCCTCCCAGCGGCCAATCGAGTCGCCGAACCACTGGCGAAAACTCGGGGGTGGGTGGGTGCCACCCATGCGCACGACCCGCGTGTCGTGCACCATCTCGGTCAGGATCATCACGTTGTCGCGGGTCTGCACGATCGTGTAGCTGTTGTTGTAGAAGTAGTTGGGCAGCATCGGCGGCCCCAGGTTGTTGCCGAACGAGGTGATACAGCGCTCGGCGAGCGGCCGCAACTCCGGGTGGTCGAACTCGCCGCCGGCTTTGCTGCGGGCGGCGGCCGCCGCCGCCAGGCGCGCACGGCCCTCAGGCGTCAGGGCAGGCACCCGGCCGTTTGGCGGATCGATCAGGATCGAGCTACGCGGTTGTCCGTCGACGCGCAAGACGCGATCGCCCGGATCCACCCAGAACGAGTTGTAGCCGCCCACCACGCCGGCGCCGGCCTGCCAGACCCGTTCGAGGTAGGTCGGCTCCGCGTTCGGGCTCTTGCGCGCCTCACCGCCGACCGGCGGCGCCGGGCGATTGGGATCGCTGTCGCTCTCGCGCGCATCGATCGCGTTCTGGGTTCGGCGTTCCTCGTCCAGCGCCGCCGCCTCACTGAGGACCAGTGGCCGGTCCGCGCCCAGGCGTTCGAGCGGCGTGATCGTGGCGTTGGTCCAATTGCCCTGCAGGCTGGGACGCCCGTCACTCAAACGAGGGACGGTGGCGGCGCGTGTCGCCGGCTTGGCTCCGGCCGGCCGCGCGGCCGGTGTCTGCGCGCCCGTGACCACAAGTCCGAGCAGCGCCGCCGTCAACGTAAGGCCGATGATTCTCATTTGAGAGGCTCCTTGCGCAGGTGGCCGTACATCAACTCGGTGACAAACTCGACGCACTTGAATTGTCCCAGCCGTGCGCCACGCTCCACTCGCCGGTACAGCGGCATGGTCATCGTCCACGGCTTCGAGAACGTGCCGGGATCGGTGATGGTGGCCTGGTAGGTGATGTGATCGGCATCGGTCATCGTGTAGCGTTCGGTGACCGTCAGTTGTTCGGTGTGGTGATTGCCGGCGCGATCGAACCACGACTGGTCGTTGAAGCCAGAGACTTCAATCACGAACGTGTCGCCGTCCCAGCGGCCGAACGACTGGCCCATCCAACTGTCGATGGCGGCAGGCCCGGGGTCCTTCAGGTAGACGTTGCGCACGGCGCCGGCAAATTCGTAGGCGATGAAGAACGAACCGTCACCCTGGAAGATCTGGAACGGGTGCGGCATGTAGGTGGCCCGTGGGACACCCGGCAGGTAGCACTTGATCTCCGGGTCACGCGTCAGCCAGTTGGCCTGGTTCTCTTCCTTCTTCTTCAGCGCCTCCGGCAAATACGGCAGGTCGTTGCCGTCGACCACGCCGAGGCCGCTCGGGACCGAGCCGACCGCGCCAAACGCGAGTACTTCCTTGGCCGGCACCGGCACGACCGGTCCGGGCCGCATCGCCAGCGCGGGCTTGGCGCTATGCGCCTGGATGTCCCAGTTGGCGGTATTGATGGTCTGCCAGAGACCGTTCAGATCCGGCTTGCCGTTCAGGCGTGGTATCCCGGAGGTCCGGGATTGCCCGGTCACCGACGGCATGGCCGTGAGTGCTACCGCTGCCGCGACCACCCCAGCCACCGCCGATGCCTTCAAGACCGAAACCCACCGCATAAGCACTCACCCCCTGAAGGGCGGATTATATATGCGCCACCAGGCCGCTGGGTATGGCATCGCCGTGACCTTGAAAATTCAATACATACGATTGATAATTCAAGGTATGGATATCCACCGCCAGCGGCACCTAGGCCGCCTTCAGCAGCTCCTGAAGCGGTCGCCGGCGGTGGCCATTCTCGGGCCCCGCCAGGTGGGCAAGACCACCCTGGCCAGGGCCATCGCCACGGCGTGGCACGGGCCGGTGACGACCTTCGACCTGGAGGATCCCGGCGACGTCGCCAGCCTGGCTGACCCGATGCTGGCCCTCCGGCCGCTGCGTGGCCTGGTGATCCTGGACGAAGTCCAACGGCGGCCGGAACTCTTCCCGGTGTTGCGGGTCCTGGCGGATCGCCCCCGGACGCCGGCCCGTTTTCTCGTCCTCGGCAGCGCCTCGCCGGCGCTGCTTCAACAGTCGTCGGAGTCGCTGGCAGGCCGCCTGGCCTTTCACGAACTGGGGCCATTCGCCATCGACGAGGTCGGGGCCGCGCGCCTGGACCAGCTGTGGTTGCGCGGCGGCTTTCCGCTCTCCTTCCTGGCGCGATCAGGCCGCGCCAGCCTGGATTGGCGGCTGGATTTCGTCGATACCTTCCTCGCCCGCGACCTGCCCCAGCTTGGCGTCTCGATTCCCGCCACGACGCTCCGCCGCTTCTGGACGATGCTGGCGCATTACCACGGGCAGGTGTGGAACGCCTCGGAGTTCGCCCGGTCGTTCGGCGTCTCGGATATGACTGTCCGGCGATATCTCGATCTGTTGGCCGCGACTTTCGTGGTCCGGATTCTCCTTCCGTGGCACGAGAACCTTGGCAAGCGGCAGGTCAAGTCGCCGAAGATCTACATTGCCGATAGCGGAGTGCTGCACGCCTTGCTCAACCTCGGCGCACGCGAAGACTTGGAACGGCACCCGAAAGTTGGCGCCTCGTTCGAGGGATTTGCGATCGCGTCGATCGTAGACCAGCTCCGCGCGCGATGGGACGAATGCTACTTCTGGGCCACGTACGCGGGCGCGGAACTGGACCTGCTGGTCGTCCGCGGTCGCACGCGAATCGGCTTCGAGATCAAGCGGACCGTGGCGCCCGCGGTCACGCCGTCGATGAGGGCCGCGCTCAAGGACTTGAAACTGTCACGTCTCGACGTGATTCACGCCGGCGATCGCACTTTTCCGCTGGCGCCCCGGATTCGCGCGGTGGCGCTGTCGCGGCTCTTGGAGGACGTGGCGCCGCTGGCGTGAAGGCCGCGGGAAGCCGCAGATTCGCCCAGGCCAGACGGCAAGTGGCGACGCCGGCCGGTTTCTGGCGGTGCGCGCGGGCGGAGAGACGAGCACCGACGAGATCCGCATCGTCACCAGTTGGCTCTCGACGCTGAAGCGCGCGGCGCCGGTCGAGCCCTGGCTATGGCGGCCTCGTGCCACAGCTTTCAGTCTCGGGGCGTGTCGGTGTCAGGCTCTCAGCACCCCGTGAAACGCTGACCTCTTCACTTCGTAACCGGGGAACACCCGTGCCGTCGTGGCGGCGCTGGCGCCCAGGTGCTTCACCACCACCTCGCCGAACACGTCGCGAAAGTCGGTGGTCACCGCCAGGTCGCGGCCCTCGAAGCGCTGGTCGGCCTTCAGGCCAGGCCACTTGCCGTAGACCTCCTTGCCCTTCACACTGCCGCCGATCACGAACATCGCGTTGCCGTGACCGTGATCGGTGCCGCGGCTGCCGTTCTCGGCCACCGCCCGCCCGAACTCCGACATGGTGAGAATGATCGTATCGGCCATGCGCTCGCCCAGGTCCTGCGCGAGCGCGGCGATGCCGCGCGAGAAGTCGTCGAGCCGGTTGGCCATCTGCCCGGTCGCTGCGCCCTGGTTGACGTGATGGTCCCACTGCGTGCTTTCGGCGAACGCGATTTCCAGGCCCACGTCCGACTTGGCGAGCCGTGCAATCTCCTGCAGCGCCTGCCCGAACGGCGAGCGCGGATAGGCGGCGCCGTTGGCGGGGCGGTACTGCCCGGCGGTCTTCTTCGACAGCGTACGCATGGCCTCGAAGGCCTCCCCGCCGGCGCCGTTCAGAGACTTGTCGTGCGTGGCCTGGTAGATCTCCTCGAACGAGGTGCGCGCGCTCATGTCGGCGACGGTGAAGTCGGCGGTGTTGCCCATGGCCAGCGCCGGCGCGGCGCCCTGCAGCGTGCGCGGCATCTGCGACGTGAGCGCCACCGCCCGCAGCGGGTTGCGCCCCTCGGCGACCGCGGCATCATGAGCGGCGGAGGCGGCCAGGTAGCGATTTAGCCACCCGTCCTTCGTGCTCTTGACGCCAGGCGTCGCCGACTCCATGTAGTCCTGCGCGTCGAAATGCGATCGCGTGGTGTCGTGTGACCCCGAGGCCTGGACGATGGCGAGCTCCCCGCGATCCCACAATGGCTTGAACGCCGACATGCGCGGATGCAGCCCGAAGAAGCCGTTGAGGTCGATGGCGCCCTCGGCGGCGCCGGGCCTGGCAATCGCAATCGACGGGCGCGCGCGATAGTAGTCGGCCTCGCCGTAGGGGACGACCATGTTCAGGCCGTCGACCGCGCCGCGCTGGAACACCGTAATCAGCAGCTTCTTGCGAGAGCCGGCCGCCGCCGTCCGGGCCAGGAAGGACGGCGCCAACCCCATCGTGACCATCGCCATCGCGCCGCTCTTGAGGAACACTCGTCGTGACGTCATGACCGCCTCACTGTCTCTGGAACGCGGGTGAACCAATCTCCTGGCCGAGATCGTCGGGAGGATTGGCAATACGCACGCCGCGGACTTCGTTCTTGCCGAGTGCCACGGCGAAGTTCATCCGGCTGACCAGCGCCCCGGCCGACACCCACGTCGTCGCGGTGTCGTCGTAGCCGGTCGGCGGCTGGCAGAAATAAAGCGGCATGCCCATGTCGCGCAGCTCGCGCGCCAGCGGCAACGCCGTGCGGACCTCCGCGCCGGTGGCGCGCAGCGCGCTGGCCACGAACTCCAGCGGCGTCTTCACCTTCGCGCGAAGCGCGTCGGGCGCGAAGAACTCCGGCGACGTGATGATGGTCCGCACCACCTCGCGCAGGTCGCCCCCGGTGGCGGTGAACCGCGCGGCCGCGCGATCCACGAGTGCGGCAGGCGGTGTGTCGCTCACGAACCGCACCGCCAGCTTGGTGGCAATGTGACGCGCCGTCGACGGATGCGCCGCCAGGATATCGAGCACCTGCTCGAGGTCGCGCTCGCCGCCGCCGGCCTTGAGGGTGTGGCCGAGCACCGTCTTGGCTTTGTCGTCGTGGAGCCGCGGCACGAACTGCGTGCCCGAACCCTCGCGCGGCTGAATCGTCCAACCGGTGAGCGCGCGAGCCACGTTCTGGACGTCGGCCTGCGTGTAACCGCCATCGACACCCAAGGTGTGAAGCTCCATGAGCTCGCGCGCGTAGTTTTCGTTGATGCCTCTCTGGGGGCGCGCCACTTCGAGGCGGGTGGGGCTCGCGGCTGCGCCGCTTGTGGGGCTCGGCCCTTCGGGCCTTCGTTGGGGTCGGCGCTGCGCGCCTCCTGGGGACGACGCGTCGGGGCTGACGTTTTGCCAATTATCGAGATAGAACAGCATGGCGGGGCTCTTCGCGCTGGCCTCGAGCATGTCGCGGAAGTTGCCGAGCACGTGCGGCCGGATGGCTTCGCGCTCGTACTCGCTCAGATAGTTGCGCGTCGCGCCTTTGCCCGCGAACACGTTGAAGTGGTTGAACCAGAAGTCGACGAGCACTTCCTGCAGCTGCCGTTCGCTGTGAATCGCGCGCAGCAGCTTTGCTTCCTCGAGATCGGCGATGACTTGCCGGTCTTTCAGTTGTGCCTCGCTCGGTCTCGTGCGGGGCGCGGCCATCTCTTCCTGCGACTGTCCGGTCGTTCGCGAAGGCGGGCGCGTCACGGGGTTTGGCTCGTCGCCGGCAGGGGTGTCGCGCTGCCGCTCGCGCCGCTCCACCATCGCCGGGCCCGAGTACTCGCGCTGGATGGTCTGCGAATCGAGCGTCAGCGTCTCCAGCCGGGCCAGCGACGCGGTCAGGACGCCGTCATCGATTCGCGACGGGTCGAGCTGGCGGTCGATCCAGCGCTGCAGGCCCATGGCCTTCACGCGCGCCACGTCGCCCGGTCGCGGGCCGTAGGTCAGGCGGTTTAGTGCATGAACGATGGCCCCGTCGGTCGCGGGAAGTGATGGCGGCGCACTGGCCTGCGGCCGGCCGGCGGCGACGGCGAGCAGCGACAAGACGAGAATGACGCGTGTCCACATGAGTTAACCTCTTACTGGCTGATTCGACCCGCCGCGCCGGGTGATCGTTTAATGCGCGTCTCGACCGGAGTGCCCTCCCGACCAGGAGCGCCCTCCCGACCAGGAGTGCCCTCCCGACCAGGAGTGCCCTCCCGACAAGAGGCTTGTTCCCGTCATGTCCCTTCAGGTAGTCCCGGCCGCCGGTGCCGTCCTCGAGCGTGTGCTCGACGACACCTATTCAATTTGGAACGACGGGCTGTCCCGCGAGCACTACGGCAAGTCGTGGGCGGCCCAGGTCAAGACGCCGTGGGGCGCCGGCCACCTCGACCGGATCGCGTTGGTCGATGGCCCGCACGTGGTGTCGAGTGCGAAGCGCTACGACCTGTCGCTTCGTTTCGACGGCCGCATTCGCCGCGTGCTTGGCATAGGTGCGGTATTCACGGCCGAAGCCCATCGCGGCCGCGGCGCCGCGCGGGAACTGCTCAGCCGCATGCTCGACACGGCCGTCGCCGAGGGATTCGAGTTCGCGATGTTGTTCTCGGAGATTCCGCCCGCCTTCTACGAGCGCCTCGAGTTCGTGCCGGTGCCGCTGACCGAGTGGACCATCGAAGTGGATCAGAAGCGCGGCGGCGCGCCGGCCATGCTGGTGCGAAGTGGCGACGACCGGGATCTGCCCAACATCATCGAGATGTCGGCCGCCCGAGCCGCCGGCGCCCGCCTGGCCCTCGACCGCAGTGAGGACTTCATCCGCTTTGGCATCACCAGGAAACGACTGCAGTCTGGCCTGGCGCCCGCGGGCATGCGAACGACCGAGTTCCTGGTGGTGGAAGAGGGGCACCAGGCGGTCGCATACCTGGTGGCGACCGCGCAGGATGGCCGCTGGATGATCGAGGAGGCCGGAGACCGCGATCCGTCGGGCGCGCGCCTGGGCGCCATGCTGCAGGTGATGCTGGCGCGCTATCCCAGCGAGCGCGTGCCGGAAATCCGCGGCTGGTGGCCGCAGTCGCTGGTGCCGCCACAGCTCACGATCGCCGCGTCGATGCCGACCCAGGAAGTGCTGATGATCAGGCCGCTGCGCGACCGCCTGTTGCCGTTACCGCCCCTGGCCTCGGCGGAAGTGGTGTATTGGCATTCCGACTACTTCTGATTTGTCGACTACTTCCGCCGCCCCAGATCGAAGACGCCCGATCGATCGCCGGCCGTGAGGTAGTCGCTCAAGCACTTGCGCGAACAGAAGACGCCGGCGTCTTCCATGTTCACGGTGGTCGTGAGGCTGTCGACATCGACCGGCGAGACATGTTGCCGCCGTACTTCCCACATGTCGTAGGGCTGTCCCTTGGGAAACGACTCCGCGCACTGTTTGCATCGCATGCTCATTCAGACCTCACTTCGGCGTCGAGAGTTTAAGGTCGACGGCCTTGGTCTCGCCGTCGCCGAGCGTGAACTTGGTGGCCAGTTCCTTGATCGAGGCCAGGAAGTCGGGATCGCCGGCCTGGCCATCTTCCAGGCCCTGCAACGCCACGGCCAGGTAATCTTCTGACGGCGGCAGCCCGCTCAGGCGGTAGCTGCCGGCCTGGTCGGGCCGGGCCGCCTTGATGAATCGCGACTGAAACATCCAGAGTTTCTCGTCGGCTGGAAACACAACCACGGTGGCGTCGAGCAGCGGATTGCCGCGAGCGTCGGTCACCGCGCCCGATAGCGCCGTCACCTTCTTGGTCAGCACCACCTGTACACCGCCGACGGCCTGGCCAGGTGGAAACTCGATGGGTGTATCGGTAATGTCCTGGCCATTGAGGCCCACCGACTTGAGAATCCAACCACTGGGCGCATTGACCCGGAGCAGGCGGGCATCGGTGATGTTGCGCAGCTCGAAGCTCCAGTCGTCACCGACGCGGCCAGCGCCGCCGCCGGCAATCCCGGCCACGTCGATGTCGACCGGCCGCGCGGCAATCTGCAACTGCGACGCTCGAAAATCGAGCGGCTCGCCGGTGTCGCTGAGCACTGCTCCCGTGATCGTCGCGCCCGGTGCCGTCACCATCGTCAGGCCCGTCACATCGTCGGCGCCCACCACCAGATCCATGCGGGCCAGCTCGCCTTCGCCGCCGCGACCCCCGGTTCGCGCTTGCATCTGGTAGCGGCCCGGCGCGACGTTGGCCACTTGAAATGCGCCGGTGGGAGTGGTCCGGGCGCCGTTGCCGCCCTGCTGCAGTGCAATGCCGCGGCCGCCGCCGGAATTCCCGGGCAGCAACATAATCGTCGCGCCCGAGGCGGGCGTGCCGTCGGATGACAGCACCGTGCCGGTGACGCGCACCAATCGGGTGGCGATCAGGCTGAACGACACCGTGGTGTTTTCCTGCGATACCGCCAGCGTCACGCGGCTGGCTTCGCCGAGATTGGGCGTGCCGGGGTAGTAGGTAGCGGCGTAGCCCGAGGTCTCGCCGGTGGGATCGGCGGCTTCGGTGCCCCCGGACCGCAGCGTCGCACTCACGAAATACTCACCGGGTGGCAAGCCGAACAGGCGAAAGTGTCCCTGGTCGTCGGTGGTGTCGCGAGAGTTGCCGCCGGGGGCCGGCGTCAGCCGGCGCCCGCCGGCAGCGTAGCTGTAGCGCATGGCGACCACCGCGGCGTTGGCCACCGGTTCGCCGAACTCATCCATGATGCGTCCGCCGATCACGCTGCCGCGGGGCAAGGCGATCTGGAGCTTGTCGAGGGACTGGCCATCGCCCAGTTCGATGGGCGTGCCTGACTCTGAGGGGCGGCGCTGGCCGTACTGCAGCGAGACGAAGCCGCCCTTGCTGGCGGTCATGGTGTAGCGGCCGGCCGGCAGTTCCTTGATTTCGAAGCGCCCTTGCGCGTCGGTCGCCGCCAGGCGGCTTTCCCGGGCTTCGGCAGACATCACGCGCACTTGCGCGCGGCGGATCGGCGCGCCGTTATCGGCGGCCACGATCTGGCCGCGCATGATGGCCGTGCCGCGGGGGGCATCGTCGCGCAGCGGGAGCGCCCGCGCCTGTCCCCGCTGTCCCGGGCCACCACCGGGGAACTGACCGCCGCCGGGGCCGCCCGGAAACTGTCCGCCGCCACCCTGGGCCTGCGCCACGGCGGTGGCCAGACCCCAGACCATCACGACCAGCAGGAATTGCTTCACACCTACAGCATACGAGCAGCGAGGCTAGGGCGTTACCTGTGACAGTTTGACGTCCACGGTCTTGGTTTCACCCTCATTCAGGGTGAACGGCTTTGCCTCTTCCCTGGCGCGGGTGAGGAACTCCGGGTCGCCGCCCTGGCCGCTCTCGAGGTTCCGCACCGCGATCACCAGGTAGTCGTCGCCCGCCGGCAGCGATCGCACACTGTAGCGACCGGTGGTGTCGGGCCGCGCCGTGCGCAGGTAGCGCGACAAGTAGGTCCAACGCTCGCGGTTGGCCGGGAAGATGACGACGGTGGCGTCGAGGACGGGTTTGCCCCGGTCGTCGGTGACCAGGCCGGAGAGGTCGGTGGTCTTCTGCGTGAAGATCACTTCGAACCCTTCGTACGCACGGCCCGGCATGAACTCGACACCGCGGTCGGTGACGTCTTCTCCGTCATGCATGACCGCCTTCAGGAACCACCCTGAGGCGGCGCCCGTCGTCGCGCGAATCAATCGGCGCTCGGACAGGCCGGCGATCTCGAATGACAGATCGTCGTGGACCTTCATGTCGTTGTTGCCGAACATCATCGTCATAGGCTCGGCAGGGTTGGCCACGACCTGCACTTGACTGGGCTTGAACGTCGGTGCCGACCCGTCGTCTGTCGAGATGATGCCGCGGGCGACGGCGCCGATCGACGTACTCAGCAGCAGGTTGTCGATGTCGTCGTTGCCAACCACGATCGGCAGGGTGGCGAACTCGGCGCCAACACTGGGCAGGCTATTGGGCCGGACGCTGAGGTTGTAGCGGCCCGGCGCGACGTTGGCGAACTGGAACGCGCCGTCGCGCCCGACCATCGTATTGTTGAACGACAGCGACATCTGGGACGGATCGGCAGGCGTGAGCGACATCATGGCGCTGGCGACCGGCTCACCGCGCGAGTTCACCGCGCGGCCCCGCACCCGCGCCAGCCGCGCGACGATCATCGCGAAGTTCGCACCGGCCATCTCCTGGCCGGTTCTGAGCGGGATGCGCGATGCCTCGGCCACGTTCGGTGTGCCCGGGTAGTAGGTCGGCGCGAACCCATCGGCCTCGGTGTTGTTGATGTCGGCGGAAATCATGCCCATGTTACGGGTCACTGCGCTGACGTAGTACTCGCCGGGCGGCAGGCCGAACAGGCGGAACCCACCCTGGTCGTCGGTCCGGTCGTTCCCGCCCTCGGCGCCGGCCGGCATCATGCGCCGTGTTCCGGCGGCGAACCCATAGCGCAGGGCCATCACCTGTGCGCCCGACACCGGCTCACCGCCATCGTCGACGATGCGCCCGGAGATGACGCTGCCGCGGGCCAGATTGAAGTTCACCCGCTCGGCGGTTTGCGCATCGGTGAGCTCGATCGGCGTGCCCGGCTCATTGGGTCGCCGTTGCCCGTACTGGACGGTGACGAACCCGCCTTTGGTCGCCGTCACGTTGTAGCGGCCGGCGGCCAGCTCTTTGACTTCGAATCGTCCTTCGTTGTCGGTGCTGGTGACGCCGCCGCTACCGCGGCCGTCGGCGGACATCACTCGCACCTGAGCGCGGCGGATCGGTGAGCCGGTGGCCGCCATCACTTGTCCGCGAATGATGGCGGAGCCCTTCGGCGGCGTCTCGCCCGGCCGCAATGGCCGCGCGGGCACACCTGGCGCCGGTTGTCCCGGCTGGATGACCTGGCCAGGTGTCGAGGGTTGTGGCGTCTGGCCGTGACTGGTGGCGGCGGCCAGCACAAGAGCAAAGCTGAGGAAGCCTAATCCACGCATACCGTCCCCCGAGACTCTCAACGGCCACTGGAACTGCAACGGTGGAAAGTTAAACTCCCACCGCCCGGCTTTCAAGTTTGAACTTTGGGCGTCAGGCGAGCGCGCGAACCACCACCGCTGCGGCATTTGCCCCGGATCCGCCGGTGAGACCCGTGCCGGGATGGGTACCCGAGCTGCACAGAAAGAGGCCGCGGATGGGCGTGTGATGGTCGCCAAATCCCAGTAGCGGACGCATGGTGAAGAACTGATCGAGCGACAGCTCGCCATGGAAAATCTGCCCGCCGGTCAGACCCCAGCCGCGTTCGAGGTCAAGCGGCGTCAGCGTTTGCCTCGCAACGACCAGCGAAGAGAAACCCGGCGCGTAGCGCTCCAGGGTCGCTGCGACCAAGTTGCCGAATGGCTCGCGCTCGGCGTCCCAGTTGGTATCGCGCAGATCGTACGGCGCAAACTGCGCGTACGCCGAGAGCACGTGCGCGCCGCCGGGCGACAGGGCAGGGTTGTCGATCGATGGAACGGTGAATTCGATCCACGGCTGTGAGGAATAGCGCCCGTATTTGGCGTGGTCGAACGCCCGCTCGAGGTAGTCAAGATCCGGCGCCAGGCGGACGCGACCGGCCAGCATCTCCCGCGTCGCACCGCTGAACGCGGGCAGCGCCGACAGCGCGAAGTTGACCTTGGCCAGCGTGCCGCGCGAGCGGTAGTGAGTCATGCGCCACGAGAACTCCGGCGGCAGATAATCGGCGTCGCACAAGGACAGCAAGGTTTGCTTGGGGTCGATGGCGGACACCACCGCGCGAGCCTCGATGTGCTCGCCGTTGGCGAGCGTGACGCCGGCCGCGCGATCGGCCTTCACCTCGATCCGCGCGACCGCCGACCCGGTGCGAATCTCGACGCCGTGCCGTTCAGCCGCGCGCCTGAGCGCGCGGGCAACCGCCACCGGTCCGCCGGCGACCACCCGGCCTCCAGGCCATGCCAGCGATCGATTGGCGGCGGCGAGCAGCAGCTGCAACCCGCTTCCCGCCGACCATGGGCCCAGCATGGCGCCGAAGATGCCGTCGGCGGCCAGCGTGGCCCGCAGCAACTCGTGGTCGACCGACTCGCTCACGAGGTCGGCGGCGGCCATCGGCCCCCAACGCAGCAAGCGCCACTGATCGGCCTTGGGCAAGCCGCGGAACGCCGAGAGCGTCTGCATCAGCGACAACAGGTCGCGCGCGTGCGGCGCATCAATTGACGGCGGCGCCGATTCAAACAACGAACCGATCAGCCCGCCGAGCCGTCCGAGTGACTGGTGAAACCCCGGCCAGGCGTGCGCGTCGCGGGCCGACCACTCGCCAAGGCCGGCCGCGGTGCGCTGCGGGTCGGTCCAGATCGTCAGCGCGCGTCCGTCCGGCGACAGGCTGCTGACCTCAATCGCCGAGTCCAGGAAGCTGAGCCCATGCAGATAAAGCTGCAGGTGCTCGACCACGTCGCGCCGGACCGGGCCGGTGGCATGCGCGAGGGTCGGCACGCGGAAGCCCGGCGCAATCGCGCTCTCGGCCGCGCAGCCGCCCACTTCGTCGCGTTGCTCGACCACGATCGTGCGCACGCCCGCCTTCCCCAGCATCGCCGCACACGTCAGCCCATTCACGCCGCCGCCAATCACGACTGCGTCATAGGCGCGTCGGGCCGGGAGGGCACTTCGGGCCGGGAAGGCACCATTGGTCGGGAGGACACCACTCGTCGGGATCTCGCTCATGGTGGACCTCAGCTCTTCCTGAGAATCTGCATCGCCGCATTTCGGCCAGGCGCGCCCATGATGCCGCCGCCGGGATGCGTGGCGGATCCACACATGTAGAGGCGATCGATCGGCGTCGCGTACTGCGCATAACCCGGTACCGGTCGCAGGAAGAACAACTGCTCGAGCGTGAGCTCGCCCTGGAAGATGTTGCCCTCGGTGAGGCCGAACTCGCGCTCGATGTCGAGCGGCGTCAGGACCTGGCGGTGCAGGATGATGTCCTTGATGTTCGGCGCGTACTCGGCAATCGTGTCGATCACGGCATCGCCGAAGGCCTCGCGTTGACGGTCGTCCCACACGCCGTCGCGCAGGTGGTACGGCGCGTACTGGACGAAGCACGACATCACGTGCTTGCCGGGCGGCGCCAGCGACGGATCGGTCAGCGACGGAATCACCATGTCCATGTACGGCCGGCTCGAAAACTTTCCGTACTTGGCATCGTCGTAGGCGCGCTCCATGTAGTCGATGCTCGGCGAGATCGAAATGGCCCCACGCAGGTGCGGACCCGTGCCCGGCAGGCAGGTGAAGTTGGGCAGGCCATCGAGCGCCAGGTTCACCTTGCCAGACGAGCCGCGGTACTTGTAGCGCTTGACGCTCTCGACAAAATCGGCCGGCAGGTCGCGCTCGTTCATGAACTGCAGGAACGTCAGGTTGGGATCCACGCTCGAGACCACCACCTTGGCGTGGATCTCGTCGCCGTTGGCCAGCACCACCCCGGTCGCGCGCCCGTTCTTCGACAGAATCTGCGCGACGGCTGCTTCGGTGCGGATCTCAGCGCCAAATTCGCGCGCGGCCGCCGCAATCGCATTGGACACCGCGCCGGTGCCGCCGCGCGACAGCCCCCACGAGCGGAAGGCGCCGTCGATCTCGCCCATGTAGTGGTGCAGCAACACATAGGCGGTACCCGGCGAGCGGACGCCGAGGAACGTGCCAATAATCCCCGAGGCAGACATGGTCGCCTTGAGCACGTCGGTCTCGAACCATTGATCGAGAAAATCGACCGCGCTCATGGTCAGCAACTGGACCTGGTTCACCTTGTCGTGGAACCGCATGTCGCGGAACCGCTTGCCCATGCCGAGCAGTTCGAACAGACCCCGGGGATCGAGCGAGGTCGGATCCGGCGGCAGCATCCCCATGATCGGCTTGGCGAACCGCCCCATCTCCACCATCGCCTTGCCGTACTCGTCGTAGGCCTCGGCGTCGAGCCGCGAGTGGCGGGCAATCTCCCGGCGGGTCTTGTCGTGGTCGTTGACCCGCCACAGGTAGTCGCCGTTGGGCATCGGCGTCATGGTGCCGTCGAGCGGCAGCAGCTCCATGCCGTGGCGAGGCAAATCGAGCTCGCGGATGATCTCGGGCCTGAGCAGCGAGACGACGTATGAACAGACCGAGAACTTGAAGCCCGGGAAGACCTCCTCGGTGACGGCCGCGCCGCCCAGGACATGGCGCCGCTCCAGGACCAGCACCTTGCGGCCGGCCCGGGCGAGATAGGCGGCGCAGGTCAGGCCGTTGTGTCCGCCGCCAATAACAATCGCGTCGTATTTCACGGTGTCAGACACCTTACCAAACTCTGCCACGGTGTCAGACACCGTTATACTGCCATCGTGCCTGTCGGCTCCGCCTTCCACGCGCGCACCCGCGAACTGTGCGAAAGCCTCAACTACCGCGATTGGGCGGGCTACTATGCCGTCAGCGCCTACGAAACCCACCACGAGCACGAGTACAACGCACTGCGCAACGCCTGCGGCCTGATCGACATCTCACCCCTGTTCAAATACCGCGTCTCGGGCCAGGACGCGGTGCGCCTGGTCAATCGCGTGATCACCCGCGACGCGAACAAGATGGCCATCGGGCAGGTCTACTACACCCCCTGGTGCGACGACGACGGCAAGGTCATTGACGATGGGACGGTGACCCGGGTGGCCGACCATGTCTTCCGTTGGACCGCCGCCGACCCCAGCCTGCGCTGGCTGACCCAGAACGCCGCTGGCCTCGACGTGCACATCAAGGATGTCTCGGAGGAGGTCGCGGCACTGGCCTTGCAGGGGCCGACGTCGGCCGCGCTGTTGCGACGCGTCAGCACCGTCGATTTTGCTGCGCTGCGCTACTTCCGTGCCACCAGCGGGATGATTGCCGACGTGCCGGTCTATGTCTCCCGCACCGGATACACCGGCGACCTGGGCTACGAAATCTGGATGCCGTGGGAAGCGTCGCTCACGGTCTGGGACGCCATCGTCGCCGCCGGGCCGGCCTTTGACCTTCACCCCGTCGGCATGCTCGCGCTCGACATCGCGCGCATCGAAGCCGGATTGCTGCTCATCGACGTCGACTTTCACAGCAGCCGCAAGGCGCTGATCGAGTCACAGAAGTACACGCCCCAGGAACTGGGCATGGCGCGGCTGGTCGACATGAAGAAGGGACCGTTCATCGGCCGCAAAGCGCTGGCGGATCAGGTCTTGCGAGGCCAGCCGAGGCAGATCGTCGGCCTCGAAATCGACTGGACCGACGTGGAAAAGTTGTACGACGCAGTGGGGCTGCCGCCGACGGCGCCGGCCGGCACCTCGCGAGTCGCGGTGCCGGTCTACAAGGGCAGCACCCAGGTCGGCCGCGCGACGTCGACGACCTGGTCACCGGTGATGAAGAAGTTGATCGCCCTGGCGACCATCGACGCGCCGCACTTCGCGGCGGGAACCCGACTAGAGATGGAAATCACGGTGGACGCGGTCCGTCACCAGGCAGCCGCCACTGTCGTGCCGACGCCATTCTTCAGCCCGGCGCGAAAGACCGCGACCCCGCCTTAGGCCGGCCTACCGGCCCAGCCGCGCCTTGCGCGCCGCGATGAACGACTGCACGCCCAGGAAAACGTAGAAGAGCAGCATCACCGCCATGGCCAGCTGCACCAGCACTGCCGGCCGCGCGGCGTCGCCGGCCATCACCGCCGGCACGGCCCGCACCAGTGATGCCAGCGCGCCGACCAGGCCCACTGCCACCGCGACGTGCATCGCGTGCTTGCGCATGGATTCGGTCCGGGCGACCAGCGCGCAGATCACGAAGATCGCGCCGAAGATGGCGGGAATGAGCGCCGTCACGCTCGTGCGCCCGGTGCCCACATAACTGGCCACGCCCATGACGATCAGGATGAGTCCAAACAAACGCGTCGTTGAGGCCATTACTTGTCCGCCTTCACCGGGTTTTCGAGGGTGCCGATGCTTTCAATCGTGCAGTTCGAGGAATCGCCGTCCTTGAAATAGATCGGCGTGGCGCGCGCCGTACCCACCCCGGCCGGGCTGCCGGTTGAGATCAGGTCGCCGGGATGCAGCGTCATCATGTGTGACGCGTACTCCACCAGCTCGTAGACCGTGTGGGTCATGCGGTCGGTGTTCGAGTCCTGCATTACCTTGCCGCTCAGCAGGAACTTGATCGCCAGTTTCTGCGGGTTGGCGACAAACTGTCGCGGCACGACATACGGGCCGAGCGGGGCAAAGGTGTCGTGGCTCTTGCCGAGCTGCCAGTCGGAGCCATGACGGCCATCGGCGCGGCCGCCGCGATCGGACACGTCGTTCATCAGCGTGAAGCCGAAGATGTAGTCGGCCGCCTGATCGCGTGACACCCGCTTGGCGGTCTTGCCGATCACGATGTTCATCTCGCATTCCCAGTCGATGCGGTCGCGGCCCGGCGGCAGCAGAATCGGATCGTGATTGCCGGTGATGGCGGTGTTGGCCTTGACGAAGAAATAGGGGTTCTGGCGCGGGTCGCCTGGACGGCGTTGCCAATAGCCGGGAATGCCCTGCGCAATCTTGGGGTCAACCGCCGCCGCGCTGGCGGCCGCCGTGGCCGTGCCAGTCATCTCCATCGAGTGTTCGGTGTAGTTTACGGCCGTGCTCAGCAGCACCCGCGGGTCGGTAATGGGCGGCAGCGTCTTCAGCTCGGACACCTTCATCGAGAACGCCGGTGCCTTGGCCGCCGAGGCCGCCGCGAGCGCGGCCAGCCGCGTGCCGGTGCCGGCGTCCCAGCCGGCAATCAACTGCCTGAGCGTCGCCGGCACCCCGGCGTCGGCGCGCGACAGGTCGACCACGACCGTGTCGTTCTGGATCACCAGGCCGACAAAAGTCCGCGTGCCTTGCTGGAACATGCCGAGCTTGTAGGGGGTCGCGCCCTGGGCGCCCAGGCCAGCGACCGCGAGCGCGGCGGCACCGGCGGCGGCGATCAAACCCATCAGTAGTTTCTGCATCACTCTCTCCTTGACCGAGCCAATGATACCCCCGCC
>JAKFYH010000014.1 GCA_021730945.1 Acidobacteriota bacterium | reverse complement strand
GGTGGGCCTGGACGCGGCGGACCGCCACCCGGGTTCGCCGAGGCCGCCAAGAAGCTGGGCGTGACCGAGCAGGCCCTGATGACCATCGTTCGCGAGTACGGCGGTCCTCGGCTGAACTTCGCCGCCGCGGCGAAGGCCCTGGGCGTGACGGAGGCGGCGCTGCGTGCCGCGCTGCCACCGCCGCCGCGTCAGCAATGAAGCGGGACAGTCATGCTGTCGCGGCTTCTGAGGTAGATTTCACATCATGCGTACTACGATCGGAATTGGCCTGGTTCTCGCGCTGATGGTTGCGTTGCTGGAGTTGGGCGGCGTGCCCGGCGAAGTGGCGGCCGTGGCCAGCCAGCCCCAACGGGGCACGGTGACGACCGGCGAAGTGAGCGGCACCAACTGTGGCGTCGTCGCCGCTTGCACGTCCGGCCTTAAGGTCAACTTTAACCAGCAGACCTGCGGGACGGTGACCGCCGCCGATGGCAGCCGGTGGGCCGTGCCGGCGGCCGTGCATGCCGGCCCGGCCGCGGTGGACGTCTATAACGACTGCACCGGGCCCGGCGATATTCCCGACTACATGTCACAGGTCAAGACCGTGGTGGTCGATCCTGACGGCGTCGAGGTCACCGGCCATGTGTTCGCGGACAACTACTACGAGCTCTACGTCAACGGCACGTTCATCGCGAAAGACGGCATGGGCATGACGCCGTTTAACTCCACCGTGGTGCGCTTCCGCGCGAAGTATCCCATCACCTACGCCATCAAGGCGGTGGACTGGGAGACGCATCTTGGCATCGGCCTGGAGTACGACCGCTACAACGTTGGCGACGGCGGCGTGATCGCGCACTTTTCCGACGGCACCATCACCGGCCCGCAGTGGAAAGTGGAGACGTTCTACATCGCGCCGCTCGGCGACCCGGGCTGCGTCACGACCACCAGCGGCCACGATTCCACCGCCTGCCAGGCAGAGAAGCGACAGGGCGGCAACAAGGCCCCGTGCGGCCTGGCCGATCCGAAGACGTGCTCGGCGCTGCATTTCGCGATCCCGGGCAACTGGGCGGCGCCGGGGTTTAACGACGCCTCGTGGGTGCGGGCCACTGTCTATCCTGCGTCGGATGTCACGGCGACGCCCGGCTACGTCAGGCACGCGAAGCTTTTCGGCCCCGCTGAGTTCATCTGGACGCGCAACCTGCTGCTCGACAACGTGGTGCTGGCGCGTCACACGGTGCCAGCCCCGGCGCGCTAAACCCATCTCTCAGGTCGCCCGCAATCACGATTTCTTCACACCAGGCGTTGTCGCCCGATGGGATATAACGCTAAACTGTTGATTCCATTCGAACGGCTCGCCGTGAGCGAGTGGAGCGAGTCGACCGGAGAGATGTCCGAGTGGTTGAAGGAGCACGCTTGGAAAGCGTGTGTACAAGAAATTGTACCAAGGGTTCGAATCCCTTTCTCTCCGCCAATTTCTAACTCTTAAAACCCTTAGCTACCAGCAGGTCGACGAGCTCCTGCGGCGCGCCCTCGGCCTTGGCCATGTCCATGGCCGACATGTTCTGGTCGCTGCGGATGTTCGGGTCGGCGCCTTTCTCCAGCAGCATCGCGGCCGTCCGGAACTGTTGGTGATGCAGCGCCACCATCAGCGGCGTCCAGCCGGAGGAGCGGCCGAAACCGCCCGGCCGGCGGTCGCGGATGTTGGGGTTGGCGCCGAGCGACACGAGCGTGGCGATCACCTCTGGACGGTTGGCGGTCTCGTTACCGCACTGATGCGGCCCGAGCCGGTGTCCGCCCTGCGCGGCCCAGTAGATGGGCGTTTCGCCCAGGTCATCCGGCGCGTTGACGTTGCTGCCGGCGGCCACCAGTTGGCGGACGGTGGCGACATCGCCGCGCCAGGCTGCCTCGTTCAACGGCGACCCCGGCACCTCCCAGAACGCCGCGCACCCGGCCCCGCTCAATGCCCACAGCATCAAAGAACTTCTTAATACAAAGCGCATGGCCTGCCTCCGTAAACTTTCAACTTTCAACCTTCAACTTTCAACTGAAGCGCTACGCCTTCCGCGTGGCCCTGATGATCGCGTCCATGTGGTCGAGATACTTCTCGAGCGCGCGGCGGCCGGCCGCCGTCAGCTTGTAGCCGGTGCGCGGCGTCCGCCCCTCGAAGCTCTTGCTGCACGACAGGTAACCCGCATCCTCGAGCTTGCGCGCATGCACGCTGAGGTTGCCGTCGCTGGCACCAAGCGCCGACTTCAGGTCGGAGAACGACAGGTCGTCGGACGCCGCCAGCGCGCTGACAATGCCCAGGCGCATGCGATCGTGCAGCAGGCGGTCGAGTTCGGTAGCGATGCCGCCGGCATGTTTGGCCGGCCGATCGGCCGCCGGTCTGGCGGGCGCCGAAACGTCCGCGCGAAGCTTGCGTGCCGCGTTGCTCTTAGCCACCGTGATTCCTCGCTATGTAAACGCCAAAACCCAGTTGCAGGCCACCGAAGCCCACCGCCAGCCAGAGGTTGCCCCAGCCCGGCGGCGTGGCAATGGCCGCGATACCGAGCACCATGAACAAGGCGCCAATGACCCGTACCACCGGCACGCTGAAGATGCCGCCGGTCAGCAGGCCGGCGCCGTAGAGCAGCAGCCACGCCGGTGCCATCACCGTGAACGTCCGCACCGCCCACAGTTGGTAGGTGATAGCCGCGCCGGCAATGAACGGCGCCGCCAGGCCGGCCGCAAACCGGCGCGCGTTGGCGCTGGTGATGGTGGCTCCGGCTCGCCGCGCCTTGTGCGCCATGGCGCCAATCCCCACCACGGCCGCTACGGCCGCGGCTGTCAGCCAGGTGAGCAGCCATCGGTCGCCGGTCGGTTGCCACGAGGCCACCAGCGCGGCGATCAGGGCAATGGCGCCCATCACGCAGCCGCCCACCCCAGGCACCGCGGTAAAGGTGGCGCTGCGCTCCATCGCCTGGCGAATGAACGACAGGTTGTCGGCGGCATGGCCACCGAGCGAGACGGGAGACGGGTCTGGCCGTGACGCCGGATTCATCAGTCCCCCAAGTCTATCGCGGATGGGCGACGTAGTCAAAGCACTTTGTAATGCGAAGTGTGGGCCGATCCCGCCCGCCCAATCGGCTGATGTATAATCGCTCCCGACCATGACGTTCTCCTCCATGCGAAAGCACACCGGTGCTAAGCGGGCCATCACTAAGTGGGCCAACAGTGTCGCGAGGGGCGGACGCTCGTAATTTCGTTCTGAACTACCAGAGGTTCAGGAGGTCGTCAGCCACCCGCCGCGGTTCACCGCCGGCGGGTTTTTTTGTTTCCGGGCCCCAGGCCCCAGGCCCCAAGTCCCAGGCCCCAAACCCCGGGACTCCCAGGCCGCAGAGGACAGCAATGAGCGTGATTGAAGTGGGCGTGTTGGGCGCGACCGGAGTGGTCGGACAGCAGTTCGTCTCGCGGCTGGCGCGGCATCCGTGGTTCCGGCTGACCTGGCTGGCCGCCAGCGAGCGTTCCGAAGGCAAGGCTTACAAGTCGGTGGCACCGTGGCGCCTGGCCACGCCCATGCCCGAAGAATCTGCCAGCAGCATCGTCGAGGCCTGCACGCCGGGGCGCGGTCCCAAGGTCGTCTTCTCGGGTCTGGACGCGTCGGTCGCCGGCGAGATCGAAGGCGCCTTTGCCGCCGCCGGCCACATCGTGGTGAGTAACGCCCGCAACTTCCGCATGGATCCGCTGGTGCCGCTGCTCATTCCCGAGGTCAACGCCGATCACCTGTCGCTGCTCACTGAACAACGCGCGGCCAAGGGCTGGTCCGGCGCCATTGTCACCAATCCCAATTGCTCCACCGTGGTGCTGGCCATGGCGCTGGCGCCGATGCGCCAGTTCGGCATCCGCTCGGTCGTGGTGTCGACCATGCAGGCCGTGTCGGGCGCGGGGTATCCAGGCGTGCCGTCACTCGATATTCTCGGCAACGTCGTCCCGTTCATCGGCGGCGAAGAAGAGAAGATGGAGATCGAGACACTGAAGATTCTGGGCAGTGATGGCGGGCGGACGCCGTACGTCGCAGCGGTCAGCGCCCACACCAATCGCGTGCCGGTGATCGACGGACACACCATGACCGTGTCGGTGGATTTCGCGACCACGCCGTCGATCGCCGACCTGGCCCACGCCGTCCGGACCTTCGCCGGCCGGCCGCAGGAGCTGAAGCTGCCGACCGCGCCGCAGCCGGCGCTCGTCCTAATGGACGAGCCCAACCGGCCGCAGCCGCGGCTCGACGCCGACCTGGGCGGCGGCATGGCCATCAGCATCGGCCGGCTGCGCGCCTGCCCGGTGATGCAGGCGAAGTTTGTCGCGCTCGGTCACAATACGGTCAGAGGCGCCGCGGGCGCCGCCATCCTCAACGCTGAGTTGATGCACGCGGAGGGGATTTTCTAGGTGCTGGGTGCTTGCGGGTGCCTTGGGTGCCAAAGGGTTGGTGCCAGGTGCCGGGTGCCAGGTGCCAGGTGCGGTGAGTTGATATGAAGGTGATGAAGTTCGGTGGCACGTCCGTGGCCGATCGCGCGGCGATTGAGCGGCTGATCGCGCTGGTGCGGGCGGAACGGCAGGCCGAGGCGCAGAAGGAAGGCGGCGATGCCCGCGGGCCCATCGTCGTGGTGTCGGCGCTGTCGGGCGTCACCGACCGGCTGCTGGGCGTGGCCGCGCTGGCGGGGTCGGGCGACGTCGAAGGCGCGCGCACCAGCCTGCAGGACTTGCGGCAACGCCACCTGACGGTGTCGGCAGTGATCGATGACGCCGCGCTGCGGCAGCCGGTGGTCGATTCGCTCAACCGCGAATTCGACGAACTCGAGCGCGTGGTGCATGCCCTCGCCGTGCTGCAGGAAGTCTCGCCCCGCTGGCTCGACACAATCGCCGCCACCGGCGAGGTGCTGAGCAGTCAGATCGTGGCGGCCGCGCTGACCGCGTACAAGTTGCCAGGCGCCTGGGTTGACGCGCGCAAGGCAGTGGTCACCGATGGCGAACACTCTGCCGCCGCTCCGCTGTTCCAGGAAACGACCGGCGCCCTGATGGCCAATGCCGACCCCGCGCTGGCGGCGGGACGCATCCCGGTGATTGGCGGCTTTGTCGGCGCCACCATCGGCGGCGTCACCACCACGCTCGGCCGCGGTGGATCCGATTTCTCCGCGGCCATCATCGGCGCCTGCCTCGGCGCCGACGAAATTCAGATCTGGACCGACGTCGACGGCATGCTGACCGCCGATCCGCGCATCGTGAAGTCGCCACAGGTGGTGCCGCACCTGTCATTTGCCGAGGCGTCCGAGCTGGCGTATTTCGGCGCCAAGGTGCTGCACCCGGCCACCATCCAGCCGGCGGTGGCGCGCAACATCCCGGTGCGGATCCTCAACTCGCACCGCGCGCAGGCGGGCGGGACGCTGATTACCGAGACCCGGCCGAAAAGCGAACGGCCGCTTACTGCGGTGGCCTCGAAGAAGGGCGTGACCGTGGTCGACATCACCTCGACACGCATGCTGATGGCGCACGGCTTCTTGCGGCGCCTGTTCGAAGTGTTCGAGCGTCACAAGACCCCCGTCGATGTGGTCACTACCTCGGAGGTCACCGTGTCGGTGACTATCGACGATGCACGGCGGCTGCCGGCCATCATCGAGGGGCTGTCGGGGTTTGCCGAGGTGGTGCGGCAGGACGACATGGCGATCATCTGCGTGGTGGGCGACGGGCTGCACGACGACCCGACACTGGCCTCGCAGGTACTCGGCTCGGTGGGCGACGTGCCCATTCGTATGGTGTCGCAGGCGGCGTCGCGGCGGAACATCACCTTTGTAGTCAGCGAAGCCGAGTTGCCCGCCGCGCTCGGCCGGCTGCACGATCGCTTTTTCGCTCCGGTGCGGGCCTGATGCGCATCCTGCTGCTCGGACACGGCCGCATGGGCCAATTGGTGGAGTCGCTGGCGCCGTCGTACGGGGCGACCGTGGCCGGTGTTATCGACGAGCGCTCAGGCCCGCACGCGATTGCCGACGGCGACTTCGGGCCGGTGGACGTGGCCATCGACTTCACGCTGGCCGACGCCGTGGTCGCCAACCTGCCGCAACTGGCCGCGCGCAAGATCAACGTGGTGATTGGCACCACCGGGTGGCAGGCGTACGAGGCCGACCTGAAGCAGACAGCTGCCGCCGCCGGCATCGGCGTGCTCGCCGCGTCGAACTTCTCGCTCGGCATGAACGTGTTCCAACTGGCGGTGGAAGAGGCGAGCCGCCATTTGGCCCACCACCCTGAGTTCGGCGCCTGGATCCACGAATCGCATCACATCCTCAAGAAGGACGCGCCGTCGGGCACCGCCCTCACGCTCAAGGCAGGCATGGAGGGCGCAGGCTTCGCCCGTCCGATCGACGTGTCGTCGACGCGGGCCGGGTCGGTGCCGGGCACACACACCGTCGGGTTTGATGGCCCCTCGGAAACGATTGAGTTCACGCACACGGTGCGCGACCGCGCGGTCTTCGCCCGCGGAGCGCTCACGGCCGCGGCGTGGCTGGTGGGAAGGCGCGGATGGTTCTCGATTCGAGATCTGCTGAGTGAATAGAAAAGGAGATCAGGAGATGAGGAGAATAGTTTTCTCCTGATCTCCTGGCCTTCTGTTAGATGCGAGGAAACGTATGAGGACGCAGTTTACGGGGGTCGGGACGGCGCTGGTGACGCCGTTCACCAAGAGCGGCGCGGTCGACGAAGCCGCGGTCAGGCGCCTGGCGCGGCGGCAGATCGATGCCGGCATTCACTTCCTGGTGCCGTGCGGCACCACCGGCGAGACGCCGGCGCTGTCGGCGGCCGAGCGGCGCCGCGTTGTCGAGTTGGTGCTCGAAGAAGCCAACGGGCAGGTGCCCGTGATGGCGGGCGCCGGCGACAACGACACCCGGGCCGCCGTGCAGTTGTCGAAAGACATGCACAGCCTCGGCGTCCAGGGTTTGCTGCAGGTCACGCCTTGGTACAACAAGCCCACCCCCGAGGGGTTGTTTCAGCATTTCTCCGCCGTCGCCGGCGCGACGCCGTTGCCGGTGATGCTCTATAACGTGCCCGGCCGCACCGGTTGCAACATCGACGCGCCCACGCTCGCGCGCCTGGCCACGATTCCCAATGTGATCGGCGTCAAGGAAGCCTCCGGCAACATCACCCAGATGGTCGAATACTGCCGCGTCGTGCCCGGCGACTTCCTGGTGCTGTCAGGCGACGATGCGATGACGCTGTCGTTGATGGCGATCGGCGGCCGCGGGCTGATCTCGGTGGCGTCCAATGCGATTCCAGCCGAGATGGCGCGGCTGGTCGAAGCGGCCGAACGGGGCGACTACGCCGCCGCGCGGACGCTGCACCAGCGCCTGGTGCCGATCATGCTCGGCAACTTCATCGAGTCCAATCCCGGACCGGTGAAGTACGCCATGGCGGCGATGGGGCTGTGCGAAGAGGCCTACCGGCTGCCGATGGTGTCGCCGCGGCCGGCGTCGAAAGAGAAGATGAATGGCTGGCTGAAGGAACTGGGGTTCCTATGACGCTGCAGGAAACCATTGAATCGCTGGTCGCCGCCGGCGCGGGCGCCAACAAGGCCGCCGCGCGTGCGGCCTTCGAGCAGTTGCGGGCAGCGCTCGAGGCGGGCACGGTGCGTTCGGCGCAGCCCGACTGGTCGACGCCGACCGGGTGGTCGGTCAACACCTGGGTCAAGCAGGGCATCCTGCTCGGCTTTCGCTTTGGCGATCTGGTGGAGATGTCGGCCGGCCTGCCGTTTTACGACAAGGACACCCAGACGGTGCAGAGCCCCGGAGTCGCCGGCGGCATTCGCATTGTCCCAGGCGGCTCGGCCATCCGTGGCGGCGCGTTCGTGGCTCGCGGGGTCATTTGCATCCCGCCCATGTACATCAACATCGGCGCCTACGTCGGCGAGGGCACCCTGGTCGATTCGCACGCCCTGATTGGTTCGTGCGCGCAGATCGGCGCCCGGGTTCACGTGAGCGCGGCCGCGCAGATTGGCGGCGTGCTCGAACCAGTGGGCGCCCTCCCGGTCATCGTCGAAGACGATGTGCTGGTGGGCGGCAACACCGGCATCTACGAAGGCGCCGTCATCAAGCAGCGCGCGGTGATCGCCGCCGGCACGATCCTGACCGGATCGACGCCGGTCTACGACCTGGTCAACGGCGTGATCATCAAGCCATCGGCCGGGCATCCGCTGGTCATTCCCGAAGGCGCGGTGGTGGTGCCAGGCGCGCGTGCCGTCACGGTTGGGGCCGGCCAGCAATGGGGCCTGTCGCTTGCCACCCCCGTCATTGTCAAGTATCGCGACGGCAAGACCGATGCGAGAACGGAACTCGAACAGTGGATCCGGTAGACCATGTTTCTCTTGCGCGCCAGCTGATCGACATCGAATCGACCACCGGCCAGGAGGGCCAGGTGGCGAGCGTGCTGGCGCAGTACTTGCGCGACCGCGGCTACTCGGTGCTGGAGCAGCCGCTTGGTCACGGCCGCACCAACGTGATCGCCGCCGTCGGCGAACCCGAAGTGGTGTTCTCGACCCACTTCGATTGCGTGCCGCCGTTCTTTCCGAGCCGAATCGAGGGCGACCTGCTGTTCGGGCGCGGCGCCTGCGATGCCAAGGGCATCCTTGCCGCGCAGGTGGCGGCCGCCGAGCGGCTGCGCGCCGGCGGCGAGACTCGCATTGGCCTGGTGTTCGTGGCCGGCGAGGAGCGCGGCAGCGACGGCGCCAAGGCGGCCAACAAGATTGCCTCGAAGGCGCGCTACCTGATCAACGGCGAGCCCACCGACCTGCGGCTGGGTGCGGCGACCCGGGGCGCGTTTCGCGTGCGGCTGACCGCGGCCGGCAAAGCCGCTCACTCCGGCTATCCCGAGCTGGGCGAGTCGGCGATCGAAAAGCTGCTGGATTGCCTGATGGCGTTGCGCGCGGCCGACTGGCCGTCGGATCCCCTGCTGGGCACGACGCACTACACGGTGGGTGTGATCAAGGGCGGCGTGGCACCCAACGTGATTCCGCCCAGTGCCGAAGCCGAGGTGTTCTTCCGCACGGTGGGCGAGCACGCGCCGATCCGGGCGACTCTGGCCGCGGCGCTGAAGGATCGAGTGGCGGTCGAAGAAATTCTGGAACTGCCCGCGAGCCGTCTGCATACGGTGGCGGGGTTCGAGACCGCCGTGTTCTCGTATTTCAGCGACATTCCGTTCCTGTCTAACTGGGGCACACCGCTCCTGCTGGGCCCGGGCTCGATCCACGTGGCGCACACCGACCGAGAGCACGTGTCGATCGCCGAGCTCGATCAGGCCGTCGACATCTATGCCAGGCTGGCCTCGGCGTTGCTCGATACCTGAGCCTCGACGATCGCCAGCAGCGCATCGATCAACCGCGCATCGTATTGGCGGCCGGCCTCTTCGCGCAGAATCTGCAGGGCCTGGTCGACGCTTCGCCCCTTGCGGTAAGGGCGATCGTTGGTGATCGCATCGAAGGCATCGGCGACCGCGACGATGCGGCCGGCGATCGGGATGCTGACGCCGGCCAGGCCTTTCGGGTACCCGCTGCCGTCGTAGCGCTCGTGGTGCGACTCGGCCACCTTCTCGGCGAGTTGCAGCAGCGGGCTCTGGCTGCCGCCGAGAATGCGGGCGCCGATACTGGTGTGGGTGCGCATGACGCGCTGCTCGCCCTCGGTGAGCGGGCCGGCTTTTCGCAACAACGCGTCGGGCACGCCAATCTTGCCGATGTCGTGCAAGGCCGCGGCGCGACGGAGCAACCCGGCCTCTTCCGGCGTCATGCCGATTCGTAGCGCCAGCTTGGCCGCCAGTTCGCCCACTCGCAGGTTGTGCTGGTTGGTCTCATCGTCGCGGTACTCGGCGGCGAGCGCGAGCCGTTCGATCATTTCCAGCCGGGTCGACTCCAGTTCGCGATTGGTGCCGACGGCCGATTCGAGCAGCGTCCGGTTCTGCTTGCGCAGGTCCTGGAACAGCATGCGGCTCTCGAGCAGGTTACGGACCCGCAAGAGGACCTCGACCAGGTCGAACGGCTTGGTGACGAAATCTTTTGCCCCGAGCGTCAGCGCCCGCTGGCGCGCATCGCGTGAGCCGTCGCCGGTGACCATCAGCACGGGCAGGCGCTCCTGGTTGATCAGGGGCGAGAGGATCTCCAGCACGCCAAAGCCATCGCAGTCGGGCATGTGCAGGTCGGTGATGACCAGGTCGGGTGGTTCCGAGATCACCAGGCCCGGCAGGGACCGCGCATCGGTGATACCGGTGACCGAATGGAAGCCGGCACGATTGAGCGTCGCGATCAGCAACTGCACGTTCTGTGGCTCGTCATCAATGACGATGACGTGCGCGGCCAGGCTGAGCATGCTGAGACGGTCGGGTTCGCCGAACAGTTCAGTGTCGCCGTGGCCGCCGGGCGGGAAGTGGATCATGTCGACTATCACGAGAGCAAGATGAGTGCCGCCGGGCCGCTGAATCAAGTGGTTGTGGAATAACGACTTAGGCGGTTGCCGGCGGGTGTGCGGGGTGTGCGCCAGGCGTGCGCGCGGTGGGCGCCCACCCTGGCGGTTTCGGCCGCCCGGCTGCTGGTGGTACACTGACGATTCGGCCCGGAACCTCGGCAATCTCAGGGCGGCGAATCGCGTCAGGGCCGGAAGGCAGCAGCGCTAAGTCGTTTCCGTGATGTGCTCTGGACCTCCGGGCCGAGTTTCCCTGTTCAAATGGCCTACCAAGTCCTCGCCCGCAAGTGGCGTCCGCAAACCTTCGAGGATGTGCTCGGGCAGCAGGCGGTCACCCGCACCCTCAAGAATGCGCTGAAGAGCAAGCGCATTGCCCAGGCGTTCGTGTTGTCGGGCCCGCGCGGCTGCGGCAAGACGACCACCGCCCGCATTCTCGCGCGCGCGCTCTGCTGCGCGAAGGGGCCGACGCCGGAGCCGTGCGGCGTGTGCGACGCGTGTATCGAGATTGCCGAGGGCCGCGACATCGACGTGCTGGAAATCGATGCCGCCACCCATACCGGCGTCGATAACGTTCGCGAGGTCATTGTCGAGGGGCTGTCGATCGCGCCGGTCCGCAACCGCTACAAGGTCTTCATCATCGACGAAGTCCACATGCTGTCGGCTTCGTCGTTCAATGCCCTGCTGAAGTCGATCGAGGAGCCGCCGCCGCACGTCATCTTCATGATGGCGACGACCGAGCAGCACAAGATTCCCGACACCGTGCTGTCGCGCTCGCAGGTCTACGAGTTCCGGACCATCTCGGCCAAGGTGGTGGCCGACCGGCTGCGCCTGATCGCCAGCGAAGAGAAGATCGAAATTCCCGAAGCCGGCCTGCTGTTGCTGGCGCGGGCCGGCGAAGGCAGCATGCGCGACTCGCTGAGCGCCTTCGACCAGGTGCGCGCGTTCGCCGGCGACGAGATCACCGTTGAAGACGTGGTCACTGTGCTCGGCCTGGTTGGGCGCGACCTGGTGTTCGACATGCTCGAGGCCGTGGTGGGCGAGGATGCGGCGGCGGCGTTCGCGCTGGTCGAGCGCGCGATCGAGCGCGGCTACGACCTGCGGCTGCTGTGCCGCGAACTGGCGCGCGCCACCCGCGACCTGCTGATCCTGTCGGTCGATCCCAAGCGCGCGTCCGATCCCGACGTCGCCGCCGATGCCGAGCGCGAACGCCTGCTCGCCATGGCCGGCCAGTGGTCGCGCGAAGACCTGCTGCGCGCGTTCGACTTGCTGACCAGGACCGAGCAGGAGATTCGGGTCTCGGACCAGCCGCGCTACAACCTTGAGATGGGGCTCCTCAGGTTGATGCATCTTCGCAAGCTCGTCCCGCTCGGCGAATTGCTTGGCCTTGCCGAACGAGCGGCACCACAGGCACAGCCACAGGCACAGCCACAGGCACAGGTGCCTAGGGTGCGTACAGTGCCTAATGTGCCAAGGGGGGCGGTGCCCAGTGCGCCGGCCGTGCCTAAGGTGCCACCGCCGGGTGCCAAGGCGCCAGCAGCGGCACCGGCAACGACGGCACCGGCACCGGCACCCGGCACCAACCCCGGCACCCCCGGCACCGTACGCACCCTAGGCACCGATCCCGTCGGCGGTCTCAAAGATGCTTTCCTCAGTGAGATCAAGGCCGGAAAGTCGACGTTCTACAATTTGGTAGTGGCGTCCGCCCATTCGATTGACGTGTCCGCCGACCGCATCGTCTTTTCGTTCCAGGCGAACAAGAAGAACGCGAAGGGGCAGTGCGACGATCAGAAGGCCTGGCTGTCGACGATCGCCGAGAAGGTGGCGGGCCGCGCCGTCCCGATTACGATCGTCGTCGCCGAGGGTGATGCGCCGGCTGCGCCGGCACCGAGTACCCTGGGGTCGCCGGTGGCAGCGCCCCGGAGCCAGTCTGCCGCCGCGAAGCCGGGAACTCCGGACGACGTGAAGGCGGAGGCGATGGCGAATGCCACGGTGCAGGCCGTGCTGGAGATCTTCCCGGTCGACAAGACGACGATTGAAGAGCGCTAGGACCCAGGACCCAGGACTCAGGACCCAGGACTCAGGACCCAGGACCCAGGACCCAAGACCCAAGACCCAATGAACATCCAGAACATGATGAAGCAGGCGCAGGAGATGCAGGAGCGCCTGCAGCAGGAGATGTCGCAGTTGACCGTGCAGGGCGATGCCGGCGGCGGCATGGTTACCGTGACCGTGAACGGCCACAAGCACCTCCAGCGGCTGGCCATCGATCCCGAGGTGGTGTCGAAGGACGATATCGCCATGCTCCAGGATCTCATCGTGGCCGCCGTCAACGATGCGCATCGCAAGGTCGATGAAGCGATGAAGCACAAGATGGGCGGCATGCTCGGCGGCATGGGCCTCCCGGGACTCTGATGTCCCTGCCCCAGTCCCTGCAGGACCTGGTCGACGAGTTCAAGCGATTGCCCGGCGTGGGCGCCAAGAGCGCCCAGCGGCTGGCCTTTCATATCCTGCGCACGCCGCGCGAGGAAACCGAGCGGCTGTGCCAGGCCATCCGCGAGGTCAAGGATCGCGTCACCTACTGCACTACCTGCAACAACATCACCGACAGCGACCCGTGCCCGATGTGCGGCGACGAGGGCCGCGATCACCGCGTCATTTGCGTGGTCGAAGAACCCCAGAACGTGAATGTCGTGGACCGCACCGGCGGCTTCAAGGGCGTGTTTCACGTCTTGATGGGCGCCATCTCGCCGCTGCAGGGCGTCGGCCCGGACGACCTCAAGATCAAGGGCCTGCTCGCGCGGATTGGCGTGGACGGCGTCGATGAAGTGATTCTCGCCACCAATCCCACCGTCGAGGGCGAGGCGACGGCCATCTACCTGGCGCGGCTGCTCAAGCCGCTCGGCGTCAAGGTTACGCGCATTGCCACCGGGATCCCGGTCGGTAGCGACATCGACTACGCCGACGACCTCACGGTCGGGAAAGCGATGGACGGGCGCCGGGAAGTGTAGAATCGGCTACCCCATGCTTCCCGCCGCCTATCAAGTCCCAGCGGCCGCCGTCCTGCTGGCCGGCGGGTTTCTCGCCTGCTTCCTCGGCTACCGCCTGTTCAAGGTGGTGCTGGGCCTGTTTGGTTTCATCATCGGCGCGCTGGCCGCCAGTTCGCTGTTTGGTGCCACCGACACCACGCCGATGGTGATTGGCGCCCTGGTCGGCGGCATCGCCGGCGCGGCCCTGCTGCTGGCCGCCTACTTCGTGGGCGTGGCGCTGGTTGGCGCCGGCATCGGCGCGCTGATTGTCAATGTGATCTGGACGCAGGTCGAAGGCGACCCGCACCCATTTATCGTGGTCCTGTTCTCGGTGGCCGGCGCGGTGCTGGCGACCTGGCTGCAGCGCTACGTGATCATCCTGGGCACGGCGTTCGGCGGCGCCTGGACGCTGCTGGTCGGCGGCCTGGCGTTGATGGGGGATAGTGGCCCGCTGAAGGCGGCCGCGCAGGGCGACGTGTGGGTGGCGTATCCCTTGAACCCGGCACCCGGGATGTCGTGGTTGCCGTGGGCCTGGATTGGGCTGGGCGCGTTTGGCACACTGGTGCAAATGCGCTGGACCGGCGGCGACCGGGGCCGGGTCGTGAAGCCAAACAAGAAGAAGGGGCTTCCGAAGGAGTAAGGACTCGGGTCCTAGGTCGTGGGGCTTGAGGCCGCCGCACACCCGCTCAGAAACGCATCTTCAACCCGCGACCCCAGGCACCAATCTCCACACAGCGTCACTCGCGATTGCGCGTGATGAATCGCGCCCACCGCCAGCGGCGGATCGGCGACCGCGTGACGCCAGCGGTGCGCCGTGGCGTAGAACGCATGCGGCAGGCCCGAGGAGACGAGGTCGTGGAACGCTTCCATCAGGAATGACCCGACGACCTCGGGGTCGTCGTCGATGTGCGCCGTGCTCCAGGCTGCAGTGGCGTGCAGCACCCACGTCTCGACCTTCCATTCCCGCTTGGGCTTCGACCCGTTGCGGGCCACCCAGCCCAGCGGACTGCCGTGCACGAACGCGGCGTCGAAGCGCGCGGCCACCCGCTCGTCGAATGCGGCCAGCACCGCCCAGCATGGCCGGGTGACCACGCGCGATAGCTGTGATGAGAGGTCGGGGATGTGCGCCACGAGCGGCCTGGCCTGCTCGGCCGTCACCGCGACAATCACCCGGTCGAACCGAGCGAGCAGCGGGTCGAGCGACTCAATGCGCTGCTCGTACTGCACGTCGAGTGTGCCGGCCATTGCCCAGGCGATGGCGCTCATGCCCGGCAGGCCGGCGTAGCGGACGGTGTGACCGGCCACATCTTCCCAGCCTTCGCTGTCGAAGCTCACCAGCCGGCCTGGCCACACACCGGCCACCCGCTCGCGCAGCCAGCCGTCGACCACGACCTGAAAACGCGGGTCACGTACCGTGAAGTACTGTGCGCCGTGATCGAAAGCGAGGGTGGCGCCGGCCGCGCTCTTGGGCATCTCGATCCCGCTCACGTGCCTGGTGGCGCACCGCCCGCCCGGCCCCCGCGCGCGCTCGAACACCACGACGTGGTGGCCGCGTTTGCGAAGTTCAGACGCGGCCGACAGCCCCGCGATGCCGGCACCGACGATGGCCACTCTCACGGATCTATCATGTCAAATGACGGCCGAATCGACGGACACAGTCTGATTGCGTAGTCTGCGTTGAATCTGCGGCTTAGAACGCGTCGCCGATGAACGCCAGCATCCGGCCGCAGTAGAGCACCGCGAACCACGATACCAGTGAGACGAAGCCGACCAGCTTCGCCGCTCGCGGCAGGTCGCCGCCGGGCCCGACAGCCAGCACCTTGGCCGACAGCCGCGTCTCGTAGAAGCCGGCGTTGAGGCCGGCCAGCGCGAGGAAGGCGACCTTGAACCACCAGACGCGATTGTTGAAGTACTGCTCGGGCAACCCGATCAGGAAGACGAGGCCCGTGACCACGTTGATCGCGAATCCTGCCAGCGCGACGGGCATCAGCGCGCGCGCCGCGCCGATCGAGACGCGCTGGAAAAAACCCATCAGCCGCAGGTCGAAAAACCCGGTGATGCCAATCAGCAGGCTGAGCCCCATGAAATGCAGGCTCTCGCACAGCGGCCACAGCCACCGGCTGCTGTTGATCCAGTCTGAGGCGGCGGTGGCGCGCAGCCACTGTGCGAACGGCATCAGGTCCGGCATGGCTACAGATACGCCATGAGGCGTCCGGCCACGATGGCCGCTGCCCAGAGGAAGAGCGATAGTGTCGCAAGCCGTCGCAAGTTCGAGTCGGCAGCAACGTGGCGTCCGGCTTCAGCCGGACCGAGTCGCTTCGCCACGGCTCGCGCAACGAGCAGGGCGACGATGATGCACACCAACTTCACCCAGAACACGATCTGCCCGGACTTGGTCGTGGCGTCGGCGATGAACAAGAGTGCCCCCGACGCGAAATTGATCGCGAAACCGGTCCACATGATGGGCACGAGCGATTGCAACGCCGAAGTGGGAATGCCTGGCGCCCAACCGAGCAGGCGGAGGTCGATCACGACGTTGGTGCCGACGACGATGGCGAGGCCGGCGGTGTGGAGGGTGAGGATGGTGGCGTAGGCCCAGATCGAGGGCGACTCCCGCACCCAGGCGGCCAGAGTCGAGCCCTCGATCGAGGTGAACAGGTCGGTCACGTCGCCGGAACTAGTATCCCGGCTCCTTCGGCACGGTGCCGCGCAGGATCGCGGTGCCGTCGGCCTTCATCAGCAACTGGATGCAGCACATGCCGTGCGAGCCTTCGGCGCGCGACGGCTGTCCCGCGACCCGGATCTCCGTGCCCGGCTTCAGCGTTTCCACCGTCAGGTTGTTGCGCGCCAACTGCGCGCCGGTGCCCATCTCCACCTGCCACTCGACCTTGGTGCCCTTCTCGTCGACGTCGAGATAGAGGAACGAGTGCGGGTTGCGGATGTTGAGCTTGGTCACCACGCCCTTGACCTCGACCTTTTTGGTCGGGTCGTAGAACGGGCCGCTTGAGTGATGCGCGATGGCCGGTGCCGCCACGGCGGCCGCCGCCAACACGGCACCGGCGAGGATGAGTCTGTGTGCGTTCATAGGTTTCTGCTTTCCCCTCACTTGTACTTCGGAACCATCATCTTGATCGGCGCGCGCGACGACTCGGCGTCGCACTCCCAGGCTTCGAGCTGGTAGCCAGGCGCCGCCGGCAGCCAGCGCGTGGTGTAGGACGCCGGCTTGCGGAGGATCAGCGGATCCTCGAGCGTCAGCGTCAGCTTCAGCTCGCCGTTCTCTTTCCAGTACTTCTCGGTCACCTTCTTCAGCGACGAGGACGGAATGCCGTTGTAGTCGTCAAAGCCGGTGATGTCGAACAGGAAGTGGTCGGTTTCAACGATCAGAAAGTCGCCCTCGTAGCGGCCGACCGAGAAGCCCTGCAGGCTGTAGTCCTGGATGGTGGGCTTGCGGCCATCGAGCCAGACGGTGCGCGTCTGGTCATCCTTCTCGTAGCGCATGACGACGCGGTCGGGCCACTGCATCAGTTGCATGTAGTACGGGTCGTACTGGATGGCCGGCGAAGATGAGGGCACGCAGTCGTACTTCGGCGCGATCGCCTCGTCAAAGACCTTCTGGAACGCGAGACCGCGTTCGTTCAGCACGGGGAAGTTGTCCTTGGTCCAGGGCGCGGTTTCACTGTTGATCGGCCGGGCGCGCGTGCCGCCGTTCCACATGCCCTGGAGATCGGGGAAGCGGCTCACGGGGGCGGCGGGTGCAGGGCGGGCGGCGGGTGCCGCAGGTGCCTGCTCGGCGGCGCTCATGGCCGTGGCCAGCATCGCCGCACAGGCCAACGCCCCAATGGTTCGTGTGGTTCCCTTGGTCAGCATCCGGGGATTATACGGTAGGGGAGGAATTGACAATCGAGGATCGACCGATTGCCGACTGTTGCGTGATTTCGCGGTTGCGCGATTCTCTGAATCCATGGCGTGATTGGGCGACCCTCGATTGGTTGCTCGAATCGCGAGACCGGCGCGACGAGCCGGTCAATCAGCGCCATCACGAACTCGGCATTCCCCAATCGAGTCACCCAATCTCAGGAATTGTCCATCACCAGACAGTCGCTAAATCGGTCGATTGGCAATCATCAATGCCAGCCGCTTCGTCCTCGCCCTCGACCAGCTCCATCACGAGTGCCTGCACGCCCGAAGACTTCTCGAAGCCGTGAATGGCTGCGATGTGGGGATGGTTCAGCGACGCCAGGGTCTTGGCTTCGCGCTCGAACCGCGCGAGTCGAGTGTGGCTGGATTATACGGCCGAGGTTGAGCCGTTGCGCGATTAAACCGCCGGCAAGTCGAAGACGTCGAGCAGCGCGTGGTCGAGGGCCTTGATCTGGCTCGGTAGCAGTCTGGCCAACGGACCTTGCACCAGTCGGGCATTGTCGATGGCGCGCACCTGGTCGATCAGGGCGTCAGAATCCTTCTTCAGCTTGCCCGCCGCGGGAATCCTAATGCGCAACGGTGCTGCATCATCCACCAGTTGCGTCGTCAGGGGCACAATCAGCGTTGACGGATGCTCCGCATCGAGCAGAGCCTGCGCCTGGACGACAATCACCGGGCGCGTCTTGCCCGCTTCGGTTCCCCGACGAGGGTTGAGGTCGGCGAGCCAGATTTCGCCGCGTTTACGCATCGACGTCGTGTTCGATGGCCGCGAATTCCTCGTTGACCCGCATGCTCTCGCCGCGCACCTTGCGCGACGCGTCGCGCAGGCGCCGGGCGCGCAGGCGCTCCTGCGTGCCGCGGTTCATCTGTTCGACGGCGCGGCGGATGTACTCGGCCCGCGTCAGTTGCAAGGCCTCGGCGCAGCGGCCCGCGGCGGCGAGCAGGTCTTCGGGGAGCTTGAGTGAGATAGCCGACATGGATACTCCTCTTGGATATCCGTAATGGTATCACGCGCCTGCTTTACGAGCTGGGCCTGCCGGTTTGAACGGCTGCGGCAAGCGTCCTGACCAGCGCTTCCCCTGTGTACCGCGCCAGCCGCATGGCGGTGTCGGCGGAGACGCCCCGCCGTTCGCGCACGGGGTCGTTGATCCGCGGCGCCGGCACGTGAAGGCGCTTGGCCAGCGCGTTCGCGGTCAGGCCCGCCGGCGGCAAGCCTGCGCTATCCTGTTCGGCATGACGACTCGAGCTGTGCTGGGTTCGGCCTGTGCCCTTCTCGTCACGGCCGCGTGCACGACTGCGCCGGAAGTGGAACCCGCCGACACGTTGCTGACCAACGGGCGCGTCTACACCTTCACGTGGGCCGACCCCGCCGCCGACGGCACCCCGGCCGCCAATGCGCCACACTCGAACGAGGGCTGGCGGCCCGATGCCGAGGCCATTGCTGTCCGTGCCGGCCGCATTGTTTTTACCGGCTCTGCACAGCAAGCCGAAGGCTACCGCGGCGCCGCCACGCGCGTCGTCGACCTGAAGGGTGCGACGGCACTCCCCGGTCTGGTCGATGCGCACGTGCACGTTCGCGAGCTCGGCCAGGCCGAGACGCAACTGGACCTGACCGGTGTCGCCACCGAAGAGGAAGCGGTCGCCCGCACGGTGGCCTACGCGGCCAAGGTGCCCAAGGGCGAGTGGGTAGTGGGCCGGGGCTGGGATGAAGGCGCGTGGGCCGGCCGCTACCCCACCATGCAGTTGCTGAGCATGCAGGTGCCTGACCACCCCGTGGTGCTCGACAGCCTGCACGGGTTCGCGGTGTGGGGCAACAAGCTGGCATTCGAAAAGGCCGGCATCACCCGCGCCACCAAGCCGCCGGTCGGCGGCGAGATTCTGAAGGACGCCGTGGGCGAGCCCACCGGCACGCTGCTCAACCGCGCCGTGACGCTGCTCGAGGGAGCCGTGCCCCCGCCGACGCCGGCCCAGGCCCGCGCCTGGGTGCTGGCCGGGCTGAAGCGCATGGCCCGCGACGGCTACACCGGTGTGCACGAGGCCGGTGCCGACGCCGAACTGATGACGGCGTTCGAAGCGCTCGACGCCTCTGGGGAACTGCCGGTGCGCGTGTACGCCATGCTGTCGGCGCGCGACGCAGCGCTCAGCCGCGCATGGCTGGCACAAGGCCCACGGCTCGATCCGGCCGGTATGCTGAGCGTGCGCTCGGTGAAGGCGTACTACGACGGCTCGCTCGGGTCGCGCGGGGCGCGCCTGATTGACGACTACGCCGATCAGAAGGGCCACCGCGGCGTCAGCGGCGGCAACTACGGGTTCGACCAGGCCCTGGTCGCTGAGATGATGGCGGCAGGCTTCCAGGTCGGCATCCACGCCATCGGCGACGCCGGCAACCGCGAAACGCTCGACTTCATCAAGTCGGTGCAGGACGGCAACCCGGCCGTGCGCAACAACCGCAACCGCATCGAGCACGCACAGGTCGTGCACCCGGACGACTTCGCCCGCTACGCGGCACTCGGAGTGATTGCCTCGGTGGAACCGCCACACGCGGTTGAAGACAAGCCGTGGGCCGAAACCCGCCTTGGGCCCGAGCGGGTGAAGGGCGCCTATGCGTGGCGCACGTTCCGCCAAAACGGCGTCCGCCTGGCCTTTGGTTCGGACCTCACGGGCTCCGACCACTCGATCTTCTACGGCCTGCACGCGGCAGTGACCCGCCGCGACAAGACGCTGCAGCCCGCGGGCGGCTGGTACCCGGCGCAACGCATGACGCCCGAAGAGGCCGTGCGCGGCTACTCGACGTGGGCCGCGTACGCGGGGTTTGCCGAAGCCGACCGCGGCACGCTGGCCGTGGGACGCGCCGCCGACATCACGGTGATGGACATCGATCCGCTCGTTGTCGGAACCCAGAACCCGGAGGCATTGCTGAAGGGCGCCATCCGGCTGACGCTGGTGGCGGGCCGCATCGTATACGAGGCGCCATAGACCTCCAGCCGCAGATTTTTCGCGGACAAGTTGGTTCACCGCCTCGGCGCCAAACGCCTCGGCCAGGTCGGGACGCGGCGTCTGCCCGATGGTGACGATACCGAGGATGGGCGTCACGACGGCCTCACGAACCGGCCGTGGCCGGCCGCCCCGGTGATGGCGCCTTCGTGGAACACGCGCACGCCCCGGACAAAGGTCGAGACGACGCGGCCGCGAAGGCGTACGCCGTCGTAGATGGCCATGTTGTCCCGCGACCTGGTGATTGCCTGCCGGCGGTCGTAGGTCCATTCCGCGCCGAGATCCACCAGCGTGAGATCGGCATCGGCGCCCTCGGCCACCCGTCCCTTCCCCGCCAGGCGAAACAGCTCGGCGGCGCGCGTGGAGCACAGCTCCACCATGCGCGGCAGCGTGAGCCGGCCGTCGGACACCGCCGTGAGCATCAACGGCGCCATCACCTCGAGGCCACACAGTCCCGGCGGCGCCTTGAAAATGTCGTCGGCGGCCGAGGACTTCTCGTTGGCCAGGAACGGCGAATGATCGGTGCCGATGTAGTGGATGAGACCCGCGTCGAGGGCACGCCACAGCGCCAGCACGCCCGCTTCCGACCGCAGCGGCGGGTTGCACTTGGCAAACGGTCCGAGGCGATCAAGGGCCTCGTCGGTGAAGAACAGGTACGGCGGGCACGTCTCCACGGTGGCGTCGATGCCGCGCGCCCTCGCATCGGCCACCAGCTGGGCCGAGCGCGCACTCGAGCAGTGCACTACGCCTACCGGGCCACCAGACTCGGCAGCCAGTGCCAGCACCGTCGCCACTGAGACCTCTTCGACAATGGCCGGGCGGCTCTCGGCGTGGGCCCGCCCGCGCCGCCGGCCGGCCGCTTCCAGCTTCGCCTGCAAGACCTGGAACATCGGCGTGTCTTCGCAGTGAAAGCAGTGCCGCAGGCCCGTGGCCGCGACCGCGGCCATCACGCCCCGCAGCGCCGCATGGTCGGTGCACCACAGGCCGAAGAACTCGTCGAGGCGGGTGGGCGGCGGCGGCTGCAGGAAGGTCTTGAACGCCACCACGCCGGCCGCCGCCTGGGCGGCAATGTCGTGCAGGTTTTCGTGGCCCGCGCCGCCGTAGAGCGCAAAGTCGATGTGCGCCTGGGGCGTCATCGCGGCCACGCGGCGCCCCACGCCGGCGGCACTGTTAGCCGGCACTGTGGCAATCGGCATCTCAAACAACGTGGTGATGCCACCGGCGGCGGCCGCAGCGGTGCCCGACTGGAAATCTTCGCGCCCGGCAATGCCGGGGTGGCGCGTGTGCACGTGCGTATCGATGAGCCCAGGCAGCGCGTGCAGGCCGCCGGCGTCGATCACCTCAGCGGCCGGTGGCCGCGCGGCGGAATCCAGGAGGGCGGCAATGCGGCCACCGGTTACCGCGATGGTGGCGGGTGCGATCGAGGCGCCTGTGGCGACATGGGCGCCCGTAATCAGCAGGTCGAAGTGATCCGGCATGTGTCGGTCACGCTAGCACAGCGGGCAACCCGCCGGTGTCGCGCCGCCATCGTCGGTCCGGTCAGGCCAGGCAGGATTGCCGCCCGTCGCTCGGATTCCTACTGCCCTGACAGCACCCGTCCGAGGCTGCCGAAGTAGCCGGTCATCTCCAGGTAACCCGAGCCGGTGATGGGGCGGCCGGCGGCAGTACCGCCGACGTCGATCATCCCTTCCCAGTAGGCCACGCCGGTCGAACGCTCGAGCGACAGCTCCTGGTCGGCCAGCGGCGTCGTGACTTTCAGGTCCAGTTGTTCCGACGGGATGGCGATGGACCATTCCAGGGGATAGACCGCACCGTTCTTTGACTTGAAGCTGGCTTGTCCGGGCGTCAGCGTGAACGCGGTGACGTCGAAGTGCCTGGTCTTGCCATCGGCGCCCACCAGCGTGCCGCTCGACCGCGGGTCGACACTGCCATCGTCTCGCCGCAACTGGTAAAGCATCAGCTCGCGGCCATCTGAGAGTTGCATCGACAGCCAATCCCAGCCGCGCTGGCCCTCTTCCAGAAAGCTGGTGCCAAACTCGTGGTCCATCCAGCTGTCGCCGGTCACTTCGAAGCGTTCGCCATCGACGGTAATCGAGCCGCGGGTCGGCATGCGGGTGAGTGAGTAGTAGTGCGAGGCGTTGCCGGCCAGGGCGCCCTTCTGGCTGATGCCGTTGACACCGTGGATGATCGGCGCCTTGCCTTCGTCCAGCGTGAGCTCGATCGCGGCCTGTGGGCTCGACGCCCTGAGCAGATGCCGGCTCCCGTCAAGATTCGCCATCCACCGGTCATTCCACACTTCGTAGCGATCCGTCCGGGCACCGGCCAGGCCCGGCCCTCCGCGCGACAGCTTCTCGGCATAGCGATAGCGGCGGCCCGAGGGATCGCTGACGGCCAGGTGGGTCATATAGAGATCGCGAATGGCCCACTTCGACGGGTTGGCCGGCGCCGGATCGATGCCGACCCGGAAGAATGTGATCTGGTAGCCGAACCTCCGGCCGCTCGTGGTCTTCACGTTGCCGGTGTAGTACCACCACTCGATCTTGTAGTCGGGATGCGAAGCATGATCGCGCGGGAACACATGCGCAAAGCCCGCGGTGGCGTCCTTCCACGGGGCCTTGGGTTCGGAGCCTGGCACCTGGGGCCTTGGGCTTGGGGCCTGGCCGGCCATCGACACGCCCATCAAAATGGCCACGGCGAGCACCACTGCACTTGAGCACCTCAGCACCTCAGCACCCCAGCACCTTGAACTATTCCTCATGCGACAGCACCAGTTGCGCGGCCCGACGTGCCGGATAGATTCCCGCGACCGCGGTGGCAATCACCACGGCAATCGACGCCTGGATCAGGAACCAGGTCGGCATGTGAAACTGGATGGTCCAGCCAAAGCTCTGCACGTTGATCACGTAGATCAGCACCATCGACAGCGCAAACCCCATCACCAGGCCGATGCCCTGGCTCACGGCGCCGATCAGCGCCGCCTCGATAATCACCATCTTGCGCACCTGGTCCTGGTTGGCGCCGGTCAGGCGCAGCAGTGACAGCTCGCGGCGGCGTTCGAGCACGAGGGCCAGCAGCGTGCCGGCGACGCCGAGCATGGCGACGACGATGGCAATCAGCTCGAGGGCGTAGGTAATGGCAAACGTGCTGTCAAACACCCGGAGCACCTCTTCACGCAGCGACCAGTTGCTGAAGATGAAGGCGCGGTGCCCCTCATCAAGTGTCGCCAGGATCTCCATGCGCACCAGTTCCGGGTCCGAGCCGGGTGTGAGAAACGCGGCCAGGCCGCTCGGAGCCAGGTCGCCGTAGTAGCGGCGGAAGGTGCCGGCGTCCATGATCACGACGCCGCGATCGTTCGAGTAGTCGTAGTAGACCGCGGCCACCTGGAAACCGTGCAGGCCCTTCGGTGTCGGCAGCGTGAGCGTGTCGCCCTCGCGCTTGCCGAATTTGTGCGAGAAGGCTTCCGAGATGATGACGCCGTCCTGGCCGATGGCTTCGCGCACCCGGTCGCGGGCGTTGGCCGGGCTCTTGAACAGCACCGCACCGTGGTCCAGCACGACACTGAACGTGCCGGCCCCGAGCACCGTGAGCTTGCCCTCGTAGACCAGGTCGACGTTGCGGAAGCTGTCGATGGCCGTGACCCGCGGGTGACGCCGCACCGCCTCGATCACCGTCGGCGACAGGGTTGGTTCCTGGCCCACGGTCGGCCTGATGCCCGGACCGACGAACAGGTCGGCTTGCAGCGTCTGGCCCACCCAGTAGACGACGGTGTCGCGGAAACTGCCAATCATGATCGCGATGGCCACCATCATCGACAGGCTGACCGAAAGTGCCGCTACCGAGATCGACAGGCGCGGAATTGCGGACGTGAGGTTGGCATGGGCGAGCAGGCCTTCCACGCCCAGACGCCGCCGCAGCGCTTCCCGGCTCACCCGCGCGAGGCCATACATGATCGCCGGCACCAGCAACCCGGTGCCGATCACGATCGCGAACGCCGACAGGTACCCGTACAGCGGCCGTCCGTTCACCGGACCCAGTTGCGTCAGGCCGAAGGCGAGCGCCAGCACCGTGAGCGGCGCCATCAACATGGCCGGACGCAGGCGCACGCGCATGTCGAGCGTGTCGTTGCCGCGCATGGCCGCCGTGGGCTGCACCTGGCTGGCTTCGAGCGCCGGCACCGCCGCGGCCAGCAGCGACAGCGGCAGCCCCATGGCCGTGGCCAGCCACACGTGTCCCCAGTCCAGGTCGGGCGGCGCTGCTGCCGTGGCAATGTAGATGGTGCTCACGGTGGCCGAGGTCATGGCCACGGCGGCGTCGGCCAGCAGGCGGGCGAGGCCCAGTCCGACACCGATGCCGGCCACCGCCAGCGCCGCCGCCTCGCCGAGGAAGAGGAACAGCACCTTGAGCCGGGTCAGCCCCAACGCCCGCAGCGTGCCAATCTCCTGGCGGCGCGCCACCACCGAAATGGTGACGGTGTTGTAGACCAGGAACAGCCCGACAATCAGCGCGATCCAGGACAGCGCGGTCAGATTGGCGTGGAACGCGGCGAGCATCGTCTCGACCTGTTGGCCCCGGCGCGATGGCGGTTGCGCGGTCAGTTCGGGAGGTAACCGGGCGGTGATCGCGGCGAGCGTGCCCTGGACGTCGGCGCCGGCCGTCAGCAGCACATCCAGCCGGTCGATGCGGCCGAGCCGATCGAAAGCCAGTTGCGCCGCGGCAATGTCCATCAGCACGAAGTTGCCGTCCAGCACGCGCGCCGGCCCTTCGTTCTTGAGCAGGCCGCGAATTACGTAGCTGTTCACGCGGTCGCCAAACATCATCCGCAACTGGCTGCCGATGACCAGGCCCCGGCGGGTCGCCAGCTTCTCGCTGATTACCACCGACCGCTCGTCGGTAAGGATCTCCAGGAACTGCTGCGTCGTCACGTTGGGGACCGGGGCTGGCGCCGGCGGGGCCGTCCCTCGCGGCGCGGCCGTCTCCACCGCGGTGTCCCGGTCCTGGCCGACATCCAGCAGTTGGTAGTCGCGAAACGGCATGTCGCGCAGAATGTCGACCCCGAGTACGCGCACGGCCTCCATGTCGCGCCGCGACAGCGTCTCCAGGTCGCCGATCACGAGTGCGGCGTTGCCTTCAATCACCGGACTGGCCACGCCGTATTCGCGCAGCCAGTTGAGCGACGGCAGGGTGTCTTCGTCGAGACCGCCGGTGCCGACCACCTCCACCGCCGTCTTGCCGGCGACGGTTTCGAGCGCGGTTTCAAAACCGCGGATCGAACTGGCGTTGGTCAGCTGGATCGCGACCACCACCGCGATGCCCAGCGCCACTCCGAGGATGGTGGTGGCGGTCCGCATCTTGTCGGCGGCCAGGGGGCGCAGGATGAATTGGGTGAAGAGCCGCACGGTAATGGCGACAAACCCTCAGGTTTGCCGGTCCCCCTCGAACTTGCCGTCGCGCATGTGCAGGATGCGCGTGGCGGCTGCCGCGACGTCGGCCGCGTGCGTGGCCAGCAGGACGGTGACCCGCATTTCCCGGTTCAGCTCCGACAGCAGGGCCATCACCTTGGCGCCGTTCTCGGAATCGAGGTTGCCGGTCGGTTCATCGGCCACCAGCAGATCCGGTTCGTGCACCAGCGCGCGGGCGATCGCCGCGCGCTGCATTTCGCCGCCCGACACCTGCTGCGGGTAGTGCGAGAGCCGATGCGCGATGCCTACCCGTTCGGCCAGCGCCCTGGCACGGGCGTCGGCGGTCGCACCGTGCATGCCCGACAGCAGGCAGGGCAGCGCGATGTTGTCGGCAATGGTGAGGGTGGGCAGCAGGTTGAAGAACTGGAACACGAAGCCGACCTGCTCGCGCCGCACGCGCGTAAGCCCATCGTCGCCGAGCGTGGCCAGGTCCTGGCCGTTGAGGACGATGCGGCCGGACGAGGCGCGATCCATGGCACCGCAAACATGCAGCAGCGTCGACTTGCCGCAGCCCGACGGCCCCATCAGCGCCACGAAGTCGCCCTTTGCCACCGTGAACGACACATCGGCCAGCGCCGTCACGGTTGATTCGCCGCTGACGTAGGTCTTGCGCAGGTGGTCGGCAACGAGGGCGGGCATCACTTCCATCTTATGACGCCCGGCGCCGTTACCGGGGGTCGGCTTTCAACCTCAACCCTTTCGGTTTCAAAGTAATGCGCGGTTCGGTGGTGGGCGCGGGATGGCCGGACCGTGTGAAGCGCCACCGCTGTGCGATGGTGGCGAGCAGCAGGACGGCCTCGGTCCACGCGAACGATTCGCCGATGCAGACACGCGATCCGCCGCCAAACGGAAAGTAGGCATAACGCGGACGCGACGCAGATGATGATGGGAGCCATCGGGCCGGGTCGAAGCGCTCGGGGTCGGGCCACCACCGCGGGTCGCGGTGCACCACCCACTGGCTCATGATCACCAGGGCGTTCTTCGCGATCGCGTGTCCGCCGATCGTGTGCGGTTCGAGTACGCGCCGGCCCATGGTCCATGCCGGCGGGAATAGCCGCATCGACTCCGACACCACCGCGCGCGTCCATTCCAGCTTCGGCACGTCGGCCACCGCCGGAATTCGTCCGTCCAACACTGACGCCAGTTCCTCGTGCAGGCGCGCTTCCACCGCGGGCGCCGACGCCAGCAGGTGCCACGTCCACGCCATGGCATTGGCCGTCGTCTCGTGGCCGGCGAGGAAGATGGTCATGGCCTCGTCACGAATCTGCTGGTCGCTCATCCCGGTATCGTCCGGGTTCTCGGGATCGCGCGCGGCGAGCAGCATGGACACCAGGTCGAGCCGGCCGGGCGAGGCCTGTGACTGGCGCTGGCCGGCGCGACGCTCGGCGATCACGCGATGAATGACGCGGTCGAGCCGCTCCCGCGCCTTGCGGATCTTCGTGAACATCGGCAGGGGCAGTTTCGACAGCGTGGCCACTCCGGGGATGAACGCATAGGCGAATCCCGACACCGCGTCAGCGAGCGCGTCGCGCACCTCGTCCGCATCGCCTTGCACGTCGCTCGAGAACAGGGTTTCTCCGACGATGGCGAGGGTGAGGGCGCTCATTTCCCTGGTGATGTCGAGGTCGGCGCCGGGTGTGACCTGGTCGCGCCAGCGCGTGGCGTGGCCGACCATGGCGTCGGCGAAGCCCTGGACGTGTTGGCGATGGAAGAGCGGCTGGATCATGCGCCGCTGCTTGAGGTGTTGTGGCCCCTCGGCGGTCAGCAGGCCGTTGCCGAGCAGCGCCTTGGCCCGCTCGAGTGCCACGCCCTTGGCGAACTTGCCCGCCGACTTCACCAGGATGTCTTCGATCCATTCCGGCCGGCTGACCAGGTAGACCTGCTGTGGACCGAACGCGAACGCCGCGAGGTCGCCGTGGGTGCGCGCGGTGTCGGTGAAGAAGGCGAGCGGGTCCTTGCGAAACGCCCAGTAAGCACCGCCCGGCATCCACGACGATGGGCCGGGGACGTGGCGAGGGGAGGCGAGGGACGTGGTCACGTCCTACACTTTCTGCCTTTCCCGTCACCCTGACAAGGTGTCTAGTCGGCGCGTAACGCCACGACCGGATCGACGCGCGCGGCCCGCCGCGCCGGCGCCAACGCTGCCAGGGCTGAGAGCACCAGCAAGCAACCCGCCACGGCGGCGAGAGTGGCCGGGTCCTGCCCGGTGACGCCGACCAGCAGGCTGGAGAGCAGGCGGCCGGCCGCGAGGGCCAGCGCCACGCCCGCGGCCAGGCCGATGGCGGCGGTGCGCAGGCTGTCGCCGACCACGGCGCGCGCGATGGCGCCCGGCGAGGCGCCGAGCGCCACGTGCACGCCGATCTCGCGCGTGCGTCCGGCCACCATGATCGAGAGCACGCCGTACATGCCCAGCGCCGCCAGCGCCAGGCCGGCGAGCGCGAATCCGCCCGTCACTTGCGTGGTGACCCGCCGCGCGACCAATTGCTGGTCGAGCAGGGCATCGACTGACGTGGGTTGACTCATGGTGATGGCGGGATTGACGGTGCGCAGGGTGCGGCGCACATCGGCGGCGATCGCCATCGGCTGGCCGGCCGTGCGCACGAGCAGCGAGAACGCCTCCTGCGGAAACTGGCGTGTGCTCATGTACACCGCCGGCCCCGGCGGCTGCTCGAGGCCGCGCGACCGTTCGTTGCCGACGATGCCGACAATGGCGAAGGTGCCGGGCGCGCCGTCACCGTAGAGAAACTGCGCGGTGTTCGAGCGAATCTCGCGGCCGACGACGCGGCCGCCCAGCTCGCGGGCGAACGCCTCGTTGACCATCACTGCGCCAGGCGCATCCACGTCGTCGCGATCGGTGAATGCGCGGCCCTCGATCACCGCCACCTCCATGGCGTCGAAGTAGCCGGGGCTGACGATGCGCAGTTCGCTGGAGCGGCCTTGTTCGGGTCCATTGACGTCGCCGGTCACGGTGACGCCCTGGCTCCAGTTGGCTTCGAGCGGATGATCGTAGGCGGTGGCCACCGCGTCGACTCCGGGCAGGGCGGCGACGGCCAAAAGGACCGCCTGTTCGGCCGTGATGATGGGCCGGGCCGACGCCGGCTGGGGCGACGGCACGCCGACATCGGCGACAAAGACCCGATCCAGGGCGAAGCCGGGGTCGCGTCCGCGCACTGAGAGCAGCGATTGCGACAGCAACGCGGCGGCCATCGTCAATGCCACGGTGATCGCCAGTTGCGCGGCCACCAGCCCGCGGTAGACGTGGCCGCGCTGGGCCACGGCCACGCCGCGCGGTGCCGGCGCGGTGACAAGCATCCGCGCAATCGGCCAGGCGGTGAGGACCAGCGTGGCGATCACCGACAAGGCGACCGCGAAGGCGATCACGGGCAGGTCGAGGGCCGGTGCCGTGAGGAACGGAATGGACGGTGGCAACAGGCCTGGCAGCGTGGTGAGCGCCGCGCGCGCGAGCCAGGTGCCGGCCACGCCACCCAGGAGCGACACCACCAGCGCTTCGACGGTGAGTTGGCGGACCAGCCGGCCGAGTCCGGCCCCGATCGCCGCGCGCAGGGCGAATTCGCCTCGGCGCGACTCGAACGCCGACGCGTAGAGCGCCGCGAGGTTGGCGCACGCGATCAGCAGCACCGCCAGCGCGGCTGCCGCCAGCGTCAGCAGTGGGGTGCGCGCGTCGCGCACGAACTGATCGCGAAACGGCGCCACGTGCGCGCCGTGCGCATCGGGCGCAGTGGCATCGGTGGCGCGCGTCAGCAGCTCCTCTGCCTGTTGCGCGCTCACGCCGTCGGCCAGGCGTCCGACGACGCCGAAGACGTGGGCACGGCTGCTTCGTTCGAGTTGCGGTGTGCGGGCGATTGGTACCCAGAACTGGCGCTGGCCGGGGTCAAGGGTTACGCTGGCCGGGTTGACCGCCCAGCCGGGAAACACCACCGGCGGCATGATCCCGACCACGGTGTAGGGCTGGTTACTGAGGCGGAGCGTCTGGCCGATGACGTCCGTTCGCGAACCGAAATGCGTTTGCCAGAACGCGTGCGAGAGGATCACGACCTGTTCGTTGCCGGGTGCTTCGTCGGCGGCGGCGAAGGTGCGGCCGAGCGTGGGCTGAATGCCGAGGGTCTGGAAGTAGTTGCCCGAGACCCGCACGCCGCCAATGGCGGTGGCGCCCGAAGGCAGGTCGAGTGTGAAGCCGGCGGCGCCGAACAGCGCCAGGCTGGTGAACGCTGGTGAGGCGTTGCGCCACGCGAAGTAGCGCGAGGCGGTGACGCGCGACGGCTCGCCAGCCTCGCCGGCTTCCCAGACAAATACCAGGTGGTCTGACGCGTCGAAGGGCAGGGGCCGGGCGAGGACGGCGGTGGCCAGTCCGAAGGTGGTGGTGGCGGCCGCCATGGCGAGGGCCAGGGTGCCAATCACCGTGGCGGCAAACAGCGGGCGCCGGTGCACATGCCGAATCGCGAACCTTGCATCGTCCCAAAGGTTGGTCATGGAGCCATTAGACGGGGAAAATGTGGGGTCAGTTGGCCGTGATGCTTGCGGCGGGGGCCTGTTCTGTCTTACGATGGGAGTTCTTCTCACCAAGGGAAGTCCTGCCCGTATTCCTCGGTAGCTCAATGGCAGAGCATCCGGCTGTTAACCGGAGGGTTGCTGGTTCGAGTCCAGCCCGAGGAGCCACTTAGTTTCAACAACTTACGGTGTTCTGAGAGCGAAGGCGCATTGTCACTGTGCCACTCTTTGTGCCCCCTTGCATCTGTCGCCTCGACCTCGCAGTCAACCATCAGCATTTCAACCGCGTTCATTTGAGCGACGTTCCCGATGTGGCAATAGCGCTTTGCCATGCGAGCCGCAGTCGATGGACTCCAACCAAGGATGCTCGCGACAACCAGCAATGGACTCCCTCCCTCAAGCATCCTGGTGGCGGCTGTGCGTCTCAGGTCGTGGAAGCGGCACTTAACCCCGGAAACCCTTTTGGCTCTCTCCCAAGCCTCTTTGAGACTTTTGATTGGTTTCGTCGGATCGGCAGCGTATGAGTGGGCAAGAGCCGAGTCACCAGAGACCCCGTATCGCTCCGAGGCGAACAGATAGTGATCTGGCTGCTGATCGTGAAAGCGCCCGTTCAGAAACTCCAGCACCGTCAGTGAATGGTCATTGAGAGGGATCACTCGTCCGGTTCCCGCTTGAGTCTTGCTGTGACGGACGAGCACCCGCCGTGCGGCAAGGTCGACGTCCCTCCACTGGAGGTTGAGGACCTCTCCGTGGCGCATACCGGTATTCAGGGCAACGACTACCGCAGGGAGCAGCGCTAAGGAGCGGCTTTCAGCGCAGGCCTTCAATAGGGCTTGTTCTTCAACTGCGCCAAGCGCCTTGCCGTGATCGTCGGTTGTCGTCAACATTCGGACATCTGGTTGAAGATTTGCCCATAACCGATGGCGACGGAGGACAGCGCGAACAGTGCCCACTTCCAGGTTGATTGTCTTGGGCGATGCGCCTTCGGCAAGTCTGATCCGCTGGTAGTCGGAAATGTTCTCAGGCGTGATATCTGTGAGTAGCCGATGGCCTAGGATTGGCCTAAGGTGTTCTACGCTGGTTTTTTCAATTCGCGCCGTCTTCGGTGACCAGACAAGCGAACGACCTTGCACCCATTGTTCTGCCGCTGCGACCAGCGTCAACGGAGCTTGCCGCCGTGGGAGCCGGTGAAAGCCTTCCTCTAGTTCTCGCAGCCGTTGACGCTCCACTCGTCGCGCAAGCTCCTTCGAGCGGGTCTTTGCTGACTGCCGGACCTCAGTTCTCGCGAACTTTATCCTGAACCACCAAATCTCACCGCGCCTGTATAGCATTGGATTCCCCTGATGACAGCCTAGTGCTTTCATAGGCGAAAGTACAGGGCCGGAGCGTTACCCCCTTGCACTAATCGCCCCTGGCTAACAAGACGCGATTCCTGTTTGCAAGGAACAGGGGATTCGACGGCGACGCGCCGACTGAGAGGCTTATGTGCGCGCCCGCCCGGGGACGCGAGTTTGGTTCTTCTGTCGCTCCAGGTTCACGCGGGCTCGTTCACTCCACGCTTGATTTAGATATTCGAGCTCGATCCAGGTTAATGGTGTCAGCGTCCTGTGCTCTTTGGTCAAGGGTGAGGCCCATCGCCAATATGCCCGGAGGACGTCCTGTAAGAAGTCGAAGCAGATGTCATCCTCGAGAACGCTGTTCTTGATGCCGATCGCAACGGTCTCGTAGTAATTCAAGAGATTTCGCGCAGTGAAGTGGACTACCCGACGCTCTTCTTCTGGTAGTCCGGACAAGACATCGTCAAAGTGCTGCTCTTGATTAAAGGGTCTGGCACCGAACCTTTGCTCAAGCGTGACGCGCATTTGAAGCACGTCGCCAGAGACCATCTGAAAGAGTAAGTCTTGGCTTGCTTTTCGCCGATTCCACTCATGAGCTTTCCGAAGTTGCTTGTATGCGAGAATTAGGCTGATCGCGACCGCCATCAGATTGATTACGCCGAGGACCAGTGCTGCGAACTGTAGTTCTTGGCTCACCGAACTCTCCAATCTATTTGGGGTTCACGCTCTTCGTTGCCCAGCGAAAAGTGTTGAACGTCGTCTGTCAAACCGATCGAGGGCCGCATTCTGGCTGCTGTGGCTCTTAGGCCGGAAACTCTGAGGCTATGCCGCGAATCTCGGCGTGCCGACCACAAGTGTTTGCTGCCAATCTCTTAGCGTTGCCACATGACTAGGCTTCAGCCCACGTCCCAATTGAAAGCAGCTGCGAACGGATCGTTTGCCAGTCAGTCGATAAGTCTAAGGTGCGGATCCGAACGCGATGTCCCCGTAGAGTGAACGAAGTATCAAACTGGCATCCCGGTGGCTGGCCATAAACATTGGTGCCGCAGTTTACATTGAGTTGTGTGCCAGGCTGAATTGCCCTCTGCCTACCACTGCCACCCTTCTTCGAGCCTGAAGGACGGTAGCAGGAGGCCCCTGGCGCGCTCAGGCTCTTAAAATTGACTCTCGTTCCCCTTCCCGAACTCGCCCTTACTACCTACCACGCCACCCCTGCGGGGGGTGGCAGTGGCGGTAGCAAATTGGGTGGAACGTTTATGCCTGTCAGACTACTGCCATGGCAGTAGTGACAGTAGTGGCAGCTTTGAGCTTGACCCGATTTCGTGGACACCTTCCGAAAGGTGGATACGATGGCACGTATGGGATCAAGCAAGGCCGGCCGACGAGTCCGGCGGCAGTTCAGTGACGAGTTTCGAGCCGGCGCCGTTCGGC
>JAKFYH010000052.1 GCA_021730945.1 Acidobacteriota bacterium | reverse complement strand
CATTAGGGGGCTGGGGGGCTGGGGGGGCTGGGGAGCTGGGGGGGCTCGGGGGATGGGGGCTAGTCCGTGCGTAGTGCTTGCATGACGTCGGTGCGGGAGGCTCTGGACGCGGGCACCAGGGCGGCGCAGACGGCGGATCCGATCAGCAGCGCGGCGGCGGCGACCACCGGGACGATGCCCGGCAACGGGACGTTGGGAAAGATGCCACCGGCCAGGCGCCAGATCGCCAGGCCGAGCAGCACGCCGGCGACCACGCCGAACGCGCCCATCCACATCCCCTCGCCAAGCACCTGCCGCAGGATCTCGCGCGGTTGCGAGCCGACCGCCATGCGGATGCCGAACTCGCGCGTGCGTCCGCTCACCGAAAACGCCAGCACGCCGGCGACCCCCACCACCGCAATCACCAGAGCCACGGCGGCAAATCCGCCGAACACCAGCGCATTCAGCCGATCCGGCGCCATCACCTCGGCGCGCACATCGCCCAGTGTCGATGGCCGCTCCACCGGCACGTCCTGTGCCATCTCGCGAACAATCCGCGTGATGGCCGGCACCAGCGCGTAAGGATCGCCGGCCGCGTGCACGAACAGGCGTCCGCCGCCGCCCTCCTGCTCGAACGGTTGGTAGACCGTCATCGTCGGTTGCGGCGTCAGGCTGGCATCGTCGAGATCGGGGACCACGCCGACAATGCGGCGCGGCTCCGGGCTGAGGTTGATGAACTTGCCAATCGGGTCGGTCCAGAACAGTTTGCGGTTCACCACATCGGCGGTCGCAAACATGCGCTGGGCCAGCGTCTGGCTGACGATTACCACCTTCTCCGCGCCGGCCCGATCGGCGTCGTTGAAGTCGCGGCCGTCAAGAATCGGCAAGCCAAGCGTGGCGAAGAACCCGGGACCCACCGCCCGCGATCGCGCCACCGGATCTTCCTCGCCGTTTTCCTTGACGCGGCCTTCGACCGAGAACTGCATGCCACCGCCGACGTTGCTGACGTCCCGCCAGGGCACGACCGTGCCCAAGGCGACGTTGCGCACGCCAGGCACCTCTTCCGTCCGCCGGCGCAGGTCGCGGTAAAAGCTCAACACCTGCTCGCGAGTGCGCCCGAACGACGTCACCGGCACGTTCACGGCCAGGACGCCGGTGGTCTGGATCCCAGGGCGCGCCGCCTGCAGCGCGACCAGCGTCCGCACCAGCATGCCGGCGCCGGCCAGCAACAAGAACGATGCAGCAATCTGCGTCACCGCGAAGGCCTTCAGCCGCAGGCTGGTGGACCCGGTCATGCGGGCGCTGTTGCCGGCCTGCGCCAGGCCGTGCGCGGCATCCGACGCGGGCAGGCGTGGCACGAATGCCAACAACACGGCGGCGATGATCGCCAATAGCGCACCGGCCCACACCAGGCTCAGATCCAGGCTCAGGTCGAGCGCCCGCACCGAATAGCGGGCGGCGTAGCGGCCGAGCACCGAGACCATGGGTTGCGCGAGCGCGACGCCCACCAGCGCGCCGGTGACACAGACGACCAGGCTCTCGGCCAGCAGGGTCTTCCTGAGGGCCGCCGTGCTCGCGCCGAGCGCGGCACGGACAGCGAGCTCCGACTCGCGACGCACCGAACGCGCCAGGATCAGGTTGGCGACGTTCGAGCACGCGATCACGAAGATCAGCGCGGCCGCGGCCAGCAGGACCAGCAGCACCGTGCGCGCCTGCGAGGTGATCTGGTCACGCAGCAGCCGGGCGTCGATGCGGAAGTCGGCCTTCACCGGATAGGCCTCGGGATATCCGCTCACGATCGAGGCATGCACGCCCCGCAGTTCGGCGCGCGCGGTCTCGAGGTCGGCATCCGGCGCCAGCCGGCCGAACACCTCGGTCATGCGATGCTCGCGGCCGGTCACCATGGTGGCCGACATGTGATGCGGGCTGGTGACCATGTTCGCGATCACTTCGGTGTCCGCAGGGTACGGCACCGACGGCTCGAGCACGCCGATGATGGTGGCGGTGCGCGTCCCCAGCCTGACCTCCTTGCCGACAACCGCCGGATCACCCTTGTAGGTGGTCATCCAGAATCGATGCGTCAGCATGGCCACGCCGGCCGCGGCGGGACCATCGTCGGTCGTGGCGATCGCGCGGCCGAGTACCGGCCGCAGACCCATGACCTCGAAGAAGTGCCCGTCGACGACGCCGGCGCGCACCTGGCGCGGTTCGCCCAGGCCGACCATCAGGAACCCGATGGTGGAGAACTCGCCAAAGGCGGCGATGCTCTTCACCCGGCCGCGCAGGTCCAGAATTTCGGGAACCGAGAACGTGGTGTTATCGACATTGCGCCCCGGGGCGCTCTGGCGAAGGTAGATCAGCCGCGCCTCGTCGCGATTGACCAGCGGCTTCAGCAGCACTCCGCGGACGACGCTGAAGATGGCGGCGTTGGCGCCGATGCCCAGCGCCAGCGTCAACACGACGGTGAGAAACAGTCCCCTGGCGCGCGTCATCGCGCGCAAGGCCTGGCGGAGTTCGATGAGAAAGCCCATGAGTTCCCTATTCAACCACTACTCGAATCCATGTACGCCGGACGTATACTGCTTTTTATTCGCGTGTACCCAGACCGGATAACTGCGGCAGCCCGCCTCAACTGGTCGGTCGGCCGGCCATGACCCTCAGCGCCCGCGCGTGCGCCATCGTCCTGGGAGCCGGCCTGACGGTGGCCCTCCACGACTTGTCGCTCGACGGCGCCCGCGCGTCGCAGGGGCCCGCCACCGGCAGGCTTGCGGGCGTGGTTCGCTTGACCGCCGCCAAGTCACCTTCGCCGGCTTCAGCCTACGACCGCCGGTCGGTTGGTCCGCGTCCCATGGCCCAGGCCGAGGCCGGCAACGTGGTCGTATTCTTCGAGGGCCTTCGCCCGGCCGGTCCCGTGCCGGCCACCCCAGCCAAAATCGTCCAGAAAGACGAGCAGTTCGTGCCGCACGTGGTGGCGGTCACCGCCGGTTCGGTGGTCGAGTTTCCCAATCAGGACCCGTTCTTTCACAACGTATTTTCACTGTCACGACCGGCCACCTTCGACCTGGGCCGCTTTCCGCCGGGTAGCTCGCGCGCCCGCACCTTCAGGACGCCGGGGCTGGTGAAGGTGTACTGCCAGATTCATTCGCACATGAGCGCGGTCGCGCGCGTGTTTGATCATCCGTGGTTCACGATTCCCGGCACCGACGGCACCTTCAGCATCGACGGCGTGCCGGCGGGCGAGCATACGGTCGTGGCGTGGCATGAACGCATCGGCGAGCGGCGAGACCAGGTGACCATTCGTCCCGACCTGACGACGACAATCACATTTACCCTGCCTGTCCTGGAGAAGGCGCCGTGAACGCTCCACGGCTGGTGACTCGCGCGCTGGTGTTGTCGTTCCTGACGGTGACCCTGGTGTTGGGCGCCGTGTTCATCGTTTTGAGCGTGGGCGTCCGCGACCAGGTTCGCCGATCGGTCGCCGACAACCTGGCGACCGCCCAACAGGTGTTCACGCGGGTCGAAGCCCGCCGACAGCAGGACCTGCGGGCGACGGTGGCGACGCTGGCGGAGAACCCGACGCTGAAAGCCGCGCTCGACACCTGGCTCGCCGAACAAGCGGGGGCGAGTGCCGCGACCACGGCTGAACTACTGACCACCATCCAGCGGGAAGTGGACAAGATTGCCGACCGGGTCTCGGCGGGCGTGCTGGCCGTGGCCGACGGCCGTGGCGTGGTGGTAGCCAGCGGCGGGCGCCAGGCGGCATCCTTTCCGCGCGGATCGGTAATCGGCACGCCCGGTGCGCCAGCCGCCGCGGACCGGGTGGTCGTGGCCGGCTCCGGCGCCTACCGCATCGTCTATCGCCTGCTGTCGGTGCCCTTGCAGTTTGGCGATGCCACCATCGGATCGCTGGAACTCGGCACGGCGCTCGACGAGTCGTACGTCGGCGAGTTGGCCCAGCTCTCGCGCGGGCACGCGGCGATCGTGCGCGGCAGCGTGGTGCTCGCCACGACCCTCGACCCGTCGATTGCCGCCGGCCTGGCCGCGCACAGCGCGGCAGGCGCCGTCGCAAAGCAAGTCATGGACCTGGCCGGCGAATCGTGGGCGGTGCAACCGCTGTCGCAGGTCGACGATGTTACCTTGCTGGCATTGGGGTCGGTGGATGCGGCCGCTGCCGGGCAGACCGTGACCGCCCTCACCAGCCTCGCCTGGATCGCCCTTGGCGCCATGGGCCTGGCGATCGTGGGGAGCATGTGGCTGGCTCGCACGCTGACCGAACCCATCGATCGGCTGTCGCAATCGCTGACCTCGATGACCGTCGCCGAACGCACAAAAACGCCACTGGTTCCGGGCGGCAGCAGTCGCGAGATCGATCAACTGACACACACGTTCAACTCGTTGATGGCATCGGTCACCGCGGCCGAAGCCGAGGCCGAGGCCACCTACCTGGGCGCGGTGCGCGCACTGGCGGCCGCGCTCGACGCCCGCGACCCCTACACCGCCGGGCATTCTGAACGCGTCAGCACGTTCGCGGTGGCCATCGGCGAGCAACTCGGCCTCGATGGTGACGCCGTAGAAACGCTGCGGCTGGGCGCCCTGCTGCATGACGTCGGCAAGATTGGCGTCCCCGACGAGGTGCTGCGAAAACAAGGGGCACTCACGCCGGCCGAGTTCGAGGCGATCAAGGTGCACCCCTCGGCGGGCGCACGAATCCTGCGCAGCATTCCATTTCTGGCACCCCATATCCCGATCGTCGAACTGCACCATGAACGGCCCGATGGCCAGGGCTATCCCTACGGACTGGCCGGCGACGCCATTCCCCTGGCGGCCCGAATCGTGCACGTTGCCGACGCCTTCGATGCCATGACCAGCGCCCGCGCCTACCGCACGGCTCGGCTCCCGGTCGAAGCCATCGCCGAACTGCGGCGCTGCGCCGGGAGCGACTTCGACGGCCAGGCCGTAGAGGCCCTGGTGGTGGCCGTTCCCCGCCTGATTGGCGCGCTGGCGCCACTTGACCTTTCTGCATTCCAATGGGCCCCTCGCACACGCACCGCATAGCGGGACTCGCGGCCGGGCTACTGGTCTCGTGCGCCACCGTCGCCACGCCGGCCTGGGCGCAGACGTCGCGGTTCGCGCTCGACGCGGTGGTGGCGGTGGATGGCGATGCCGGCTCACAGGTGACCCGCAAGCCGACCGCGTGGTTCGACGTGTTTGGCGCGGTGCGCCTGGCCGAGGGCCTGAACCTGCGGGTGCGGCCGGTGGTGTTCCGCCGGTCGTTCGATGGCACATGGCAGACACAGGTCTACGAACTCGCCCTGCGCTACGAGCGGCCGGGATCCATTGGCTGGCGATTCGACGCCGGGCAGATCATCTCGCCCGTCGGGCTGAGCATCCTCGAGAACCGGCCGAATCGCAACCCGATCGTCTCGCAACACTCAACGCTGTACCTGCCGGTCCCACGCTTCGAAACCGGCACGCCGGCCAACTTTCTCCTCGCGGCGTCATATCCGCTCGGCGCCCAGATCACCGCGTCAACCGAGCGCTGGGACCTGCGGACGGCGATCACCGACAGTTCGGCCGTGCGCGGCCGGCCGTTCTTCGGCGACAACAAGCCGCCACGCATGGTCAACCTCATGCTCGGCGGCGGCATCACGCCGCGGATTGGCCTGCGGCTGGGGGCGTCGCTGGCCCGCGGCCCGTACGCCGCGGCGCGCGAGGTGCGCGATGTGTCGCGCGGAGATCGCCTGGCCTCGGTGCGCCAGGTCGAGGCCGAATGGTCCTTCGGCTACACGCGGATCGCCGGCGAGTGGCTGTGGACGTCACGGGAGATGGCCACCGGCGCCGCCCGCGTCAATGGCGGCTGGATCGAGGCGACCCAGACCCTGGGCCCGCGATGGTTCGCGGCCGGCCGCTACGACGACCAGCGCACCAAGTGGACGAGCCGGCCCGACCTGGCGAGCCGGAACGAACTTTATCGACGGCTCGAGACCACCGCAGGCTATCGCGCCACCCCTGAACTGACGATGCGCCTGAGTTACATGACCCGCAAGGGTTACGTCGTCGGCTTCTGGGACGACCAGGTCCTTGCCTCGGTCGTGTTCGCGAAGAAGATCAAGTAACGACGCGCCGGAGCTGACGCCGCAGATAGTCGCGCGCCTCCGGAAACTCCCGCGAGTTATTGAAATGGCCGCGATCCGGAAACTCGAAATAGCTGCCTTTCAATTGCTTGGCCACGTAACGAGCCTCAGCGATCGGGATCAACGGGTCGTCGGTCGAGTGGAAGATGCCGATCCACTGTTGGTTATCGCGGATGCGATCCCACTGCCACGCTTCGCGGTAGTAGCCGCTGGCGGCCTCGAAGGCGTCGCCCAGGTCGGTGTGGCAGACGCTGACCAGCACCGACCCCAGCAGCCGATGCGTTTCCGCAAAGCGCATCGCGGCAACCGCGCCAGAGGAATGACCCACGAGAATGGTCTCCTCGTCGGCATCAAGCGATTCCAGGTACGGCAGCCACACCTCGGCGCGCGCCTTCACGTTATCCGGAAACGTGTGGTTGATCACATCCACGCCAAGCGCGGTCAACTGCCGTTCAAGCCACGGCAGCCAGTGGTCAGCCGCAGTGCAACCGCCGTTGCCATGAATCAGAATCGCCTTCACAATTGGAAATCAGCCAATCTCAACCTCTCTAAATCTACGGCTGGCCGCACCTCGGTGAAATCTGCGGCTGGCCGCACTTCGGTGAAATCTGCGGCTGGCCGAATCTCGCTGAAATCTGCGGCTGATTAAATCCGCGGCTAGCCCTTGTACGACACACGCCAAATCTTGCGGCCGCCATCGTCGGTCACAAGCAGTGAGCCGTCGGGCATCTGCAGCAGGCCGACCGGTCGGCCCCACACTTCCTTCTTGTCGGCGGCCAGCATCCAGCCGCCGAGAAAATCCTCGGGACCGGCGGTCGCCATGCCGTTCTTGAACGGGATGTAGGCCAGCTTGTAGCCCTGGCGGGCGGCGCGGTTCCACGAGCCATGCAGCGCCACGAACATGCCGCCGCGATACTTCGCCGGGAACTGCGTGCCGGTATAGAAGAGGATGTCGAGCGGCCCGACGTGGCCGCCCAGAAGGACGTCGGGATAGAGCGTGGTCTTCACCTTCGCCATGTCCACATCCTTGTGGCGGGGCTCGGGGTTGGGGCCGATGTAGGCGATCGGCCAGCCGTAGAACCCGCCCGGTTCCACCTTGGTCACGTAGTCCGGCGCCAGGTCGTCGCCGAGCGCATCGCGTTCATGGACCGAGACCCACAAATCGTTGGTGCCCGGATAGAAGCGCATGCCGACGGCGTTGCGCAGACCGGTGGCAATGGTCTCGTGGCCGGTGCCGTCGGGATTGAAGCGATGCACCGCCGCGCGCATGGGTGGCTCGTTCAGGTCGATGTTCGACTGCGAACCCACCGACAGGTACAGCTTTGAGCCGTCGCGATTGAACGCCAGCGTCCGTGTGTTGTGCCCCGTGCCCATGCCGGCGAGCGAGATGATTTCCCTGCCGGCACCGGTCACCGTCATCGACTTGGTGTCGTAGGTGTAGACCTTGATCGACGCCGGCTCGGCGACATAGAGCTGATCGCCCTTGAGCGCCATGCCGTAGGGCCGATCCAGCTTCTGGATGATCGGCGTCCGCACGCCGTCCTTGATCACGAACACCGAGCCTTGCGTCGACGTGTCCGACAGCAGGATTTCGTTGCCAGGCCCGAGCAGCATGAAGCGCGGCCGCTCGGTGGTGAACGACATGAACTCGCTGACCTCGAAGCCGGGGGGCACCGTGAGCGTCGCGCCCTCCGGCCTCGGCACGACCGTCGGATTGTTGCGGGCCGATTCAGTGGCAAATGGCGGCGGCAACTCCGTCCAGTTCACCGGCTTGCGGCCTTGCTGGGCGGCGAGCCCAATCCCGAGCGTGGCAGTGATGACGGCGGCCGCGGCGATAGTGGTGCGAGTCATGGCCTGGGCATTATGGACGGATCGCACCCGCGGCTCAACTCTGGCTGGCCAGCAGGCCCAACAGCACCAGCGTGGCAATCGCCATGAGGGCAAACAGGATCTTCCACACGCTCAGTGGATACTTGCCGGCCATGCGCCCGGTGGATCCGTTGACCAGCACTTGGTACGGCTTGGCGCGAAACACATAGGTCAGCAGCCAGATCGGCACCAGGATGTGCTTGAAGGTCTGGCCCGACCAGGTGGGATGGATCACCAGGTTGCGGTACGTGTCCCCCGGCACCTGGCCCGCACATAACTGCTCGAGCGCCTGGTGCATCTGCTGTTGTGACTGGACGGAGGCGTCGGTCAGCACAACCTGGTAGTGCTCGACGATGTGGCCGGAGAGAAAGGCGGTGTCGTACGGCACCAGCTCGGAGGTTGGGAAGGGCTCGACCTGCCGTAACAGCGCGATCGGCAGACCCTGCGTTCCCGGCACCGGCTCATCGTCGAAGACGTGATCGACGACGCCCGAGGCCGGCTCCCAGCGGGTCCGGCGTTCCTGGCGCATCACGCGCCGGCCCTTGCTGTCGCGGCCCTCGACGTTGACGTAGTAGTAGTGGCCGGCCTCGGCCTCCCAGGGGCAATGGGCCTGCGCGTCGAACGTCCAGTACGGAATGTACAGGCTGCGCACGGTGTCGACCAGGGCGGTCCGGGCCAGCCGGCCCGGCGCGAACCACTTGCTGCGCCACCAGCGGCGGATGTCGTCGCGCACGCGGTTGCGATCGATCCGGAACGGCAGCACCCCCTCTGGGCGAATCGGCGACTGGACCTGGTCGTAGGCCAAGAGCGCCGGCGAGCCGCAGAACTCGCAGTTCTGCCCGATCCGCCCGGCTTCGTAGACCATGACCGCGCGGCAGCTCTGGCACTGCACGCTGCGCCGTGCTGCTTGCCACTCGGCCTCGGCGGCCGGCGCCTCGCGCAGGGCGGCCGCCAGGTCCCGTTCGGCGACCTGGCCCAAGTCGCGATCGATCACATATGGCGATTCAGTGCCGCAGAACGGGCACACGAGCGTCTGCGTCGACGGGTTCCACTCCGCCTGCGCGCCGCACGCCGGGCAGGCATGCTTGTCGAGCGCCGGGACGTCGGGAGCCAGCCGCTACTCCGCGAGGTAGCTGTTGAGGGCCGCGCGCGTGATGCGCCACGACGCGCCGATCTTCTTGCCCTTGAGCTCGCCCGATTCAAGGACGGCCATGACGTCGGCCTCGCTGACGCCGAGCACCTTGGCGGCATCGGCCGGTCCGAGCAGGTCCGGCACCGCCGCCACCGTCGGCGCCGCGGCGCCACCGGCGAAGCCCTGTTGCATCATCTGCTGCGCGATGCCGAAGCCGACGGCGAGTTCCGCGGCGGTACCGGCGGCGCCGCCGCTGCCGCCGCCCGCCGCCATGCCCTGGCCCATCTGGTATTTCACGTAGTCGTTGAGGTTGCCGATCGCGGTCATGCTGGCGCGCTTGTCGAGCGCGGCCTCCACTTCCGGCGGCACCGACACGTTCTCGACGATGAAGCTGGTGATGGCGAGGCCGTACTTGGCGGTGACGGCCGGGTTGATCATGGGCAGCAGCGCATCGCCCAGTTCGGTGTAGCGCGACGCCACGTCCAACACCGGAATCTTCGCTGAGGCGATTGCGTCGGTGAACAGGCTGACAATGCGCGATCGCATGGTGTCGGCGAACTCGTCGAGGCGGAAGTTGTGGTCGGAGCCGGCGACTTCGCGCAGGAAAGTCTTGGGCTCGACGATCTTGAAGTCGTAGGTGCCAAACGCCCGCACGCGGGCCACGCCGAAGTCGGCATCGCGCAGCATCACCGGGTTGGAGGTGCCCCATTTGTTGCCGGTGAAGAGCCGCGTGATCACGTAGTAGACGTCGGCCTTGAAGGGCGAGTTGAAGCCGTACTTCCACGACGCCAGCCGCGTGAGAATCGGGATGTTGTCGGTGGTCAGCGTGTGCTTGCCTGGCAGGAAGGTGTCGCCGAACTCGCCGAGGTAGACAAACTGCGCCACCTGCGACTCGCGCACGATTAACTGCGCGCCGTTCTTGATCGCCTTGTCATCGTCCGGAAACCGGAACGAGAGGGTGTCGCGGGAGTCATCGGTCCACTCGATGACGTCAATGAATTCGCCCTTGAAGAAGTCGGTAATCCCCATGCCGCGATATTAACAGGAGATCGGGAGACTCTACTTCTGGTCCTCAAGCCCCAAGTTTCAAGCCCTCAGGTTCACTCTCTCAGGAACCGGGCCAGTGCGCTCAGGCCGGCGCCGACCAGGCCGAACGACTGGCCGTCCTGCCACACGACGTCCTGTCGCAGGCCCTTGAAGGCCTCGTCGGCTTCGCGGCGGGCGCGGGCCAGGGCCAGCGGCAGCGTGGGATCAACGACCTTGTCCGTGCGGTCCGCCTGCCGCAACTGGGCAATCAGGGTCTCGGCCTGTTGCATGTCGAGCATCGACAGCGGCGACCCGCAGTGCTCGCAGTCGCTCGTCCGGGCCAGGTCGATCGACCCGCCGCAGTTCGAGCAGTTGACGACCTGAACGTTGCGGCGTAACTCGGCAACTTGCGCAGGCGTGAGCGGCCGCACAAAGTCCTTCTCTTTCAGGAAGTCGAAGAAGGTCGTCAGGCGGCCGTGATCGTGCGGGCAGCGGAAGTACTCGAAACGGGTCGCCCGCTGCATGTCCTGCGTGCGTCGCAGGCGTGCCTTGCAGTGCGGGCACTTGGCCGTGTCCGACTCGATCGCCTGGGGCCTGGCGACGTGCTCGCCGATGATGCGAAACAGCATGAGCGTGGCGCCGGGCGTCAACTGCAGGTTCTCGCGCGGATCGAACCAGATCGCCTGGCAGGGTTCGCAGAGATCGATCGTCACCGCCCGGCCCAACTGGCCGGCAACGGTATGTGACGTCATGCTTAGCGCGCAACGTGGGCAGTCCACAAGAGGAAGATTACAGGAGGTTAGGAGGTAAGGAGAAATTCCATCGCCGGCGGCGACATGGACGACTTGCCACCGGGCGCTGAATCGACGACTATCTGGCCAATCGCGCGAGGATCGATCGACTATGACTTTGCAGGACAGGAGCGAGGACACGAGCGACACTGGCCTGGCACTCTCGGTGCCGCACTGGCTCGATACCATGATCCAGGACGGCCGCTACGCCCTTCGCGGACTGCGCAGGAGTCTGGGCCTCTCGGCCGGCGTCGTCTTGACCCTCGCCCTGGGCATCAGCCTGACCACCGCCATCTTCAGCGTGGTCAATGCCGTGATCCTCCGCCCCGTTGCCTACCCAACGCCTGAGCGTTGAGGTTGAAGCGAGGGATCCGATGACGTTTACCGTCATCACTGCGACGCTAGCCGCAAGAGCCCTGCTGGCTTGTTCCTTGCCGGCGCCAAGAGCGGCCCGCGTCGACCCGGTCGTCGCGCTCCGCTGCCAGTAGCGGCGACTAACATTTGTGTCCCACACGAGGAGATTACGGGATGCAGCGCCTCCACGGACTTCAGCTCGACCACCAGGCATCCCTCGACCAGGAGATCCAACTTGAGCCCGCCACGCACGCGGTGGCCTTTGATGAGCGTCGAAGAATATTCAACCCTCTTGACCTCCTGCTCTCCTGATCTCCTGTTAGCCTGCCCGGAGGTTGGCGAACACGCCGACGCCGGGGGCGATGCGGCCGTTGTAGCGAGGCGCGAGCAAGGGTGGCAAGAAACTCAGATTGACGTGCGCGCCGAAGCCAGGCGTCCAGCCCTTGATCGCCGGCCACTGCCGCAGGAAACCCACCTGCGCCTTCCCCACCGTGAAGATGTTGGTGATGTATTCGTGCACGTGCAAGTCGTGCGCGGGCTTGCCGACGATCTCGAACCGCCCAAACACCTCGTGCCGGCCGCCACTCAAAGCCCAGCTCGCTTCCGCCAAGACCGCGTGTGTGGACTGATCCAGCAAACCGCCGGGAACAGCGCTGATCTCGTGATTGACCCCGTACGCCACCAGCGCGGCCACGCCGCCACCAGCCATCGGCCGGTAGTACGAGACCGACGCCGTTGCCCGTTCGACATCCTGGCGCGGCTGACTGCCAAGGCCCGCCTCTGCCTCCAGTAAATGTCCGGCCGACACCTGCAGCGACCAGCGATCGGTCGGCGCCATCGATACGCGCGCGGCCACCGAATTCCACGCACCAAACTCGAGGCCCGCGCGAGACTCGTCCGGCTCACGGCCATTGAACAATGACCCCTCGGCCCGCCAGCGCGACCCGCTGACGCCCGCCGTGACGACGCCAAACGCGACGTGCGTGGCGTCGAGCCAATGGTGGCCGATGGGGGCAATGGGATTGGGCCTGGCCGACGCCCGATGCGAGAAACCCGGCGGCCCCAGTGCGGGCTCGCCCGCCAGCGCGAGGTAGGCGTGCACCCGAAGCCGATCGGAGATCGGCCGGGTGTAATCGACCGCCAGCTCCATGAACGCTTCGTGGGGATGTTGGCGATCGTGAATGGTGTCGCCGTCGCACGTCTCGCCGGTCGCCAGCAGGTTGGGATACCCGCAGCCGGCGATCGTCCATGGTTCGGCGCTGAGCATGGCGCGCAGGCCGAGGCGGCCGCGGCCCACCGGGCGGCGGGCCATGCCCATGAACCAGTTGATGCTGCCGGCCTGGTGACTGGTGCGATGCACCTCGCCTGACTCGTAGAGAAACTGCGCGAACACGCTGGCGTCGCCCATCAACAGCCAGCTGCCGGCCTGAAGGTGGCGGCCCGTCATCGGGGCCGCCGCAGGCTGCCACGCCGTGCCCGACGATTCACCCGGGTCGTGCGGTTGTGCGAACACCTCGGTGGCCAGCAGCAGCATGGCGATCGCGATGACCGTTCTCATCCTCACCCGCCATTATCACCGCCCCGGCCCGCCGTGGCCCTGACGCCGCCCGGCGCACCCCTGGGGCTACCAGGGCGGCAGCGTCAGCAACAGGTATTCCTTCAGGTACGGATCGGACGAGGCCAGCAGCTCGGCCGCGGTCCCCTGGAAGTGAATCCGCCCTTCGTGCAGGACCATGAACTGGATCAGGGCCGCGGTCTCATCGTCGGCCTGGACAATCCGAACGTCGTGGCCGCGCTGCTCGGCCTCGTGGGTGGCAATGTAGAACGCGTCGCGAATCTGGTGGGTCACGACGATCGACGTGACCTGGGTGAGGTCGCGCACCTTGATGATCTCGCTGTCGATGGTGGTCGCGATCAGCGGATCGAGGCCGGTGATGGGGTCGTCGAACAACAGGATGCCGGGCGCCGGCGCCAGCGCCCGGCCAATCGCCACGCGACGGCGCTGGCCGCCCGACAGCTCGGCCGGCAGGCGGTCGGCAAACTCGCCCAGGCCGATCAGCCCCAGGACCTCGGCCACGCGGGCGTGCACCTGTTCGACCGGCTGGCCCTCTTCGCTGAGCGCGTAGCCCACGTTCTCGGCCACGGTCAGGGAATCAAACAGCGCATTTTCCTGGAACACCATGCCGATGCCGGTGCGCAGCTTCAGGAGGTCGTGTTCGCGCATCCGATCAACGCGCCGGCCGTTGACCGTCACCTCCCCGGCATCGGGCTTGAGCAGGCCCAGGATCAACTTCAGCAGGACCGACTTCCCGGAACCGCTGGCGCCCAGCAGGATGCGCATCTCCCCGGCCGGGATCGCGAAACTCAGGTCGCGCAAGACGACGTGCTCGTCAAAGGCGATCGACACCTGGCGGAACTCGATGGCGGGTGGATCGAAGCTCGACACCGCCTTAGTATGCTGTGCCATGCCCTCGCGACCAACTGGCGGCCTCGACAGCCTGCAACTGGACACCCCGCGGCTCCTGCTGCGCCTGCCTCGGGCCGAGGACCTCGACGCCTGGGACGCCATGATGGTGGACGAGGAGGCGGCGCGCTTCATCGGCGGCGTCACCGCGCGGTCGCTCTCCTGGCGCGCGCTGATGACCATGATCGGCACCTGGCATGCCCACGGGTTCGGCATGTTCTCGGTCATCGAGAAGTCGACCGGACGATGGATCGGCCGCCTTGGTCCGTGGCGGCCGGACGGATGGCCCGGCACCGAAGTGGGCTGGGCCATGACCCGCGACTGCTGGGGCAAGGGCTACGCTACCGAGGGGGCGGCGGCGGCGGCCGAGTGGGCCTTCACGCACCTGGGTTGGACCGACGTGATTCACTGCATCCACCCAGCCAACCTCGCCTCGCAGGCGGTGGCCCGCAAGCTCGGTTCGACCAATCGTGGTCCGGGGCACTTGCCGGCGCCGTATCACGAGTCCCCCATCGAGATCTGGGGCCAGACCCGAGAGCAGTGGCGCGCGCGTTCTTCGCAACGTTGAGGCCAGGTCACCGGCGTCGTTCGTCCCGCCAATCGTCCCACTCGCGACAGCGGGTGAGCGCGGTGTTAATGTGGCCAGATGCGCACCCCGCTCATCGCCCTGATCCTGTGTCTCGCGTCGCTGCCCGCCTCCGCCCAGCGCCTCCCCACCAATGCCACACCCACTCGCTATTCGCTGTGGTTCGCGCCGGATCTGGACAAGGAGTCATTCCGCGGCCGGGCATCGATCGCGGTCACGCTGGCCGCCCCGTCGCCGGCGATCACGCTGCACTCGGCTGAGATCGCATTTAGCGAGGTCACGATCGAGGACGCGAGCGGTTCGCAGCCGGCCAAGGTCTCCCTTGATGCCGACGCCGAGACTGCCACCTTCACCGTGCCGCGCGCGATCGCGAAGGGAGCGGCGACCATCCGTATCAGTTACACCGGCATCCTCAACGACAAGCTGCGCGGGTTCTATCTGAGCAAGGCCAACGGCCGCAAGTACGCGGTCAGCCAGATGGAAGCCACCGACGCGCGGCGGGCGTTCCCCTCGTTTGACGAGCCTGCCTACAAGGCCGTCTTCGACGTCACGCTGATGATCGACGCCGCCGACCACGCCATCTCCAACGGCCGGCAGGTGTCCGACACGCCGGGGCCTGAACCGGGCAAGCATACGGTCGTGTTCGCGCCGACGCCGAAGATGTCCACCTACCTGGTGGCGTTACTGGTCGGCGACTTTGTCTGCCGGTCCGGCTCCGCGGGCGTGACGCCAATCCGCGTGTGTGCGACGCCCGACAAGCAGGGCCTCACCGCCTTCGCCCTGAGCGCCGCCGAACAGCAGGTGGCATTCTTCAACAGCTACTTCGGCATTCCCTACCCTTACGAGAAGCTCGACATCATTGGCGTGCCCGACTTCGCCGCCGGCGCCATGGAGAACGCCGGCGCCATCACCTTCCGCGAACGGATGCTGCTGGCCGACGAAGCCACCGCCTCGGTCGGCATTCGCCGGTCGGTGGCCTCGGTGATCGCGCACGAACTGGCGCATCAATGGTTCGGCAACCTGGTGACCATGAAGTGGTGGGACGACATCTGGCTGAACGAGGGCTTCGCCACCTGGGCGGCCAACAAGCCGCTGGCCGCGTGGAAACCGGAGTGGCGGATGGACGTGAACGCCGCGACCGAGACCCAGTTCGCGCTCGGACTGGACTCGCTGCGCTCGACCCGCGCCATCCATACCCAGGTGGAAACCCCGGCGCAGATCAACGAAGTGTTCGACCCGATCGCCTACGAGAAGACCGCCGGCGTGCTCGGCATGATCGAGGCGTATGTCGGGCCCGAGCCGTTCCGCAAGGGGGTCGCGTCCTATCTGTCGAAGTACTCGCTGGGCAACGCCGCTGGCGAGGACTTCTGGACCGAGGTCACGCGCGTGACCGAGAAACCGGTTAACCGCATCATGAAGAGTTTCGTCGAGCAACCCGGTGCGCCCATGCTGTCGGTGCGCACGCGCTGCGTGGCCGGCAACACCGAGGTGTCGCTGAAGCAACAGCGCTTTGTCGGCTCGCCCGGCGCCACCGCGGCCGCGGCGTCACAGACCTGGACGCTGCCGGTGTGCGTCAAGACCGGCACTGAGCCGGCCTCCTGCACCATCGTGACCGAAGCCGAGCAGACCATCCGCGCCACCGGGTGCGGACCGGCCATGGTCAACGCCGACGCGCGCGGCTACTACTTCACCGAGTATGAACCCGCCGCGGTCGCGGCCCTGGCCACGCGCACGCCGCCGCTCACCGCCGCCGAGCGCATCAGCCTGCTTGGTGATGAATGGCGCATGGTCCGCGCCGGCCGCCACGACGTCGGCACCTACCTGGACCTGGCGGCCGCCTTCGCCAGCGATGAGACCGCTGCCGTGGTCGGCGACATGGTCGGACGGATTGGCGTCGTCATGTCCGACTTCGCCGGCACCGCCGAGCGCCCGGCCTTCCAGGCCTGGGTGCGGGCCAGGTTCCGTCCCGCCCTCGACGCGATTGGGCTGACCGACGGCCTGGGCGACCGCGACGAGATCAACAGCCGGCGCGGCATGCTGATGCAACTGCTCAGCAGCGATCCCGATGTGCAGAAGCGCGCGCGCGAACTGGCCGAGAGCTACATGGCCCGGCCCTCGTCACTCTCCCCGACGCTGGTGTCGCCGGTGCTGCAGGTGGCGGCGGCCGGTGGTGATGCGGTGCTCTACGATCAGTTCCTGGCCCGCATGAAGGCCGCCGCGTCCACCCCGGAAGAGTTCTATCGCTACTTCAATACGCTGGCCGCCTTCCGCGATCCGGCGCTGGTGGCGCGCACCCAGCGCTTCGCGCTGTCGGATCAAGTGCGGTCGCAGGACGCGCCGCTGCTGTTCGGGCAGTTGCTGGGCTCGCCCGTCACGCAGGACGGCACGTGGTCGCTCGTCAAGTCCGAGTGGCCCGCGCTGGTCGCCAAGCTCGGCACCTTCCAGGGCATTCCCAACATCGTCAATTCGCTGAGCGCCTTTTGTTCGCCCGAGCGCGCGAGCGACATCACCGCGTTCTTCGACGCGCACCCGGTGCCGGAAGCAGCCCGCGTGCTGCAGCAGGCGCTCGAACGGATCGCCAACTGCACGGCGGTCAAGACGCGCCAGGCGCCCGCGTTTGCCAAATGGTTGTCGGCGCGGTAGTGGGCTGAGCGGCGCGGATATAATTCCGGCCCATGGCCCTCCCTCCCGTCTCTCGCCGCCGATTCCTGGCGACCGGCAGCGCGCTGGTCGCTGCGACCTGGGTGCCCGACTGGGCCGACGCATTTCAGCCGGGCGCCACCGACGATGGCCGCCGCGCCGAGGCCGCCGAAGCCGCCCTGGCCCGCGCCGCCGCGCTGGGCGCGTCATACGCCGACATCCGCATCAACCGCTATCGCCGCGAGTCGATCGCGACGCGTGAACGCCAGGTACAGAACGTGTCGCGCTCGACCAGTTACGGGCTCGGGCTGCGGGTGCTGGTGAACGGCACGTGGGGCTTTGCCGCCAGCAACCTGGTGGACCCCGCGTCGGCACGGGCCGCGGCCGAGCAAGCCGTCGCCATCGCCCGAGCCAATGCCGTGCTCACGACGCGCAAAGTGGTCCTCGCCGGCGCCGACAAGGCCGTAGCCACCTGGGCCAATCCCATCAAACGCGATCCGTTCGAGGTGCCGCTTGAAACCAAGACCGCGTTTCTGATGGCGCTCAACGAGGCAGCGCTGGCCGTGCCGGGCGTCAGTTTCGTTAACTCGCAGTTGCAGTTCGTCGACGAGCAGAAGTACTTCGCATCGAGCGAGGGCTCGCGTATCACCCAGCGCCTGGTCCGCACCTATCCGCAGTTCACCACCACCGCGGCCGACCGCGCGGCCGGCGACTTCCAGACGCGGGCGGTGGTCGATCGCGCCAGGTTGATGGGCTACGAGTACGTCGAGGACTACCCGTGGCTGCGCGACGCCACGCAGGCCGGCCACGAGGTGGTCGAGAAACTCAAGGCCAAGCCCGCCGTGCCCGGCCGCTACGATGTGGTCGTCGATCCGTCGCAGTTGTTCCTGGCCATTCACGAATCGGTGGGCCACTCCACCGAGCTCGATCGCTCGCTTGGCCACGAAGCCAACATGGCGGGCACCAGTTTCGTGAAGCCGGGCGACGCCGGCAAGCTGCGCTTCGGTTCGAAGATCGTCAACCTGATCGGCGACCGGACCGAGCCCGGCGGCCTGGCCACCACTGGCTTCGACGATGAGGGCGTGAAGGCCGAGCGCTGGCACCTGGTGCGCGACGGCCTGTTCGTGGACTGGCAGACCACCCGTGAACTGGCGCCGCTGGTGGGCCAGTCGCGGTCGCACGGCTGCCTGCACGCGGACGACTGGTCGAGCGTGCCGTTCCCGCGCATGCCGAACGTGTCGCTCGAGCCCGCCGCCACCGAGGTCACGCTCGACGACCTGTTCAGCGACATCAAGCGCGGCATCTACGTGGTCGGCCGCGGCGTCTCGTCGATCGATCAGCAGCGCTACAACTTCCAGTTCGGCGGCGCGGTGGTGCACGAGATCATCAACGGCAAGCTGGGGCCGATGCTGCGCGATGCCGCCTACCAGTCGCGGACGCCGGACTTCTGGGCTTCGTGCGACGGGCTGGGCGGGCCGGCGACCTACCGCCTGTGGGGCACCTCGGCCGACGGCAAGGGCGAACCGGGCCAGACCAATGCGGTCAGTCACGGTTGTCCGCCGGCGCGCTTCAGGAACATCACCGTCCTCAACACGGGGGCGGCGTGATGTTGAACCGCGACGACGCGCTCAAGATTTGCGACACGGTGCTGGCGCACGCCAGGGCGGCAGGGGCCGAAGACGCGATTGTCTCGGCCCAGAGCGCGGTGGAGTCGCACGCGCGATTCGCCGACAACCGCATCACCACGAGCGGGCGCTCGGAAGACGTCGTGATCACCGCCACGGTGTGGGTGGGCCGCCGGCGCGGCGCCGCGACCGGCAACGATGCCGGCGCCGGCGCCCTCAAGCAACTGGCCGACGAAGCGGTGCAGATTGCCCGCGTCTCGCCCGTGCATCGCGAGTACGTGCCGACGCTCGGAGCCCTGGAGTACGCCGAGAGCCGCGCCTTTGTCGCGGCCACGGCCGATCCGGATCTGGCGGCGCGCGCCAAGGCGCTCGAAGGCGTCCTGGCCACGTGCCGCGCGGAAAAAGTGACCGGCGCCGGGTTTCACACCGCCCGGGCCTCGGCCACCGCGGTGGCCACCGCCCACGGCAACCGCCGCTACTTCCGCAACAGCGAGGGCGGCCTCAGCATCACCGCCCGCACACCGGATGGCACCGGTTCCGGCTACTTCGCCGGCGACCACTTCGACCTGTCGAAGCTCGACGCCGCGCGGATTGCGGAACAGGCTGTGGGCAAGGCGGTGCGCTCGCGCGAGCCGAAGTTGATCGAACCGGGGGTCTACCCGGTGATTCTCGAACCGCAGGCGGTCGCCGACCTGCTGGGCTTCCTGACCGGCGCCTTCGACGCGCGCACGGCCGACGAGGGCCGCAGCGCCTTTTCCGGCAAGGACGGCAAGACGCGCCTGGGCGAGGCCATGTTCAGCGAACGGCTGAACCTCTATAGCGACCCGATGCACCCCGACATGCCGGCGGCGCCGAGCACCGCCGATGGCACGCCGGCGTCGCGGCTGCCGCTCATCGAGGCGGGCATCGTCAAGAACCTGGTCTACTCGCCGTTCTGGGCGCAGGAGAAGCAGCGCGAGGCCACGCCCGGACCGGTGAACTACATCCTCGAGAGCACGCAACCACCAACGGCGTTGGACGACATGATCAAGGGCATGGCGCGCGGCCTGGTGATCTCGCGGTTCTGGTACGTGCGGCAGATCGATGGCCGCAGCATCATGCTGACCGGCCTCACGCGCGACGGCTTGTGGTGGGTCGAGAAGGGCCGCATCCAATATCCGGTGCGCAACCTGCGCTTCAACCAGAGCGTGCTGGCGATGCTGGCGCCGTGGAATGTGGATGCGATCGGCGCGCCCGAGCGGCGATCGCCGTTGATGGTGCCGGCGCTCAAGTTGTCGGGGTTCGCCTTCACGTCGACCTCGGACGCGATATGAGCCGGCTGCGAGTGTTCGTTGCCGCGGCGGTGATACTGGCGCTGCTGCCGCTGACGCTGCTGGCCCAGCGCACCACCCGCCTGGTGTTCGTTAGCGCCACCGACGCCGCCGGGGCGCCGGTCCTGAACCTGACGCGCGCCGACGTGCAGGTCACCGAGAACGGCAGCCCCCGCGAGGTGACACGGGTCAGCCGCGGCAACGCGCCCCTGCGGATCGTCCTGCTGGTGGACTCGAGCACCTCGATGGGACCGATGATGGCGCGCTTTCGCGAGGCGCTCAATGGGTTCATCGACCTGATGCCGCCCGAGGACGAAGTGGCATTCATCAGCACTGGCGGCCAGCTCCGGGCGCGCACCCCGCCGACCCGGGATCGCCAGTTGCTCCGGACGGAAATTTCGCGCTTCGCATCCGGCGGCGGCGCCAACGCCTTCCTCGATTCGCTGATCGAGGCCGACCGCCGGTTCCTCAAGAGCGCGCCCGGTCAGTGGCCGGTGTTCGTGATCGTGACCACCGACAATGGTGAAGTCCGGCGGGAGTTCAACCTCGACGAGTACAACGCGTTCATGAACAACCTGCTGGCCCGTGGCGGCACCGCTCATGCGGTGATCGTGCGCGGGGCGGCCATTGGCCCGGTCACTGACGTCACCCTCAACCTGACCGGGAACACCGGCGGCCTGTACGCCACGATCAACACCGACACCACGCTGCCCGAACGGGTCGCCGCCATCGCCAGGCGGGTGGTGGCCGATCACCAGCAGATGGTCAACACGTTCGAGGTCGAGTTCATCGGCGATGCCCGGCAGGTGCGGCCGACGGTGAACGTCACCGTCGCGCGCGACGGCGTCGAACTGGAAATGTCGCCGCGCCGGCCGTTTTAGGCCGGTGACCGAAACCCCCTTCACCAGCACAGCAATTTCGGAATAAACTGTCCATCTCTCTGGGGCTGTGGTGGCATCCCTTTCATAAGCAATACGGATTGTTGCGCTCCGAATTGGGGATGACTCGTGATGTCTGAAATGTGGGTGCTGGGGTTCGGCGCGGCGGTGGCCGGATTGGTCCAGGGGATCTCCGGGTTTGCCTTCGCCATGGTGGCGATGTCGATCTGGGTCTGGGGCGTCGACCCCGCGCTGGCGGCGGTGATGGCGGTGTTTGGCGGCTGGACCGGACAGGTCATCTCGGTACTCAGGGTGCGCCGCGGCTGGCATCTGTCGCTGTTATGGCCGTTCCTGGCCGGCAGCGCCATCGGCATCCCAATCGGCACGCGGCTGCTGCCACTGCTCGATCCCAACCGCTTCAAGCTGGTGCTCGGTTCGCTGCTGGTCGTGTGTTGTTCGGCGATGCTGGCGACCGCGCGGCTGCCGCACATCACCCGGGGCGGCCGGGTTGCCGATGCCGTGGTCGGCCTGCTCGGCGGCGTGATGGCGCCGCTCAGCGGCTTCAGCGGCCTGGCGCCGGCGTTGTGGTGCACGCTGCGCGGCTACACCAAGGACGCGCATCGCGCGGTAATGCAGAACTTCAACTTGATTGTGCTGTCGGCGACGCTGGCGTCACTGGTGGTGTCGGGCCGCGCGCACGCCGGCCTGCTGCCGCAGATGGGGGTCGTGGCCGGCTCGCTGATCGTGCCGGCGCTCTACGGCTCGAAGATCTACATCGGCATGAGCGCGAAGGCATTTCGTGACGGCGTGCTGTGGCTGCTGGTGCTGGCCGGCGTGGTCATGCTGGCCTCGTCGCTCAAGAACATCCTCGGCTAGCGCGGCGTCGGCGCAGCTCACGCCTGGTGCGAGATCTGTCCGCCCACCACGGTGCGGACGATCTGGATGTCCTTGATCGTCTCCGGATCCACCGTGTGCGGGTCGCTGGCGAGAACGACGTAGTCGGCCAGCTTGCCGGCCGTGATTGATCCCTTGATCTTCTCTTCGCCCGACGCCCACGCGCCGTTGCAGGTATTGACGGCAATCGCCTCGCTCACGCTGATGCGCTGGACGGCGCCCCACACCTTGCCGTCCCAGCCCCGCCTGGTCACCATGCCCTGGATGCCCATCAGCGGCGCAAACGGCCCGGGGCTGAAGTCGGACCCGGCGCAGGCATAGACGCCGGCATCCACCAGCGAGCGGAACGCCATGCAGTTTTGCATCAACTCTTCGCCGTAGTAGACAAACTTGTCGGGGTTGTAGAAGGCGTAGGTGGTGAACAGGGCCGGCACCGCGCCCTGGGCCTTGATTCGCGCGACCAGCGACGGATTGACCTGGGTGCAGTGCGTGATCTTCGGCCGCGCATCGGGGCGCGGCGCCCGCTGTTGCGCGCGCTCGATCGCGGTGAGGTACATGGCAATGGCCACATCGCCGTTGGCGTGACAGTTCACCTGGATGCCGGCGCGATGCACGCGCTCCACCCACTCGTTCAGCGTGTCTTGTGTCTCGGTGACGTTGCCCCGGTAAGGCGGGGTCACGCCCGGATACGGCGTGCTGAGCGCCATGGTCCGCTCCGAGAACGAACCGTCGATGGTGTGCTCGGAGGTGGCGCCGAACTTGATCCATTCGTCGCCGAAACCGCTCTGGATGCCGGCCGCGATCATCGACTCGAGCACGCGGCCGCTGGCCTCATAGCTGATGCGATGCTTCAGGTCGCCCCGGGCCCGCACGTCCTGCATCGCCGGAAGATTGCCACCCTGGTGGTGCACGCTGGTCAGACCGTAGCGGGCAAACTGCTTTGAGATGTGCGCCACGCCGTCGCGCGCGCGCTGCTCCGCCTCGGCGGCCGTGTAGGTGCGCCGCGTGCCCACCTTGGCAAACGGCGCCGACGCCAGGTCGGTGACCCGGCCGTTCAGTTGCCCGTTCTCATCCTTGTCGTAGGTGCCGCCCATCGGGTTGGGCGTGTCCCTGGTGATGCCCGCCATGGCAAACGCCTTGCTGTTGTAGAAATAGGTGTGGCCGCCGCGGTGGCGGACGATCACCGGATGCTCGGACGACACCTCGTCCAGATCCTTGATGGTCAATTGCCGCTTGTCGCTGACCTTGGTGTCGTCGAAAAAGAAGCCCTCGACCCAGGTGCCGGCCGGGACCGCCTGGGCGCGCTCGCGCAGCTTGCCGATGATGCTGCGGATGCTGACAAATTCCACCTCGAAGGGATTGCCGACCAGCACTTCATTCAGCAGCACTTCCCCGCCGGCGTGGTTGTGGCAGTCGATGAAGCCGGGCACGATGGTCAGGCCCTTCGCGTCGAACGTCTGCGTGTTCTTCCCGGCCAGGCCGCGGATGTCGGCGCTCGAGCCCACCGCGACAAACCTGCCGCCGGCCACGGCAAATGCCTCGGCCCTCGGCGCCCGCGCATCCATGGTGTAGACGGTGGCGTTGATGACGATGAGATCCGGATCGGGTCGGCCGCCACCGACGCCCTGGATCGCGGGTGACGACGATGCGGCCAGGGCCAGTTCGGGCGCACCCGCGATGGCCGCGAGTGCGGCGCTGCTGGCGTTAATGAACTGGCGGCGGTTCGGGTGGTTGGTTGGCATGGGTCCTCGCTGCTGGAGGCCCATCTTAATGGACGATATGCTGGTGAATCCATGCGCATCTATCTGGCTTGCACCGTCCGTGGCGACCGCGCCGGCACCGCCGCCGGACGCCTCATCAACGATCGCCTCCAGCACCACGGCCACAAGGTGCTCACCACGCACCTGCTGGCCGATGATGTCGAGTCGGCGGAGTCGGCCGTGACCGAAGCCGATGTCTTCGAGCGCGACCTGCGGTGGCTGAGCGACTGCGACATGCTGGTAGCCGAGGCCTCGGGCTCAAGCTACGGCGTCGGGTTCGAGGTGGGCTACATCACCGGACGGGCGCACGCCACCGGGCAACGCGTGCTGCTGCTCTACAACGAGCAACGCCGCCACGCGGTGTCGCGGCTGATCGTGGGCAACACCGATCCGTCGTGCACGACGCTGGCCTACGGTTCGCTCGATGAGCTGGCCGCGATCATCGACCGCTGCTGTGGACCCGAAGCCGGCGCGCGCTAGGCGTCTCAGATTCGCATCGCCCGGCCTGGATCGATCAGCGACGCCCGCCGCGCCGGCAACCAACTGGCCGCGACCACCACGACCAGCAGCACCAACACCGAGGTGACCAGCGTGACCGGATCTTGCGGCGCCACGCCGTACAGCAGCGTGCGGGCAAAGCGGCTGCCGGCCACAGCGCCGGCCAGGCCGACCGCACCGCCGGCCGCGGCCAGCAGCAGCGACTCCAACACGATCGACTGCGCCACCCGCTGCGGTGAGGCGCCAAGCGCCATCCGCAGGGCGATCTCCCGGCGGCGCTGCACCACGGTGTAAGCCAGCAGCGCATAGACGCCGCCGGCCGCGGTGATGAGTCCGGCCACGGCGAAGAGCGTGACGAGCAGCATCGCAAAGCGATCGACCTGCACCGCTTCCCCCAACAGCTGTTCCATCGTCGTCACCGAGTGCACCGGTTGGTCGGGATCCACGCCGAGAGCGGCGGCCCGCGCGGTTTGCGCCACGCTGAGGGGATCCAGGGTCGTGCGGGCGACCACGTTCAGCACCAGGTACGGGTTCTGCGCGTGCGGGATGAAGATCTCCGGCACCGGCTGGCTGCGCGGCCCCTGGTCGCGCGCGTCGCGCACCACGCCCACCACCTGGTAGGGATACGGCCCGCGCTGGTAATCGAGCACGAGCGTGCGGCCAACCGGATCGTCCTCGCCCCAGGTGTCGCGGGCGAGCTTCTGGTTGATCACCACCACCCGCGGCGCCTCCCCATCGTCGCGATCGGTGAACTCCCGGCCGGCGACCAGCGGCAGCCCCAGTGTGGCGAAGTAGCCGGAGGTGGCCATCCGGATGCTGGCGTCCAACACCCGGCGGCCCTCGGGACCCGGCTGCTCTTTCCAGAATGGCCGCGTGAAGTCGGAGCCGATCGTGCTCATCGGCAGGCTGGTGACCGCGGCCGCCGACGCGATCGCGGGCACCTCGGCGAGCGATGCCAGCACGCGCCGGTAATAGTCGGTGGTCTGCGCGCCGGTCCGATACCGCGCCGCATCGGGAGTGATGCGCATCACCAGCAGGTTGTGGGTGTCGAAGCCCAGGTCGACGCGCCGCAGTTCCGCGAACGTCCTCACCAGCAGGCCGGCACCAACCAGCAGCATCACCGCCGCGGCAATTTCGGTCACGACCAGGCCGGCGCGCATCCGGCCGGCCGCGCCCAACGACACGCCGCCGCCATCCTTCAGGGCTCCCGCGATCGGGGTGCGGCTGGCGCGGAAGGTCGGCACTGCGTGGCCGATCGCGGTCACGAGCAGCGCCAGCACGACCGCGAAGGTGGCCACGCGCGCGGTCAATGCCACCTCGTGCAGGCGCGGGATGTTGGCCGGGGCGATGGCCAGGGCCGCATCCACCCACCAGGCGGTGAGCACCATGGCGATGGCGATCGTCAGGACGGCGCTCAAGACGCCTTCAGCGATCAACTGGCGGGTCACTCGGCCGGCCCCGGCGCCAAGCGCCAGGCGAACGGCCATCTCCCGCGCGCGGGCCACGCCGGCGGCAATGGCGAGGCTGGCGACGTTGGCGCAGACGAGCAGCAGCAGGCACACCATGGCCGCGAACACGAGCAGCAGCTCCGTGCGGCTGGTTCGCGCCATCAGCTCCGCCAGTGGCGTCAGTTCCACCGTCCATCCGGCGTTGGTGGCCGGATGTTCGGCCGCCAACCGGGTGGCCAGCGCCTGCATCCGTGCTTCGGCGCCGGCGACCGAGATGCCCGGCTGCATTCGTCCGACGACGCGCAGGAAGCGGGCGTCGCGAGGGGGGCCATCGGGAAAGCGTGGCCGGTACGAGACCGGCATATCCCACGGCGCCCAGAAGGTCGCGGTCGTATCGGGGACCGCGAAGTCGTCGGGCATGACGCCAATCACGCGCCACTCGCGGCCTTCTACCGAAACGGTGCGGCCGACCATTTGCCGGTCGGCGCCCAGGGTCTGCCACAGGCGATAGCTCAGCACGATCACCGGTTCGGCACTCGACGGCTGTCGAGAAGTGATCGACGTCGCGCCATCGTACTCGTTGTCCTGGAAGGTGCGGCCAAGTAACGCCTGTCGCCGGAACACGTCGAAGAAGCCGCGGGTGACGTGCACGCCGGCGATCGGGGCGCCGCCGTCGTTGCCGCGCAAGGTGGCCGACACCGTCATCATGGCGGTGATGGCCTCGAAGGCGTCGTTGCCCTCGGCCCAGTCCACCACATTGCCCGGCGATCCGCCCTCGCGCAGCCGATTCAGGCTGGCGTTCGACTCGAACATCACCACCAGGCGGTCGGGCTGATCGTAGGGCAGCGGCCGCAGCAACGCCGCGTCGACAAAGGCAAACAGCGTGGTAGTGGCGGCGACACCGAGGGCGAGCAAGATCGAGATGCCGATGGTCGCGCCCGGCGAGCGCACCAGCGCCCGCATAGCCTGGGTGAGGTCGTGGGTGACGCCGACCACGGCGCGATCCCACCGCAGTGCCAACCACGTCGCCGCGTGGGCAAGCCGTCCGCGCCGGCGGGCCTCCACCAGCAGTTGTTCACCGGCGTCGCGGATTTCGCGTTGATCGGGGGTCATGCGCGCGCCTTTCGCAGCGCCCGGCTCGCCCGGGCGCGGGTGACGATCGCTTCAAGGCGCCGCACTTCGCCGTCCAGCACCCGCTTGCCGTGCGGGGTCAGGGCGAAATATCGCCGCCGCTCATCGTCTTCGCCGGCGGCCGGCCGGGTGTCGGATTCGGCGATCAGGTCGGTCTTCTCCAGATCGCGAAGCAAGGCGTAGAGGGCTGCGGGCCAGAGCCGCACCTGCCCTTCGGTGCGCTCGGCCACTTCCTGCATGATGCCGTAGCCGTGCCGGGGGCCGTCGGCCACAGCCAGCAGGATGTGGAGCACTTTCGGCTTGAGCGGCAGGAGCCGATCGACGCTTCGGGGTGTGTCCGCCATGCTTGGCGCAGTATATATACTAAATTGTCTATAGTCTAGATCGGCGCCATGAGCCGGCCCGCTAGCGTGTCCCGCCCAGTCGCACGCTGACCAAACCGGTCACTCGCAGGTGGAGTTCCCACCCCAGGCGCGCATCCGCGCCAATCGCCACGCGGCCGCCCAGCGGCGCGCGAATGCCCCCGCCGATCGTGAACGCGCCTTCGGTCGACGCAAACGGCGGGCGGCCGGCGAACCGTTCGCTGGTGCGGAACAGGCCGCCGCCGGCGACGATGAACGGCGTGGTGCGGGGCGCGCCGTTGCGGGGAGCCAGGAAATCGATGGTGAGGTTGCCGGTCACGATCTGGTGACTGTGTGACTCACCGCTGATGAAGGTGACTTCGGGCCCCATGCTGATTCGCGGCGACAGGTACCACCGCAATCCCCCACCCACCGCCACTTCACTGACCACCCCATCGTCCGCGAACCCGACCCAGCCGGCGGCCAGGTCGAGTGCGGGCGAGGGACGATCCTGGGCGAAGACCGGAACGGCCGACAACACCACGGCCGCAACGATGGCGGGGATCCAGCCCGGCATGGCCGCGATCGACCCCTGCTTTAGGCCAGCGCCTTCCCGTACAACGCGAGCAGGCGGCTCCACGCCTTCTCGGCCGCCGGTTCGTTGTAGACCTGCGTGTCGGGCGGGCACCAGCCGTGCGCGGCCTGATAGACCTCGATCTCCGCGGCCAGCTTGGCTTTCTCGAAGGTCTCTTTCAGCACGGTCTTGTCGTTTGGCCGTTGCTTGTCGTCGTTCTCGGCAATGGCAATCAGGAACGACGCCTTGGTGGCCGCGGCAAGCAGATGGGGACTGTTGGGCCCTGCCGTGTCGTTCACGAGCCCGCCGCCGTGGAACGAGGCGACGGCGCCGATTCTGCCGGGCATGGCCGAGGCCGTGTGGAACGACATGGGGCCGCCCATGCAGTAGCCCTGCACGCCGATCCTGCGGTTCTTGTTCACCTGCGGCTGTGCGTCGAGCCAGGCGACAAACGTCTTCGCGTCGGTCATGTCGGTCTCGGCGCTCATGCCTTTGCGGTACGCCATCATCTCCTTGATCGGCGTGGCGCCGGTGGCGGTGGGTTTGCCGGCCCGGTAGAACGGGTTGACGACGAGCACGGAATATCCGGATCCGGCCAGCCGCTTGCCCATGGTCCGCATCGCCGGCCGGAGCCCGAAGATGTCGGGCCAGATCAGCACGGCGGCCGCCGCACCGGAGGCGGGATGCACGAAGTAGGCGTCGCAGGTGCCGTCGGGCGTCTTGATCTCCACTTCCCGTTCGCTGGTGGTCTGCGCGTTGGCGAGCTGAGGCAACGCCATTACCGCGCCGGCCGCCAGGATTACGCCGAACTGCCGCCTTGTGACCAGCCCCCGGGCCTCGTACTCCGCCACGCTTTCCGCAAAATGGTCCTTATCGCACATGTCGGCTCCTCATGGTCCAGATGGATCGGTTGTCACAGGAGCCAGTACATACACCAGAACACGGCGTGGCTGTGCACGGTCTTCGCTCGCGGGGTCACGGCCTGTTTGCCTGATAGCATTGGGCCTTCCATGAAATACGCACTCGTCGTCACTGCCCTGCTGGTGCCGGTGACCATTGCCGCCGGCCGGCAGCCGCAGTTCAAGTCCGGCGTGGAAGTCGTCTACCTCGATGTAACCGTCCAGGCGCCGGATGGTTCGATCGTTCGCGGCCTGACGAAGGATGACTTCGTGATCTACGACGAAGAGGTGGCTCAGGAGGCCGCCGTCTTCTCGGCCGAGCCGGCGCCGATCAGTGTCGGCGTGCTGATTGACACCAGCGGCAGCATGACCGGTGAGCGCATGGCCGCCGCGATTCGGGCCGCTGATGCGCTCGGGCGTTCGCTGCGACCCGGCGACCAATGGAGCATCTCCACCTTCGACAGCACCCGGCGCACGATGATCACCTGGCGCCCGTACAATGCGGGCATCGTCAACTCGCTCAGGGCCATGCCGACCTCCGGCAGCACGGAACTGTTCAGGGCGGTGACGGGAATGGTGCCGTACATGCAGGAAACACCGCATCGCAAGCGGGCGATGCTGCTCATGACGGACGGCGTCGACAACTCGATCATTGCCGCCAGCCGCGACGGCCGGCGCGATCCATTCGAAGCACCCGGTCCGCTCGAAATGTCGGCCAGGGCACAGGCGGCGCTGCGCGAAGGCGAAGTGCTCCTCTACGCGCTCGGCGTCAACGTGGCGGGGCGAGCCGGCGCCGTGCACGTGCCGTCGCTGCAACGGCTCGCCGAACCCACGGGCGGGTCCGTGATCATTGCCTCGACCATGCGTGAGGTCGAAGGGGCGGCGCAGCGGGTGGCCGAAGAACTGCGTCAGCAGTACACCCTGGGGTTCTATCCGCAGAACGCCGGCGACAAGACGTTCCGCCGCCTGAGGGTCACGACGAGGCATCCGGACTACCGCGTGCGCACGCGCGCCGGATATCTGACCGCCAGTCCGAAGTAAGGCGAGGGCGGCGGGATATGCCGGCCCGTGCCGGCTCACGCGCCAAAATGCCGCTTGGCAAACGCGCGGCCCGACCCTGATTTCAGGTAGCGCTCGAATCGACGAGCGGCCGGCTCCGTTGAAAACTCTAGCGACACCAACAGGGACCACGGTCGGTGGTGGACGGTGCAACCGCACGGCCCGTGGTTGTGCCAGTCAAGCCGCGCAACAACGTCGCTGGTGATGCCGGTGTAGTGGCGGTGCGGGTCCGTGTCACTGCGCAAGATGTAGACGAACAGCTTCTCTGTTGTTCCCATGGGCAGGGTGGACGCAGAAATCGAGCCGCCGGGATCTCGGCCAGAATTCTCAACTGCCCTGGGCATCGTACGCAGTTCGGGCGATGTGAGAGAGGGATTGCGATCGCGGAAAATGCAGCCTCCGCGAAAGACTGGTTCGCGGTCTTAGTGGTCGGCCGAAGGCCGACCCAGCCGAAGCTCACCAAGTAGTGCGTGAGCGGAGGCCCGAGGCGCAAGGCCGCCCGAGGGGGTCCGCCTTCGCCCCAGGCCTTCGCGGCGTTGCCGCTTCGGCGAGGGCTTCGGCGAGACAGCCTCCGCGCGTCGGCTACTTGGTGGAATCCTGAGAGGCCGGCCCGAAGGGCCCGGCCTAGCCGTAGCTCACCAAGGAATGCGTGAGCGGAGGCTGGCTCCTCGGGCTGGACTCGAACCAGCAACCCTCCGGTTAACAGCCGGATGCTCGACGCTTTGCGTCGGAAGAACAAGAAAAAGACTTAGGGTTTCGCGCCTTCGGCGCTCGAAACAGAGAACCCGAACCGAGCCCAGGGGGCACAGTTGGGGGCACAGTCCTTTGGGGTGTAATGCGGGTCTAATGCTTCATCTTACGCACTCGTGTCCCTAGAGGCTGAGCTAACGCGTAACACCTGGGGGTACCCCTTGCTGGCCCCCCGGGTGTGGGGGCTACACGAAAAGGCCGAGAAAATTTTGGCGCCAGTCTCCACACGGCTACAGCGCGGTTACGGCAAGCAGTCGTAGAGTGCGCGAACTAGCCATCAAGAGGCTCTCAGAGCGAATCCGATGAAGGGACATAGGCCAAGGGGCCCTTCATCGGACTTTGGCTCCTGCGGCCTCATTTCGGTTTCTTGATCAGCCTCGGCGTAGCGTCAATACGCTCCCCGAGTGCGCCACGGTAGTGTGGACACCTGCTCTGATGTAAGACCCACTGGCCGGGGCACACAAACCCCAGCGCCATCGACTCAAACGGTGGTGCCCAACGTCCATTTCGGTTCCTACCCCAATAGACCCTCTTCCCACAGTGCTTGCAGTCCCCGATGTGTCCGTCATACAGCTTGTGGACTCGGCAGAAGAGAGCAACAGACTCGCGAACGCCTTCGTATTCCTGTTCTCGTAGGTTCATTACGTCCCTCACACACATAGCGGCGAAATTGCCGTGTACATGGCGAAAGCCCGAAGGAAGAAGGTTCCCTTCGGGCTTTTGGAGACTTCTAAGTTGTTATGAAGACGGCTTACAGGCTTACGTGCATGACGGCGCTGGCTGAGTGGTAGGTATACGTGACAGTACGTACACGCACATACCCACCTAGTACAGAAAGGTACATAGAGGTTCCTTCTTCATTTACATGTACTACTGGCTTCGCCAATATGTACTTGTACTAGCTATGTACTTGTACTGGGCTTCAGTGAACGGGTTCGCGACAGCGTGGTTGTTAGTAGCAGTGTAGTGAGTGGTACTAGTCTATTACTACGACTTCATTACGCTCAGCTACCGACCCCGACTGTCGTAGCACCTAACGTCTGCCCCCAGAGCGGACCGTTCGTCGAACGGAACTTCGAGGCCAAACGCAGACTCGATACTCGCTCAGTTTCTCATGCTCGTCAAGGGCCGGTTTGGGGCTCTAGTCTTGAGGGCTTGATGCGGGTGAGTTGCGGAATCTGAGGTTCGTTGGAGCACAAATTAGCCCTTCGTCTGAGGGTCCAGTGGCCGGGGCTACAGAAGAAGGTCGGCGATATTCTGACGGCACAAATGACTACCGCATACCGGTCGATCCTAAGGCCAGCTTGATCCTTCATTTGTGCCCGCCCTCCTCCGAGAGCCCGCATCCCAGAGCCATTGCCCATTGCCCCCGACGCTCTAAGACAGCCTCTGATGAGGAGCTGAGCAGGTTACGCGACCCTCTGCATCACGCGTTATATCAATACGTCCAGCCGTCCCGTCCGGGTATGACCCGTCAGCGCAGTGAATCTTCCAGAGAATGTGAAATGCGACAGGTTGCTTCTGCATCGTGACCCGAACAACAGCCAGGGTGTGAGTGAGCCCAGGAAACAACCGGATCGGCTGGTCGACTGAGAAGCGACGGTACCGCCCGGAGTTCATCTCGATCAACTGCGTCGCGGAACCCCCTTGCTCAGTGTAGATATCGACGGTCTGCGCGAGCGGCACATCGCCCAACGCGACCATCCAAGTCATGTCAACAGCAGCCTTTGGCCCAACGTTCTTGCAGAACAGGTGCATGTTGAAGTCGTCGTCAAACTGTTCGTTGAAGGTCGGCCCCAATGCAGTCACGACGAACTCGGGTTTCTTTGCTCTCTGTTCGTCCAGAATCTGGTCCTGCTTCTTTGCAATCTTGTTCGCGAAGAATGCGAGATACACCCCCAAGACACCCAGGGCGACGTTTAGCCAGTCGCGAATTTCGAACTCACCAATTCGGCCATCCGGCAGGAGCCCCATTAGGACATTCCATGCGACATCAATCACTGTCACGTCCGGTAGCCAGTTCATCACCGAGTGCCACATGACTTAGGCGCTCAGGAGGGGGTGAGAGGCAAATCGTCGTCATCAGCTTCTTCGGCGAGACGCTTCGACTTCTTCCTCTTGCCGACGATGACGTAGACCATCCCGCGATAGTAGAAATTCAGAACTATGGTGTGGACGACGAGCGTCCAAAACACATAAGGAGTCAGATAGCTGAGGACTGCCCTCCAGTAGCCAAGAGTAGTGAACTCATATTTGATGATGTTGTTTAGGTTCTTGCCCTGAAGCGAATCGTCCAACCAACACAGACGAAGCGAGTCGCTAGGCTTCCTGTCTTTCATGATGGTCTGCATCATGATCTCAGGCGTGTAGGCCGTGGAATACTGCCGACGATTCAGAAACGAAGACAGGGCGTAGACGTGTCGGGCGGCGTCAGGTGAACAGAATGAATCGTTCAGATCGTAGTCCCACACCTTATCGATCTTCCGGGAGTCGGTCTCGTAGTAGCCAGTAGCCCCTTCCTTCTCCATGAAGAGCGGCACGACATTCTCGACGCTCGCGTCGGCTTCGCGGAGAAGATCACCGAGGCTAGCGACAACTTCGACCTGGTTGGACTTTGCTGGAAGGTCGTCTCGCCCTTCCCATAGCAGGAACCCCATGAAGGCAATGACAAGAGTGAGTAGCGACAAATACAAGACCTTGAACAGGCGGTGCCACCAGCGCTCCGTCAGGTTTAGATCACGTCGGATTCCGAGAATGGAGTCCCACTCGCCGTTAGCCACGGGCGGATGCTACTGCGGTTAAGACTGGGGTTCAAGCGATTCGGCGCAAGTGACTGTGCCCGCGCCAAGCCTAGCAACGGGCAATGAAGAACCCAGCGGCGCTAGCTAGCCACCATTGCCAGCTTAGCGAACCCTGTGTCTGAGCCTGATCCGATTTGGTGGACGGTTTAACTACGCTGCCTGAGCTAGTGCCCGCCGCTCGAACTCTGCCGGACTGATCTGGCCGAGTGTGGAGTGCCGACGCTTCTGGTTATAGAACACTTCGAT
>JAKFYH010000034.1 GCA_021730945.1 Acidobacteriota bacterium | reverse complement strand
CGCCCCACCCGCCTCTTCATCGCTCTCCGGCAGCAGGGGGCTCGGATCGGACTTCTTCAGGACCGCCAGATACAGCGCGAACGTCTCCTGGACGCCGTACGACGTCATGTCGAGCCACTGCGAGCCGAGGCCGAAGTTGGTGGAGGCCAGGAACCACAGGTACTTGCCGCTCGCGTCCCACACCGGATACATCGCATCGGCCAGGCCGTCGGTCACCTGCCGCTTCTCGCCGGTCTCGACGTTGGCGACGACGATGGCGCGGTAGAGGGTATTGAGGCGCGAGGCGAACGCCACCCATTTCGAGTCGGGACTCCACGTCGGTGCCAGCGTGCGCTGCGGCACCATCCAGGGATCGTTGCCGACAATCTTCGCCTGGCCGGTCGCGATGTCCATCACCCACACGTTCAGGTTGGTGTCGGTGTAGAGCAGCTTCTTCGAGTCGGGCGACCACACCGGCGTGTAGTAGAACGCCGCCTTCTGGAACGCGATCTCGCGCGAGGGCGCGATGCCCTCCTGCGCCTCGATCACCAGCCGGTATTCCCCCGACTTGTCGCTGAAGTACGAGATCCACTTGCCGTCGGGCGACCACGCCGGCTGACGCTCGGCCGAGCCGCTGGAGTTGGTGATGTTGCGGACGTCGCCCTTCTCGCCGGGAATGGTAAAGATCTCGCCGCGAGCCTCGACGACCACGCGCTTGCCCGTCGCCGAGATCCCGAGGTTGGTCATCCGGCCGGTCACGTCCTCAAACCGCGGCATCATCCACGGGAAGTCACCGGACGCGGTGATGGTGAGCTGCGTCGTCTTGCCGGTCTTGGGATCGAGCGTGTGCAGCCAGCCCGCCTGCTCGAAGACCACCATCCCGCCGCCGGCATCGAGCGTCTTCACGTCGTAGTCAATGAACTTGGTGCGCTGGGTCATCGCCTTGGTGGCGGTGTCGTACGACCAGACGTTGGCCATCCCGTCACGATCGGAGATGAAGAACACAGTGTCGCCGAGCCACACCGGGTCGACGTCCTTCGAATCGGTCCACGGCGGCGAGACCAGGTCGAACGTCTTGAGATCGACAATCCAGACCGGGCGGTTCTGGCCACCGCGATAGTTGCGGCGCTCCTCGTCCCACGAGGTGTTCATGCGATACGCAATGCGTTTGCCATCCGCGGAGATCTTGCCCTGGTAGCCGCGCGGCAGCGGCAGTGGTTCCTCGACGCCGCCTCTCGCCGGCACCGTCCAGAAGCGCGGCGTCGCATTCGGCGCCGACGTCGCTCGTGCCGAAGCGAACATCACGCCGCTGCCGTCGGCGGTCCACCCTTGCACGGTATCGGCGCCGGGATGCCAGGTCAGCCGCTTCGGTTCGCCGCCCTCCGCGGGCACGGTATAGACATCGACGTTGCCGCCGTAGTCGCCGCTGAAGGCGATGGTCGTCCCATCGGGAGAGAACTTGGGATTGACCGTCTGCCCCTGGAAGCTGGTCAGCCGCCGGGCATTGCCACCGGCGCGTTCGACCACCCAGATATTGTTGGCGTAGACGAACGCGACGTGGGTCGCGCTGATCGACGGCGAACGCAACATCCGGGTAGGGCCACCTTCGCGCTCCGCGCTTCGGCGCCCAAGCGTGCCGTTGGCGGCCAGTTCCACCGGACCCGGCAGGAACAGTAGAGTCAACGTCGCAAGCCCAAGGAATCGCTTCATGATGGGGCGATTCTACTCGTATCATGGCGACAGATGGCCGCGTTGATTCCGCCCCGCCCCTCGGACACTTCCGCGGAAGCCGAACGCGTGCAGATTGATCTGCTACGCGCGGCTCCGGTGTCGCGGCGCCTGCACCTGGCGTGGTCGCTGTCCGCTACCGTCATCGGCGCGGCACGGATCGCACTGGCGCGGCAGAGTCCACGGCAGTCACAAGACGCCCTCGATGCCAGATTCGTCGAACTGCACTACGGCCGCGAACTCGCGGCGGCGCTTAGGCGAGACCTGGCCCGGCGCCAGTCGGCAGCGCCGGTTGGGTCATGAGCGGGAGCGATCTCACCGCGGCGCTGACGCCGGTCGTCGAGGCCCTTGAACGTCTGCGGGTTCGATACTACGTGACCGGCTCGGTGGCTAGTTCTGCCCACGGCGTCGCCCGCGCCCGCGCCCAGGCTATTGATCAAACGGCTGGGGCTGCTCGGGTCATTGTGGCGTCGGCGGAAGACACCGTGCTGGCGAAGCTTGAGTGGTTCCGGCGTGGCGGCGAGACTTCGGAACGGCAATGGTGGGACATCGTCGGCGTGCTTCGCGTCAACCCCAACGCCGATGCGGGGTACTTGCATCGCTGGGCGGCCGAGCTTGGCGTCGCTGATTTGCTCGAACGGGCGCTAACGCAGGTGGCCGAATAGGCCTCAGCGCGCGGCGGTGGACTCCGTCATGCGGCGGCGCAGCGAATCGAGCCAGTTTTGCACGACGACAATGCGCTGGCGCGTGCCGATCGAGCCGCCGGTACTGCTTCCGGTCGAGCCAATCAGAAATCGGCCATCAGGGGCGACGTCGTACCCGCGTGCGCTGGACGCCATCGTGGCGAGCGGCACGGCCGCCCCGGTGCTGAAGGACGCGCCGGCGATGACCGGCACCGCCGTCAGCGTCGCTCGCAGAGTCGCGCCGGCCGACTCCATGGCCAGAAAATATAACTCACGGCCATCTCTCGACCATCGTGGCGCCGCGCCTCCAGATGCCGACACTTGCCACCGGGCCTGACCGACGTTCGGGAATGGACGCACATAGATCTCATCCCTGCCCGATTCGCCGGATTGGTACGCCAGCCATCGTCCATCTGGCGACAGCACCGCCATGCCCTCATCAGCGTCGGTCGCCAACAGTGGCTTCGCCTCGTACGGCGGCCGGTTGGGGGTGACCCAGATGTCGAAGCCCCCGTTCTGCCCGCTGATGCTCAGCAGCAGCCAGTCACCATCGCGCGAGAACTCGGCGATGGTGCTCAGCTTGTTCAGCTGAAACAGGCTCTCTGCCGGAGCACTGCCGTCGAAGGGCTGGCAGCGCACATCGTAGGGACTCTCCCGGTAACACACCCGACGGCCATCGGGCGTCCATTGCGCATCGGTCGCCGTACCGCTGGACGTCAACCGCGTGAACGTGCCGCGCGCGATGTCGCCAATCCAGACGTCGGTCTGCGATCGCGACGCCCCCATCAGGCGCATGGACACGTACTTGCCGTCCGGTGACAAGGAGAACGAGCGCGGCCCCTGGAACATCGGCCGCGCCGGCAATGCCGTGGGTTGCAGGACGCCCTGCCGCGTCATCCAGGTCAGTGCGCTGTCTGCCCCGAGGTCGTCCACGGCGTAGGCCAGGCTGCCGGACGGCGACCACGCTATTTGAGAGGCGCCGGTGAACCCGCCCACCGATGGGAGTACGCCGCGCTCCACCGGCACGGTCGGACCTGATGTTTCGCGTTTTCGCGGATCGAAGGCGACGGCGAACAACGCATTCTCGCGCGCGTAGAGCAGCAGCCCGCCGGGCAGCGCGCGGCCATCGGTTCCTCCCTGAACCAGCGTCATCCGCGCCCCGCTCGCAAGGTCCTGCACGACGATGTTCGAGCCGGTCCAGTCGCGCTCGTCGGTCCGCAGTGTGAAGAGGACCGCGCGACCGTCATCGATCAGTTGCGGCGTCTGGATCCACTCGCCGGCGGTCTTGTCGATCGATAGCAGCGTCCGGACCGTGCCGCCGTCGGCCGGCACCTGGAGGACAGTGCGAGCCTGGCCCACCACGATCTGGTCGCCGATCCACGTCAACCCGAGGGGATTGTCGATCTCCGCCAGGGCGATGGCACTTCCGCCACCGAACGGGATCTTCTTCAGCACGCCGTTTGACCAGAAGGCAATCCAGGCGCCGTCGGGTGAGAACACGGGTTCCGACGGGTCCGCATTAGCCGTACCCCCGATCATCGTCGGCGCCAGTTGGTTGAACGACTGCAGGTACAGCGCACGATTGGCGATGTAGACCAGGTGCATGCCGTCTGGCGACAGCGCCAGCACGTGGCGACCGGCGCGGGTGAACACCTGTTCGGCCGGTAGATCGATCGCAAACCGGGTACTCGGCGGTGCGACCGGGTCCGCGGGCCAGAGCGTCCAGCCGACTAGGCCTGCGACCAACGCCCCGGCGATGGCGCCGGCAACCACGGGCCACGGCCGAGACTTCGGCGCCAGCAACGGCGCGACGGCGGCGTCGCGAGGTGTCGCGATCGCGTCATCACACTCAAGACGGGCCGCCGCCGCATCTGGCAAACGCTTTCGGCGATCCTTCTCCAGGCAGCGCCGCAGCAGCTTGCGGACTACGCCCGGGGTGTCCGGAGGTAGCGCCGACCAGTCAGGTTCGTCCTTCAACACGGCCGCGATGACATGTGACACCGATTCGCCGTCGAAGACACGCTTCCCCGTCAGCATTTCCAGCAGGACGACCCCAAACGCCCACATGTCGGTGCGGCGATCGACTGGCTTCCCCGCCGCCTGCTCGGGGCTCATGTAGGCGGCCGTGCCGAGAATGATGCCGGCGCCCGTCACGACTGGTGACGTGACCGTTCGGAGGGCGGACGCGTCAGCCGCCTGGCGACGGCTGAAGCCATCGCCCTCCGACCGATCCATCGCCTTGGCGAGGCCAAAATCGAGCACCTTCACCGTGCCGTCCTGGCGCAGCTTGATGTTGGCGGGCTTCAGGTCGCGATGAATGATGTTCTGGTCGTGCGCCGCTTCGAGCGCCTCGGCGATCTGCCGTGCGATTGCCAGCGCCTCGACAACCGGCACCGGCCCTTGCGCGATCCGATCAGCCAGCGTCGGACCTTCGACCAGTTCCATCACCAGCGCGCGCATGTGATGTTTGGCTTCAGCCGGACCATCCTCGACGCCGTACAGCCCTGCGATGTTGGGATGATTGAGCGATGCCAGCACTTCCGCTTCGCGCTGGAAGCGGGCCAGGCGTTCCGGATCCGCCGTCACCGCCACGGGCAAGACCTTCAGCGCCACCTGCCGCTTCAGTCGCGGATCGGTGGCCCGATACACCTCGCCCATGCCACCTTCGCCAATCTGCTCGATGATCTCGTATGGGCCGAGGCGGGTACCAAGGGGAAGCGCTGACATGTCGGCGTCTGGTGAGTATAGCCGACGGTTCAGGTAGAATCCCCGGCACCATGACACGCCAGCGACCACTCCTGCTCCTCACGATTGCCGTCTTCGGCGCCATCGCGCTGGCCTTCGGGCCGGTGGCGGCCCGGCAAGGATCGCCGGCCGACACCCGCCCGCCGGGCACGAGCTACAAGGCGCCGGCGTGGACATTCAACAAGATCACCGACGGCGTCTATCACGCCGTGGGCACGGGCAGCCTGGTGGTGATGTCGAACGCGACAATTATCGAGGGCGACCGCGATGTGCTGGTGGTCGACTCGCAGGTCTCACCCGGTGCCGCATGGGCGCTGCGCGACGAGTTGAAGGCGATCACGCCCAAGCCGATTCGCTGGGTCGTCAACTCTCACTACCACTTCGATCACTCGCACGGCAATCAGATCTACGGTCCCGATGTGGAGATTATCGGCCACGAGTTTGCCCGTCAGCAGATCCTCGCCGGCAAGTCGCAGGACTCACCCGCTCGCGAGTTCTATGTCGGCGGCGTGCCCGCGCAGATCAAGGGCCTCGAAGCGAGGCTTGCAACTGCATCCGCCGACAAGACCAAGGCTACGATCCAGAATCAACTCGACATCCAGCGCAATCACCTCGAGAGCACCAACGCGGTGAAGCCGACGCCGCCGACGCTGACGCTCACTGAGACCATGACGCTGTTTCGCGGTGGGCGCGAGATTCGCATCCTCTTCCTTGGCCGCGGCCACACCGCCGGCGACGTGGTCGTCTATTTGCCGAAAGAGCGCATCGTCGCGACCGGCGACCTGATGGTGAATGGCACGTCGTACATGGGCGATGCCTTCGTCCCGGAGTGGGTGGACACGATCGAGGCGATGAAGAAACTCGACCTCGGCACCGTGCTGCCTGGGCACGGCGCGGCCTTTACCGACATGGCCAAGCTGGATCACTGGCAGGCCTACCTGCGCGATTTCTGGTCGCAGGCGCAACGGTTCCACAAGGCAGGCACGCCGTGGGAGGACGCCGCCAGGCAGGTCGATCTGCGCGGCAACGCGGTGCACTTCCCCGGCATCCGGACGGTGGGCCTGACGCCCAATCACGGCATGCGCCGCGCCTACGAGATTCTTGACGGGAAAGTGAAGTAGCCACTCGCGATGATCCGCCCGTCGCTCGCGCTGTCATTGCTGATGCTGATCGCGGGGTGCGCCACGCCACCCGGCGCCACTCCGCCGCCGGAGCTCCTGCTGACCAATGGCAAGATCTACACCCTCGACGCGGAACGCCGGTGGGCCGAGGCCCTCGCCGTGCGTGACGGTCGCATCATCGCCATCGGCGCGACAGCCGATATTGCGCCTCTGGCCGGCGGCCAGACCCGTGTGGTCGATCTCGGCGGTCGGTTCGTGATGCCGGCGTTTCACGACGCGCACGTGCATCCCGTCAGCGCCGGTGTCGAGCTGGGTCAGTGCAACCTGAACGAGGTGGTCGGCGCAGCGGCCACGCTGAACGCAGTCGGCAGATGCGTGGAAGCCCGCAACGGCCGGCCGTGGATCGTGGGCGGCGGTTGGTCCATGACGACGTTCCCTGGCGGTCCTCGCCGGGAGGCGCTCGATGAAGTGACGGGCAAGATACCGGCAGCGCTCAGCTCCGCGGATGGTCATTCCATGTGGGTCAACTCGGCGGCGCTGGCGGCGGCGGCGATCGTGAAGAGCACGCCGGATCCGCCTGCCGGCCGCATCGAGCGCGATGCCAACGGCGAGGCCACCGGTGTGCTGTTGGAGTCGGCCACCGAAATCGTCAGCAAGGTGCAGCCGCCGGTCACGGCCGCGGAGTACGAGACGGGGCTGCGGATCGCGCTGGCGCAGTTGAATCGGTTTGGCATCGTCTCGTTCCAGGAAGCCAACGCCCGCGAACCGATGGTGGCGGCCTATCGAGCCGTGGCGCGGCAAGGCCAGCTCACCGCGCGGGCGCGGCTCTCGCTGTACACCAATCCTGATGAGGAGGCCTCTCAGGTGGACCGGTTGATACAAGTGCGCGCCGGCACCGTGGAACCGGGCGTCACGGCGGGAGCCGCCAAGGTGTTCCTCGACGGCGTGATCGAGTCGGGCACGGCGATGCTGCTCGAGCCGTACTTGCCCTTGGCCGGCGAGCGTGCGCCGGCCGCGCATCCAAGAGGATTGCCCGCCTTCACCGACAGCCGGCTGCACGCACTGGTGGCGCGGCTCGACCGCGACGGGTTCCAGGTGCACATGCACGCGATTGGCGACGGCGCGGTGCGGCAGGGCCTCGACGCGATTGAGGCGGCAGCGCGCGCCAACGGCGGCGGCGATCGCCGGCACCACATCGCCCACCTCGAGCTGATCGATCCGGCGGACATCGGCCGCTTCCGCTCGCTTGGCGTGGTGGCCAACCTCCAGCCCCTCTGGGCCTATGCCGATGACTACATCGTCAAGCTGACCGAGCCCCGGCTTGGCCCCGATCGGTCGAAGTGGCTCTATCCCTTTGGCGCGCTGCACCGGGCCGGCGCGGTGCTGGCCGGCGGCAGCGACTGGTCCGTCTCGTCGGTCAACCCGCTCGACGCCATTCAGGTGGCCGTGACCCGGCGCGCGTTGTCAGGCGCAACCGCCGCGTGGCTCCCCGGCGAGCGCCTGGATCTGCCGACCGCGCTCGCTGCCTATACCAACGGTGGCGCCTACGTGAACTTCGAGGAACGGGTCAGCGGGTCGCTCGAGGCGGGAAAGTTCGCCGACTTGATCGTGATCGACCGCCACCTCTTCGAGATTCCGGTTGAGGAGATTCACAAGGCGCGGGTCGTGTGGACGCTCAAAGAGGGCCGCGAGGTGTTCCGGGCCGACAACTTCGCGCCGGCCGCTCAGGCCCGCCGCGGTGCCCTCCCGTTCGGTGGCTGATTATACTGCTCTCTGGTTTGGCGATTCCTCTTCGCGTCGATCCCGCCCAGCGATTCTCCTGCGCGCAGTGCGGACGCTGTTGCCGCCGATGGGACATCGTTGTGTCGGAGGCCGAGGCCCAGGCGCTGACCGCCCGTGGTGCCGGCCGCTGGTTTCGCGAAGCCGACCAGGCCGCCGAGGGCGCCGCGCACAACCCGTTTGAACCGATTGCCGGCCTGGCCGGCTTCGCGCGCATCCGTAAGCGGCGCGACGGGGCGTGCGGCTTCCTGTCGCCGGATAACCGCTGCCGCATCCACGAAGAACTGGGCGGGGCTCGCAAGCCGCTGGCGTGCCGCGTCTTTCCCTACAGCTTTCATCCCACGCCGTCGGCGGTGATTGTGACCACCAGCTTCGGCTGTCCGACGATTGCCGCCAACGAGGGCGCGGCGCTCGGCACCGGGGCCGCGAGCCATGAGATCGGTTCACTTCGCGACGAATGGTTCTCGACCTTCCGCCCGCCCGCCTTGCCCACGGTCCTGGTCGCCGGCCGCCCCATCGACGCGCGGTCGATTCACATACTTCGCACTCACCTGCTCCAGCTGCTCGACCGCACCGAGGGCGGCGCGCGCGACCTGCGCGCCAACGTGCGGCGTATGGCGATGATGCTCGACGATTTGACCAGGGTTCGCGTCCGCCGGCTTGCGGACGCAGACTTCGCCGAGTACGTGGCGTTGACTGTGCCCTATGCGGCCGCCAGTCGCGCGGCCGTCACCCGGCAGGCGCCGTCACGCGTGGGACGGCTCCTGCAACGCGGGTTTCTCTTCGCGGCGGCGGCCATGCGTCTGCGCCTCGCGCGGCGCGGCACGTCACGGCTGCAATTGCGCCTCCTGAACGCGCGGCTGCTGCTGCATTTTCACGGCATTGGACCGGCGGTCGGCCAGGTCAATCTCGCTCACCTGCGGCGCGCCAGCCTGGATGTCAACTCGCCCGAACTTCAGCCAGCCGTCGCCCACTATCTCCGGGCCAGCCTCGAATCAATCGACGCCGGCGACCGGTCGCTGACCGACACGGTGGCGGTCGCCGTTTCGATCCTGAACAGCGCCTGCGCGCTGGCGATCATGAACGCCGCCGCCACAAAGCAGGCGGTCGATGCCGACGGATTTCGCCAGGCGCTGGTCGAGGCCAATGACCTGGCGCACGCCATGCCCCATGGCCTCCTGGGCCGGCTGACGACGCGCCTGGCGGGCGGTGTGACGGCGTTGCATGTGTTCGGCCACGGCGGGCCGGCTACGGCAGCGGATTGAGCCAGGCCACGATCACGCCGGCGGTGTCGACACCCGTCGCCTGGCGTATCAAACCCGCCAACTCGTCGTTGGCGAAGGCGCGGCGTTCGCGTGCCGTCCAGGCCACCAGAAAACGAAACGCATCCCGCAGGCTCCTGGCGCCCTTCGACTCTTTTTGAATCAGGTCGTCGATGGCCGCCGCCATCAGGCCGCCACGTGAAAACACGAGGCGGCCAGTGCGAAAGTCCTCGGCGTAGCGGGTCGAGGCGACTCGGCTGAGGTCGACGAGGCTCAGCTGCTTGAGAAACGCCGGCGCGCTCGCCAGGTTGGGCCGGAACCGCCGGTTCAACATGCCGTCCCGAAACCCGCCAGCGTCGGGCGCGCCCGGTGCCAGGGCCATGATGGCCGCGTACTGGCCGAATCCTTCGGCAAACCAGATCGAGTCGAGCACCGGCGCCAGTTCCCATTGGAAGGGAAAGTAGCCGTGTCCGTAGGCCCGCTTCGGCACCCACGCGTGCGCCATGTGATGCGCAAAGTTATAGAGGACCCTCGCCTCGTCTTCCGCGGTTGACGCCGTCGTCAACCCGGTCGTGGCGGCGAGGTAATAGGTGCTCGACCCGAGGTGTTCCATGCTCATGCCGTACTCGTGTTGGGGCGACAGCGGCACCAGCAACTCCTGGTGGACGGTGTAGTGCGCGAACGGCACGGTGCCAAAGTAGTCGGCGACCCGCTGGAAAGCGCTGACAGCCAGCCGCCCCACGCGATCGAGGTCGACGGCGCCCTCGGCGTAGCCGGCAAGGTAGAGCGGCACGGGCGCGGTGGCCAGGCGCCGGACCACGGCCTTCGGGCCCATCACGATCTGCCCGTCGGCAAGTTCGTAGAAGTCGGCGACGCGCGTCTCGACCGCGCCGGCCACGACCGGCCAAGTCGGCGCGAGGGTGACAAACACCGGCCAGTCCGCCGGCCCCGACACGCGCACCTGCACGGGCCTGGTCTCGAATCCTTCAACGAAGGCAAAGATCGAGTAACCGAGCGCCCCCAGGTAGCCATCGCGCACGCGCGATGCATCGGACGCAGCCTTGACGTCGCGTTCCATCCGTGCCAAATCGATGCGGTACGACACCCGCGTGGTCCCGGCATTCAGTCTCCAGCGCGGGCCTTCCTCTCGGTCCGGTGCCGCTTTGCGGCCGTCGGCGGTGAACGCCTGCAGCTCGCCGAGAAAGGCGTCGTAGCGTTGTTCACCGTAGCCCATGGGAATGGCGCGCGGCATGACGAGCGCCCGCGGTTCAGCGAGCGGACGGCCCCAGGCGATCTGCACTTCGAGAAACGCATCGCCGGCGCGGGCGTAGCTCACTTGATAGGACACGTCACCGGCGGCCGGCTGGGCCGCCGCCTTGCCCGACACCAATACGGCCGCGAGCGCGGCCAGGGCCATGATCTTCATCCGCCGAAGTGTATAGTTCCTCGATGGATATGTCGCCCTCTCGCCGTTTCGCATGGATGGCCGGCTGGTGTCTCGCAGTAACCGTGCTCGGTGCCACTCCGGCCGCGACCCAACCGGCGCCGTCGGGCCACCGCGTCGCCAGCCTCGAGATCAAAATTTTGTCGACGATGCTGGCCGACGAGGGGTTCGGCGAGTGGGGCTTCGCGGCACTGGTGGAAGTGGACGGCCGGCGCATCCTGTTCGACACCGGCGCCCACGACGACACGGTGCAACGCAACCTGAAGGCCATGGGGCTGGACCTGTCCGACGTCGAGCTGGTCGTCCTCAGTCACAACCACGACGATCACACGGCCGGCGTGCTGACGCTGCGGCGCCAGTTCGCCGCCAAGTCAGCCGTGGCGCTGGGCACGATCTACGGCGGCCGCGGCATCTTCCTGCCGCGCATCAGCCCCAACGGCCAGGTCAGCGACCGTATGGCCACTCTCAGGCGCGACTACGAAGCCACCGGTGGCCGCGTCATCGAGGTGAATCGGCCGACCGAGATTCTGCCCGGCGTGTGGCTGACCGGGCCGGTGCCCCGGATTCATCCCGAGCGGAACTGGAGCTCGGTCGGCAAGGTCCGCACCGGCGACGGCGACGTCGAAGACACCGTGCCGGAAGACATGACGCTGGTGTTTCAGACCGCGCAGGGACCCGTCTACCTGTTCGGGTGTGGCCATGCCGGCGTAATCAATACGCTGGAGCATGCGCGCAAGACTATCGACCCGGCGCCGGTCAAGGCCGTGATCGGCGGGCTGCACCTCTTCGCCGCAACCGACCAGCATCTGGCGTGGACGGCCGGACAGCTCAAGGCCTTCGGTGTGCAGCAACTGCTGGGCGCGCACTGCACGGGTATCGAGTCGGTCTACCGCATCCGCGATCTCGTCGGGCTGACGCGGCAGACCTGCATGGTCGGCGCGGTGGGCGCGTCCTACTCGCTGGCGAAGGGCATCGCGCCCGGACGCGTGGCCAAGTAGCCGAGGCCGGGCGCTAGGCGCCGAACTGGCGCAAGTGGTGGTCGAGATGTTTGTACTGGGTGCGACCCCAGTCGGCCCCACTCATTGCCCCGAAGAAGCCATGCACGTGGCCCTCGACGCCGGCCTCGCCCTTCGCGTGCAGTTCGCGCACCAGGCCGATCAGGCGCGCCTTGGCCGCTTCGAACTCGGGCTCATGCTTGACGACAAAGTCAGGACCGGTTGGGGCGTTCTTCTGGAACGGTTCGGCGCCAAGAAAACGCTTCCGCACCGTCCACCCGATTAACTTGCCGAGCAGCATCTGCTGTTGCTTGCCTCGGCCCAGGGCCATGTCCACCGTGCGCGCGGTGTGCTCGAGCATCTGCGCCGGTGACATCTTGCCCCACTGCCGCGCCGCCGCCGGTGCCAGTCCTTCCAGCCGGTTTACGGTCTCCTCGAATACCTGCGCGTCGAATATCGTCTTCACGTCGCCTCCTCGTATCGCTGAACGCCAGATTACCGCGCTTCACACCGGAAGTTCGCGGCCTCGTCGATGCTGCCCGTGCCCAGGTAGCGCGCCACCTGCGGATGCGGGCACAGCGGGCGGGTTCGCTCCACCTTGCCGTCGGTGATCCGTGAGGCAATGACCCGGGCCGGCGCGATGCCCTTCTCCACCCATGCCTCGAGGACGGGGAGCATGTCGAAGGTGTTGGGGCCGGGGCCGCCACCGCAGTGGTGCATACCCGGCACCATGTAGAGGCGCGTGAAACGGTCAGCATCTTGCTGACCACCGACCGCCTGCACCATCTGGTTGTAGTAGGCAACGGTGCCGGCCGCGCTGATGCCGGGGTCTGACCAGCCGTGGTACATGATCAGTTTGCCTCCCGACTTGCTGAAGGGCCGCAGATCGGGATCGAGCGGGCTGAGGATCTCCGTCATTGTCTTGAGGCGCGGCAGGTCGCGATCGAGGTTCAGCACTTTCCAACCAAACGCCGGATCGTCATCCTCGAGCGCCAGGAACCGGAAATTCGAATCCATCAGGCCATATCCCGCCGGCAAGCGCGCGCCGGCGTAGGCCAGCGAGCCATCCGGCTGCGTGACCGGCGCCGCCACGCCGGAAATCCATTGCGCCCAGCCGGTGGGGCCGCCTTCATGACCCGGCGGGAAGCCATGGGCGAAGGGCCGGCCGTTGGCCGAGGCCCCGCCGTAGACCTTCTTGACGGTCGCCACCTGGCCGGCCGTGAGGCAGTCCGGACCATCGCCTCCGCGACAGGTCAGCACGTCCGGATTGAATCGGCACGCTTGAGGCGTGGTGATCAGGCCGTCCACCAGGCCGTCGGTGCCATCGCACGCCGCCAGTGTGGCCTTCGACAGCACTTCCACCTTCTCCGGCGACAGGAAGTTGTCGGCCGATGCCAACATATGTTGATACACGACCGCGCGGCCGGCCTGCATCGGCGTGCCGGTCGCCGGATGGCCGCCGATGACCCCATCGAAGTCGTCGGGATAACGTTGCACTTCCATCATCGCCTGGCGGCCGCCGTTCGAGCAGCCGTTGAAATAGGCGAACTGCACCGGCCGGGTGTAGAACGCGGCAGTCAGCGCCTTGCTGGCCACGGCGGTGACGTGCGTGCCGCGGTAGCCGTAGTCGATCTCCTTCGCGCGATTCGATCCCCAGTCGGGGTCGGTGGCGACATGACCGGTGTCGGTGGAGGCGGCGGCATAGCCACGCACCAGGCTGGCGTCGAGGTTGGCGATCGTGCCGCCCAGTCCGCCAACCCCCTGGAACAGGAACTTGCCGTTCCAGCCGTCGGGCAGGCCGAGCCGGAAATTGACTTGATTGCCGGGCGACGCCGCCTGTCCGTCGACCCGGCAATATCGCGGCCGCGGGCCGTCGGCCGGCACGATCGCCGCGCTGGTGATGGTGGTGCCGGGCGGCGCCTTGGCCTGAAGCACCGGAACCGCGCACTCGATCTGCGCGCCGATGTGGGCCACCGGGCCCGATACGAGCAGGGCGAGCACGAACGCAAGCAAAAGGGCGGGTCGACTCATGCGCAGAGTCTACCCGCCCTTCCCTTCTTCAGCACCCGATTCGGCGAACCAGCCTAGAAGCTGAACCTCCCGGTCACCTGCATGGTGCGTGAATAGTTGGCCTGCGCGGTAACGCGGCCGAAATTGGCGTTACCTTGCGACACGCTGGCCAGGGCCGCGTACCAAGGATTGTCAAACAGGTTGATGATCTCCAGGCGCAGCGTCGCGCGGCGGGCGCCGCCAAGCCGGATGTCCTTGTTGATGCCCATGTCGGTGGAGTTGCGCCACGGCGAGTAGACGCCGTCGACAATGCGCGGCGCGTTGCCAATCGTGCCGGCCACCGCCTGCGACACCGCCTGTGGATTGAGGAACAGGTCGTCGCCGGGGTTGGCCTTGAGCCGATCGGTCAGGCTCCCGGGGACCAGCAGCTCCGTGCCGGGCACCAGGTTGGGACGCTGGCCGTGTCCCAGCAGGTTGGTGTTGTTCACCGTCTGGGTGACGCCGATCGGGAAGCCGCTCTGCATCTGGATCACGAACGACACCGTCCAGCCGCCGGCCAGGGCGTTGCCGATGCCGCTCGTCAGCCACCGCTGTCCCTCGCCGAACGGCAAGCGGAAGATCGGGCTCGCCACCAGCTTGTGGGGCGAGTCGAGCAGGCTGCGTCCGTACTCCGCATCGGGATCGAAGTATTCGGACCAGGGCACGGCCGTCAGGTTGTTCAGGATGCCCGGCGCGCTGGTGTAGTAGTTGCCCTGGCCGAACTGGTTGTCGTCCAGCCGGCTCCAAGTGTAGCTCATGCGCCCGCCCCACCAGCCGCTGGCGCGCTTGTTCACCTGCAGCACCGCGGCGTGGTACTGCGACTTGCCGAGCGTGCTGTAGATCATGTTGATGTCGCCGTACTGCGGGAACGGGCGCAGCAACTGGTTGCGCTGGATGGTGGCGCCGCGCGTGGCAAACGATCCGGCACCGGCGACGCCATTGAAGGGATTGGGCACCAACTGGGTCAGGAAGTTGGTCCCGCCCGGGTTGTTGAGGCCCAGGTATTTCGGATCCACCTGGTTGATGTTCACGGCGCCGGTGCCGGTGCCGCCCCAGGTCAAGTCACGCCCGGTCGCACCCATGTAGGTGAAGCCAATGCTGGAATCCCACGGCAGTTGCCGCTGGATATCGGCCGAGTACTGATGCACCTTGGGCGCCGTGCGGTCGGGATCGATATAGGTGATCGCGGTGCTGGTACCGGTCAGCAGCCCGGCCGAGTTGCCGGTGATCGGTGTCAGGCCGGCCGGGAACGGATCGTTGATCGACGTGATCGGCCGCAGCGTATCCTGCTGCAGCGCGGTGGTCTGCGAGTAGCCGGGCGGCTGCTGCACACCGCCCTGCCACGGCGCCCAGAACAAGCCGTAGCCGCCGCGAATCACGGTCATCGGATTCATGGCATAGGCGACGCCGACCCGCGGCGACAACTTGACGGCGGGCGGGTTGCCGACGTACTCGTTGCCGCCATTCTGCCCGGCAAAGACCAGGCCGCCCATCACCTGGCGAGCCGGCGTGCCGGCCACCGCGTCGGCGGGAATCGTCACGTTGAGCGGGCTCACGACTGCGCGGTCGAAGCCGACCGCAAGCTGGTTGTTCTTCTCGGCCAGGCCGGTCTCGTGTTCGAGCCGCACGCCGAAGTTCACGGTCAGCTTTTCGGTTGCGCGCCAGTCGTCCTGGACGAAGAACCCGTAGTACTTGACGAAGTCGTCGAAGCGGCTGTTGAGCGTGATGCTGCCGGCCGACGGGTAGCCCAGCAGCAAGTCGGCGATCGAGTTGCGGCTGGTGGCGCTGGGGTTGTTGGCATTGCTGCCGGTGAACTGGCCGTTAAAGGTGTAGCTGCCGGCCGAGGCGCCATGCGCCAGGGCATCAATGCCCAGGATGCGGTAGTCGGCGCCGGTCTTCAAGCTGTGCGAGCCGGCCAGCCGGGTCAGCGCGCCGTTCACGCCCCACGAGTAGTAGGTGCGGTCGGCCTGGCCGGAGAACCCCGTGCCGTTGTAGCCCGTGAAGGTCAGCGACGGGAACTTCTGCACCGGGATGGCGCCGGCAAAGGCCGGATTCCATCCCAATTGATTCGAATCAAACTCGAACGGCAGGCTGTTGTCGTCGGTGAAGGTGTTCAGGCCCACACGCAGGGTCGCCACCGTGCTGGAGTTCACGATGTAGGTGTTGTTCAGCACGAACATGTTCACGGTGCGATCGAGCTGGTAGCTCGGCGCCGCGTACTTGGCGTCGGGAAAGTAGTTGGCGTCGGGCTCCGACGACTTCTGGTAGAGGTAGACGCCGTTCAGCGAGATGGAGCCGTTGATCGTGTGGTCGATCTTGAGCGAACCCTGCCGCGCCTTGTTCTTGAGCGCGTCCTGAGCCGGGTAGTTGACGCCGCCGTTGTCGATGTTGATCGTCGGCATCGGCAGTGCCGCCAGCAGCGCCCGTCCCACCGGGTTGATACGGTTGGCCGGAATGATGTTGCCGGGGAATGGCAGGCGGTTGCCGGCGGCGTCGGTGGTCAACGGATCGTAAATAATGATCGGGCGCCCCTGCACGTCGGTCAACTGCGAGAAGTCGCCGCCGCGCATGGCCGCGGTCGGGAATCGCAGCCCGGCGTTTTGCGACTGCACGTCCTGGTAGACCTCGCCCGCGGCCCAGAAGAAGGTCCGGTTACGCAAGATCGGGCCGCCAAACCCGCCGCCGCCGTTCTTCCAGTAGGCGTCGTTGGTCGGCAACCCGCGAATCTCGTTGAAGAAGTTGGGCCCCACCAGCGCGGACGGGCGGCTCAGGTAGAACGCCGATCCGCGCCACTGGTTGCTGCCGGACTTGGCCGTGGTGTTCATCACCCCGCCGCCGGTCCGGCCCATCTCGGCGTCGTAGGTGTGGACCTGCACGCGCACGTCCTCAACCATCTCGCCGCTCGGGTTCACCGACGAGCGATTGACGATGTCGGTGGTCGGGAAGCCGTCGAGCAGGTAGTTGTTGCTGCGCACGCCGCCGCCGCCCATCGACAGCGTCGACGATCCGGTCTGGTCCTGCATGCGGTTCCAGTGCGTGTCGCCACTGCTCTGCACGGTCGGCACGGTGACCGCCATCAGGAAGACGTTGCGGCCCGCGCTCGGCAGCACTTCGAGCGTCGCGGCATCGAGGACATCGGCGTGCGAGGCATTCGAGGTCTCGATCAGCGGCGCATCGGCCGTCACCGTGATGGTCTCTTCGAGCGTGCCGACTTCGAGCGTGATGTCGAGGGTGACAAAGGTCTGGGTGGCGATGCGGATGCCCTTGCGCTCGAACGACTTGAATCCGGTGACTGAGGCCTTGACGGTATAAGTGCCGGAATCCAGTGCCGGGAAGGAGTAGGCGCCAGATTCGTTGGTAACAGTGTCGCGGCTGACGCCGGTCCCCTCGTTAGCCAGGGTCACGGTCGCGCCAGGAATCACCCCCTGCGCATCCTTGACCGCGCCACGCATGCCGCCTTGATAAGACTGGGCCTGGGCCCAGGACGCTCCGCTCAACAGGACGGCCGCCCACACCGCCACACACCCACGCGCACCGTGTCTTGTCCACATACAGTCCTCCCCCTGAAACCAACCAGAGCAAGAAAAAGTGCCGGACACGCTATGAATAATTCGAGACGATAAGCGGAATCCATCGGCAAGGCAAGCACGATCCATGCGTTCTGCACATGTCGGAGTTGGGCTACACTCCTGCTGCCGGAGGAGTTACATGCAGAGACGATTGAGCTATTGCTTGCTGGCCGTGGTGATTCTTGGCACAGGCGCCATCGCCGCCCAGACCCGCGCCACCGCGACCAACGTGGCGACCATTCCGCACGAAGCCGTACCCAACTTCTTCAAGAATCCGCCGGGCATCTACACCGGCGAGAACATGGGCATTGCCACCAACTCGAAGGGCAACCTCTTCATCTACCACCGCGCCAACGAAACGCGGCTGTTCGAGTACTCGCCGCAGGGCCAGTTCATTCGTGAGATCGGGCGCGGCAACTACGGCTTCGCCTTCGCCCACTCGGTGCGCGTCGATGCGCAGGACAACATCTGGGCGGTCGACGAGGGCACCGACATGCTGGTCAAGTTCAGCCCCGAGGGCAAGGTGCTGATGACGATTGGCCGGCGCGAGGATCCGATCGCCAGCCTGGGCAACATGCCGGGCCAGGGCCGGTTCCACGGGCGCAACGAGAAGTACCGCTTCGGCCGGCAGACCGATGTCGCCTTCGATCAACAAGGCAACATCTTCGTCTCCGACGGCTACTTCGACGCGCGCGTCGTCAAGTACGACAAGAACGGGCGGTTCGTGAAGGCGGTGGGCACGCGCGGCAACGCCGTCCTGCAGTTCAACACCCCGCACTCGATCGCCACGGATTTCCAGGGCAACGTCTACGTCGGCGACCGCGGCAACGCGCGGGTCCAGGTGCTCGACAACGACCTGAACTGGAAAGCGAACTACCCCAACGTCGGCAACCCGTGGGCGGTGTGTGTGTCGGGCGGGCCGGGACCGAAGAACCCCGGCAAGCAGTATCTCTACGTCTCCAACTCCTGGCAGGACAGCGCGCCGGCCGCCGGCGCCGAGTTCACCGGCGAGGTCTACAAGATGGAGCTGGACGGCACCATCATCGGCAAGTTCGGCCGCGCCGGGAAGGCGGCCGGGGAATTTGCCACCATCCACCAGATGGACTGCCGCGATCCCGACGTGATCTTCACGGCGGAAATCAACAACTGGCGTTCGCAGAAGATTCTGTTGAAGCCGCAGGCCATGAAGACCTCGAGCCAGAACTAGGAGACCGCCATGACACGCACATTTTCCGCCACGGTGGCCGCCGCCGTGCTCGCGGTGAGCGGTTCGCTCATCGCGCAGGCCGGCGTGCCCGAAATTTCGTTCACCGCCGTCGACCTGCTGAAGACGCCCAGTGATGTCTACGTCGGCGAGGTTGGCGGCGTGGGCGCCAACTCGAAGGGGTTGATCTACGTCTACACGCGGACCGGTCACCCCTACGCCACGCTCGGCGATAACCGCACGTTCTATCACGGCGGCTCGCGCCTGTTTCAGTTCGACGCCGGCGGCAAGTTCCTGCGCGAGTTCGGCCAGGACGTCTACGGCTTCAACGCGGCGATTGGCCTGCGCGTGGATCCGCAGGACAACGTCTGGACGATAGACGAGGGCGCCAACCAGGTGGTGAAGTTCGACACCGAGGGACGGATTGCGCTCGTGCTTGGCCGCAAGCCTGAGGCGATCGGTGTGCGTCCCAATGCGCCCGGCGGCGGCCCCGGTGGCCCACCGGCCGGCGCGGCTGCGCCGGGTGCGCCGGGTGCGGGTGGCGCGCCGGCAGTGGCCGCGCCGGCGGGCGGGTTTGGCGGCGGCCAGGGGGGCCGCTCGCCCGGTTCAGGCACCCCGGGCTCGAGTTTCAGCCGCCCGACGGATGTGGCCTGGGATGGCGCCGGCAACATCTACGTCGCCGACGGCATCGGCGCCAACAACCGCATTGCCAAGTTCGACAAGGACGGCCGCTTCATCAGCCATTGGGGGTCGACCGGTAAGGGTCCCGGCCAGTTCGCGGGGATCAAGGCGCTGGCAATTGATGCGCAGGGCAACGTCTACGCCGCCGACCGGGGCAACAAGCGCATCCAGGTGTTCGACACCACCGGCACTTTCAAGACGGAATTTGCCGGTGTCGGCACGCCGATCGCCATGTGCATGACGCGCGGCGCCACGCAGCATCTCTACATCTCCCATGCCGGCGACGAGGACGGGATGGAGGATGCCGCGATCTACAAGGTGCAGTTGAACGGCACGGTGGTCGGCAAGTTCGGCGCCGCCGGCAAGGTGGTCAAGGAGTTCGGCCTCGCCAACTCGATCGACTGCCGCACCGACAACGAACTGCTGATCGGCGAACGCACCAACTGGCGCGTGCAGAAGGTGACGGTGAAATAGGTTAGCGGACTTCCAGCGCCGCGCGGATGGCGGCGAAGAAAACTTCGGCCATGCGCCTGTATCCCACTTCGGTGGGGTGCAGGCCATCGGCACCGATCACGCTGTTGGCTTCCGGCAGCAGCGTGTTGTAGAGGTCGACGTAGACCGCATCTTCGGCCAGCGCCATCTGCTGCAGCTTCGCGTTGTAGGCCACCAGGTCTGCCGGATTCTGCGACCGCTGCCGCCCGGCGATGGTCGGCGCCATCGATCCGACAAACACCCGGGCACCGCGGGTCCTGGCCGCCTGGACCATGGCGCGCATGAACTCGGCGGACAGATCCGGTCCGACCAAGCTCAAGCCGTTCACGCCTTCCATCACCAACACGACGTCGGCGTCGCTCGCGGCCAGCGCCTCCGGAAAGCGCGCGGCGCCTTCCTGCACCGTCTCGCCCGGCCGGCCGGCATTGGTCACCGCCAACACGGCCGCCTGGGTGGCGTAGCGCGCCTGTGCCAGCGACAGCAACTGCGAGGGATACGAGGCCGTCGGAATGACGACCATCTTGAAATACGGCGACGAGCGGCCGCCGCTGACCGGCGCGGTCACTTCGCCGGCCGTGAGGCTGTCGCCGAACGCGAGGAACCGCGTTCGGGACAGCGTCGGCTGCCTGGTCGGACCGGTTGGGGTGGACCCGCCGCACGCGGTCACGACCGCGCAGCAACAGGCCACCCACCACAACCGCGTCGCCATGTCAGTAGCGGTAGTGCGCCGACTTGTACGGCCCTTCGACCGCCACGCCGATGTAGTCCGCCTGCTCCTTGCTGAGCGTGGTCAGCTTGACCCCGAGCTTGCCCAGGTGGAGTCGCGCCACTTCTTCATCCAGCTTCTTGGGCAGGATGTAGACGCGGTTGGTGTCGTAGTTGGCGCCCGACAGCGTCGGCTGGCCGTTGGCGCTCTGGTGCAGATCGATTTGCGCCAGCACCTGGTTGGTAAAAGACGATGACATCACGAACGACGGGTGGCCGGTGGCGCAACCGAGGTTCAGCAGCCGGCCTTCGGCCAGCACGAGAATGCTGTGCTCGGGACGCTTGCCCTCCGCCGGGAAGATCCACTCGTCGTACTGCGGCTTGATCTGGACGCGCCTGGCGCCGCCCTTGGCCAGGCCGGCCATGTCGATCTCATTGTCGAAGTGGCCGATGTTGCCGACGATCGCCTTGTCCTTCATGCGGCGCATCAGGTCCACCGTCAGGATGTTCTTGTTGCCGGTCGCGGTGATGAAGATGTCGGCGGTCTCGACCACGTCCTCGATGGTCGTGACCTGGTAGCCTTCCATCGCCGCCTGCAGCGCGCAAATCGGATCGATCTCGGTCACGATCACGCGGCAGCCCTGGCCCTTGAGCGCCTGGGCGCAGCCCTTGCCGACGTCGCCGTAGCCAAACACCACCGCCACCTTGGCCGACAGCATCACGTCGCTGGCCCGGTTGAGGCCGTCAATCAGCGAGTGGCGGCAACCGTAGAGGTTGTCGAACTTGCTCTTGGTGGCCGAGTCGTTGACGTTAATGGCCGGGAACAGCAGCGTGTTGGCGGCGGTCATCTCGTACAGGCGGTGCACGCCGGTCGTCGTCTCCTCGCTCACGCCCTTGATGCCCTTGGCAATCTTCGACCACACGCCCGGACGCGCTTTCAGCTCGCGGCCAAGCGTCTCGAGAATGACGCCCCACTCTTCCGGATCCTGGTCGGGGTTGAACACCGGCACCTTGCCGGCCGTCTCGAACTCGAGCGCCTTGTGGACAAACAGCGTCGCATCGCCGCCGTCATCGAGAATCATCGTCGGCCCGCTGCCATCGGGCCACATCAGGGCCTCAACCGTGCACCACCAGTATTCGGCAAGCGTCTCGCCCTTCCAGGCGAACACCGGGGTGCCGCGCGGGTTGGCCACCGTGCCGCCGCTTTCCGGACGGCCGACGGCGATCGCCGCGGCCGCGCTGTCCTGGGTCGAGAAGATGTTGCAGCTCACCCAGCGGACATCGGCGCCAAGCGCGGTCAGCGTCTCGATCAGCACGGCGGTCTGCACGGTCATGTGCAGCGAACCCATGATCCTGGCGCCGGCCAGCGGGGTCTTGCCGGCGTAGCGCGCGCGCAGCGCCATCAGCCCCGGCATTTCGTGCTCGGCCAGGCGAATCTCGTTGCGGCCGAACTCGGCCAGTTCGAGGTCGCGCACCTTGAAGGGTTCACGGCCGGCCTTCTTCGCCAGGTCAAACGCGTGCATTTCGTTCACTGCAGTTGCCATGTTTCTGTCTCCTTAAACTGTTCGAACTTCGTTCTTCGTGATCAGTGATTCGTTATCAGGTCGTCGTCATGCGCTGTGCTTGAAGGCGGTCGCCACAAACAAGCTCGGCCCCTTCGCTTTGGCATCGGCAGGCAACAGGGTCACGACCGGCCGGTCAAATCCGGCCGCCTCGAGGTGCTTGGTGATCGTCTTCTCCGAAAACCCCAGCCAGACATGCCCCATCTGGTGCTGGTACTCCTCGCGATCGTGCGGCAGCATGTCGACCACCAGGGCGCGGCCCCCCGGCTTGAGTACACGATGCAGCTCGGTCAGTGCCCGCAACGGTTCGGGCACGTGATGCAGCACCAGCGTCAGGATGCCGGTATCGAGCGAACCATCGTCGATGGGCAGCGCCTCGAGATCGCCGCGGCGGATCTCGACGTGGGCCGAACCTTTCAGCCGGCGGCGGGCCGCCTGCACCATGTCGGTGGAGCCGTCCACCGCGATCACCCTGGCCACGTGCGGCGCCAGTAACTCCGTAACCTGTCCGGTACCGCAACCGAGGTCGCCGACCACCAGCGTGGGATCGAGCAGGGCCAGCATCGCGTGGAGGTGAAAGGTGTCGCCAAACATCTCGGTGCGGAGGTGATCCCACTGGCCCGACGCCGAGGCAAAAAACTCTTCGGACTTCGACCGCCGCCGCGACAGCACGCTCTTCAGGCGCCGTTCGTCCTGCTCGGCGCCGTTGGTCGGCGATACCTGTTCGCGAATGAGCGGCCAGAGCCGCTGGGCGCCGCCATCGAGATCCTCGAACACCATGGCGTAGAAGCGGCTGGTTCCGTCACGCCGGGACACCACCCACCCATCGTCGGCCAGCGTCTTGAGGTGACGGCTGACCGTCGATTGGGGCAACTGGAGCACCGAACAGAGTTCACTGACCGTGAGTTCGTGCCGTTCAAGCGGCAAGAGCATCCGGCAGCGAATCGGGTCGGCCAGTGCGGCCATGTGTTCAAGAATCTGGGTCATCAATCCGTCAATCCGGATGAACGAGATAATAACCGGCCGGGTAAGCATCCGTCAAGCCCTGGCCGTATTCGTGGCATGCGCATGCGACTGTTCCTGCTCACGGCCGTGCTGGGTCTCCCCACGGTCCTGCTTCATGCCTCGGTGACCGACGAGCGGTACTGGGGACAGTGGCGTGGTCCCGCGATGACCGGTGTGTCGCGGACGGCGACCCCGCCCGTCGAGTGGAGCGAGACCAAGAACGTCAAGTGGAAGGTCGAAATTCCCGGCCGCGGCTCGGCATCACCGGTGGTGTGGGGCGATCGCCTCTACTTGCTGACCGCGGTGCCGGTGGGCATTACCGGGCCGGCGCAGCATGAACCGCGCGGCGCCCTGCCCCAGCGCGGCGTGCACCAGTACAAGGTCCTGGCGATCGATCGAAAGACCGGCAAGACGGTGTGGGAGCGAGTAGCCCAGGAGCAGGAGCCGCACGAAGCCTCCCATCAGGACAACGGCACCTGGGCCTCGAGTTCGGCGATCACCGACGGCACGCACGTGTTTGCCTACTTCGAGTCGCGAGGCTTGTATGCCTACGACATGAACGGCACGTTGATCTGGCAGGCCGACTTCGGCGACAAGAAGATGCGCAATCAGTTTGGCGAAGGGTCCACGCCCGTGCTCGCCGGCAACACGCTCGTCGTGGTCTGGGATCACCTTGACCAGCCGTCCTACGTCATTGCCCTCGACAAGAACACCGGCAAGCAGCTGTGGCGGGTCGACCATCCGGAGATGGATACGTGGGCGACGCCGCTCGTGGTGAGCCACGAGGGCCGGCAGCAGGTGATCGTCAATGCGATGAACCGCGTGCGCAGCTACGACCTGGCGACCGGCAAGCTGGTCTGGGAGGGGCCCGGCACCACCATGAACGTGATCCCGTCGCCGGTGTTCGGCCACGGCATGGTCTACATCATGAGTGGATTCCGCGGCAACAACCTGAAGGCGATCAAGCTGGCCGAGGCGAAGGGCGACATCAGCACGACCGGCGCGATCGCCTGGCAACTCGACCGCGATACGCCCTACGTGCCATCGCCGCTGCTGTACGACAACATCCTGTACTTTCTCAAGACCAACAACGGACTGCTGTCGGCTTACGACGCCGTCACGGGCAAGCCGCACTACATGGTGCAGCGGCTGCCCAAGGCGCAGGAGGTGTTCGCGTCGCCGGTGGGCGCCGACGGCCGCGTCTACATTTCCGGCCGCGACGGCGTGACGCTGGTGCTCAAACACGGTCCGGCCTACCAATTGCTCGCGGAGAACATTCTCGACGAGAGCTTCGATGCGTCGCCGGCGCTGGTCGACCGGGAAATCTTCTTGCGCGGCTCTCGCTACCTCTACTGCATCTCGGAGTAGGCCGCGAAACGCGAGGACCCCAGGCCGCAAGATATCGTCACCGGTCGCGATATCCCGCCACACCGGTCACGTCTCGATCGCGTCCGGACGGCCCGTCTCAGGACGGCTGTCCGACCACCCCGTCGCGCTGCCCCCGCAACGTGGCGCGCACGTCGCGGCCGGCGGCTTTCACATCCGCCACCGCTCCCACGGCCTCGGTGCCAATCGCCTGCAGCGCGCGTTCACCCCGGGCACGAATGTCGGCCATCGCCTCCCGCGATTCACCGACCACGCGAGCGGCCCGTCCGCGTTCGTCTTCAACCAGCACACGGGCGCGATCGGCGGCAGCGCGGCCCTGGGCCATGGCTTCGGCGGCCCGCTCGCGACCGCGCCGGGCGCGGGCAGTGATGTCAGCGCGGGTTTCGCGACCGGACTGTGGGGCGGCCAGCAGGCCCAGGCCCGCACCAAGGGCGGCACCGGCGAGAAACGAACACGCCAGGGATAGAACGGGATGATCGGCTCCGTACTCTCGAAGCGTCGAGGTCGTCTTGTGGATACTCATGAACCCTCCTTCGGGATCGCGGGGACAGATGTCGGCGGACGCGCCGGCTCATCCGATCCCCATATAGCCAAAGCAAATGCGGTGCCAACCGCTCACAAGCGCCGCTTCGGGCTCTGATAGACTGCCGGCAAGGGTTGCAATTGTCAGACCGAGGGACGAACTCACCGCCCAGCGAGGATCGCGACGTTCCCGCCCTTGAGCGGACCGAGGCCACGCTCATCGAAGCCGCGCGCGCGCTGACCGCCCGGCTTGATGTCTCCGGCGTCTGCACCGCGGTACTGGATGCCGTCGAACAGGTCTTCGGCGCCACCGCCAGCTGGGTCCTGCTGTATGACGAGTCGACCCGGACGCTGCGCACGCAAGTCTGGCGCGGGACCGCCGCCCACGTCTACAACGACCTCTCGTTGCCGGCCGACCGCGGCCTGCTCGGCCAGGCCTTCTCGAACCGCGAGGCGGTCTTTGTTCCCGACGTCCACCGCGAGGACCGCTGGTTCGACTCGGCGCGCATCCATGCCTCGGGCCTGCGCTCGGTGTTCATGCTGCCGCTCGAGTTCGACCGCCGCGCGATTGGCGTGATCGGACTCGATTCCCCGCGGTTCACCGCCGGCGCGCTGCCACGCCCCATCGACACCGCCCGGCTGCAGGCGTTCGCCGCACAGGCGGCGATCGCCATCACCAACGCCCGCCGGTTCGAGGCCAGCGAGCGCGATCGCGCCCGCCTGCGCGCGCTGCTCGATGAGCGCCGCCAACTGCGTGGTCAAGTGCAGTTGATGCGCGAAGAGATTCGGTCGGTCATCGGCGACACCGACATTATCGGCAGCAGCGCCGGCCTGCTGACCATGATGCGGCAAGCCTCGCTGGTCGCGCCTGGCGACACGACGGTGCTGCTGCTCGGGGAAACCGGCACCGGCAAGGAGATGGTCGCGCGCTTCATTCACGAACGCAGCACGCGGCCCAAGGGGCCCTTCGTGCCCGTCAATTGCGCCGCCCTGCCCGAAGCGCTGGTGGAGAGCGAGTTGTTCGGGCACGAGCGCGGCGCCTTCACCGGCGCGGTCAGCTCGCGGCCGGGCAAGTTCGAGTTGGCGCACCGCGGCACCTTGTTTCTCGACGAGATCGGTGACTTGCCGGCCGACGCACAGGCCAAGTTGTTGCGCGTGTTGCAGGATCACCAGGTCCAGCGGGTGGGCGGCACCAAGTCCACGCGCGTCGATGTCCGGCTGATCGCCGCCACCAACCAGGACCTCGACACCGCGGTCGCCGAGAAGCGCTTCCGCGCCGACCTGTTCTATCGCCTGAGCGTGTTTCCGATTCAGTTGCCGCCCTTGCGCGAGCGGCGCGACGATATCCCCGCGCTCGTCCAGCACTTCCTCAAGCACTTCGCCCGGCGGCTGAAGCGCCGCGTGGCCGACGTTGACGCCGCCGCGCTGGCCAAGCTGGCCGCCTATGACTGGCCCGGCAATGTCCGCGAGTTACAGAACGTGGTTGAACGCGGCGTGATCCTCTCGGCCGGTTCGCACCTCGAAGCCCGGACGCTGGCCCTCTCGCCGGCTGGCGGCGATCGTGCCGAGGCCGGCACCGGCGTGTCGCTCGCCGACGCCGAACGGCGCGCCATCCTCGGGGCGCTCGACGCCACCGAGTGGCGCATCAGCGGACCTGGCGGCGCGGCCGAACAGCTCAAGGTCAAGCCGACGACGCTGCACGCGAAGATGAAGAAGCTCGGCATCCGGCGTCCGAAGCCTGGCGCCACCAGCTAGACCATTCCCCAACGTTTCGCGCCGCTGGCGACATGTCGCCATCCGTGCCGGTCGCGGGCGGACTTCCACGCCAATTCGCGCGCGTCGCGCTGGCCCACGATTTGCTACCTCACCTGTTGTGGCCAAAGTACAGGTTGAACGTCACCACGGGGTCAGTCGCATCGTCGTCCGTGGACCGCTGCATGCCGCCGATCTCCGGCGGCTGGAAGAAGCGTGCGGTCCGGAACTCGAGTCGGCAACCACCTCGGTGGAGATTCGCCTCGACCGGGCAGTCGATATCGACGAGCCGGCACGCTACTTTCTCGCCGCCCTGCGCCGGCGTGGCGCGGCGATCGTCGAGTAGCGCGTCACGCACGGCGTCACGACCGGTTGCGAAGGTCTGGCGATATATCGCGACATCGCGGTACCGCGTGTGCCGGCATCGCCAAAATCCCCAGTAATTCAGGCCATTGGCCTCGGCGCGTGCCCGGCAGCGCGCTTGCACTACTCCCCTGTATGAATGTGCGGATCGACGACGTGACGCCGCTGGCGATCTGGCCGGGCGCACCGTATCCACTCGGCGCGACGTGGGACGGCCTCGGCGTGAATGTCGCGCTGTTTTCGGCCAACGCCACCCGCGTCGATCTGTGCCTGTTTGATTCGCCGGAGTCGGATCACGAGTCGCATTGCATCCCGCTGCCCGAGCGGACGGCCATGGTGTGGCACGGCTATCTTCCCGACCTGCGGCCGGGCCAACTCTACGGCTACCGCGTACACGGTCCGTATGCGCCCGAGCGCGGTCATCGCTTCAACCCCAACAAGGTCGTGCTCGATCCCTACGCCAAGGCCGTGGGCCGCATGGTCAAGTGGGGCAACTTCGAGATGTTTGGTTACGAGGTCGGGCACGCCGGCGCCGACCAGTCGTACGACGCGCGCGACAATGCCGCGTTTGCGCCGCTGGCCGCCGTGATCGATCCGGCCTTCACCTGGGGCGCCGACCAGCCGCTCAAGACCCCGTGGCACAAGACGGTGATTTACGAGTTGCACGTGAAGGGTTTCACGGCGAGGCACCCGGGCGTTCCGGAAGCGCTGCGCGGCACCTACGAAGGCCTGACCAGCGACGCCGCGCTCGACCACTTGATCGGCCTCGGCGTGACGGCGGTGGAACTGATGCCGATCCACCACCACACCGACGATCGCCACCTGGTGGAGCGTGGCATGCGCAACTACTGGGGCTACAACACCCTGAGCTTCCTCGCCCCCGACCAGCGCTACTCCGCCCGCCAGGGGCCGGGCGAGTGCGTCCTCGAATTCAAGCGGATGGTGCGCGCCCTGCATGCGGCCGGCCTCGAAGTGATCCTGGACGTGGTCTACAACCACACGGCCGAGGGCAACCAGATGGGACCGACGCTGTCATTGCGCGGCATCGACAACGCGACCTACTACCGGCTGTCGCCGGCCGACCGCCGCTACTACGTCGACTTCACCGGCTGCGGCAACACCCTCGATGTGACTCAGCCCCACGTCCTGCAACTGATCATGGACAGCCTTCGCTACTGGGTGCTGGAGATGCACGTCGACGGCTTTCGCTTCGACCTTGCCAGTGCGCTGGCCCGCGAGTTCCACGACGTGGATCGGCTGAGCGCGTTTCTCGACATCATCCACCAGGACCCGGTGCTGTCGCAGGTCAAGTTGATTGCCGAGCCGTGGGATCTCGGCGCCGGCGGTTACCAGGTCGGCCAGTTCCCGGTGCTGTGGACCGAATGGAACGGCCAGTACCGGGACACCGTCCGCCGGTTCTGGCGCGGCGACGCCGGCACCACCTCGGAGATGGCCACGCGTCTGGCCGGCAGCAGCGACCTCTACGAGAGCAGCGGCCGTCGGCCGTCGGCCAGCATCAACTTCGTGACCGCCCACGACGGCTTCACGCTGCATGACCTGGTCAGTTACAACGACAAGCACAACGAGGCCAATCTCGATCACAACACCGACGGTGAGAATCACAACCTGAGCTGGAACTGCGGCCACGAAGGCCCGACCGGCGACGCGGCAATCCGCCGGCTACGCGAGCAGCAGAAACGCAACATCCTGGCCACCCTGCTGCTGTCGCAGGGTGTGCCGATGTTGTGCGGTGGCGATGAGATCGGGCGCACCCAGCACGGCAACAACAACGCGTACTGCCAGGACAACGAGCTGAGCTGGCTCGACTGGGACCTGTCGGCCGAGGCGGTTGAGTTGCTGGCCTTCACGGCCCGCCTCATAAAACTGCAACAGGACGAGCCGGTCCTGCACCGGCGCTCATTCTTCCAGGGACGCGCCATTCGCGGCAGCACGGTCAAGGACATCGCCTGGCTGGACGCCGCCGGCGCTGAGTTGAGCGATCACGAGTGGCAGGGCGACCTGAAGTGCTTCGCCATGCTCCTGGCCGGCGACGCCATCGACGAGACCGACGCCCGCGGCCGCCGCGTCACCGGCGCGACCCTGTTGGTGATGTTCAACTCAGGCGAGGCCGCAGTGGCCTTTGTCCTGCCGGCGCCGTCCGGCGGCGAGGTCTGGATGCGCGTGCTCGACACCGCGGACCCGCACGCCGATCTGAATCCCATGGCGCCCGCCGGGACCTACCCGCTGCCTGGACGCACCGTCGCGGTGCTGCGACGGGTGGCGGGCACGGACCTGGCGCCATCACGCGAACGAACCCACGGAGGTGCAACCCATGGCCGCTAACCCCAGACGTCAGACCGCTGCGGCGGCGCCGCCACGGCCCGCCGCTCCGGCCGCGGCACCTTCGGTGTGGCCAACCCGGCCGGCCACAGCCCTCGATGCGCAAGACGGCCGCCGGCGCGTGGTGGTGGAGCGCGTTCTGCCCGAGGTCGAGTCAGGACGGTTCGCGGTCAAGCGCACTGTCGGTGAAGTGGTCGAGGTGACCGCTCACGTGCACGCCGACGGTCACGACGTTCTCGCGGTGCGGCTGCGGCATCGCCGATGCGGCAACGCCGGCGCACCGTGGACCGAGATCGCGATGACCCCGGCCGGCAACGACGAATGGCTGGCCCGCTTCGCGGTCGGGCACCTCGGCCGCTACGAGTACACCGTCGAGGCGTGGGTCGACCACTTTCAGACCTGGCGCCATGGACTGGCGATCAAGGTGAAGGCCGGCATGGACGTCGCCACCGAGCTGATGGAGGGCGCCGCGCTGGTGGCCGAGACCGCCGCGCGATGCGGCCTGCCCGACGCCCGTCTCGACGACCTCGCGGCCGCCGATCGAAAGCTGCTCGACGCCGCAGCCGCGGCCATGGCCGACCCGGCCGCAGCGGCCTTGCGGATTACCACGGCACTGGATGCCCGGCTGCTGGCCATCATGTCGAACCGTGCCGACCGCCGCCTGGCCTCCACCTACTCCCGGATCCTGCCGGTGTCGGTCGAGCGCGAGCGGGCGCGCTTCGGCGCGTGGTACGAGATGTTCCCCCGCTCGTGGGGGCCCGATGCCAGCCGCAGTGCCACCTTCGGCGAAGCCGCGGCTCATCTGCCCCGCGTCGCCGCGCTCGGCTTCGACGTCGTCTACCTGCCGCCCATACATCCGATTGGCATCAGTTTCCGCAAGGGTCGTGGCAACTCGCTGACCCCGGGCCCCGGCGACCCCGGCAGCCCGTGGGCGATTGGTTCGGCAGCGGGCGGGCACAAAGCCGTCGATCCCGCGCTGGGGACACTGGACGACTTCGACGCGTTTGTCGCAACGGCCAACCAGCACGGCCTCGAGGTGGCACTGGACCTGGCCTATCAGTGTTCGCCGGATCACCCGTACGTCACGGCCCATCCGGAATGGTTCCGCCAGCGGCCGGATGGCACCATCAAGTACGCCGAGAATCCGCCGAAGAAATACCAGGACATCTATCCGTTCAACTTCGAGACCGACGCCTGGCAGCCACTGTGGGCGGAGCTGCTGGACGTGGTCCGGTTCTGGATCGGACACGGCGTGCGCATCTTCCGTGTCGACAACCCGCACACCAAGCCGTATGCGTTCTGGGAGTGGCTGATCGCCGAGATTCGCTACGAACATCCTGACGTCATCTTCCTGTCCGAGGCCTTCACGCGGCCCAAGGTGATGGGGTACCTGGCGAAGCTGGGGTTCTCGCAGTCCTACTCCTATTTCACCTGGCGCAACACCAAGACGGAGATCGAGGAGTACTTCACCGAGTTGACGGCGCCGGGCCTGCGTGAGTACCTGCGGCCCAACCTGTTTGCGAACACGCCCGACATCCTGCACGCCTATCTGCAAGGGGGCGGCCCCGCCGCGTTCAAGATCCGGCTGATTCTCGCCGCCACGCTGGGCGCCAGCTACGGCATCTACAGCGGCTTCGAACTCTGCGAGGGCCGGGCTGTGCCTGGCTCGGAAGAGTATCTGGACTCCGAGAAATACCAGGTGCGCCACTGGGACTGGGATCGCCCGGGCCACATCAAGGACCTGGTGGCCACGGTGAACCGCATTCGCCGCGACAACCCGGCCCTGCACTACGACTGGAGCCTGCAGTTCCATCCGACCGACAACCCCCAGTTGGTCGCCTACACCAAGACCTCGCCCGATGCCGCCAACGCCGTGTTTGTCGTCGTCAACCTCGACCCGCACAACCTGCAACACGGCTGGGTCACCATGCCCCCCTCGGCACCTGGCGCCACGACCGAACCGCGGTACGAGGTGGAGGACCTGCTGACCGGCACACGCTTTGAATGGACCGCGGGCCTGAACTACGTGCGGCTCGACCCGGCCGGCATTCCAGCTCACATCCTGCGGGTGCCGCCCCTGGCGATGGCCGTCCCTGGATCGGCCACGGCTGGTTCGCGATGAGCGACCACACCTCGGCCACTCCGCTCTGGTATCGCGATGCGGTGTTCTACCAGCTGCACGTGAAGACGTTCTGCGACAGCGACGGCGACGGCGTCGGCGACTTCGCCGGGCTCACGAGCAAGCTCGACTATCTCGAACGCCTGGGCGTCGATTGCCTGTGGTTGCTGCCGACGTTTCCGTCGCCGTTCCGCGACGACGGCTACGACATCGCCGACTACTACAACATCCACCCTGGTTACGGGACGCTGAACGATTTTCGTGAGTTCATCGCCGCGGCGCACCAACGCGGTCTGAAGGTGATCACCGAACTGGTCACCAATCACACTTCGGACCGCCATCCCTGGTTCCAGGAGGCCCGCAGCTCGACCGACAACCCGCGGCGGGACTGGTACGTCTGGAGCGACACCGACGACCGCTATCGCGACGTGCGCATCATCTTCACCGACACGGAATCGTCGAACTGGGCCTGGGACCCGGTATCGAAGGCCTACTACTGGCACCGCTTCTTCAGTCACCAGCCGGACCTGAACTACGACAACCCGGCAGTGCAGGAGGAAATGTGGAACGTCATGAAGTACTGGCTCGACATGGGGGTCGACGGCTTCCGCGTCGACGCCGTGCCGTACCTGATCGAGCGCGAAGGCACGTCCTGCGAAAACCTGCCGGAAACCCACGAGGTGCTGAAATTCCTCCGGCGGCGCCTGAACGAGAACTACACCGGCAAGGTGTTGCTGGCCGAGGCCAACCAGTGGCCCGAAGACGTGCGCCCCTATTTCGGCGACAACGACGAGTTCCACATGGCCTTCCACTTTCCGCTGATGCCACGGATGTTCATGGCCCTGCGGCTCGAGGACCGCAAGCCGCTGGTTGAGATTATCGAGCGCACGCCGGCCATCCCCGACGAGTGCCAGTGGGGCATCTTCCTGCGCAACCACGACGAGTTGACCCTGGAGATGGTCACCGCCGAGGAGCGCGATTACATGTACGACGAGTACGCCCGCGACCCGGTGGCGCGCCTGAACCTCGGTATTCGCCGCCGGCTGGCGCCGCTGCTCGAAGGTGACCGGCGGCGAATCGAGCTGATGAACGGGCTGCTGATGTCGCTGCCCGGCAGTCCGATCCTCTACTACGGCGACGAAATCGGCATGGGCGACAACATCTACCTGGGCGACCGCAACGGCGTGCGCACACCGATGCAGTGGAGCGGCGGCTGGAACGCCGGCTTCTCCGCCGCCGACCCGGAACGCCTCGCCTTCGCGTTGATCTCCAACCCGATCTACGGCTACCAGGCGGTCAACGTCGCGGCGCAGGAGCGCAACGAACATTCACTGCTGAACTGGACCAAGCGGCTGATCAGCGTGCGACGGTCGACGCCGGTCTTCAGCCGCGGCAGCCTGACGTTCCTGGATCCGGTCAATCACCGGGTGCTCGCCTACATCCGCACCCTCGGCAACGAGCAGGTGCTGGTTGTCAACAACCTGGCCGGCACGGTGCAGGCAGTGGAGCTGAACTTGAAAGCGCTGGCCGGCCTGGTGCCGATCGAGATGTTCGGCAACAGCCTGTTCCCCCGCATCGGCGAGCTGCCCTATTTGCTCACCCTGGGGCCGTACGACTTTTACTGGTTCCGGCTGCGCCGTATTTGATGCGCGCCGGCTTACTGACCCGGAGATTGTGACCGTGGCCGACGACAGCTTGATCTCGGACGACTTGCTTCGCCACCTCGTGGCGGTGGGACAGGTCGACCTGTTGGTGGGTTTGCCCACCCACAACCACGCCGCGACGATCGCGGATGTGGTGCGGGCGGTGGACGCCTGCTTCCGCACCTACTTTCCCCGGCAGCGGACGGTCCTCATCAACTCCGACGGCGGATCGACCGACGGCACGGCGGAACTGGTGCAGGCCGGCTCGCACGCCGCGGCCCGGACCCTCACGACCTCGCATGGCTTGCGCTCGACCCACCGCATCAGCGCGCCATACCGGGGCGTGTCCGGCAACGATGCCCTGGTGCGGATGATCCTGGCCGCCGGGGACCTGTTGCAGGCCCAGGCGGTGGTGGTGCTCGATGCCGATGTCGACGCCATCACGCCGGAGTGGATCGCCGCGCTGGCGATGCCAGTTCGCGACCAGCGTCTTGACTTCGTCGCGCCGGTCTACCAGCGCGAGCCGGGCGAAGGCTTGCTGGTGACCCAGTTACTTCGCCCGTTGATCGGCGCCACCTATGGCCGGCGCCTGCGCGAACCGCTGGCGCGCGAGTTTGGCTGCTCAGGACATTTCGCGGCTTCGTGGGCGGCCCGGTCAGGGGGCGAGGCCGGCGGCCCGTCCGACAGCATGCACCTCAGGGTGACCGGCGCCGCACTGGGCGGGCCGTTCAAGATCGGCCAGGCCGAACTGGGGCCCCGCCCGCTGGTGCCCACCGC
>JAKFYH010000064.1 GCA_021730945.1 Acidobacteriota bacterium | reverse complement strand
CGGGGACCGGGGACCGGGGGACCGGGGATCGGGGATCCGGGATCGGGGACCCGAGAGGGGGAAACGGGCGCGGCGGCCATTTGAGGCGGCGCTTCGAGTGGCTGGCGTTCGGCAACCACCAGTCGTTCCGCCATCGGTGACACACCGACCGGCGGCGCCTCCCGTAGCGGGCGGGCATAGAGGAATGCCATCACCACCGCGACGCTAACCGTCAGTTGTGCCGGCAAGGTGAGTAACCACGGCGTAGCGGTGCGCTCCGGCAGTCGCGCCACCGTTCGCGCGAGCAAGCCGGCATCATCTGGCACGGCCACTAACTTGGCCGCGACGCGGTCGATGACCTGGTCCAGGTCGCGACGGGGTACGCTGCTCATCGCGGTGCTCCGTGGCCCAATCGCTCGAGTTTGGTCCGCGTCAGGCGGCGCGCCTCCGAGATGCGCCACTTCACGGTGCCGAGGGGAATGGCCAGCAGCGTCGCGATCTCTTCGTAGCGATGATCGCCGCTCGCCGCCAGCAGAAACGGATCCCGCAGCCGCCGCGGTAGTCCCTTAATCACCCCGGCTATCGCCGTCTCGAGCTGGCTCGCCATCAACAATGCATCCGGCGCCGGGTCCGGAGCGACCGATTCGAGTTCGGGCGCGCCACTGGCGTCGACCGAGGCACCGCCGAATCGCTGGAACCACCCGCGCAGTGACCGCCGCCGGTCGAGCGCCTTGCGCCAGACGATGCGCATGAACCAGCCGCGGAAGGCGGCGGGATCGCTGAGCGCGTCGAGCCGCTGCCAGGCCGCGACCGACGCCTCCTGCACCGCCTCGTCGGCCTCGGCGGGCTGCCCCACTGCCGCCAGCGCCACCCGGCGCGCGGGCGCCAGGTGATCCTCGATCAACCGGCCAAAGGCGAGACGGTCGCCTCCCCTGGCAAGTGCAACCAGGGCAACAAGTTCCGGGTTGGCGGTGTCGCGCGCCACCGCGGTGGCCAGCATCGGCACGCCGAGTTCAGCCAGGGTCACGTCCATAAGACTGATGCGCTCGGCCGGCGGTTGGAAAAAACCCGCCACTGGCCTCGCGCCTGCCGGGACGACGATACTTGTCGGGAGGGAACTCCTTGTCGGGAGGGAACTACTTGTCGGGAGGGCAACATTTGTCGGGATACGAAATACGTGCGGCCACCGGCGACGACCTGCCGCGAATCCGGCAGATGATTCGCGAGTACGTAGAGTGGGTCGCACTGGACCTGGCGTTCCAGGAGATCGACGCCGAAATTGAAGGCCTGCCGGGTGACTACGCGCCGCCCGACGGCATGCTGATGGTCGCCTGCCTGCCTGGCCACGAACCAGTCGCGATGATCGCGTTGCGGCCGCTGGCCGAAGCGCGAAGCGCGGACGGGGCCGGCCTCGCCGAAGCGCGAAGCGCGAAGGCGGGAGAGATGAAACGCCTCTTCGTCACACCGGCGGCGCGTGGCCAGGGGCTGGCACGCGCGCTGGTTCTCCGTCTGCTGGACGAGGCGCGCCGGCTTGGATACGGCGAGCTTTGCCTCGACACACTGCCGATGATGGGTGAGGCGCAGGCGCTGTACGAAGCGCTGGGATTTCGCGATATCGCGCCGTACTACGACACGCCGATCGCCGGAACGCGGTTTATGGCTTTGCGACTCTGACGGGAGGGCATTCCTGGTCGGGAGGATAACTCTTGTCGGGAGGGCGCCGCTTGTCGGGAGGGCACCGCTTGTCGGGAACGACTCGTGGCGTGCCTAGCTATTCGGCGCGAAGAACCTCCACGGGATTGACGGCGGCGACCGGCCAGACGGCCGCCACGGTCGCAACCATGTAAGAGAGATCGCGCGGCCAGGTCATGGGCGCCGAGGGTAGCTGGTGCCGGCAAGTCGGTCGATCGAATCGGCCGAAGCATCTCCCGACAAGCAATGTCCTCCCGACAAGCAATGTCCTCCCGACCAGGAGTGCCCTCCCGACAAGCAATGTCCTCCCGGCCTGAAGCGCCTTCCCGACAGAGCGCTCGACCGCGCTATCATTGATTGTTGACCAGAGTCCTGTTACGCGCGGCCGGCGTCTGCTTCGTCCTGGCGATCGCGCTGATGGCTACGGCCCAGCCGGCGTCGCTGACCGTACTCTCCCGCGACGGTCGCAAGCCGCTGCCGGTGATCGCCGTCAACAACCAGGAATACGTCGCGGTCGATGACATCAACACGGTGTTCGGCACGACCGCGCGCGAAGATCGCCTGGCCGGCGGACTCACCATCACGCTGCGCAGCCGCTCGATCGTACTCACCGCCGACCAGAACGTCGTCTCGGTCGGCGGGCGGCTGGTCTCGCTGCCCTCGCCGCCGGTCCGGCGCGACGGCCGCTGGCATGTGCCACTCGACTTTCTGCCACGAGCGCTGGCGCTCGTCCTCGACACGCGGCTGGATCTGCGGCGGGCGCCGCGACTGCTGATCGTCGGCGACCTGCGGGCGCCGCGCGTAGTGGCGCGGGTCGACGCCGGCACCACCAATGTCGCGGTCACCTTCGAGGTCACACCGAATACCCAGGCGCAGGTCACGGCTCAACCCGGCCGGCTGGTGGTGCAGTTCGAGGCCGATGTCATCGACCTCGCCCTGCCCTCGCTGCCGCCACAAACGTTTCTCCTGGGCCTGGCGCCCGGCGACACGGCCAACTCGGTGGTTCTCACCACCGGGCCGCGCTACGCCACGCACCGCGTCGCCACCACGCCGGCCGATGCGGGCTCCGGCCGCGTCACCATTGATCTGCTGCCGGCCACGACCGCCGAGACCACTGCCCCGACGGTCACGCCGCCGGCGGCCCCGCCAGAGGCGCGCCTGGTGATTCCGCCGCCGGCGCCGGCGTCGGGCCTGCGCACGGTCGTGATTGACCCCGGCCACGGCGGCGATGAGCTGGGAACGCAGGGCGCCAAGGGCACGCTCGAAAAAGAGATCACGCTGTCGGTGGCGCGCCGCCTGCGCACGCTGATTGAGAGCCGGCTGGGTGCCAAGGTGTTTCTTACCCGGGACGATGACCGCACCTTGTCGCTCGATGAGCGCTCGGCCTTCGCCAACAACCACCAGGCCGACGTCTTCCTGAGCCTGCACGCCAATTCGGCGGTGCGGCCGGCGCTGAAGGGCGCGGAAGTCTACTTCCTCACCGTCGAGCGTGCCGACGCCGAGGCGCGCAAGCGCGCCGGCGACAACGCCACCACCTTGCCGGCCCTCGGCGGCGGCTCGCGCGAGATCGACTTGATCCTGTGGGAAACCGCGCAGGCCCGATACCTCGAACAATCGGCCGCGCTGGCCGGCTTTGTCGAGCAGGCCCTGGCCGGCCGCGTCGAGATGAGCCCGCGGGCCATCCAGCAGGCGTCGCTCCGGGTGCTGGTCGGCGCGAACATGCCGGCGGCACTGGTCGAGATTGGGTACCTCTCGAACGCCGAACAGGAAGCCCAACTGGCCACCGGCGCCTATCAGGATCAGGTCGCCCAGGCGTTGCTCGACGCCCTCATCAAGTTCCGCGAGTTCCTTGAACATTAAGCTGCCCCGGAAGCTGACGCCTCGCCAGTGGATGGCGATTGCCGGCACGGCGGCCGCCGCGCTGGCCTTCGCGTGGGCGGTGATCGCGGGCCTCAGCCGCGTGCTGAACACGCCGGCCGGCCCGGACATCGACCCGCCGGTCGTGGTGGCGCCACCACCGCTCAATCCCGCCATCCCGCGCATCAAGGCGACGCTCTACTTCGCGTCGGAAGACGGGCTGCATCTCGTGGCGGCCGAGCGCGAGGTGCCGCTGGCCGACGGCGCAGTGGCGCAGGCACGGGCCATTATCGAAGCGCAACTCTCCGCCGAGCCGCCACCGCCGCTGGCGGCGACGATTCCGGCCGGCGCCACCTTGCGCGGCGTGTTCATCTCGGCCCGCCACGAAGCCTTCGTCGACCTGGACCCGACGATCCGCACCGCGCATGCCGGCGGATCCCACCAGGAGTTAATGACCGTCTACACCATCGTCAACGCCCTGCTCACCAACCTGCCGAACCTGCAAGAAGTGCAGATCCTGATTGGCGGGCAGGAAGCCGACACGCTTGCCGGTCACGTCGACCTGCGGCGGCCACTGCGACAGAACCAGGAGCTGATTCTGTCGCCCTCGTCCACGACACTCCCACCGAGTAACCCATGAACCGCTTGAACGATCGCGCGCCGGGCGAACTGCGCCCCACCACCATCACGCCCCACTTCTCCATTCACGCGGAAGGGTCGGTGTTGATCGAAGTGGGATTCACCCGCGTGATCTGCACCGCCAGCGTCGAAGAGAAAGTGCCGCCGTTCCTGCGCGGGAGCGGCAAGGGCTGGGTCACGGCGGAGTACGGCATGCTGCCGCGCGCCACCTCGACGCGGTCGGGCCGCGAGGCGGCCGCCGGCAAGGTGGGCGGGCGCACCATGGAAATCCAGCGGCTGATCGGCCGCTCGTTGCGCTCGGTGATCAAGCTGGAACAACTCGGCGAGCGCACCATCTGGCTCGACTGCGACGTGATCCAGGCCGATGGCGGCACCCGTTGCGCCTCGATTACCGGCGCCTTTGTCGCGCTGGTGCTGGCGCTCGGCAAGATGAAGGACAAGGGCCAACTGCGCGCCATCCCGGTGAGCGACTACGTGGCCGCCACCAGCGTCGGTATCGTCAGCGGCATGCCGCTGCTCGACCTGGCCTATGAAGAGGACTCCAAAGCCGACGTCGACATGAACATCGTCAAGACCAGCGACGGCCGCTTCATCGAGATCCAGGGCACGGCGGAGGCCGAACCGTTCGGCACTGACGCGCTGACGGGCCTGCTGGCGCTGGCCGACAAGGGCATCAACGATCTCGTCGCCAAACAGCGGGAGATCGTCGGCACTATCCTGGGCCGATGACCGCTCGCCTCGATCCCTCGCGGGACGTGATCCGGCGCGGCGGCCGGCTCCTGGTCGCCACCACCAACGCCAACAAGCTGCGGGAAATCCGGCCGCTGATCGAAACCGAATTGTCCGCGGCGGGCATCACGCTGGCCACGCTGGCCGATTTGCCGCCGGTGGCGGAGCCCGAAGAGACCGGGGCCACCTTCTGGGAGAACGCCCGTCTGAAGGCGATCAGCTATTCACAGGCGACCGGACTGCCGACGGTGGCCGAGGACTCGGGATTCGCGATCGACTTGCTCGCCGGCGAGCTTGGCATCCACTCGGCACGGTTCCTCGGCTCCTCGGCCAGCTACGCGGAGCGCTTCGCGGAAATCTATCGCCGGCTCGCCGGCCGGCCGTCCGCCGCACGCTTTGTCACCGCCCTGGCCGTTGCCCAGGGCGGCCAGCTCCTGTTCGAAACCGAAACGGCAATCGAAGGACTCGTCGCGCCGTCGCCGGCCGGCCACCACGGCTTCGGCTACGACCCGATCTTCTTCTATCCGCCGTTGGGCCTGACAACGGCGGAGATGGCGGATGGCGATAAGGCCGCCGTCTCGCATCGGGCTCGTGCGTTCCGCGATCTGCGACGCTGGCTTCACGGCGGGCAGCCGCCGCAAAGCTAACCGCGGCCGAGCGCGCGCAGTTCGTGCTCGAGTGTTTGCGCCAGGCCTTCTTCGATCGGGCGGGCCGAGAATCCAAGTTCACGCACCGCCTTCTCGTTGGAGCCAAAGTAGGTCGTGCCGGCCAGCACGCGCAGCGATTCGGGCTGCAGCCCCGGCGGCAGCGTCGTGAAGCGCCGCGCCAGGCTCATCAGCACGGCCGTGGCCCGCATGGTCCGCGGGCCTGGATGCAGCAGCGGCGCGCGGACCTTCGCCAGCCTGGCCGCCATGTCAAACGCGTACTCGAAGGTGTGGCGGGGCCCGGTGATGATGTAGGTCTGGCCCGGCGTGCCCTTTTCCATCGCCTGAATGTGGCCGCGGGCCGTGTCTTCGACATGCGCCCAGCAAAAAGCGGTGCGCGCCGGCGTCACCGGCAGCCGGCCGCGCAACAGATCGACCAGCGCCGTGTGCATGCCGCTGGTGTCGCCGGGACCGTAGACCAATCCGGGCATGACGATCATGAGCGGCAGGCCCTCGTCCATTTTGGGGACCGCCACGCGGTGGTGGGCAATCCACTTGGTGCGGTCGTACTCGCTCAGGTGCGGGCCGTCGTAGCGAAACGATTCATCGGGGACGGCGCCCCGGGTATCGGAAAACACCGCGACCGTGCTGGTGTAGACGCCGCGGGGAATCTCCAGCGTGCGCATGGTCTTGAGCACATTGCGCGTGCCGTCGACGTTAACCTGGTCCGCTAACGGGTCGTGGACACCGACCTTGTACCAACCGGCGGCGTGAAAGACACCGTCCACCCCCTGCATGGGCGCGCGCAGCGTGTCGCGATCGGTGATGTCGCCGGCATGCATCTCGACGCCAATCGCCTTGAGCATGCCCGCCTTCTCAGGCGAGCGGACCAGCGCCACCACCTTGTGGCCGCGTCCGATCAACTGCTTGACGATCTCTCCGCCGATGAAGCCGGTGGCGCCGGTGACGAAATACTTCGCCATTGAACGCACCAGCTTAGCATCTGCTCCCCGCTTCGCTCGAAACCGCCCCGGCGTGGTGGTTTGCGAGTCGCCGGCCCGTCCCGACGTCGGGCAATCCCTCAAGCAAGTCGTCGATCAGATCCTGCGCGTGCTCAATGCCCGGCGAGAGGCGCACCAACGTGTCCGACAAGCCCGCCGCCGTGCGTTGCCCGGCCGGAATCGACGCGTGGGTCATGCGGGCGGGATGGCAGATCAAGGACTTCACGCCGCCCAGGCTTTCGCCGAGTATGAAGAAGCGTCGCGACGTGATGAACGCCGTCACATCGGCGACGGTGCCGTCGAGTTCGAACGACAGCATGCCGCCGAAACCGGTCATTTGCCGGGTCGCCACGGCGTGGCCGGGATGATCGGCAAGGCCCGGGTAGTAGACCCGCCTCACGGCGGGATGCCCCGCGAGAGCGGCGGCAATGCGGCCGGCGTTCTCGGCATGCCGCTGCACCCGCAGTTCGAGCGTCTTCAGTCCACGCAGTGTCAGCCAGCAGTCCAGTGGCGCCGGTACGGCACCAATCGCATTCTGCAGAAACTTCACCGGTTCGAACACCGCCGCGTCATGCGCCAGCACCGCGCCCTGGATCAGGTCGGAGTGTCCGGCCAGGTACTTGGTGACGCTGTGCACCACGAGATCGGCGCCCAGGGTGAAGGGCTGCTGAAACACCGGGGTGGCGAAGGTGTTGTCGACCACGACGAGGGCGCCTTGCGCATGCGCGAGGTCGGCAATCGCGCGGATGTCGGAGACAAGCAGCCGCGGGTTGGTCGGCGACTCCAGCCACACCAGGCGGGTGCCCGCCGTGATGGCGGCGGCGACCGCCGCGAGATTGGTGGTGTCGACCGGCGTGATCGAGAGCGCGAGGCCGCCAAAGACGCGATGCAGCAGGCGATAGGTGCCGCCGTAGACGTCGGCCGGGACCACCACGTGGTCGCCAGACCGCAAGAAGGCCTGCAGGACGGCGTGTTCGGCCGCGAGGCCGGAGGCAAAGACCGCACAGTGGCTGACGCCCTCGAGTTCGGCCAACACCTGCTCGAGCCGTTGGCGCGTCGGGTTGTTGGTGCGCGCATAGTCGAAGCCGAGATTCACGCCGGGGCTGTGCTGCTCGAACGTGGAGGTCTGGTAGATCGGCGCGACGAGCGCTCCGGTGGCGGGGTCGCTCGGTTGGGCGGCGTGAATGGCGCGGGTCGCGAACTTCATGGATGCTCCTGTGCGATTTCAGTCAATCGGCGAAAGGGGACGGCCTGGATGCGGTGAGCCCGGCGCAGGTGGGCGACCGCGGCGGCAACCGCGGCTCGTGATTGCGGACCGATCAACAACCACCGCGATTGGTTGGGAGAGGCGGCCCGCAGACCCTCGACCGCCAGCCCGGCGGCCACGGCGGTGGCCACGATGATGGCGTCGGCCGGCGCAATGCCGGGCAGGGTCAGGCGCACGCACCAGCGGGTGACGCCGGCAAGGCCGTCGCCCTCGAGGCCGGCGCCCAGTCCGAGTTGGGCGCTCAGCAGTTCGAGCGCGTCGCGACTGGTCACGCCGTCCCGATCGGAAGGCGCGTGTCGTACGAAGACGGGATCAGTCAGGGCCGCTGGGGTCGCCATGCCGTATCTCTCCCCCTGGTGGGGCGGGAGTTAGCACCACGGCGCGTGCGGCCAGGTTGCTGTGGCGTCATCGGGCCCGGTCCCTCAGCCACTCTCGATAAAACGTCCTGCCGGCGGCAGAACGTAATCAATGTATGGCGATTTGATGATTAGTGTCAAGCATCCCGGCCGGCCACAGCCGAGGCGGCCCGGAAACGAATGCATTAGACTCCAGCCATGTCGTCTTCGGACGGAGCCAACGGCCGCACCTCACCGCTGGTATTGCCTGGCGCGCATCAGCCACTCCGGCGGCGCGCATGAGCGACGGTAAGCGCAACCTGGTCGCGAATCCGGCGCGCTGGCTGCAGGAGTTCCTCGACCTTGAGGCTTCGTCCGGCATCGTCCTGATGTTTGCAGCGGCGCTGGCCATGCTGGCGGCCAACTCGCCCTTGTCGCCACTATACGAAGGCACGCTGACCCTGCCCTTCGAGATCAGGCTGGGCACCCTCGGCATCGACAAGCCGTTGCTGCTGTGGATCAACGACGGGCTGATGGCCGTCTTCTTCCTGCTCGTAGGGCTGGAACTGAAACGGGAAGTGCTCGAAGGGCACCTCTCCTCGGCCAGGAGCGCCAGCCTGCCGGGATTCGCCGCTGTGGGCGGCATGGCCGCCCCGGCCCTGGTTTACGCCAGCGCGAACTGGGGCGACCAGACGGCCATGCGTGGATGGGCCATTCCATCGGCCACCGACATCGCCTTTGCCCTGGGCATCCTGGCGCTGCTCGGACCACGGGTGCCGTCGGCACTGAAGGCGCTGCTGCTCAGCATCGCGATCTTCGACGACCTGGGCGCCATCGTCATCATCGCCGTCTTCTACACCGCGAATCTGTCGTTGGCCGCGCTGGGCGTGGCGGCACTGGCCCTGGTGGGCCTGGCCGTCCTGAACCGAACGGGTGTCGTGCGCCTGGCGGGTTACTTCATGTTCGGCGTGGTTCTCTGGGTGGCGGTGCTCAAGTCGGGCGTCCATGCCACGCTGGCCGGGGTCGCGTTGGCGGCGTTCATTCCCATTGGCCGGCCAGACCGCACTGCGGCCTCCCCGCTGGACCAGCTGGAGCACGCGTTGCACCCCTGGGTCGCCTATGGGGTCTTGCCCGTCTTCGCGTTTGCCAATGCCGGTGTGCCCATTCTCGGACTCTCGCCTGCCGACCTGCTGCGGCCGGTACCGCTCGGGATCGCGGGTGGGCTGGTGGCTGGAAAACTAGTCGGCGTCATGGCCGTCAGTGCCTTGGCGGTCGGCCTGGGCCTGGCCTCGTTGCCGCGCGGCGTGCGCTGGTCGCAGATGACGGGGGTTGCGATGCTGTGCGGCGTGGGCTTCACCATGAGCCTGTTCATCGCTTCGCTCGCGTTCGAGCAGGGCGGACTCGCCTACCCTGGCGTCGATCGGCTGGGCATCCTGGTCGGGTCCCTGGTGGCCGGTGCGCTGGGTTATCTCATTCTCCACGTGACGTTGCCCGCCGCGGATCAGGTCGACTCTGCCAAGAATTGACCCGGTTACCAGGGAAGGAATTCGGCATGGACGAAACGCCAGTCCCGGACGCTACAGACGAAGACGTCACCCGGATCGTCCGACGTGACTTCCCGCCAGCGGCCCACGCCGACGTCCTGGCGGCCCTTGGCCGATACGGCGACGAGCCCTGGCAGGTGGCGCCCCCCCGGGTGCGGCTGGCCATCCTGAAGCTCGCAGCCGGCAACCTCGAGCGGCTTCGATCTCAAGTCGCGGTCGCCTGCCAGGACTACCGCGACGTCATTACGCCGGCTGAGTACCCGGCCTACTCCCAACACCCGCCCGACGAGCCGTTCACGCCCGATGAGAAGGCCTGCCTTCACGCGGCAGATTCGGCGCAGTACACGGCATGGCTCCACCACAAAGGCGCCGCTCCCGAACCCTGACCGCAACTTCCGGCGGCGACGTCCTGTCTCAAGGTATAAGGAGACAACGCATGGGCCATAGCGTCGGAGACGCACTCATCGTCGCGGCCATCACCGCGGGCATCGTCGGCTATCTATTTTTGAAGTCCCGGGAGCGCAGCCGGCGGCTGGAGATCCTGCATGCCGAGCGCGTGGCGGCCATGGACAAGGGCATCCCCCTGCCGGAGCTGCCGTTGGATCCGGCGGTCAAGGTCCGTCCGGACGATCCTGACGTGCCGCTCATCATCGGCATTGTCCTGGCGGCGTTTGGCTTAGGCACGATGCTCGGCCTCTCGCTGATCGATGACATGCGCGCGGCCTGGCCCGTGCCGCTCCCGGTGGCCTTCATGGGCCTTGGCCTGGTGCTCTACCATCGCCTGGTCACCGACGGGCGCCGCCCGTCTGACCCAACCCGACGTGGATTCTGATGAAATCCTCGTGGCCCGATGCCGCGACGCCGGCGATGCCGACGCGTTTGCCGACCTCGTGGCGCGCCATCGCCGCCAGGTCTTCCGCCTGGCCCTGTCAATCCTCGGCCAGGGATTTTCCGGCGAGGCCGAAGAAGTGACACAGGAAGTCTTCCTCCGCGTGCACCATTCGCTCGGGTCCTTTCGCGGCGAGGCCGCGTTTGGTTCCTGGCTGTATCGCATCGCGTTCAATGCCGCGATCAACCTGAAGCAGCGGGTCCGCTACCGCGCCCCGCACCTGTCCGACCAGTCGCTCGCCGGCCTGGCGGCGCCGGGGCCCGATCCGCACGACCAACTTGCCTCGGCGCATCGGCGCCTGGCGCTGGCCGCCTGCATCGAGGAACTGCCCGACGTCTACCAGTCGGCGCTGCGGCTGCACTACTGGATGGGAACGCCAACGGCGGCCATCGCGGAACTGCTCGATATTCCCGACAACACCGTAAAATCGTACCTGCACCGGGCCCGCCGACTATTGCAGGTGAAGCTGCGAGAGCGAGGTTACGACCATGCCTGATCACGATCCGATCGACGGGCTGCTGACCGACGCGCTTCGCGCGCCGGTGCCGGAGTTGTCGCCCGACTTCGCGCCCCGGTTGATGGCGCGCCTGCAACCCCGGCGTGTCAGCGCGGGCGGCCGCCTGGTGCTCGCGGCCTACGGCGTGTGCGCGTTCGCGGTGTCGGTCTGGGCGATGCAGGCCGTCGCGCTCGGATGGCCCCTGATCGCGGCCTCGTTCGCACCGCCTGTGGCCGGGCTGGCGCTGGTGCTGCGCGGCGTCGGCCGCCGGCCGGCGGCGGGCTGACGAACTTCCCTTTCCGGATCCCGGCCGAGTCGGGCCATGATGCGCGCATGCTCCGATCGACTCGCACCCGGGCCTGGTTCGCCGCGCTGACCCTGATGCTCCTGGCCGGCGGCCTCAGCCCGGCCGCCGCCGACACCTATCCGCGCCAGCCGGGTGTGGACGTCATCCATTACGTCTTTCGCCTGTCGGTCGGCGACGCCAGCGACGAGATTACCGGCCGCACCACGGTAACGGTGAAGTTCCTGGCCGACGGCGTGCGTGAGGTCGCGCTTGATCTCGCCTCGCGCAGCGGCGACAAGGGCATGACCGTGCAGTCCGTGGATGCGCTCGCCTTTGCGCATGCCGGTAACCGGCTCCGCATCACCTTGCCGGCGCCGTCACGGGCCGGGCAGGAGTTCCGCTTCACTGTCGCCTACACGGGGGTACCGGCCGAGGGCCTGCACATCAGGCCCAACATGCACGGCGAGCGCGCCATGTTCAGCGACAGTTGGCCGGCCGAGGCGCGCCAATGGCTGCCGGTCGTCGATCATCCCTACGACAAGGCCACCAGCGAGTTCATCGTCACGGCCCCGGCCCACTACCAGGTGGTATCGAATGGGCGGCTGATTGAAGTGCTCGACTTGCCCGGTGGCGAGCGCCGCACGCACTGGAAGCAGTCGGTGCCGATCGCCTCCTGGCTGCACGCCCTGGGGGTGGCGCGATTCACCGCGCACCATGCCGGCACGGTGCGCGGCATTCCGCTGCAGACCTGGGTGTTTCCGCAGAACCGCGACGGCGGACTGGCCCTGTTCGAAGACCTGTCGCGTCGCGCCCTGACGTTCTTCATCGATCACGTCGGCCCCTACGCGTATGAGAAGCTCGCCAACGTCCAGGCCGTCGGCATCGGCGGCGGGATGGAACTGGCCAGTGCCATCTTCTACGGCGAGAAGGACGTGGCGTCGGGGCGGGCACCGGTCGTTCACGAGATCGCCCACCAGTGGTTCGGCGATGCGGTGACCGAACGCGACTGGGACGATGTGTGGCTGAGCGAGGGGTTCGCGACCTATTTCGCGCTGCTCTTCACGGAGTTCGATGAAGGCCGCGACAGCTTCGTCAACGGGCTCAAGCGCAGCCGTGAACAGGTGCTCGGGCTGACCCAGAAGCTGCCCGAGGCGCCAATCATTCACCGCAACCTCGACGACATGAGCAAAGTCCTGAACGGCCTGATCTACCAGAAGGGCGGCTGGGTGTTGCACATGCTGCGCGCTGAAGTCGGCACCGAGGTGTTCTGGACCGCGATCCGCGAGTACTACCGCCGCTATCAGAACCTGAACGCATCCACCGCCGAGCTGCAGGCGGTATTCGAACAGGTGTCGGGGCAGCAGTTGGACTGGTTCTTTGCCCAGTGGCTGACGCGGCCGGGCCTACCCAAGGTGGAAGGGAGCTGGCGCTACGACGCGGCCAGCAAGCAGGTGGAAGTCACCCTGACCCAGGCGCAGGCCGCCGAGGCCTATCGGCTGAACGTGGAAGTGGGCATCGTCAGCACACCAGGCGCCCTGCCCTCGGTTCAGCGCGTCCTGATGACGTCAAAGCATGCCATCATGCGGTTCGCCGCGAGCGCCGCGCCAGTGTCGGTGGTGATTGACCCTTCCACCTGGTTGCTCATGGAAGCCGGCCCGTTCGTTCGACGTCCCTGATCGCGGGCACTCGCCCCGATCGCGCAGGTGAGGAGCAGTCGTGGATAGACGCACGTTCTTGAAGACCACCGGGGTGCCGATTGGCGCCGCAGCCCTTGGGCTCGACGCCACCCTTGCCGCGGCCGTGCAGACGGCCGCGCGCTCGACAGTGGTGGTGGTGGGCGGCGGCGCCTTCGGCGCCTGGACCGCCCTGCACCTGCGCGAGATGGGCCACACCGTGACCCTGCTCGACGCCTACGGCCCCGGCAACTCGCGCGCGACCTCGGGCGACGAGACGCGCCAGATCCGCTGTGGCTACGGCGACCGCGAGTTGTATTCGCGATCGGCCTTGCGGGCCTTCACGGCCTGGCGAGCCCGCCAGGACGAGTTTGGCGTGCCGCTGATGATGGAGACCGGGCGCCTGCAGTTGGCACCGGACTGGACGCCGGGCCTGCGAGCGACCCAGGCCACGCTGGCGAAGCTCGGCGTCCCGACCGAGGCGTTGACGCCCGATGAGATGCGCAAGCGCTATCCGCAGATGAACCCCGAGGGCATGGGTGTCGGCCTGCTCGAGCCGGGCGCCTCGGTGCTGCGGGCCAAGCAGGCGATTCTCACCGTGGCCTCAGCCTTCAAGCGCAAGGGCGGCACCGTCACCATTGCCCGCGCCAAACCCGGGCGCGGTGACGGCCGGCGGCTGGTCGACCTGGAGATTGCCAATGGCGACCGCGTGGCGGCGCAGCAGTTCGTGTTTGCCTGCGGCCCGTGGCTGCCGCGGTTGTTTCCCGCGCTGCTCGGCAGCCGCATCCAGGTGCCCGGACGCGACGTGCTGTACTTCGGCACCCCGGCCGGCGACACCCGGTTCACGTTCCCCAACTTCCCTAACTACTCTGAAGACCGCTACTACGGCTTCGCGAACATCGACGAGCGCGGCTTCAAGGTATGCGCGACCTCGGGCGCGTCCTCATTCGACCCCGACACCGACGAACGCATCGTCACACCGCACGAAGTGCGGCGCGCCCGCGCGTATCTCGCCCTGCGCTTTCCGGCACTGAAAGACCAGCCGGTGATCGAGACGCGCGTGTGCCAGTTGGAGAACACCGCCGACGAACACTTCATCATCGACCGCCACCCCGACTACGACAATGTGCTGATCGCCGGCGGCGGCTCGGGGCACGGCTTCAAACACGGACCGGTGATCGGCGAGTACATCGCCAAGCGGGCGCTCGGCGAACCCACTGACCCGGACTTTGATCACATGGTGCGGCTGGCGAGGAACTGAAACTTGAGGGTGAATTTGGTCGGGGCGACTGGATTCGAACCAGCGACATTCCGCTCCCAAAGCGGTTCTACATGATGGTCGAACTGTGTCCTTCTATAGTTTTGCTAGGTTTTTCATCCGCCCCCGTGGCCGCCTGTGGCCGGTCTTGCCCCCCTAAACCGTTCGTTGTTGCAAGATTTTGCAAGGTGGCTTTTCGCTCCTCGTACTGCTGCATCGCGGTGTGCGACGTACGCTCGGTACCCGACAAGTAGGCACTCGTTTGGCTAATGTTCGTGTGCCCGAGCCAATCGCGGATGGTGTGCAACGGCACGCCGAGATCGAGCCAGCGCGACCCGGCCTCGCGCCGCAGATCGTGGAAATGCAAATCGATCTGTTTGAGGGCCGCACGCGACTCAGGCATGAGGTTCGCGGTCTTACTGTACGTGGGGGTGTGCCCGTGTGATTTCAACACGGCGGTGTACCACGCCCGCCCGAAGTTCAACAGGCGCGTGCCGACAGGCGTGCCGAAGACAAACGCACTCAGCGGGTGAGGATTGCCTGCCGGATCGTGGCGGCGCATTTCCAAGATCGTCCGCAAGCGCGTCGAGATCGGAATGAACCGATGCGTTTTGGTCTTCGTCTTCGCCCAGGGCAGCGCTATCTGTGCGGTTGGCGTCCACGTGACCGCAGCCCCCTCGACCTTCATGCCTTCAACCTGTGACCATTGCAGGCTCATGATCTCGCCCTTGCGCATGCCCGTTTCAAGGTCCGCTTCGGCAATCGCTCTGAGGGGTGGCGAGCACGCTGCAAACAGTCGCGTGTCCTCGTTCTCAACGAGCCGACGTACGCGCCCATGTTCCTTTGACAGCTTGATCGCGACCTCATGACCGACCTTAAAGGGCGTGTGCTGGATGTAGCCCGTGAGGACGGCCCACTTGAACATGGTGCGTAACGTGCCCAAATGACGATTGACACCCACCGCGCCCGTGCGCTGCAACCGCACTTCCCGATATCGCTCGATAGTGTCTGTCACTACGTTTGCCACGCGCCACTCTCCGAATGGCAATGTGCCACCCGTCACCGTGGGCACCTGGGTTTCAAAGATCGTGCTGAACGAGTACTCGAACGCTCCTTTAGTCTTCGCATTCTTGACCGCCACTTTCCGCTCTAGATACTGATCGGCCAATTGGCGCATGGTCAAATCGCTGACAGCAGTGGGTGTTCCGTACGTTCCGGCCTTGATTGCAATCTTGAGTGTCGCCGCTTCCAGTTCTGCTTCCGTCTTGCTGTCGATATGACGGCCTAATTCCTTATCGAGTGAGAATCGATGGTGTTTGTCCTTCCATTTGAAATTGAAGTGCCACGCGCACGGGCATGTTGACCACTGGCGGACTGGATGCTTGCACAGCTTGCGTAACCCCTTCGTTCGACCCTTCATGTCGTCCTCCGTGTGTTACCGATTGGTTGACGTGTTGTCTTCTTCTTGCGCTCAAGATCGCGGCGGGCCGCCGTCTGTTCTTCCCGCACGTAGTCACGGGGTTTCCTTTTCGCAGCGGCGCTGCGAAACCGTGAGAGGTTGCCGCACTTCGTCTCATGAAACCGTTTTCGCCCATCGTCAGGAAGAAACAAGCGCTTGCACGTTGACAACTCACAACGCTTCAGCGACGGCCATCCTTCTACCAGCAGATCGACGGCTGATGCGAGCATGATCGCGCCGTAACTGCCGCGATAGTGACGCGCAATCGTGTTGTCGTTCTGAACAGTGAACACGGGCTGTAGTGCGTCCTTGATAATGGGTTTCCAACTCCGCTTCGCTTCAAGGTGCTCAACTCCGATCTTCAATGAAGCCTGAACGTTGAGTACCAGTGCATCGAAGTACGACACGTCGGGCGCACCGTTCAACTTCGACAGCTCGAAGGCGAAGCTGTCTGGCGGTTCGACGGACGCCAGATCGATTGACGGGTCACGCCAGTGCAACAGGCGGTCGCAGTCGGCAGTCAGGTCTAGCCGTTCGCCGGGGCGCAGGGCGGCCAAGTCGCGTTGGATGAAGTCGAGAAGCCATCGCAGCCGTTCACCCTTGTCGGGTGCCTCTGGTGCCTTGGGGGGCTTCGGTTGTCGCATTCTGGGACTCACGGCATCTCCATGATAAAGCGTTAAATACTGTTTACGGCGGTATCATATACCAAAACCGCTAGGGCGGCGGTATAACAGTTCTCACCATGACTGTGCTTGAAGCCGAACGCCGGGACCGGGGCTGGTCCCAGACAGACCTTGCCTTCCACGCCCAGACGACGCAGGGCGAGATTTCACGATTTGAGCGGCGCATGGCCGAGCCCCGCCCGCTCCAAGCTCAGCGCCTCTCGCGGCTGCTCGGCGTGCCCGCTGACGCCTTGCAGCGTGAGGTCCGCGAGCCCGGCGGGCCTGCCGACGACGCACCGCCCGTCGAGATCGAGGGTGACCGCCGTGGTTGAGAATGCTCAGCCCACCTCACCATGGCTGACGATTGCGGAAGCCAGAACAATCGCCAAAGTCGGCGCACGATTGCTGTACCGCGAGATCAAAGCGGGGCGGCTACGCTGCGCACGAATCGGGGCGCGGCGCGACATCAGGATTCACGTCGAATGGATCAACGAGTGGCTGATCGCTAGTAGCGCACCCATCGAGGTGCGTCGATGAGCCCAGCCCCCATGAAAGACGCAGCGCTGAAAGACGCAGCGCTGCGAGTTTCAAAGATTCTGTTTTCGGGAAGAGATCCGGAATTCGCAGCGGCGTTGCGACAGATTGTCAATTTGCCGCTGCCCGACGCGTTCTGCATCATCGCCGTCGCCAACGAACACACGTTCGTGGTGATCCCGCCGATCGACGGCTGGCGGGGGATCATGCTCACCTACGCGCACCGTCGCGCAACGCACGCCACCAGCGTAACCGCGACGATGGTGACGGGCTTATGCCGACCGTGCGGAAGATTCAGTTGGTTCAGTGATCCCGACTGCTGGACGGTGACATTCGACCCTGCCGCAGCCGCAGCCGCAATTGAGTCCTTGCTGCTTCGTCGCGTGACGCCAAAACAGGGCAGCGTGCAGTAATGACGGTCGTTTCGTTAGAGGCAATGTCCGAACGGCCAACGTCGGTTGTGTCCAGTCCAATTTCATTGGCTGACGCGATTGCGTTCTACAAGGCGCATGGCATAGCCGTCACACCGGTGGCGCGTGGTGAAAAACGAGGACGCCTCACTAGGTGGAGTGAGCCGGGGCATGAAGCCAAGGACGGCCAGTTCAAGCCCGATGACAACATTGCGCTGCTCAATGGCTTTGCGCCGGAACCTGGCACCGCCATTGCGGATGTGGACATCGACATCACGCACCGAGCGACCGCAACGCTCGCCCGTCGAATCCTACCGCGCACCGGGTGGGTTTACGGACGGGCGTCGAAGCCGGTGTCCCACTTCACCTATCTAACGACCGGCCACCTTGTCACCCGTCAGTATCGCGGCACCGACGGCGGGATGCACGTCGAACTACGCGCACGCACCAAGAAGCACACGTATTCACTGAGTGTCGCACCGGGGTCGGTGCATCCATCAGGAGAACCGATTCGCTTTCTGGAACCTCGCGGAGAAATCGGACGTGTGGACGCCAGCGTGCTCGCCACAGCTGTGCAACATCTCGCCATCGCGTTCATCATCGTCACGACGTGGCCGGGCAACCATCGCCACGATCTGCGCCTTGCGTACGCGAAGGTGTTGTACGAACACGGCCTGACAGCGGGGCCGATTATCACGCTGCTCGAAGCCGTGATGGATGCCACCGGCAGCGACGTGGCGGATGTGGCCCCTGCTGTGCGCAACACGATTGAGTTGATCGACAAGGGCGAGAAAACAAAAGGCGCGAGCGCGATCAAAGAGGCGTTAGGCGAGGACACCGGAAGCAAGGTGCTGAACGCGTTCAGCAGAACGCTTGATAGGACGCAGGAGATCGGGCTAGGCGATTCCAGCGACACGAAAGCGTTCCCTCATACCGAAGCCGGCGATGCGGAGTACTTCGCGCACGTGCATGCCGATCATGTGCGGTTTGATCATCGGCAAGACCGGTGGCTGATTGCGGATTCCGCATCAGGAATCTGGGTGCCGGATCAAGTCCAGAGGGCTACGCGGATGGCGGTACGTGCGATGCGCAGCCGCCAGCGAGACGCTCTCACGATGCCATCGGAGGAAAAGAAGACGGCGATCAGTTGGGCGCTGAAGGGCGAATCGCGCAGCCGCTTGATCAACATGCTGCACATCGCAGCCACCGTGCCCCCCATTGCGGACCCAGGTGACAACTGGGATCAACATCCCTTCCTGCTCGGCGTTCACAACGGCGTGGTCGATCTACACACTGGCGAGTTTCGCAAAGCCCGTCCCGAAGATCGCATCACGATGCGCACCCGCGTGGTGTATGACCCTAACGCGACGTGCCCGACCTGGGAACAAACGCTGCTCGACATTTTTACCCCACCATTTGATCTGACGACCGAAGCCGCACACCGTGAGCAAGGCCGCGAGATGGCTGCGTTCATGCAGCGGGCCATCGGTTATTCGATCACCGGCGATTGCCGCGAAGAGTGTTGTTTCTTCACATGGGGCCTTGGGGGGAATGGCAAAGGCACCGTGATCAACACCATCGCGTGGGCGTTGGCCGACTACACCGACGATCTGCCGTACTCGACCCTAGAAAAATCAGATCGCGGAGGTGGTGTGCCTAATGATGTGGCGAAGTTAGTCGGGAAGCGATTTGTGACGAGTTCGGAGGTCAACGAGTTCCGGCTGAACGAATCGAAGTTAAAGACGTTGACGGGCCGCGATCCGATGACGGCGCGATTTCTTCACAAAGAGTTTTTCACGTTTATTCCGGTCGGCAAAATCTGGATTGCCACGAACACTAAACCCGAGATCGTGGGCGACGATGACGGCATCTGGCGGCGCATTTACTTGATCCCCTTTACCAACTCATTTGAAGGCCGCGAGAAGAAGCAACTGAAAGATCAACTGCGCGATGAGCTACCCGGCATCCTGAACTGGATGATCAAGGGGACGCGGCGCTGGCTGGAACAAGGATTGAAGCCACCACCGACGGTGCAGGCGGCGACCAGAGCGTATCGCCAAGAGTCGAGCCCGCTGATGCCGTTCATCGAAGCGCGATGCGATCAGCGTGAGGGGTTGATGATGACAGCCGGGGAAGCGTACGCCGAATACCGCACGTTTCAACACGCCGATCCGCTGACCGACAAAGCCTTCGGCAAAGCGATGCGGCGCTTGTTCCCGGTGTCAGAGCAGGCCAAGCGGCACGTGACGTTCGTGGGGGTGGGGTTGAGGCGTGACCCGGTCGTGCAGGCCATAGCAGACGACATCTTCGAAGAGGTGCCTGAGGCACGGAGGCTGCAATGAAACGTGAAAACGGGGCGGAATTCGGGGGCGTGCAGGCTTCGCAGCCTTCTACCCAACTTACCTACAAAAACTTCTCGTATATGGAAGTTTGGGTAGAAGCCTGCGAAGCCTGCAAGACGACCAGTGGACACCAGCCCCCCCGTTCGGCGGCAACGCAGAAACTCAGAACGTTGTCCCTCGGCTCAACCAAACGGACGGCCAGTGGCACCCCCGTTCCAACCCGTGCGCTTGCCCTACAGGCGGGATGTCGGTGACAAATGCTTAACGAATTCGAAGAGAAACCACTCGGTTTGCAAAAAGACTCGCAAGAAGGCGCACAACCGGTCACACCGTCCGGGGAACGTCCACCTGAAGAGCTATTCGAACGCGCCCGCGAAGCCGTGGCCGCACTTCGAGGGCACGGCAGGCAGTCAGACGGCCGGGCCGGGCCGGGCAACGCCATGGCCGTGAAAACGGGCCTGCGGTCGTCCCTGCTCTTGGAGCAGCGAGACGTAGCCGAGTGGCACCGGGAACAGGTCGAAGCGATTCACGCCGACTTGGGTGGTGCCTCTGAACTGTCATCCCTGCAACGGGCATCCGTACGCGAAGTGGCGAGACTCGAAATCATCTTGGCGGCACTTGGCGACGAATTGATCGAGGGCGGCGTTCTAACGGGCAAAGGCGCAATGCGGGCTGCGACAACGACATACCTCATGGTGTTAGACCGCTTCATAAAAATTGCCGGTGTGGTCGGTCTACAACGGCAAACGAAACGCGTGCCGTCACTCGCGGAAGTGATGAATGACAAATAACGTTTTGCAACTCATGACGCGTGTGCTCGGTTCCACCTTCGCGGGTGACACCTGGCAAACGTGGCGCACGGTCCTCAAGGCCGCTCACGCACTCGACTTGTCCCCAGAGGAACGCGTGGTGGTCGACGCCCTAACGCATCGCCAAACCCTGCCCACATCGCCTGTGCGAGAACTATGGCTTTTGCTTGGCCGCAGATCTGGCAAGAGCATCATCGCTGCGCTATTGGCGGTGTTCGCCACCACCTGTCGCACATACACACTCGCGCCCGGCGAAGTGGGCGTGTTCATGGTCATCGCCGCTGACCGCAAGCAGGCCCGCGTGATCAAGCGCTACGTCTCCGGTCTGCTGCGATCACACCCCTCGCTGGCGGTCCTGATTGCCAATGAGACGAAAGAAGCGATCACGCTCACCAATGGCACGGTAATCGAGATCCACACGTGTTCATTCCGCTCGCTGCGTGGGTACACCGTGATCGGCGCGGCCATCGATGAAGTTGCATTTTGGGACGACGACGACAGCGCCAACCCAGACAAGGAGGTGTTGATCGCGCTGCGTGCGGCTATGGCGTCCGTGCCGGAGGCGATGCTAGTCGCACTTACCAGCGTCTACGCCCAAAGGGGCGAAGTGTTCCGCACGTTTGAGAAGCACTTCGGCAAGAACGAATCGGCAGAGGTCCTTGTCGTCAACGGCGCAACACCAATCATGAATCCTACTATCAGTCAGCACGTGGTCGATTCCGCGTACGAGGACGACCCGATTGCGGCAGCCGCCGAATACGGTGCGCAGTTTCGACGTGACGTGGAGAGGTTCCTACCCAACGCCGCCTTGGAGGCCGTGTGCATGCCCGGTCGTTTCGAGCAGCCCTATCAAGCGACCCGCCGCGCCAGCTACTTCGCCTTTCTCGATCCAGCGGGCGGCACTGGTAGCGATAGCATGACGTTGGCAATCGCACACCACCAGAATGGCCGGGCCGTTCTCGACCTGCTGCGCGAAGCCAAACCGCCGTTTTCGCCTGAAGCGACCGTTGCCGAGTTTGCCGACGTGATGAAGGCGTATGCCATCAGGCAGGCCACCAGCGACCGCTACGCCGGAAGTTGGCCCACGGAGGCATTCCGCAAGGTGGGCATCACGGTCTTGCCATCAGAGCGCACGAAATCTGAAATCTACCAAGACTGTCTGCCGCTCATCATGTCGGGCACCTGCGAACTGCTCGATGACCCGCGTCTGCTTAAACAGTTCGGTGGCCTTGAACGACGCACGGCCCGTGGTGGCAAAGACAGCATCGATCACGCGCCGCGCCAACACGACGACGTGGCGAACGCTGCAGCCGGTGCCCTGGTATTGGCGGCACACAAGCCGCTGCGCAAATCGGCGGTGTGGGGCAATGACCACCTACAGCAGCAGGCGCAACCGCTCCCAACGCCGCACACTCCTGAATGGATCATCGAGCACGAAGCAGCCGAACGCCTCCGGACCTCAGATCGCGATCAGTGGTTGAAACTTCACAATCCCGCCGCGTGGCGTGCGCTTCACGTGGACGATCCGAACGAAATCGAACGCCGTCGCGTCGAACGCACCGGCGAAATGCTTGCAATGCTCGGCAAACCATCACCCCATCTGTAATTCACGAATAGCAAGAGGACAACTATGAAAAACAATTACGAGATTCGAAACGCCAAAGGCGCAGTGTGTTGCTCCGGCGACACGCCCGACTTTCCCCGCTGCGCGAAGTGCCAAGGCAAGACGCCAACGCAGAATCGGGGATTGTCACGTGTCGCGCCCGTGTCGGCGTACGCACCGCCCGACTCATACGCGCCAGAACTGGCAAGACTCAAGACGGGATCAACGCGATCAGCGGCACCGAAGCCTGCCACGTATGCGCCGCCCGATTCATACGCGGCGGACCTGGCTGCCGCAAAGGGGAACCGCTAATGACAATCCCCGCATCGCCGGAAACGATCTTGCTCGACCTGCAACGCGCACGTGCAACGCGAACCGATGAACTCAACTTGCCGCGAACGATGACGCAGCGGCAGGTTAACGAGTATCTGACGCACACCCAATCCATCGATCAACACCTGTTCGGCATTCGCGGGACGTTGGACGCGCTGACGAAACCCACAACGAAGCTGGCCGTGTTGCAACCAGAGCGCACGCGCTTGGTCGCCGCGAAGGCGAACATCGAGAAACAGATCAGTGACGCGCCTCCGGTGCGCACAATCACTGAGGCCCGCCCACGTGATGCGGCGTGGGCGCACCAGAACGCGCTGATCGCGTCGTTGACGGCCGTGCGGGACGGTGTTGAGTATCTCAACGGACACCCGGCATTGCCAACGCCGCTGCGGGAATTGCTCACTGACACGTGTGCGCAGTGTGGTCACTCGGAAGTGGCGTGGCCGGGGCCACTGTCGGCACTCGATGCCGACATTGCAGAAGCGGAAAAGCGGATCGCGGAATTGCAGAACAGCCTAAAGACCCTGATGTCGGGTGCAGCCGCCCTACTCAGTGAGTCTGTTCCTGTTTCAGTCTAACCGGAGCGGGGGGATGCAGACTGTCGCCGGGTTGCGACATACGTAATGCTCGAATGATGGCCCTCGTTCCCGCGTTGAGCGCCGCTTCGTTGGCGCTCCGCACCAGTGTTCTCCATTGTCGAGATACCCACAAGGGCGTCGGGCGTGACGCCGAGTAGCCAGCGACGAAAGCCCAAGGGCGATTGTCGCTGGCACGCGCCCGATTGGTAACCAAGAAGCTGGAACAGGCTTCGTTCATTGACGGGGCCAGCGGTCGTTCGCCCCTCTGTTACACTCCTGCTGTGAACACGGCTCGATTGAGTAAGGTCGAGGAGCAGGCACGGATCGAGAAGGTGTACCTAGACGAGGCGCGCAACGTGTCGTCGCTGTTCCCGGCTGCACTGCTACCGTTCAAGCCCTATCCCGATTTCGTGACTGAGGACCACGCGCTCGGCATCGAGATCACCGAACTGTGCGACCCGGAAGGACGCTCGGATGGCAAACGCCTGTCATTGGTCGTCCCACGCGCCAAGCAGATGTATATGAGTCGGCCTGACACGCCACCGCTGAGTGTCGCGACGGCGATGTCTACACAAGCGGAGGAGATGCGCGTTGACGAATTGGCGCTGTCGCTGGCCGAGTTTGTGTACCGGCACCGGCACGAACGGGGCGAGGTGCGGGACGAACGCCTGCCTAAGGGATGGTGTCACATCGCCATTTACGATCCGCTCGGGAACGAGCCCCCCGATGGTACATGGCCGGTGAATCGGGCAATTCACACCGTAATGGGCGGTGTGGAAATGGTCGAGGCGAGGATTTCCGAGAAGAACGGACGCGTAGCCGACTATCGAAGGCACGTGTCGGAGGTATGGCTATTGATCGTGAACAACCGATACCTCGGACCCGGTGAAATCTATCTACGGCCTGAGGCGATTGCGAATGAGTGCTTCGTCTTCGCGTTCGATAGGGTGTTCGTCTTCCTGCGTGATATCGGAAGCTCAGGCGAGATCGTCGAGTTGCGCCGAAGGGTGGGGGGAGTGTGATGCGAATCGGCCTGTCAATAACAGACACCATTCGATGACGGTGGCCCGACACACGCTATATAGTTCTGCCTTGCTGCCCAGCGCGTGCGAGCCTGCATTCGACAGCAGGTTGTATAGCTTCTGCAGCAACTCCGCTTCATCGGCCGAGACCAGCTTCTGACTACTGGCTTGGTCTTTCCGTATCTTGAACCGCGCTCCACCGGTCTCAGTAACCGTGTCTTTCGTAACCGTCTTCATTACCTGTTCGAGAAATTTGCGGAGTTCATGCAATCCGTCTTCGAACTTGCCCTGAGCGGCCTCGGCATCCGCGTCGTGCAGTAAAGCCAACGCCGCTGAGTCAACGCTTAAAGACTCCAAACGGCCGAGCAGTTCGCGGCGGTCTCGGTCGATCATCGGATTTTCGAAACCGAGCAATTCGTTCTGAATCCGACTGCGCTCCACATCGCGAATAACGCCTAACAAAGAATCGCAGTAGAAACCGGTACTGCCGATTTTCCGAAGTCCTAGAGAGCCTGTCGTTTCGGGTATCAGCTTTTTTACGTCTGTCGCCCACTTCTTTATTTGGTCTAGCTCCGACTCGCTGGGTGCTGCCGGACGACTGACTATCGCCGCCTTGATGCCTGTTGCTAGTGATTTAATCGTGTGAGCATCGAAGGTCGGGCTCAGGTGCTTTGAGAGACCTAGGTCAATGATCAGTGCGCCGATCAGGTCCTGATTGTGAGCTTGAGGCCAGAAAAAGACAGCTTGTTCAGCGGCGGTTCGCTCAGGCTCTTGAAGATTGGTGATTAGTATTCGGATCGCCGTGGCTGTCGGGTGTAGCAATCGTGCGCCCGAACTGGCTGGGGCTGGCTCGCCCCCGCGAGACTGCGAAACGTCCATCATTTCCGGTCGCGGATAGCTGTAAAGCGCACCCGGGGATGGCTTTTCCAGCAAAAGTCGGACCTTCTCAAATGGTGTTCGGTCAGCCATCGTTGCAAAAACGTTGCAAAAAGAAACGAGCGCGGATTTACGCCGCGCTCGTAAGTAGTTGACTCTATTGGTCGGGGCGACTGGATTCGAACCAGCGACATTCCGCTCCCAAAGCGGACGCTCTACCAGGCTGAGCCACGCCCCGAACCAGCCACCATTGTAGCCCACAGACGACCCCGCAGCGCTGGCGCCGCGTCGGGCCGGAGCATGCCGCTTGCTCATGCGTTGAATCCAGGCGAACCGTTGCATAGGATGATCCGCATGGACAGCCGCCCGATGGGTTCGCACTTCCCCGTCACCTTCGCCTCGCACGCCACGACCTGCCAGTTCTCCGCGATCGCCCTCCGCCAGTACCAGCGCTGCCAGCAGCCGTCGCAGCAGCAGTAGCCCCTCCCGATTCTCCTGGTTGACTCCGCCGGCGCCATGCGCCGGCTGGCTATCGCTCCTTTCTCGCGAGGTTGCTTCGGTGAAGCCCACGTTTCTGATCGTGTTGTATTTGTCGCTGGCCGGCGTGACGTCGGCTGAGGGTCCGCGGACGCCGCGGCCATTGGATGCGCTGGCCGCCGAGACCTTCGTGCAGGCCATGGCCGGCTCGGCACTGGTGCGCGACCTCGTTCGCCAGCTGGAATCGTCCGACCTGGTCGTGCACATCGTCTCGTCCCGGCAGATGCCGGCCGGCCTCGGCGGGACGACGAGATTAGTCACCAGCCGCGGCGGGTATCGCTACGTCCGCATCGTGGTCGGCGTCGATCTTCGGGCCGAGGACCGCGCTGCTGTGATGGGACACGAACTGCAGCATGCGTGCGAGGTGGCGGCTTCCGACGCCCACGATGCCGACGGCATGCGGCGCTTGTACCAGGCGGCCGGCCACCGCCCCACCGCCAACCTCGACATCTACGAAACCAAGGCGGCGCTGATGGTCGAGCGGCAAGTGCGGGCGCAACTCCGGGCCGAGCCCGGCGACCGGCACCGGCGATGACCAGACGGGCTCGACTCGTGGCTGGCTCGTGCTACAGCCCGAGCCAGTAGTTCAACTTGACCATCAGCACCTGCGTGCCGGCGGCGCCAAACCCGGCGCGCAGGTCGCGCACCGGCGCAAACTCACCGGGCCGGGCACGGTCGCTGTTGCTGACGTTCCACACCAGGTACAGCGTACTTCCACGCTGGTACTCCCAGCGGAACACCACGTTGCTGCGCAGCGACTTGCTGTTGAAGTCGGGGTTGAAGTCGATCGTGGCCGCCTCAAAGTCGAACGACTTGGCCCGCACCAGCCGGCGGAGGTCGGTATAGTCCCCGACGGCCACAAACGGCTGCAGGTACACCTCGAGCGTCATGTCGCGGGTGAACGCGTAGGTGCTGCGGGCCGTCACGCTGACCACGTCGCGATCGAGACGGCCGTAGATGTGGTCGACCGCCCCGTCGCCAGTCACGTCGGTATTGGTGACCCACTGGGCCACATCCTGGCCGTGGGTGTAATTCCCGCTGATCGACGTCTGCAACTGCGGCACCGGCTGGTAGCGCAGGTCAACGTTATAGCGGCGGCTCCAGCCGCCGGCGTCGTTGCCATTGGTATTGAAGTTGAATGACAGCCGCAGCGGCTTGCGCGAGTCGGTGCCGACAAACGAGTCGAGCCACCAACCCGCCGGCTTCTCAATCGGCGGTCCGCCCCGGGTATCGAGGTCGTCGTAGGCCTGGAGACTCCGGCCGGTGCCGACAAACATGTTCCAATAGTTCAGGAACTGGACCTCGCCACCCATGAAGTAGCTGTTGTCGAGACGCAGCCCATCACCATTGAACTGCGTGAAGAAATTCGAAAACATGGTCGCGCTACGGACCAACTTGCCCGGGTCGGGCCGGCCCAGATTGAAGCCGCCGTTCACCACCCGCTTGTTGTTGCGGCCGAACAGGAAGCCCAGGTCGGTATTGCGGAAATCGTCGTCGAAATGCTCGTAGCGGCCAAATGCTCCGAAGTGCTTACTCGAATAATTGAGATTGGTCAGGCCGCCGAAGCCGGTCCGCATGGCGCCATCGACTGCCGCCCGGGTGGTGGCCCACTGCCCGCTCCAGTTATAGCGATTCCGGTTCCAGCGAATGTTGTAGTCGACCGCCCCTGAGTAGGCGTTGACGTCGTTCTCGCGCAGCACCGCCGTGCCGCTGCCGCCGAGGGTGGAACCGCCGCGGACATCCCGCTGCACGCGGCCGACGTTATACGACGTGTACGGCTCAATCAGCCGCTCACTCCGCACCGCAATTTCGCTCCCCTCCGGCGTGTGCTCGACCAGGGCGTACTCGCGATCGGTCAGCGCGGTGAGCCCGCCGTACGACCAGCCGTTGGCCTTGCCGGTGACCTTGGTGGCGCCGAGAATGGTCGTGGCGTCAGGCCGCTCGATCACGGTCTCGCCGTCAGCGATGGCGAAGCGTCCCGGCCGTTGACCGATGCGGCGCGAGTGAAACATCGGCATTTGCCCAAACGATGACACCAGCGATCGGCTGTCTTCGATGAAGAACGGACGTTTCTCGGGAAAGAAGGTCTCGAACACGCTGAGGTTCAGGACCGCCGGGTCCTGCTCGACCTGGCCGAAATCCGGATTGACCGCCGCCGACAGCGTCGTCGAGGTACCCAGGCCCATGCGGAAATCGACGCCGCCGGAATAGTCGCGGCCGTAACCCACGTCGGTCACATGCTCCTGCCGTCCGAGCAGGAACGGCTGTACTTCCAGCCGGCGTGGCGGCGCCGGGGCCTTGGCGAAGGTCAGGTGACCGAACCGCGACACGAAGCCGTTGACACCGCGCGGCGTGGCCACCCAGCGGTCGACTTCCGCGTTGTGAATGATGTCGCGCCTGATGTTGAAGCCCCAGACGGCCTCCTCGCCCGGGGTGGCGCTGAAGCGCATCTGCGAAAACGGAATGCGGAACTCCGCCGTCCACCCCTCGCCCGTGCGCCCAGTCTGCACCTCCCACACGGCATCGTAGTCGGAGCTCGATCGGGTGTCGTCGTACCAGGTCATGTCGCCCTGCACGCCTGATGGATTGGCATCAAAGGTATAGGCCGTGAGGTGATCGTGACGCGGGTCGAAGGTGATCTTGATCGAATCGCTGCGCGGGTTGGTGTCGCGGCGGCCGAGCGCCGTGGTGATCTTCGCCGGGTCGCGCATGTAGTTGAACACCGCCACGTAGATCGAGCGGTCGTCGTAGGCCACCTTGACCACGGTCCGCTCGGAGGGCGCGGCCATGTTGTCGGGATCGTTCTGCATCATGTCGTCAATGGCCTGCGCCGCAGCCCAGGCCGCATCGTCCAGCCGGCCATCAATACGAGGCGGCGTGTCGCCGACATAGAAGGCCACCAGCTCCTTGCCGGCTTTCTCCGCCACGATCGGCTCACCAGGGCGGGCTGGAGTCTGCGCCAACGCCAGCGAAGCCGGCACCAGCGCGGCGGGCCACAGCCACATACCAATCAGAATCGATCGCCACAATGGGGTCATGAGCGTTGGTCCTCGGCTTTAGACACCGATTGTTTGGTTTTGGCTTGGGGCCGCAGATGACACAGATAGCGCAGAGAGCAGCCAGGGCCGCAGATGACACAGATAACGCAGAGAGCAGCCAGGGCCGCAGATGACACAGATGACACAGAAAGTAGCCAGGGTCGCAGATGACACAGATGACGCACAGAGAGGGCCGCAGATACGCGGTCAGGAGGGGGTTCTGGCGCTCGGGGCGAGGGGGCCCGAGAGTTCTGGCAGTCGCGCCTCCCACCAGGCGCGTGCGTGGTCGTTGGTCCACACGCGGGGGAGGTTCATGGCCTTGATGGTCGCCAGCAGCTCGCTGGCATTGTGTGGACGTTCGGCGGGATCCTTGCGCAGGCAGTGCAGGACCATTTCGTCGACCTGACGCGGCAAGCCGCCGGCGATGCGTTCCGACGGCGCCACCGGCGGCGTATGCACGTGGTCAATCAATGCCTGCATCTGGGTGCTGCCCTCGAAGACGCGGGTGCCGGTCAGCAGGTAGTAGGCCACGCAGCCAATCGCATACACGTCGGCCCGGCGATCCACATCGTCGCGGCCAAGAATGATCTCGGGCGCCATATACGCCGGGGTGCCGATCAACGCCTGCGCCGTCACCAGCGTTTCAGTCACGGCTGTCGCCGAATCGGCCCGGCGAACGTGGACCAGGCCAAAGTCGAGCACCTTCACAAAATCGAAGTCGCGACCCATTCGGCAGAGAAAGATATTGGCCGGCTTGACGTCGCGATGCACCAGGCAGCGTTCGTGGGCCTCGGCCAGCGAGTGGCAGACTTGCTGCAAGAGGTGCATCACCCGCTCGGGCGGCAGCGGCCCGAACTCCCGCACTAGTGACTCCAGATCGCGCCCCGATAGCAGCTCCATAGCGTAGTAGAAGCTGCCATCGTCGGTCTGGCCAAAGTCGAACAGACGTACGGAATAGGGCGAGGTCAAGGCTGCCGTCGCCTGCGCCTCTCGTTCGAAACGCCGCAACTGCGCTTGCGCCGCCACTTCGGTGTCGCCCATCGCATCGGCGCGCACCAGCTTCACCGCGGCGTCCCGCGCCAGCAGCCGGTGGCGAGCCCGCCAGACCGCGCCCATGCCGCCGGCGCCAAGCTCCTCGATCAATTCGTAGCTGCCCAGTTCCCGCGCCTCGTTGAGGCGGCGGCTCATTTTCTGAAACATCTGCGACGGCAAGACCGCCGCCACCGCGCAACTGTAGTTGGGCATCGCCATGACAAGGGTATCGACGACCGATGGCACGTCCACGCCTCGAAGGTGCGCGAACCACACGCCAACGGGTCCCATCGAGGCCGAGGCCATCGCGGCCATCAGCATTGGCCGCGGGCGGCCCGGCATGACCATGGCCGACAACAGAATGGCGATCGGGATCCACGACAGCTGTCCCAGCGTTGCGGGAGTAGGATCGGTGGCCCACGTTTCCAGCATGGCAATGCCGGCCGAGTTGAGCACCATCAGTACCAGGCCGGCATTCTCCTTGGCCCGGGGCGCCCTCCCCGAGAAGCGGGCGTGAAGATACACGGCAACCGCGAAGGCCACGGCGCTGACTTCGATTGCCAGGGTCATCCGGTTGGTGCGCGTGCCCATGGTCCGCGGGAACACGACGAAGTCCATGAACATGCCCATGAGCCACATGCCGCCGCTGATCAGGGCAAACAGCTTGAGCCGGTTGACCTGGTCGGCAACGACATCGTCTGGCAGACGCACGGACGATGCCCCGCTGAGCGGAGCGACCGGCGTCGGCAGCCGCGGGGCGAAAGCGTGTTTCGTCATCGGCTCACACGCGAGGCGCGCATGGTGCTAGTCTAAGCCAGCTCATGCTCATCGTTCCGGTCCGCCCCACCATGACGCGCACCACCACGATTACCACTGGAGACAGCTCCGGCGGATGAGGTGAGCTGCCGTTCACCGGGACCTTAGACCAAGGGCCATCATCCGCAAGGGTGATGGCCCTTTTGACGTTACAGGGATCATGCAGATGAAACTTGAAGTTTGGAAGTTCGGCGGCGCGTCGCTGGCGGACGGCCGCGCCATCCAGAAAGCCGCACGGCAGATCGCGGCGCACCGCGGCCCCTTGGTCGTGGTGGCCTCGGCGCTGGCCGGTGTCACCGACCTGCTCCTGCAGGCGACGCCGACGGCCGCAGCCGCATTTCGCAAAAAGCATGTGCTGGCCGCCAAGGTCCTTCTCGGGACCGGGGCGCCGCTCAGGGCAGTCATCACCAGCATCGACACGCTGACGCGCGAATACGAGGACTTGTGTGCGGCGGTGGCGGCGCTCGGTTCCCTCGACCCGCGCGTCCAGGACGCCATGGTCTCGAGAGGTGAGCGGGTGTCGGCGCAACTGCTGGCCGCCACGCTGACGCGCCTTGGGCGAAAGGCGCGCTACATCGACGCACTCGACGTCGTCCGCACGGACGATGAGCATGGGGGTGCGACAGCGGGACTCACCGAGACGCGAACGCGCGCCCGCAAGGTGATTGGTCCGCTGGTGGCGTCGGGCGCGGTGGCCATCGTCCCCGGCTACATCGGACGCGCCGCCAACGGCAGCCTGACCACGCTCGGCCGTGGCGGATCGGACCTGACGGCCACGTTGCTCGGCCGATCGCTTGGAGCGCGGACCGTGGTGCTGTGGAAGGACGTACCTGGCATCCTGACAGCGGACCCACGAGACGTGCCTGACGCGCGCCTGATCCCGCAACTACACCATCGCGAGGCGGCCGAAGTGGCGCATTACGGCGCCAAGGTGTTGCACCCGCGGGCGCTGATTCCAATGGCCGGCACCACCATGGCGCTGCACGTCCGCTCGTTCATCAAGCCGGAGCTGCCGGGCACTGAGGTGTCGGCACGCCAGTCGTTGGCCGGCTATCCGGTGAAGGCGCTCGCCATGCTGCCGGCGCAGGCCGTGGTGACGGTGGCCGGCAAAGGCATGGTCGGGGTGCATGGCATGGCCGCCCGCACGTTCGCCGCGGTCGATGCCGAAGGGCTCTCGGTGTCGACCATCTTCCAGGCGTCGTCCGAAAGCTCGATCGGATTCACGATTCCTGAATCGCAGGCGGACCGGGCCATTCGCCGCTTGCGGTATGCCTTCCGGCACGAACTGGACCAAGGCTTGATCGACGGCGTCACCGCGCGGGCGCAGATGTCGGTGATCGCCGTGGTCGGCGAGGGAATGGTGGGCACACCTGGTATTTCGGCCCGGGTGTTCACGGCGCTCGCCAGCGGCGGCATCAACGTGGTCGCCATTGCCCAGGGATCTTCGGAACGCAACATCTCGTTTGTGGTGTCGAGCGCCCAGGCGCCGGAGGCGGCCCGCCGGGTCCACGCCGCGTTCCAGCTTGCCAAGATCGGCGGCGGCCGGCCGGCGGCCAAAGCCCACACCGACGTCGTCTTGCTGGGGTTCGGGCGAGTCGGCCGCGCACTGGCGGATCAGATTGGATCAGCAGGTGGCGACGTCCGCATTGTCGGGCTGCTGGACCGGTCGGGGTACGTCTTTGATCCGCGTGGCCTGTCGCGCTCCCGTCTGCTGGCGTTGGCGCGCGAGAAGGACGCAGGCGCGCTGCTGACGTCACTGGGGGGACATAAAGCGCCGGCCGGCGAAGCGCTGCGGATCATGTCGAGCCATGCGGTGTCGCGGCCGGTCGTCGTCGATGTGACCAGCGATGAGACCGGTGCACTACTGGAGGCGGCGATCGGCAATGGCTTCGACGTGGTGCTCGCAAACAAGAAGCCACTCGCCGGTTCACTGGAGGCCTACGACCGGCTGGTGAGGCGGCCGGCACCAACGAAGCGCCGCGTGCGTTACGAAGCCACGGTCGGCGCCGGCCTGCCGATCATCGACACGTTCCGCAAGCTGGATGAGACGGGCGATCGCGTCCGCCGCATTGAGGGATGCGTCAGTGGGACGCTCATGTTCGTGTTGTCGGAAGTGTCAGCCGGGCGGCCGTTCTCCGCGGCGGTCAGGGAGGCGGTCGAACGAGGCTACGCCGAGCCCGATCCGCGTGACGACCTGTCGGGCCGCGATGCCGCCAGGAAGGGACTGATCCTCGCGCGGATGCTGGGGTATCGCGGCGAGCCACCGCGGCCGGACGATCTGGTGCCGAAAGCCTACAGCACGCTGTCGCTCGACCAGTTCCTGGCGCGGATGCCAGAGCTCGATGACACCTGGCGAACACGGGCGGCCTCGCTGGCGAGCCGGGGACGCGTGCTGCGCTACGTCGTGTCGGCGACCTCGCGAAAGGTCACGGCCGGACTGGTGGACGTGGCGGTCACGAGTCCCATGGGTTCGGCCGGCGGCACGCGCAACCTGGTGACGTTTCACTCGCGCCGTTATGACCTCGAGCCGCTGGTGATCAGCGGCCCTGGCGCCGGCGCCGGTGTGACGGCGGCCGGCATCCTGAACGACATCTATTCACTGAAGAACCGATGACGGCGTGACGGCCCCGTCCGATCAGTGCTGGGATGCGGCCTGAAAATCCGCGAACGACTTCTGGATGCGATACAGGAAGGCGGCTTCGAAGTCGGCGCCGGCGCCCAAATCGCGGAGCAGGTTGGCCACGGCGATCCCGCCAGCCTCATCCAGGAGCCGGCGGGCCGCCAGCGCGCTGGCGGCATAAGCCACCTGAGCATCGGCGCCGCTTAGCCTGGCAAACGAGCCGGCCAGCGCGGTGAGCGACGGTACCCTCGCCGCCTTGGCGATGCGGCCTTCGGCCCAATCGAGGCTGTCGCTCTCGAGCACGGAGGCCAGGCCTTCGTTCAGCCACGTCGGCAGGCCGCGCGTGGCGAGCGAGCGAATCAGCGCGTGGGCGAACTCGTGCGCCAGCACGCGGTCGAGGTCTTCGCCTTTCTCGCCGGCGCCGCGCATGGGCACGCGAATGGTGCCGTCGAAGGCGGCGGCCGCCCATTGCGGTGAGCGGGTGATGTCGCGAAACTGCTCGCCGCTGTAAAGCACCACCGGCACTGACCGGGGCGGAAACACGCCGAACAGGTCGCAGATGCGCCAGTAGGCGCGATTGAGCGATTCAAGCGCCAGGTCGGCCATCGCCGCATCTTCCTGGCCTTCGAACGACACGGTAAAGAAGTCGCCGACGGTGAGCCGCATGCGATCGTGCAGGTCGGCTTCGCGTTTCCACCGCTCCAGCGTGTCGCGCACGCCACCATCGTCCGGGACTTCGGTGGCGACGATCTCGTAAAGCCGGATCGCTTCCTGGAGGTCGCCCTGGCGCTTGGCCAACTGCGCCAACTGTGCGCGCGCCCGAGTGAGCCCGGGCTCCAGCGCCAGTGCACGCTCAAGCGACACCTTCGCCTCGGCGTCGCGCCGCAGCACGAAGGCCGCGGTGCCATGGCCAAGATGCAGGCTGGCGCTCTTGGCATCGAGGGTGATGGCTTCGCGAAACGCCTGTTCGGCGGCCAGCGCATTGCCCGCGGCGAGCTCGGCCCAGCCCTGCTGCGCGAGCATGGCGGCCTTGGGGCTGGTCTGTGCCGATGCCGAAACGGCACCAGCAACGATCAGCGCCGCGGCAACGAGACGGGGGGACACACCTTTGATTATAGGGGGTGGCCGGCCGGTGAGGCCCGCTTGACCTCGGTGATGTGCCACAGGATGCCGGTGGGGTCAATCAGGTACAGCACGCGAAGCCCCCACGGCTGCATCGCTGGCGGCTTGGCCGAGGTGCCAGGATATTTCTTCGTGAGCCCGATGCGTTCGATGTGGGACCACCACTCGTCGACGTCTTCAACCATCAGGCTCATCATGAAATTCTCAGCATGGTCCTTGACATAGAACGGTTGGAGAAGGAATCGGGAGGAGCCGATCTGAAGTTCGGCAATCTGATCGCTGCCCCAATTGAGGGTGAATCCGAGGTCCTGATAGAACTGCTTTGCGAGCTCAAAGTTTCTCGCCGGGACGAATGCTTTCAGGTCAAGTACCGGGCTCGGGTCCATCGGGCTCTCTCGTATGCCGCTGTGGCTATTGGGGGTCACACGTTCGCGACATCAGGCGCTCAAGGGTCTCGTCGACCGAGGCATCTTCGGGCAGTTCACGAGTCGCCTCGATCATCCGCTCGCGCGTGATGCGATATGGCATGGGCCGATTCTACGCCTGTTGGTGTGAACGACGAAGGGTCTAGCGATCGGCGCTCAGCCGCGAGCGGCGGACACATTCACGCGAAGGAGTCTAAACCATCCGCCGCTTGTCGGCTGCAGCGGCTTGTTAGGCACCAACTCTGGTAACTTGTCCAGGCTTGAGGCTCGCGAGTGCGCCAAGAATGTCCCGAACGAGCGGCATTAGGTCCTGCATCTTGCTCGAGCGCGCACGAAGAACGACGATGCCGAAGGGCAAGACGGTGGGGTCATGTTGGTGCTCGAGCTTGCGGTCCATGGTGACGAATGCGTCGATGGTCCCACTGGCACGCTTGAGCAACTCACCATTGAGCGTGCCGGACCACCCGAGCCCTTGTACAGTCACCACCTCGTGGCCGACCAACTTGGCCTTCAGGTCGTGCGGGACGTTCTCGTCAAGCAGGACGCGCACTGGTCAGCACGCTTTCCTTGGCCTGTTCGAGCGCCCCCAGCGCCTGGCCACGGGTGACCGATGGGAATTGGCGGAGGAATTCGTCGAGGGTCTCGCCACCTTCGAGGTAGTCAAACAGCGACTGAACCGGCACGCGCGTACCCACAAACACAGGAGTCCCGCTCAAGATGCCCGGATGGCTGTGAACGACGGCGGGCTTGCTGGGCATGATGACCTTCTCGGATCGAGTATACGCGGTTGCCGTTTGTTGAGTGCCTAACGTTTCGGCCTGAGCCGCGGCGGCAACCAAGCCTCGATGAATGCCCGACCCTCGAACGCCGTCGACTCCAGGCCGGTGTTAGCCCGTTTTTCGTCGAGAGCCACGATGGGTCTCGTCGGTCGCGGGAGTCGCGGCGATGATCGACCGCAGCAACTTGTTCACCTTCCGGGATGAATCGAAGACCTGCGCGACATCGGGTGCCAGCACAACGGTGACGGTTTGCGGCCCTAGCTGAGATGCGAATCGATTGGGACGGGCGCGCGAGTAGTCGAATTCGTACTCGGCGCGGAGTCCCTTCGATCGGGCTTTAGGTCGTGCGCTTGACGTTTTCTTCATGGCGTTTCTGTTCGGCCTTGGTAGACCGACGCGCGTGAATCAGTCCGACCCGTCCAGACCGTTCTGTAAAGCCGACGACCAGCAACCGGGCAGTCGACGAAAAGCCGATGACGATCTCGCGGGGCTCGTCTTCCGAATGGTCAGGATCGTCGAAAATGCGCGCCAACGGGTCCGCGAACACGCTCAACGCTTCGTCGAAGGGCACGCCGTGCTTCTTGAGATTGGCCTTCGCCTTGGCGTCGTCCCACTCGAACTCGAGGCTCATTGGAATCGCCAGAGGCTAGCACGTCCAACCATTTTGCGGCTTATCGGGCTAACGGCCAGGCTTCAGCCGCGGCGCGCTCAGTATTGCGCGGCACGCCGACGGCTGCAAGCCATGTTAGACCGCGTGATTAGCAACCTCAACTAGGAACGCTCCTGCCATCGTGATTGATGTTGGCGTCCATGAATGGCCAGCACGACAACCTCGGTATCCGAAACCCGGAAATAGACCGCATACGGGAATCGGGACAGTACCGCGCGACGGGTTTCGACGTGGACACGTTGGAACAAGAACGGGTTCT
>JAKFYH010000065.1 GCA_021730945.1 Acidobacteriota bacterium | reverse complement strand
ACCAGCCCCACCAGCCCCACCAGCCCCACCAGCCCCAACAAAGCGATAGCCGCGCCGGGCGAGAGTCTGCACGTATTTTGGTTCGGTTGCCGAGTCCCCGAGCGCCTTGCGAATGTCGGCCACCGCCCGCGTCAGGGTGTTGTCGCTGATGTTGACCCCCGGCCAGAAACGCTCGAGCAAGTCATCCTTAGTCACGATCACGCCGCTGCGACTGGCGAGGTAGCCGAGGATCTCGACCAGCCGGGGCGACAGATCGAGCGGCTGCCCGTCGCGAGCGAGCGTCCACGTGCGCGGATCAATCTCGAAGGGCCCGAAGCGGATCACGAGGGCGATTCTAGCCGGGATGGCACAGCGGTTCCTCGTCCTCGGCGTCCTCGGTGGCGTACGGCCGTCATCAGCACAGCACGTCGCGGGCCGCGAGCGCCTTGGCGGCGGCCTCGTCCACCGTGTCGCCAAGCGCCGTGATGTGGCCCATCTTGCGGCCGACGCGCGGATCGCTCTTGCCGTACAGGTGCAGCTTCACGTCGGGCATGGCCAGGGCGCCGGCCCAGTCGGGTTCGCCATTGATCCACAGGTCGCCTAACAGGTTGACCATCGCGGCCGGACGCAGCTGCGTGGTGTCGCCGAGCGACAGGCCGCACACCGCGCGCACCTGCTGCTCAAACTGCGAGGTGATACAGGCATCGATCGTGAGGTGACCCGAGTTATGCGGACGCGGGGCGATCTCGTTGACCAGCAGCCGGCCGTCACGGGTCACGAAGAACTCCACGCACAGCACGCCGACGTAACCAAGGTCATCGAGCACGCGATGCGCCAGGTGGACGGCTTCATCCGCCAGGCCCTGGGGGATGCGGGCCGGGGACACCGACAGGTCGAGGATGTGGTGGTGATGGAGGTTCTCAATCGCGCCGTAGTGCGCGAAATCGCCGTCAAGGCCGCGGGCCGCGACCACCGAAATTTCGTGCGTGAAGTCGACCACGCTCTCGATGATTGCCTCCTGGTGCCCAACCAATCCCCACACCCGGTCGCCGTCTTCGATGCGGTCGACCCGGTGCTGGCCCTTGCCGTCGTATCCAAAGGCCGCGGTCTTGATGATGGCGGGGAGGCCGACCACGCCGAGGCCGACGGCCAATTCGTCGAGCGACTGGGCCTTCGCAAACGGCGTCACCGGGTAGCCGCGGTCGGCGAGAAATCCCTTTTCGCGCGCGCGCTGCTGCGTGATGTGCAGCGCCGCACCACTCGGCCGCACCGCCACCAGTTCCGCGGCGGCATCGGCGGCGTCGGTGGCCACGTTCTCGAACTCGAACGTCATCACGTCGACGCCACGGGCGAAGGCGCGAATGGCCTCAAGGTCGTCGTACTCGGCGCTGACTTCGAGGTCAGCCACCTGGCCGGTGGGGGTGTCGACGCCGGGCGACAGCGTGTGGACGCGGTAGCCCATGCGGCGGGCCGCGAGGGCGAGCATGCGGCCCAACTGCCCGCTGCCTAGCACGCCGATAGTGGCGCCGGGCAGCACGATGCGGTTCACGGAAGCGTATCCTGACGGACCTTTGCCGTCTGCTCGGCCCGGAACTGCCGCAGGCGATCCCGCAAGTCGGGGCGCGCGGTGGCGAGAATGCTCACCGCCAGCAGGCCGGCGTTGATCGCGCCGGGCTTGCCAATCGCGAGCGTCCCCACCGGTATACCGCCCGGCATCTGCACGATCGACAGCAGCGAGTCGAGGCCTTGCAGCGACGCGCTGTTCACCGGCACACCGAGCACCGGCAGCACGGTATGCGACGCCACCATCCCGGGCAGGTGCGCGGCGCCGCCGGCGCCGGCGATGATCACCTGGATACCGCGGGTCTCGGCCCCTTGCGCGAACTCCGCCATCCAGACCGGCGTACGGTGCGCGGAGACAACTTCTTTTTCGTAGGCCACGCCAAAGCGCTCGAGAATCTCGACTGCGTGGGACATGGTGTCCCAGTCGGAGGTGGAGCCCATGATCACTGCTACAAGTGGTTTGTCGGTCATAACGGAAACAGAAAGTATATCGTAGACGTCGCCGGCGGCCGGGAGCGCCACTGTCAACAGTCAAGTTTCCAATAGTCAAATTTTCAACTGTCAAGTTTCAACTTTCAACTTTCAACTCCTATGGAGTGGCTCAACTACCACCATCTGCTCTACTTCTGGACCGTGGCGCGCCACGGCACCATCGCGCGTGCCAGTGAAGAACTGCGGCTGGCCCAGCCCACCATCAGCGGCCAGATTCGCGCGCTCGAACATCAACTGGGTGAAAAGCTGTTTCAGCGCTCGGGCCGCAACCTGGTCCTCACTGAAATCGGCCACGTCGTCTACGGCTATGCCGATGACATCTTCTCCATCGGCCGCGAGCTGATGGACACCATCAACGATCGGCCCACCGGCCGGCCGGTCCGCTTCCAGGTGGGGGTCGCCGATGAAGTGACCAAGATCATCGCGTATCGGTTGCTGGAACCGGCTCTGCGGCTGACGCCGCCCGTGCAGATCGTGTGCCGCGACGGCGCCGCCGACCGGCTGCTTACCGACCTGGCCACGCACGCCCTGGACCTGGTGATTGCCGACACGCCGATCTCGCCGGCGATCAAGGTCAAGGCATTCAGTCATGCGCTCGGTGAAACTACGGTCACCGTCTTCGGCACCGCGAAGCTGGCGGCCCCGCGGCGCCGGAACTTTCCGCAGTCGCTCAACGACGCGCCGTTCCTGCTGCCATCGGCCGGCAAGACGCTGCGGCGCACGCTTGACCTCTGGTTCGACCAGCAGGGCCTGCGGCCGCGGGTGATTGCCGAGCTGGACGACAGCGCGCTGCTGACGACATTTGGACAGGCCGGCGCCGGCCTGTTTGTGGCGCCAACGGTGATCGAGCGGGAAGTGATGCGGCAGTACGGCGTGGTGCCGGTCGGCCGGCTCGACAGCGTGCGCGAGCGCTATTTCGCCATCTCGGTCGAACGGCGCCTGAAGCACCCCGCCGTGGTCGCGATTTCCAACGCCGCCAACGAGATGCTGGCGCGACGAAAGAAGTAGGACGCTGCGCTAGACTGGACGGATGACGCGAGTCCGTTCGTCCCACCTCCTGGCCCTGGCCTTGACGGCGTTGATCCTGGCCGGTCCGGCCACGATCGGCGAGCCGGTTTCACTGCAGGCGCAGACCCCGGCGCTGAGCGTTCCCCACACACGGTTCACGCTGCCCAACGGCCTGAACGTGATCCTGCATCGCGACACCAGCGTGCCGGTAGTGGCGGTCAATCTCTGGTATCACGTCGGGTCGGCCAACGAGCGGGTCGGCCGCACCGGCTTCGCTCACCTGTTCGAACACGTGATGTTCGAGGGCTCGATGCACGTGCCCGAAGGCGACTTCGACAACTGGCTCGAGGCCGCGGGCGCCAACAACAACGGTTCGACCAACACCGATCGCACCAACTACTACATCGACCTGCCGGCCAACGCGCTGGAGCTGGCGCTGTTTCTCGAGTCGGATCGCATGGGCTTCCTGCTCGACGACAAGTCGCCCGGCAAAGTCGACGGCCAGCGCGACGTCGTCAAGAACGAGAAACGCCAGGGCGTCGACAACCAGCCGTACGGTCAGGCGTTTGTCGAGCTCTCGTCGCTGCTTTATCCGGCGGGCCATCCGTATAGCTGGCCGGTGATCGGATCGATGGAAGACCTGAGCGCCGCCAGCTTCGAGGACGTTGCGCGCTTCTTCCGCACCTACTACGTGCCCAACAACGCCAGCCTGGTCATCGCCGGCGACATCGACCTGGCCGACACCCGAAAGCTCGTCGAAAAGTGGTTCGCCGACGTGCCGGCCGGCAAGCCGGTGACACCGCTGTCGCCGCCGACCGCGGTACTCGACGGCGTGAAGCAGAAGACCATTACCGACCGCGTGCAGTTGCCGCGCCTCTACATGGCCTGGCTCACACCGGGACTGCTCAAGCCGGGCGACGCCACCATGGACATCATCGCCAACCTGCTCAGCAGCGGCAAGAACTCGCGGTTGTACCGGCGCCTGGTCTACGACCTGCAGATCGCGCAGGACGTCTCGGCGTTCCAGCAATCGCAGGCGCTTGGCAGTAACTTCGTGATCGTCGCTACCGCGCGGCCCGGTCAGGGTCTCGACCGGATCCAGGCGGTGATCGATGAGGAGCTCGACAAGTTGCGCCGGGAGGCGCCCACGCCACGGGAAATGACACGGGCGCTGAACCAGACTGAGGCCTCGTTCTATCGCAACATGGAGCGCGTCGGCGGTTTCGGCGGCAAGGCCGACCAACTGAACGCCTATTACAAGGCGGCCGGCACCCCCGACTACTTTGCCCAGGACCTGGCCCGCTACCGGGCCGTGACCGCGGCCGACGTGCAGGCGGCGGTGGATCGTTACCTGCCGAAGGATCGCCGCGTCGAGCTCAGCGTGGTTCCGGGAGAGAAGAAATGAAGAAGACTCTGCAGAAGTGGAGTCCGGCTTTAGCCGGATTGACGCTGGTCGTCACGTTGGTGACGACGCTCGGTGCGCAACAACCCGACCGCAAGCAGCCGCCGCCCATTGGCCCGGCGCCGTCGTTGAAGCTGCCGGCCATCCAGAAACACCAGTTGTCGAACGGCCTGGCCGTGTGGATGGTGGAACACCACGAAGTGCCGCTGGCGCAGATCAACCTGATCGTGCGCTCGGGCAGTGCCGCCGATCCCATCGGCAAGTACGGGGTCGGCAACCTCACGGCCGCCATGCTTGACGAGGGCGCCGGCTCACGGTCGGCCCTCGATCTGGCCGACGCCATCGAATTTCTCGGCGCCAACCTCTCGACCGGCAGCACGTTTGACGCCTCGGCCGTGCGCATGTCGGTCCCGGTCTCGAAACTGGCGGATGCGCTGCCGCTGATGGCCGACGTGGCGTTGCGCCCCAGCTTCCCGGCGACCGAACTCGAGCGGCTGCGCAAGGAGCGGCTCACCGGCCTGCTGCAAGCGCGTGACAACGTCGGCGCCCTGGTCCAACTGGCCTTCCCGCGCATGATCTACGGGCCGACGCACCGCTATGGCACGCCGGCCAACGGGCTGCCCGCCGGCATTGAAGCCCTCACCGTTGACGATCTCAAAACGTTCTATCGTTCGCACTTCCGGCCCGACAACGCGACGCTGCTCGTGGTCGGCGACCTGACACCGGCCACCGCACTGCCGATGCTCGAGAAGGCGTTCGGCGGGTGGAAATCAGAGGGCATGGCGGCGCTCGTCGCCGCGGTGCCCAACGCGCCGCAACTCGACAAGCGCCAGGTCTACCTGATCGACAAGCCCGAGGCAGCACAGTCGCAGATTCGCATTGGCTGGGTCGGCGTCGCGCGCTCCACACCCGACTACGCGGTCCTCGAAGTGCTGAACACGCTGCTGGGCGGATCGTTCACGTCGCGTCTCAACCAGAACCTGCGCGAGAAGAACGGCTACGCCTACGGCGCCAGCTCGGGGTTTGACATGCGCATGTCGGCCGGTCCCTTTCTTGCCGCCGCCGGCGTCCAGACCGACAAGACCGCTGATGCGGTGAGGGAGTTCTTCAACGAGCTCAACGGAATTCTGACGCCGGTACCGGCCGATGAACTGGCCAAGGCCCGCAACTACGTGGCGCTGGGGTTCCCGGGTGAGTTCGAGACCACCGGCGACATGGCTCGCAAGCTCGAGGAACTGGTCATCTACAATCTTCCCGAGACCACCTTCGCCAACTTCGTGCCGCGCGTGACCGCGGTCACCGCCGCCGACTTGCAGCGAGCCGCCGCGCGCTACATCCAGCCCGAAAAAATGGCGGTGGTCGTCGTCGGCGACTTGAAAGCGATCGAAGCCGGAATTCGTGCGCTCAACCTGGGTCCGGTCATCCAGGTTCCGACCGATAGCCTCTTCAGATGATGGCGGGAGGGCACCGCTTGTCGGGAGGGCACCGCTTGTCGGGAGGGCACCGCTTGTCGGGAGGGCACTGCTTGTCGGGAGGGCACCGCTTGTCGGGACACGTCTCGTAGAGATCTGCGTCATCTGCGTCATCTGTGGCTCTGATGTCATCTGTGTTGGTAATCGGCGGCGGCGCGGCGGGGCTGGTCGCATCGGCGTTTGCCGCGAGCGGCGGCGCCGAGGTCACGTTGATTGAGCGCACTGCCGACGGCGGCCGGAAGATCCTGATCAGCGGCGGCGGCCGCTGTAACGTCTTGCCCTCAATGCTGGCGCCCGAACGGTTTGTCACCGATTCGCCGGCTCACCTGCTGCGCGGCATGCTGCGGTCGTGGCCGCTGCACGAGCAGCGAGCCTTCTTCGAGCGCGACCTCGCCATTCCGCTGGCGCTCGAAGCGGAGTCGGGCAAGTTGTTTCCCCAGTCGAATCGGGCGAAGGACATTCGTGACGGCCTGGTCGCGTTTGCACGCCGGCGCGGCGTGCGCATGCTGTTCAACACCAGCGTCATCGGGATTCAGCGGGCGGCCGCGGGCTTTTCGCTGCAGACCGGCGGCGGCGATCTCCACGCCGAGCGGGTGGTCCTGGCAACCGGCGGATTGTCGGTACCGGCGACCGGCAGCGACGGCACCGGTCTGACGGTCGCCGCCGGGCTTGGTCATCGCATGGTGCCGGTGTATCCGGCGTTGACGCCGCTGCTTGGCGACCCGGTCGCGGGTCACGCCGCCTTGTCGGGCGTCTCGCTGAACGTGCGATTGCGGGCGAAGGATGGCACCCGCGCAGTTGAGACCTCCGGCGGCTTCCTCTTCACCCATCGCGGGTACAGCGGACCCAGCGTGTTGGATATCTCGCATGTGAGGACGCGTCCAGGCCGCGCTGAAAGTGGACGGACCATTCGGGCCCAGTGGTCGGCGCTCAATGCCGCGGCATGGGAGCTTGAGTTCGATGCGCCCTCAGCGTTGATCGCCACGCTCCTCGCCAAACATCTGCCGGCGCGGTTGGGTGAACGCTTGATGATCGAGGCCGGTGTCCCCCGCGAGCGGCGGACCAGCGACCTGCGACGCACCGAGCGGCTGGCGCTGATTGATCGCCTGACCTCGTACATTCTGCCCGTGAGCGGTGACGAAGGTTACAAAAAGGCCGAGGTCACCGGCGGTGGCGTTGCCCTGGACGAAGTGGAGCCGCGAACGCTTGAGAGCCGGCGGTGCCCCGGCCTCTACTTCTGCGGCGAAATCCTGGACGCGTTTGGCCCGATTGGCGGCCATAACTTCGCATGGGCGTGGGCCACCGGCCGCGCTGCCGGCGCCGCGGCGGGCGCCAGCCCGTGATCGCGCCGGCGGTGTCAGACACCTTATACTCCGCACATGCGCAGCCTCACCCTTACGGCCCTTGTCCTCACCGGGTCAGTCGCGGTTTTCGCCCAGGCGCCGGCCCAGCCGGCGGCCGGCGGTTACCTGCTGCCGCCCAAGACCATCGTTGACATTCTGGATGCCCCGCCGCCGCCGACGGCCGAGGTGAGCCCGGCGCGCGACGTGGTGGCGCTGCTCGAACGCGCGAGCATGCCGACCATTGCCGAGCTGGCGCAGCCGATGCTGCGATTGGCCGGGGTGCGTATCAATCCCAGGACCAACGCGCCCCACCGATCGAACGCGCGCTATCGCAGCCTCTCCTTGAAGGTCGTGGCCGACAGCAGCGAGCGCAAGGTGACGCTGCCGGTCATGCCGGTGATTTCGTGGATTGGCTTCTCGCCCGACGGCCGTCGATTTGCCTTTACCCACATGCGCGACAACGGGGTCGAGTTGTGGATTGGCGAAACCGCGACCGGACAGGCCAAGGCGGTGACTCCGGCGCAGTTGAACGCGGTATTCGGCGCGCCCTGCAGCTGGATCGGAGAGGGCGGTTCGCTCCTGTGTGCCTTCACCAATTCCAATCGCGGCGCGGCGCCGGCCCAACCCGAGGCGCCGGCCGGACCCAACGCGCAGGAAAGCCGCGGCCGTGTGGCACCGACGCCCACCGTGCAAGACATGCTGACCAGCGCCCACGACGAGGCGCTGTTCGAGTACTACGGCACCAGCCAACTCGCAACCGTCGATGCCGTCACCGGCCAGCGCGCGCCGCTCGGCCGGCCGGCCATCTACACGGAGTTCCGGCCGTCGCCCGACGGCCAGTACACGCTCGTCACGCGCATCAAGCGGCCCTTCTCGTGGCTGGTCCGCTACGACGACTTCCCGACCATGGCAGAGATCTGGGATCGGCGGGGCGCGCTGGTCAAGGTCGTGGCCGACCTGCCGCTGGGCGACAGCGTCCCGCGGGGCGGCGTCTTGAACGGACCCCGATCCTGGCGCTGGCATCCGACGCTGCCGGCGACCCTGGCCTGGGCCGAACCGCTCGACGGCGGCGACCCCAAGACCGCCGCCACGCACCGCGACAAGGTGATGACGTGGGCCGCGCCGTTTGCGCTGACGCCGGTGGAGCTCACCCGAACCGAGTACCGGTTCCAGAACATCACCTGGACGACAACCGGTGCCGCATGGATCAACGAGGGCAACCGCGAGACGCGCGCCGTGCGCACCTCGGTGCTCGATGCAGCGGGAGCGCCGCTGCGAAAGCTGTGGGAGCGCAGTTCCGAGGATGCCTACGCCAATCCCGGCACGCCGATTCGTCAGGCGCGCAGCTCCAATGCCGATGCCTTGTTCCAGTCCGGCGACACCGTCTACCTGACCGGCGTCGGCTCGTCGCCGCAGGGCGACCATCCCTTCCTCGACAAGGTCAACATCAAGACCGGCGCCAGGGAGCGTGTCTTCCAGACCGAAGACGGCGGTTACGAGACGGTGCTGGGCCTGCTGTCGGATGACGGCTCGAAGTTCATCACGCGCTACGAGACCCGAAGCGATCCGCCGAACTTCTACGTGCGCGGCCGCGAATCAAACTCGCGACGGCCGCTGTCGGCCTACGCTGATCCGGCGCCGCCGCTGAAGGGCGTGAAGTCCGAAATGGTGACCTACACCCGCCCCGACGGCGTCCAGATGCGCGCCACCATTCACACGCCGCCCGGCTGGACGCCGGCCCAGGGCCGGCTGCCCGCGCTGCTGTGGGCCTATCCACAGGAGTTTGCCGATCCCAAGATGGCCAGCCAGGTCACAGGGTCGGCGGATCGTTTCACGACGCCGGGCTGGGGCACGCTGCACATGCTGTTTCTCACCCAGGGCTTTGCCGTGATCGACGACCCGAAAATGCCGATCGTCGGTGCCGGCAACACCGCCAACGACACCTACATCGAGCAGTTGGTCGCCAGCGCGCAGGCCGCCGTCGACAAGGCGGCCGCCATGGGCATCGTCGATCCCGAGCGGGTAGTGGCCGGCGGGCACAGCTACGGCGCGTTCATGACCGCCAACCTGCTGGCACATTCCGACATCTTCCGCGCCGGCATCGCGCGCAGCGGCGCGTATAACCGCACCCTGACGCCGTTTGGATTCCAGAACGAGGAGCGCTCATTCTGGCAGGCGCCGCAACTCTACGCCCGCATGTCGCCGTTCAATCACGCCGACCGGATCAAGGAGCCCATCCTCTTGATGCACGGCGAGGCCGACGACAACGCCGGTACCTATCCGATTCAATCGGAGCGTTTCTACCGCGCGCTGAAAGGTCACGGCGCCACCGTGCGCTACGTGACGCTGCCCTACGAAGCCCATGGCTATGTCGCCCGCGAGTCGATGATGCATACCATCGCCGAGATGCTGAATTGGGCCAACGAATGGGGCAAGGACGCCAAGCCCCGCTCCACGTCGATGCCGCAACAATGACCGGCACCCTGGGCACCGTACGCACCCCTAGGCACCGTACGCACCCCTAGGCACCGTACACACCCTGGGCACCCTATAATTGACTCATCCCCCTGGAGATGACCGACATGAAACGCCTCATTTTCGTCGCGCTGTTCGCCGCCAGTTTCGCCGCCACCTCGTGGGCCGACGTCACGGTCAAGTCGACCGTGAGCGGCAAGGGCATGGGCATGTCCACCGACATGGTGAGCACCACCTACATCAAGGGCAACAAGATGCGGACCGACAGCATCTCGGGTGACACCACCCGCTCGATGATTTTCGATGTCGACAACCAGCGTCTCTACTCGTTTGACTCGAAGAAGAAGGAGGCCGACTCGTGGGACATGCAGGCGTTTGGCGCCAGCATGCAGTCCGCGGTCGACACCAGCGAGATGAAGGCCTCGGTCAAGGCCAACGGCCAGACCAAGACCATTGGCGGCAAGACCGCGAGTGGCTACGACATGTTGATCACCCTGCCGACCACGATCGGCGGCAAGGGCGGCATGAAAGTCACCTTGAACCTGACCGGCCCGATGTGGGTCGTGAAGGGCGCGCCTGGCACGGCTGAGTACCTCAACTTCTACAAGGGCGCGGTGGAGAAGGGCTGGATCTTCAGCGACCCGCGTGGCGCCAAGGGCTCGCCCGGCCAGGCCAAGGCGATGGCGGAGATGTACCGCGAGCTGGCGGCGACCGGCGGCATTCCCTACGAGATGGAAATGAGCATCAAGATGGAAGGCGACGGCCCCATGGCCGGCATGATGGCCAAGATGGGCAACATCAGCAGCACCAGCACCGTGCAGTCGGTGGAAACCACCGATTTGGCCGACACCCTGTTCGCGCCGCCGGCCGGCTACAAGATCAAGGAACAAAAGTAAGGCTTGACGTCCTACCTGTCTGAGCTGCGGCGCGAGCCCGCCACTGTCGTCGCCGTCGAGCTTCGCCCGCCGCGGGCGGAGCTCGAGTCGGCCGAAGGCATGGACGCCTGGATTGACACCTATCACGCCATTCGGTCACTGACCCGTCATGACGTGCGCGTCATGGTCACCGATAGCGCGGTCGGCGCGCAGGAAGAAAACAACCTGCGCCACCTGATCAACAACCTGGGCGACGCCGTTGACCGCCAGCAGGTCATCCCGTTCCTGACGACCAAGCACTCGCTCGACTTCTGCCTGGCGTATTCCGACCAGGTCGTGCAGGGCGGCTTTCCGTCGCTCGTCGTGCTCGGTGGCGACAAGCACGTGGGCCGGACGCGTTGCCTGGAACACGCCTGGCAGTTGCGCCAGTTGTTGCGCCAGCGGCATCCCGGTCTGGAACTGGGCGGCTGGGCCAATCCCATCGCCGATCCGGTGGGACAGGTCGAGTTCCTGCTGGATCCTCACGTCAGCGCCGACTTCTACCTCACGCAGATCGTGTCGCACCACCAGTCCGATCGGGTCGCCGCCTTCCTTGACGCCGGCCGCCGCGGCGGTCTCGACATGCCCGGTGTGTTCGGAGTCTTCTTCTACCGCAGCGCCAACACCAGGACCCTCGAAATGTTGAGCCAGTTCCTGCCGGTGCCGGTCGACAGGTTGACGCAGGAGTTTGCCGCCGGCGCGACACCGGTGGACGTCTGCGCGCGCACCATTCGCGCCTTGATCGATCTCGGCGCGAAGCACTTCTATGTCAGCAACCTCCCCGCCCGCAAGACCGCCGCGACGCTGACCGCCATTCTTGATAAGGCGGGCGTGACAGCCACGTCACGCTAGAAACCCAATTGAATGACTCCTGCCCATCCACGTTTATAATGTCGGGATGGGCAAATTCTACGACTCGGTCCCTGTCTCAGCCATCGTGCGTATCCGCGACATGATGTACACGGTCAAGGATCCGTTCCGGCTCGATCAGGGCGACGTGTCGTTTGATGCGCCCGACACGTTCAAGGCCGCCGTCGCGCAGGCGATGAAGGACAACCGCACCCACTACCTTCCCACGGCCGGCATTCCGCCGCTGCGCAAGGCGGTGGCCGAGAAGATGCGGAAGAAGAACGGCATCCCGATCGGGTCCGACGAAGAGGTGCTCGTCACCAACGGCGGCACGCACGGCTTGTATGCGGTGATGCACGCGCTGCTCGAGCCGGGCGACGAGATGATCGTGCCCGGTCCTGAATGGCCGCCCACCATGGCCATTTGCCAGGCCGCCCACGGCGTGCCGGTGCAGGTGCCGTTGCGAGAGGAGCTCGGCTGGCGCTGGGACATCGATGAGGTCGAGCGAGCCATCACCCCGAAGACCCGGGTGCTGTACATGAACTCGCCGAACAACCCGACCGGCGGCATCCTGACCCGCGCCGACATCGAACGGCTGGCCGCGATTGCGCGCGAGCGCAACCTGTGGGTGATTTCAGATGAGGCGTACGAGGACCTGCTGTTCACCGGCGAACACGTCAGCATCGCGTCGCTGCCGGGGATGTACGAGCGGACCATCCCGGTCTACACCATGAGCAAGTCGTACGCGATCACCGGCGTGCGGGTCGGCTACTTCGCCATCCAGGACAAGGCGCTGCTCGCCCGCGCGCTCAAGATTGTGCTCTACACCACGAGTAACGTCTCGTCGATCGCGCAGTACGGCGCGGTGGGCGCGCTCGAGGGTTCGCAGGACTGCATCACCGAGTTCCGGACCGAGCTGCAGGCCCGGCGTGACCTGTTTTACGCGGGACTGGCGGAGGCGGCGCCCGGCGTGTTCTCGGGAACGCCGCCCAATGGCGCCTTCTACGCGTTTGTGAAGATCAATGCCGACTGGGCGAAGGACGCCGGCATTGCCGGCGAGTCGCTGTCGTGGGCGATGGCCGAGCACCTGATCAAACATGGCCGCATCGGTTGCGTGCCTGGCGTCGACTTCAGCGCGGATTGCGAAGGCTACATGCGCTTCTGCACCGGCCGCAGCCGCGAAGAACTCACCGGGGCGCTGGCGTCGATGAAGGACACCTTCGCGCGCGTCTCGGCGCAGTAGGCGGCTACTTGACGTGACGGCCGCCGTCAACGCGGACGGTTTCGCCGGTCACAAAGTCCGACTGCACAAGGAACAGCACCGCCTTGGCAATCTCAGCGGCGCCGCCCCAGCGACCGAGCGGGGTGCTCTGCTCGACGGCGCGGCTTTCCTTGTCACTCATCACTGAAGGCGCCAGGATCGGCCCCGGCGCGATCGCATTGACCAGGATCTGATCGGCGGCCAGTTCGAGTGCCAGCGCCTCGGTCAGCGCTTGGACGCCGGCTTTCGCGACATAGTAGGGCAGGTAGCCCGGGTAGCGGGGCCGGCCGCTGGCCGCCACCCAGTCGGCGAAGTTGATGATGCGGCCGCCGCCCGCCTTCTTCATCACGGCTGCGGCTGCCTGCGACAGCAGGAACGTGGCGCGCAGATCTACCGCCATCTGGCGATCCCAGTCGGCCGCCGTCAGCTGATCAAGCGGCTTCGAAACGTAGAGCGACGCCATGTTGACGAGGATGTCGAGCCGGCCAAGCTCGGCGACCGTGGCCGCTACCGCTTTCGCGCAATCCTGATCGTTCGACACGTCGGCCGCCAGTGTCAGCGCCCGGCGGCCCAGCGCTCGAATCGCCGCGCCCGTCTCGTCAGCCTCATCCCGCGAGTGGTGGTAGACCAGCGCGACGTCGGCGCCAGCCTTAGCCAGCGCGATCGCGACGGCCGCACCGATCCGTTTGCCGCCGGTAATCAGGACTACCTTGCCGTTCGGTTCCATGGGTCTCCAGAGAATACGCGGTTCGTAACCGCTTTCGCGACGCGTAATCACAGCCGGGCTGTCCTGGCCGTCAAGTCGTTGGGGAATCGGGCTTTGCTGCTTGGCCCGCATCCTGCTGTAGAACACCGCGCGCCACCGACTTGCGGGCGACAAAAGGAGCGATTGAGATGCAACGTGTTTTGACTCTGGCGATGGCGGGCGTGTTCACCCTGCTGGTTTCGGCGCAGGCGCAGGCCCAGACCTTGAGCTTCACCGCGGCACTTTCGGGTGGCAACGAGGTGCCCGGGGTGAGTACCGGTTCGGCGGGCACCGGGACCGTGACACTGAACCTCGCGACCGGCGTGGTTACTTACCGGATTGACGTCTACAACATGCCGGTTGGCACCACCGCCGCGCACTTCCATGTCGGTGCGCCGGGCGTGTCCGGCCCCGTAGTGATCAACTTTACGGTCGTGACCAGTATCTCCAATGACTTCGCCATCACGGGTACGGCCTCGGCCACCGACTTGGTGCCGCGGGCGCCGCAGGGCATCAACTCGTGGGACGACTTCGTGCAGGCGCTGCAGCTTGGCAACATCTACATGAACGTGCATAGCACCGCGAACCCCGGCGGCGAGATCCGTGGACAGGTCGTGCGAGTCCCGTAGCTGCCAAGACAGGAGGCAAAGAGATCAGGAGGAAAGTCCCGCTCCTGATCTCCTAGTCTCCTGTTTGCTCTACTGCCGGTTTGCTCGTGGTCTCGCCAGGCCGCCATCCCCAGAAACGCAGAATCGTGAACACCGCCTTGAAGGCATCCTTCAAGCCGATCTTCTTGCCCTCTTCGTAGGTCCGGCCGTTGTAGGTGATCGGCACTTCGTAGATGCGGGCGCGCATGGCCGCCAGCTTCTGGGTGATCTCGGGCTCGATGCCAAAGTCCTTCGACTGCAGATCGAGGCGATCGGCAAACTTTCGCGTCATCACCTTGTAGCAGGTCTCCATGTCGGTGAGGTTCAAGTCACTGAACATGTTGGACAGCATCGTCAACAGCCGGTTGCCGACCGAATGCCAGAAATAGAGGACGCGGTGGCCGCGCGCGTGGCCGAGGAAGCGCGAGCCGTAGACGACATCGGCCTGACCTTCGAGGATCGGCCGGAGCAGCGCCGGATACTCGTTCGGGTCGTACTCGAGATCGGCGTCCTGGATGATCACCATGTCGCCGGTCGATTCGCGGATGCCGCGCCACACCGCCGCGCCCTTGCCCTGGTTGTGCGGCTGGAACAGCACGCGCACGCCGCCCTTGCCGTCCAGTTCTTTCAGGATGTCCCGCGTCCCATCCTTCGAGCCGTCATCGACGATCACGAGCTCTTTCTCGACGGGACCCAGGTCCACGGCGAGCACGCGCGCAACGATGGTGCGGATGGTGGCCTGCTCGTTGTAAGCGGGCATGACGACGGACAGTTTCATGAGGGCGCTAAAAGCTTAACTCATGAAACCAGACGGGAGGGCACTTCTTGTCGGGAGGGAAACGCTGGTCGGGAGGGAAATGCTTGTCGGGAGGGAAGTGCTTGTCGGGAGGCACTTCTCGTCAAGACTTAAGGTCCCGACAAGTAGTGTCCCCCCGTCAAGTGTTGCCTTCCCGTCCGGGTTCTGGTGTCGTCCCGGCGGGTCCTCGCGGGGTAACTATGCGAGGACTTTGATCACGACGCGGCGGTTCTGGGCGCGGCCGTCGCGGGTGGTGTTGGGGGCCACCGGCTTCTCTTCGCCGTAGCTGATCACATTGATCTTGTGCAGCGGCACCTGGTGCTTCTCGTAGAGATAGCGCTTCACCGCCTCGGCCCGCTGCAGCCCGAGCTGCTGGTTGAAGGCCGCGTCGCCGACGTTGTCGGTGTGGCCTTCAATCTCGACCCACACGGCCTTCTTGTCGGCCTTCAGCGTGTTCACCATGTTGTCGATGGCGGCAGTGGCATCTTCGGGCAGCTCGGCCTTGCCCAGCTGGAACTGGCCGCGATCTTCGCTGAGCACCGTCGTGAAGATCAGCTTGCGGGTTTCGGCCTCGATGCCGGCCGCACGGGCTTCGGCGGTCTTGCCGACTTCCGAGGCCTTGTTGGCCGCGTCCGCCGCCGCCATGTTGGCCTTTGACGCGGAGTCGGCGGCCGCGGCGGCCTTCGAGTCCACTTCGACGATCCGGCCCTCGGCCGTGCGCACGCGCTCCTGCGTTTCCTCGAGCGACTTGCCCATCGTGCCGACCTTGTCGTTCACCTCACCAACCGAGGTGCGGACGAACTTCTTGGTCGCACACGCCGGCGCCACGCCGAGCGACACCGCAAACACACCGACCAGAAACAGGGACTTACTCATCATCATTCCTCCTGGCGGTCTCACACGAGATCGCCGATTTACCAAAACACCAGGTCGTTGCTATCGATTCGCCCCGGCGACATAGCCGCCACGGGTCCGTACCACAAAGTCTTTCTGCGAGGTCTTGATCTCGAGCGGATGCCATCCGGCTTCGGCGCCGGGCTCGAACGCGATCAAATACAGGTGCCGCAGCTCATCAATGACCGCGCGCGCCGCCTTGTACGCCGACGCCGACGTGCTGCTGTAATGCAGCGCACCGCCGGTCCAGCGCGCCAGGTCCTCGATCGTGCCGACCGAGGCCGGCGCCTGCCGCTTCGATCCAGGCGTCGCGCGGTCGGAACCCGGATCGTCGATCGCCAGCACCGTGGCGATGATGTAGACCGGCACGTCGATGGCCGCCGCCCGGGCCGAGACTTCGGCCGGCGACAACCGGCTCGAGGTGTCGACGCCGTCAGTCAGCACGACCACCGCGCGCCGCGCCATTGGGCGGCCGGCGACCCGCTCGGCCGCGGCGGAGATGGCGTCGTGTAACGAAGTGGCCCCGAACGGATCGACCTCCCCCAGCGCACCTTTCAGGGCACGCGTATCGACCGTGAACGGGGCCACCTCGCGTAGCCGGCTGTCAAACGCGAACAGCCCGGCCTCGTCGCGGCCTTCTTCGAGCGACGACAACAGGTGAAAGGCCGCAAACTTCGCCGCGGTCGCGCGCGCGGCAATCTCCATGCTGCCGCTCACGTCGAAGAGAATGGCCAGGCTCAAGGGTGCCCGCTCCGAGCGGAACTCGCTGATCACGCGGCGCTCGCCACGGTCGATCACTTCGAAGTCCTGCTTCGTGAGATTGGTCACGAGACGCCCCTTGTGGTCGCGAACCGTTGCGCTCACGGTGACCAAATCCACCCCGGAACGAAACGTCGCCTGTTTCTCCAACGCCTCCTGGGCCCCGCCGGCAACCGATGGGGTCACCAGCGCGAACGCAAGGAGGAACCGCCGCATGACCGGGATCCTTCCAAGTTTCTTGCCAACCATGTAACCCATTTGTAATCAACATGTTAACCGAAAACAACAGGATTTGGTGCGCGGAGACTCCGTGTAACGGTGTAGCAATTACATGACAAGCGGACCCGGAATCCCGGATCCCGGACCCCGGGTCCCTGATCCCTGATCCCCGATCCCCGATAAGATCGATGCGTCATGCCCGTCACTGCCGCCGCCATCCCGACCGCGAAGCGCGTCGATCGCTTCACTTACGCCATCCGGAACATCGTCGGCGAGGCGAAGAAGGTCGAGCAGGCCGGTATGACGGTGCGCTACCTGAACATCGGCGATCCCAATCAGTTCGGGTTCGTGACCCCGCCACACCTGATCGCGGCGGTGGAGAAGGCCATGCGCGACGGCCACAACGGCTATGCGCCGTCGCCCGGCATTGCCTCGGCTCGCGAGGCCGCGGCCGCCGACTTCGCGGCCCGCGGCGTCGGCGTGTCGGCCGATCGCGTGCTGATCACGTCGGGGACGTCGGAGGGCATCGAGTTGGCCCTCACCGCCATCGTGGATGAGGGCGACGAAGTGCTGGTGCCGTCGCCCACCTATCCGTTGTACACCGCGGTGCTCGCGAAGATTGGCGCGCTGCCGGCGTACTACCGGACCGATCACACGCGGGAGTGGATGCCGGACCTCGACCACATCCGCAGCCTGATCAATCCCCGCACGCGTGCGCTCGTGGTGATCGATCCCAACAACCCGACCGGCGCGATCTATGCCGAACCCATGCGGCGCGCGTTGATCGCATTGGCCGAGGAGCACGGCCTGGTCATCCTCGCCGACGAAGTGTACGGCGATCTCGCCTACGACGGCGCGGTGCCGCCCATGGCGGCGCTCGACAACGACGCGCCGATCATTTCCTACTCGAGCTTGTCGAAGGCCTATCTCGCACCAGGGTGGCGTGCGGGCTGGATGGCGGTGGGCGCGTCACCGCGGCTCGATCCGGCACTGGCGGCCATCAAGAAGCTGGCCGACGGCCGGCTGTGCAGCCCGGGTCCCATGCAGTATGCGGTGACTGCCGCGCTCACCGGCGATCGGTCGCACCAGGTGTCGTTTCGCCAGCAGTTGCGGGAGCGCGCCGACCTGACCACGGCGCGGATGAATGCCATTCCCGGTATCTCGTGCGTGGCGCCTCGCGGTGCGTTTTACGCCATGCCGAAGGTGGAGCTGCCGAACGGCAAGACTGATGTCGACTTCGTGCTCGGCTTGTTGCGAGCCAAGGGCATTCTGACGGTCTACGGCTCCGGCTTCGGGACCGACCCCGCCGACGGCTTCTTCCGCCTCGTCTTCCTGGCCTCACCCACGCAACTGAGCGCCATCTACGACGATGTGGATGCGTTTACGCGAGAGTTCCTTGGCGCCTGACGATTCGCGCGCGGTGGTGCGCTACGCCGTATTCGCCACGGCCGTGGCCGTCGTGTTGATGTGGGCTTTGTACCAGGTCCGCTCGCAGATTCTCCTGATCTACGTCAGCGCGCTGTTTGCCACCGGACTGGCGCCGCTGGTGCGCATGATCGAGCGCCAGCGGGTCATGCCCGTGGGCAAACGCCAGCTGCCACGGACGGCGGCCATCCTGGTCATCTACGCGACCGTGATTGGAGCGCTCGTCGCGCTCGCCGCCGCCGTCGTGCCGCCCCTCGCCAATCAGGGCCGGCAACTATGGAATGACCTGCCCGACCGCCTCGGTGTGCTGCAGCGCACGCTCGAGCAGTGGGGCGTGATTCCGGCAGGGACGTCGTTTGCGGATCTGTTGAAGCAGACGCCGGTCGCCGGCGGGGCCGACGCGGTGACGACATTGCTTGTGGCAATCTGGGGCATCATCGGCGGCCTGGTCGGCGTGGTCAGCATCCTGCTGCTGACGTTCTACTTATTGGTGGACTCCGAACGGGTGTTCGACGTCTTTGTGCGACTGTTCCCTGAGTCGGAGCGCAGCCGCGTGTCGGCGGTGTGCGAGCGCGCCGCCGTGAAGATCAGCGCGTGGCTTGGCGGTCAATTCCTCCTGGGCTTCATCATCGGCGTGACATCGGCCATCGGCCTGGCGGTGCTTGGCGTCCCGTATTTCTTCGTGCTGGCGGTGATCGCCGGCATCGGCGAGATGATCCCGATGGTGGGGCCATTGCTGTCGGCGATTCCGGCGGTGGCGGTCGCCTTCACGGTGTCGCCGGGGTTGGCGCTGGCGGTGGCGCTCTTCTTCTGGGCACAACAAGTGGTCGAGAACAACTTCCTGGTGCCGAAGATCATGAGCGAACAGGTGGGCCTGAGCGCGATCACCGTGATCGTGGCGCTGGCCATCGGCAGCTCATTGCTGGGCCTGGCCGGCGCCCTGCTGGCGGTGCCGACCGCAGCGATCATCCAGGTCCTGGTCGAAGAGCTGGTGCTGCGCGAGTGAAACGTCCACCGGCATCACTGTTCGCGCTGCTTGCCTTTTCCCTCCTCTCGCTGGTCCTGACCTGGCCCCTGATCACGGTTATGGGCCGGGACGTTCCCGGTGATCTCGGCGACTCCCTGCTGAACATGTGGATTCTCGCGTGGGGCGCGGAGCATGTTCCGCAACTGCTCACCGGCGCCATGACCTGGTCGCAGTACTGGGACGCCAACATCTTCCATCCCGCGCCGATGGCACTGTCGCTGTCCGAACACCTGTTTGCACAGGTGCTGCAAGTCCTTCCGGTCTACTGGCTGACCGGCAACATCATTCTTTGTTACAACCTGCTGTTCGTATCGACCTTTGCGCTTTCGGCATACGGCACCTACTTGCTGGTGCGCGATCTGACAGGCGACTGGCGGGCCGCGTTCATAGCCGGCCTGATCTACGGCTTCCTGCCCTATCGCATGGCTTCGGTGCCACATCTCCAGGTCATGAGTTCGCAGTGGATGCCGCTGGCGTTGTGGGGCTTGAATCGATTCGTGACCTCCGGATCTTACCGGGCCCTGACCGGTGGCACCGCCGCGCTGGTCATGCAGAACTGGTCGTGCGGTTACTACCTGTTGTACTTCGCGCCGTTCGCGCCGCTGTTCGTCGTGCACCGCATGTGGGCCCTTGGCACACTTGGCACCCTTCGCACCTGGGTCGGGCTGATGACAGCAGCGGTTGGCACTTCGATTTTGACGTTGCCGTTCCTGTTGCCCTATGCGGCGGCGCAAGAGCAGCTTGGCTTCTCGCGGCCCTTGAGCGAAGTAGTCGGCTACTCGGCCAATGTCTGGTCGTACGTCACGGCACCCGAGAGTCTGTGGCTGTACGGCAAGTCGCTGCGATTCTTCGCCGGACCCGAGGGAGAGACCTTCCTTGGATTTGTTCCGTGGCTGCTCGCCGGCGTCGCGATCGTCGCCTTGCTGCAAGCGAATGCCGGCGGCGGCGGGGCGGCGCCGGATGGTCTGGCCGCGATGCCGGCATGGCGCCGCACGCTCGTGGGGTTGCTCGCTCTAGCGGTGGTCACCCAACTGGCCGCCGTCGTCAGTGCCCTCGCCTTCGGCGGCTTTGACGTGACTGTCCTCGGCATTGCGATCCGCGCCCGCAGCCCGGGTCGGATGGTTTGGCAGTTGTTGGCCGCGGTGGTGTTCCTGCTGATGGCCTCGCCGCGTTCGCGGGTAATTGCCGCCAGGGCGGCCCGCTCGCCGGCGGCATTCTGCGCGGTCGCCACGCTTGCCGCGATGTGGCTGTCGCTGGGGCCGGTGCCACGGGCGGGCGACTCGCTCGCCGGATACGGCTTGTACGGCGTGCTCTATCAGTACGTTCCGGGTTTCACTGGAGTCCGCGTGCCGGCCCGGTTTGCCATGTTGGCCGGGCTGTTCTTGTCGGTGCTCGCCGGCTACGGCGTCGCGGCAGGGCTCCGGCGGTGGCCGGCGCGGCCCTTCGCGTTCGCTGCGGATGCGCCGGCGGTGATTGCCGCGGGCATTGCCGCGCTGGTGCTGATCGAGGGCGTTGCGATTCCGATCGACCGCAACCTGGTGTGGGGTCAGAACGAGGCGATGCCGCCGGCACGTGTCTATCCAGTCAGCGAGGCGCCGCCGGTTTACGCGGCGATTCGCGCATTGCCGGCTGGAGCGGCGATCACCGAGTTTCCATTTGGCGACCCGGCCTGGGAGATTCGGTATGTCTACTACGCCGCCACTCACTGGAAGCCCATCACCAACGGCTACAGCGGCAGTGTGCCTCCCGGCTACGGAGCCAGGGTGGCGCGCCTGAGCAATGTGGCGGCCGATCCCGAGGCCTCGTGGCAGGCACTCGTGGCCTCGGGGACGACGCACGTCGTGTTGCACGCCCGCGCCTTCGCCGACGCCGGCAGAGCCGGAACGGTCGAGGCCTGGCTGCTCGCCCACAACGCGCGCCTGCTCGCGCAGTTCCCCGACGGCGATACACTGTTCGCGTTACGTTAACCGGGGTCCGGGGTCCGGGGTCCCGATTTTCCGATTTCCGACTCCCGACTCCCGGATCCCGGATCCCGGATCCCGAATGAATCATATGCGCCCAGATCCCCTCGCCTACTTGAACGCCGAACTCACCGCCCTCAAGGACCAGGGCTTGTATCGCAAGCTGAGAATTCTCGAAGGCGAGGCCGCCGCGCACGCGACCTTCGATCACAAGTCGGTGGTCAACCTTTCGTCCAATAACTACCTCGGGCTGGCGACCCATCCCAGGCTAAAGCAGGCGGCGCTCGATGCGGTGGCCAAGTACGGCGTCGGCTCCGGAGCCGTGCGAACCATTTCCGGCACCATGGAAATCCACATGGAGCTCGAACGCCGATTGGCCGCATTCAAGCACGTGGAATCGGTGGTCGTGTTCCAGAGCGGCTTCGCCGCCAACGCCGGCACCGTGTCGGCGGTCCTGACCAAGGACGACGTGGTGGTGTCGGATGAACTAAATCACGCCAGCATCATCGACGGCTGCCGCTTGAGCCGCGCCGCCATCAAGGTGTTTCCGCACAAGGACGTCGATGCCGCGCGAAAGATCCTCAAGGACCTCCCCACCTCGCAGCGCAAGATCCTGATCACCGACGGCGTGTTTTCCATGGAAGGCGACCTCGGCCCACTTCCCGACCTGTGCACGATCGCGGAAGAGTACGGCGCCATCATGATGGTGGACGATGCGCACGCAAGCGGGGTGTTTGGCACCAACGGCAGCGGCACGGTCGACCACTTCAAGTGCCACGGCCGGGTGGATATCCAGGTTGGCACGCTGTCGAAGGCGGTCGGCGTGCTCGGCGGCTACGTGGCCGGCACCGGCGCCCTGATTGACTTTCTCTACCACCGGGCGCGGCCGTTCCTGTTCTCAACCTCGCATCCGCCGGCCGTCACCGCCGCATGCATTGCCGCGCTCGACGTGCTCGAGAGCGAACCCCAGTGGATCGAACAACTGTGGGATAACACCCGGTTCTTCAAGGCCGGTCTCGATTCGCTCGGCTTCAACACCGGCGCCTCCGAGAGCCCGATTACCCCGGTGATCGTCGGCGAGGCTGTCACCGCGGCCAAGATGTCGGATGCCCTGTTTGCGCAAGGGGTGTTCGCACAAAGCATCGGCTTTCCGACCGTGGCCCGCGACAAGGCCCGGTTGCGCACGATCGTGGCCGCGACACACACCAAGCCGGACCTGCAGTACGCCCTGGATATGTTTGCCAAGGTGGGAAGGGAACTCGGCGTCATCGGCTAACGTCCGAGTTAAAGATCCATGCCGAAAGCGTTTATCCGCCGCTACACGCACGATCTCACCTCGGACGAGCTGGGGAAGCTGTTCACGCGGGAGACGCCAGAGGCCTACCGGTTCTTCGCCAAGGGCATTAACACGGCGGAGCTCGATGGCCTGCCCTGGTATCGCAAGACGGTCAAGTACGCGCAGGGCTTCTTCCTGGCGTTCACCATGCGCCTGTCACCGGCGCGGCGGCTGATGTACGGGGTTGCCCTGGCGCTGGCGGTCGTCGGCCTGATCGAGCTCTTCAGCGGCTTCGGCCTGATGCGCGTGCCGGTGCCGATCGCGCTGTTCTTCGTGCACATCAGCGTGCCGGCGCCGATGTTCAGTGACGGCACGTTGTGGCTGCTGAGCGGGTTCCTGTTGATGAACCTGCTGGTGTTGCTGGAAGTGGCCGACCGCCTCTCGCTCAAGCGCGACCTCGAGGTGGCGCGTGAGATCCAACAGGCCATGCTGCCCAACGGCACGTGGTCGGGCCCGGGGGTCGAAGCGTTTGGCCTGACCAAGCCGGCCAACACGGTCGGCGGCGACTTTTACGACATCCTGCCGCGGCCCGACGGCACCGTGCTCGTCGCGCTCGGCGACGTCGCCGGCAAGGCCAGTCCGGCGGCGTTGCTCATGGCATTGCTGCTTGCCATCCTGCGCACGCTGGTGGACGACAACCTGCCGCTGCCGGCGCTGGTCAAGCGCCTCAACCTCCAGGTGGCGCGGCACGCGCCGGCCTCGCGGTTCATTACCTTGTTCCTCGCCTCATACACGCCGGCGACCGGCCGGCTCGAGTTTGTCAACGCCGGCCAGACACCGCCGCTGCTCCGCCGCCAGGATGGATCGATTGAACGGCTCATGAGCGGCGGCATTGCGCTCGGCATGTTCGATGGCAGCGAGTACGAGGCCGGCGAAGTGCGCCTCAACCCCGGCGATGCGTTGTTGATGTACAGCGACGGCCTCACCGAGGCCGAGAGCCCTGACGGCACGCCGTTCGACGAGGCCGGCCTGGAGCGGACCCTGGCCCTATACGCGGGCGCCTACCAGCAGTCCGCAGCCGGGGATCTGGGCCGGGCGGTGTTTGATGCCGTCGAGCGTCACCGCCGCGACCAACGCCTGGCCGACGACCTCACCGTGTTAGTGCTGAGCCGGTTGGCGAATCCGGTAGCCTGATTCGTCCCACTGGCGTCTAATTGAATCTGCCGGGAACCGGGAACCGGCTGAGTCATTCATGCTCGCACGCTGCCTTTTTGTCTTGTTCGCCGTCTGCACCACGCCGGCCTTCGCCGGACAAGTGCCCGCCCGGGCGCAGGACGCCGAAGAACTGTCCATTCAGGCGTTCCTGGAGGCTGTTGAAACGGCCATTTCCACCATGGACCGTAATCGCTGGCTGGCGCTGCTGCCGCCACGCGTCGATCGCGACCAGTCGCTGGAGTTCTTCGACGCCATGGTCCCCCAGGGGATCACCCGGGTCGTCGTCAAGCAACGCGATCGCTCGGCGCTTCAGGGTTCGCTGCCAGGTGAAGGCTTTCGACTGACCCTCGAAGTGTTCCAGGAGATGGGCAACCGGGGACGGATCGCGACGTGGGGCCTCGACATTCGCCGTCCACGCGGCGACGACCAGGAGCGGCAACCGTGGCGGGTACAGGCCGAGGATCGACTGGCCTCAATCGAAGGCCTGCACCGGCTGCAGTTGCAGACCGAGAAGCAGTACGCGGCGCGCGACCTCGAACTGAAGGCGGTCGACTTCACCCTGCGATTGCCCAGGGGCGATGTCTTCGTTGCCGAGACCGCCGAAGGGGTGACGGCGCTGGTGTTGATCGGCGACGGCACACTCTTGTTCGCGCCGGCGCCCAAGGAGGAGCAAGGCCAGTTGCGCCTGTTTGCCGGCAGCGACTCGCTCGAAACCCCATTCACCATGGCGTTTGTCCGGATCAATCCGTACGAGTTCGATCAACGGGTCGCCGAGAACGCGCTGGTCCCGGTCCCGGTGGAACCGAGGACGCTGCGGCGAGGACAAGGCATCTTCGTCGAAGACGTGGCCAAGTCGTTCAACCTCGACCTGAGCGACCTGAGCCGCGAGGTGTGGTCGCTGCTGCCGCAGCCCGGCGACTTCGTCGCCGAGGTGCGGACCCGCCGCTACGATGCCCTCACCTACGCGCGATCCAGCGGCGAGCCCGAGGACATCGCCCTGTTTCAGCGCGGCCGCCAGCGCAACATCGCCGCCTACGCGTCGGAGCAGAAACTGGCCAGCCGCGGCCGTTTCTATAACGAAGACGACCTGATCGATTACGACATCGTCGATTACGACATCGACGCCCAGTACTTTCCGGAGCGGGAGTGGATGGAGGGGCGCACGCGGCTCAAGCTGCGGGTCAAGTCGCAGGCGCTGGGCGTCCTGACACTGCGCTTCGCCGACAGCCTCAACGTCTCGTCGGTGATGAGTGACGAACTCGGCCGGTTGCTGTTCCTGCGCGTGCGCAACCAGAACAGCATCCTGGTCAACCTGCCGTCACCAGTCGCGCGCGACTTTCCGCTCACGCTGACGGTGAACTACTCCGGCCGCCTCGCGCGCACGAGCATCCAGGACGAATCGGTGATCGTGGCCGGCGACCCCCGTCCGGAGGCAGACGAGGCGCCGCAGCGAAGTTCGCAGCCCGACGATCTACCGTTCGTGCCGGCCGAACCCAAGTGGTTGTTCAGCAATCGCAGCTACTGGTATCCGCAGGCGCAAGTGACCGACTTCGCCACCGCGCGCATACGAATCACCGTGCCGGCCGAATATGCCGTGGTCGCGTCGGGTGTGCTGGAACCGGATTCGCCAACCGCCGCCGCGCCGGCCGTCGTCGAGGGCCTCGGCCGCAGCGTGGCTCGCATGTCGTACAGCTTCAACGCGACGCAACCGCTGCGTTATCTCGCGATGCTGGTCAGCAAGATGAGCCGGGTCGATGCCGCCACCGTGGCGCTCGATATCGTCACGCCGGGAAGACGCAGTCCACTTGTCGCGGTGCCAGCCGATTCACTGGCCCTGCAGATTGCGAAACTCCAGGCGCTGGCGCAGGCCACGCCGGCGGTGGGGGCGCGCAACACGGTGCAGCTCACCGTCGACGCCAACCGCCGCCAGGAAGCAAAGTCGCGCGACACCGCGGCCCTGGCGGCCGACATCATGCGTCTGTACGCGTCGCTGACCGGCGACGTGCCGTACGACGCCATCGCCATCGCGATGGTGGAAGACGAACTGCCCGGCGGACACGCCCCGGCCTACTTCGCGATGATCAACAACCCGCCGCCGATCACGGCCCACAGTTGGCGGAGCGATCCGGCGGCCTTTTCGGGTTTCCCCGAGTTCTTCCTGGCCCATGAGCTGGCGCACCAGTGGTTCGGCCAGGCCGTGGGGTGGAAGAACTATCACGAGCAGTGGCTCAGTGAGGGCTTCGCGCAGTATTTCGCCGCCCTGTTTGCGCGCGAGCGGCGAGGCGAAGAGGCGTTTCGCGACATCCTGCGGCAGTTTCGGCGCTGGTCCCTGGAAGACTCGGACCAGGGCCCGGTCTACCTGGGCTATCGGCTGGGCCACATCAAGAACGAGAGCCGCGTCTTCCGGGCGCTGGTCTACAACAAGGGGGCGGCGGTCCTCCACATGCTGCGGCGTCTGGTCGGCGACGAGGCCTTCTTTGCCGGCCTGCGGCGCTACTACGCCGACAACCGCTTCAAGAAGGCCGGCACCGACGACTTGCGCAAGGCCATGGAGAGTACCAGTGGCCGCAACCTCGAACGGTTCTTCGAGCGCTGGATCTACGACTCGTCGATCCCGCGCCTGCGCCTCAGCTCGACCGTCGACGGCCAGGACCTGATCGTGCGGTTCGAGCAGGTGGCCGGCGTGTTCGACCTCCCCATCACAGTGACCGTCACCTACACCGACGGCAAGACCGAGGAACACCTGGTGTTGCTCACCGAGGCGGTGACCGAGCAGCGCATCGCCCTGTCCGGCGCCTTCCGCTCGGTTGACGCCAACCAGGACGGCGGGGCGGTGGCAGTCATAGAACGACGATAGTTCAAGCACGGGGGTTCAAGCGCGGGGGTTGGGATATCATTCTAAAGTCATGGAAAACGTCACGCTGACCATTGATGGCCGCCAGTTGTCGGTGCCCAAGGGCACCTCGGTCCTCAAGGCCGCCATCGAGGCAGGGATTCAGGTTCCCTATTACTGCTACCACCCCGGATTGGGCATCGATGCCTCGTGCCGCGTCTGTCTCGTGAAGATCGAGAAGATGGGCAAGTTGCAGACGTCGTGTTCGACGCCGGTGGCCGAGGGCATGGTGGTGCATACCCAGGCTCCCGAGGCCGTGGAAGGCCGCAAGGGCGTGTTCGAGTTCCTGCTCATCAATCACCCGCTCGATTGCCCGGTGTGCGACAAGGGCGGCGAGTGTCCGCTGCAGGACTTCTCGTATGCGTTCGGCAACGACGCCAGCCGCATGGACTTCCCGCGCCGCACTTTCGACGGCGAGGGCGTGAAGGCCGACGTTGACTTTGGCCCGACGCTGATGCTGAACCGCAACCGTTGCATCCTGTGCACGCGTTGCAGCCGCTTCATGGCCGAAGTCGACGGCGACGCCCAGATCGGCACCATCAACCGCGGCAACGGCAGCGAAGTGGCCACCTTCAACGAGCAGGGCGTGCACTCGCTGCTGTCGGGCAACCTGATGGACGTCTGCCCGGTCGGTGCCATCACCACCAAGCAGTACCGGTTCCGGTCGCGGCCGTGGGACAACCCCCACGCGGTTGATACCACCTGCACGCTGTGTTCAAAAGGCTGCAGCACCACGGCGTGGCTGAAGGCCAAGCCCGAGTGGGCCAAGGGGGCGCGCTTGGCCCGGGTCACGCCGCGCTACAACGCCGCGGTCAACGACTTCTGGATGTGCGACATCGGCCGCTTCCAGTACCTGTGGGTGGAGGGCGAGCAGCGGCTGCGCAAGCCGACCATCCTCACCAAGGACGGCGTGCAACAGGTGGCCACCTGGAAGGACGCGCTGATGCGCGTGCGCGACCTGTTGAACGCGGCCGGCCGCAAGGACCCCGCGTCGGTGCGCATGCTGGCCTCGGCGCATGCTTCGCACGAAGAGCTGTTCCTGCTGAAACGCCTCGCCGAAGATCTCAAGGGCGACGGCGGCGCCTCGCACGTTCACGTCGCCTGGCGGCGCAGCGAGAAACAGCAGCCCGCCAACACCAAGTTCCGCGTCCCCGCGGTGGACGCGCCCAACGTCGCCGGCGCGCGCGACCTCGGACTCGCGGTCGTTGGTGAAGGCGATGCCGACCTGTCGGCCCTGCGCACCGCAATCGAGCAGGGCCGCGTGGCCGTGCTCTACATCCTCGATCCGGGTCCCGACGGATCGATGGGCGATCTGAGCTGGCTGCTCGAAGCCCGCAGGAATGGCCTGGTGCCGGTGATCGTGTATCAAGGCGTGTTGCAGTCGGAACTGTCGAAGATGTCCGACGTCGTGCTCCCGGGCGCCGCCTGGGTCGAGAAGGACGCCACCTACACCAACGACCAGGGCATGGTTCAGGCCGCCTCCAAGGCGATCAATGCGCCGGGTGAAGCCGTCGAAGACTGGCAGATCCTGACCAGCGTGGCCGCGGCGCTGGGACTGCCGTACACCTACACAACCTCACAGCAGGTGCGGTCGGACGTCGCCGCCTTCCTGTCGGCTCGACCTGAGTACGCAACCCTGACCGAAACCGTCTTCAACCGCCCGGTGAGCGCGGAGCACTGGCTGAAGGCCAGCAACCCGATGGAGCGGTGGAAGTGGGACACGATGTTCCAGGACCTGCCGCCGGTGAAGGGCCACAACGTGCAAATGGAACAGATGGCGCAAGCCACCGTGATTCCGCTGCGCCTCGTGACTGACGAGATCTCGCGGACTTCCGAGTAACCTGGACCGCGGAACTATCTGCTATCCTCTCCTGCGTGGGTCGCAGGTCCGTTCGTATCGCTGTCTTTGTCCTGGCAGTGCTCGCCAGCGCCGGCTTGGGTTACCGCGCTCAGGCCGTGGAACTGAGCCTGGCCGCGGCGCGGCAGGACGGCGCCGCCATCGACCTGGCCGCCGAAGAGTCGCTGAGCGCTCTCCACGACCTGCGCGGGTCGATGACGGCCTACCTTGCCCCCAATCAGGGCAGCGAGTTCTGGAGCAAGCGCGTCGGCACGACCCTTGACGCGTTGAAGCAGCGACTCGTCTCCCTCGATTCAGCCATGGCCGCGACGGGCGGATCCCTGGCCGACTCGCTCGACAGCGTCGACCAGCTGGCCGCCGCCGACCGCCGCGCCCTCCAGTACGTCGACCGCGGCGAGTTGATCCTGGCGGGAGACGTGCTGTTCACCGAAGTGCGGGATCTGCTGGCCGCCGTCAACGAACAGGTGGCTGGCGGACGTCAGGTCTTGCGCCACGCCGCCGACCGCCGGGTGGCCGGCATCCGCCAGGAACAGCTGATCTTGGCAGCAGCCGGCATTGGCGTCTGGTTCCTCGCCGCGCTCCTGCTCCTGCCTCGTGCCTCCGCACCGGCGAAAGAGCCGGGCGAGTGGCGGCAGGAACTGGCCGACACCATCAACAAGCCCGAGCCGGCGGACAACATCACCATCGACCTGAAGCGACCCGATCTGGTCGAGCCTCCACAGCCTTTGTCGGCGGTCACTCTTCCGACGGTCGATCTGACGCTGGTTGCCGAGATTTGTTCGGACCTGTCGGCGCTCACCGATGCCGGTGCGCTCTCGGGCGCGCTGGCGCGGGCGTGCACCGCGATTGGCGCCAAGGGCCTGATCGTGTGGGTCGCGACCAATGATGGCGGGTCACTGTCGCCGGTCTCCACCCACGGGTTTGACGAGCGGATCGTCAAACGCATCGGTGCCATCGCACGCGCCGACGCCAACATGACCGCCGAGGCGCTGCGCGAAAACGCGCCGCGAGTCAGTCCGGCCACCGCCACCGCCGGCGCCGCCCTTGCAGTGCCGATGTGCGGGCCAACCGGACCGGTCGGCGTCCTGTCGGCGGAATTGCAGCCCGGCAAGCTTGCCGACGAAGCGTGCCTGGCCGTGGCGTCAATCCTGGCGGCACAACTGGCGACGCTGACGGCGCCCGTGCCGGCGGCGGCGGTTGAGCGCAGCGCGGAAAGCGCGGTCTCATGAACCTGACCGTCGTACTCGCCGAGGATGACCCCGACATCCAACTGGTCGCCCGCCTGGCGCTCAAGCGCGCGGGGTTCATCGTAAGAGTCGTCGGGAACGGCCAAGCCGCCCTGGACGCCGTTCGCGAGCAGGCGCCCGATGTCGTGTTGCTCGACTGGATGATGCCGGAACTTGACGGCCCGGAAACCTGCCGCCAGCTCAAGGCCGATCCCGCCACCGCCGCCATTCCCGTGATCTTCCTCACCGCCAAGTCCCAGGAGGCCGAGATTCAGCGCGGCCTGAGCCTGGGCGCCTCGGGCTATGTGACCAAGCCGTTTGACGCCCTGTCACTCGGACAGCAGGTCAAGGACATCGTCGCGAAAACCCCGTGAAGATTCGAACCCGGGCATTTGCCGGCCTGTGGCTGATCTATCTCCTCGCGGCGGCCGCGATCGGCCTGGTCGCGTACTCGTACTCGGAGACAGCGCGGATTGATTCGGAGAAGGACCGCATAGGCGGCGTGCTCAACCTGCACGGCGTTGTCTGGCGAGCTGTGGCCGAGGCGCGGGCAAACCAACTGGCATTTACGTTGACCGGCGCCGACGCCATGCGTGAGCGTCGCGACGACAGCCGCCGCATCTATGCCGGCGCCCTGGCGCTGCTCGCAGCCAGTGTCCACGACCCCGAACAGCAACAGCGGCTGGCCCGGTTTCGCAACACAGCCGGGGCGTGGATGGGCCAGTGGGAACTGGTAGAGCCGCTGACTCGCGACGCATCGACCACCGACCAGGACCTGCTCATCCGGCGGTCGGCCGAGGATTTCGCCGGCCTCAATCGACTGCTTGTCGAGTTCGATGCGCACGAGCGCGAGCTGCTGCGCGAGATCACAGACCGGATCAACGGGCAGCGGGCAACGCTCGCGGTGGCCCGGGTCGGCTACGCCAGTTTGTTCATTCTGGCCATTTCGATCGTCGTCTGGTTTGCCAAGCGCGGGGTGCTCGACCCCTTGCGGGAGCTGACCGACTCGGCCGAGCGCATCGAACAGGGCGACTTCAGCGCGGCCCATCAGACCTTGCGCGACGACGAGATTGGCGTCCTGATCAATTCGTTCGCGAAGATGTCGCAGTCGATCCAGGTCCGCGAGCGCGAGCTGGCCAGCGCGCTCAGCGAGACCCGCGATCTGGCCAGCGCGACCGCCGAGGCGCGGCGGCGCGTGGAGGCCGCGCACGCCGACTTGTTGGCCACCCTGGAAACCGTGCCCGCGGCGCTGATGATCTTCAACCCCGACGGCAGCGTGCGCCTGCGCAACAAGGCCGCCGCCGACGTGTTCGGCATCGAGCCCAAGAACCCGGAGTTGCGCCAGAACTACTGGACACGGTTCAAGCGCGTCGCCAAGGACGGCACGCCGATTCCCCCCGATCAGTGGATCTCGGCCCGCGCCCTGCGAGGCGAGCCGGTCCGCAACGAGGAGCTGGAGATTCATCACCCCGACGGCCGCGTCTTCCCGATTCTGGCCAGCGGCGCGCCGCTGCGCAACGATCTCGGCCACATCGCCGGCGCCATCGTCGCGTTCCAGGATCTGTCCCGCCTGCGCGAAGTGGATCGGATGAAGGATGAGTTCGTGTCGATCGTCAGCCACGAGCTGCGCACGCCGCTCACCTCCATTCGCGGCTCGGTGCAGTTGGTTCTCGACGAACCCGGTTCAGTGCCGGACGAGGAGCACCGCCACCTGCTGCAGATCGCGCTCAATAACTGCGAGCGGCTGGTGCGCATCATTAACGACATCCTCGACGTCGCCAAAATCGAGTCCGGCAACATCACCCTGCACAAGAAGCTGGCGAACATCGCCGATGTCGTCCGCCAGTCAATCCAGGTGGTCGAAGGTCCGGCCCGCCAGGCACAAGTCACGCTGGAAGCAAGACTGCCGGCGCGGTTGCGTCCGGTCATGATCGACCCGGATCGCATCGTCCAGGCCCTGGTCAACCTGTTGTCGAACGCCGTCAAGTTCGCGCCCAGGGATTCGACGGTGACGCTGACAGCTACCGGGACCGAGAGCATGGTCACCCTGGCGGTTTCAGATCAGGGAGAAGGCATCGCCCCGGAGAACCTGAATCGGCTCTTCAAGAAATTCCAGCAGGTGGACAGCTCGGCATCGCGCCGCAAGGGCGGCACCGGCCTGGGTCTGGCCATTACCAAGGCGCTGATCGAGCAGCATGGCGGCCGCATCTTCGTTGACAGCGAAGTGCAGAAAGGCACTCGCTTCTCGTTCACCCTGCCCGCGGCCACCGCCGAGGAGGCCGCCGCCGCGATGCTGGCGCCGGTGGCCGCCAACCCGGACGGTTCCGCCCGGCTCACCGTGCGCCGGGTATTGGTAGTGGACGACGACGACGACTTCCGGACACTGATTCGAACCCAGCTGGTCAATGCCGGCTACGAAGTGCTCGATGCCCGCGACGCAGCCTCCGCGATGCACATCGCGCGGACCATGCGCCCAGACATCATCACCGTCGACCTGCTGATGCCCGGCCTGGACGGATGGGAGTTCATCGAGCGCCTGCGCGAGCAGGCGGATCTCGCCCGCATCCCCGTCGTGGTCGTGTCCGGCGTGACCGACGCTTCCGCGTCGGCCCGGCGGCCGGAGGGTGTTGCCGTGGTCGCCAAGGGCGATGGTCTCGAGAGTCTCCTGCGTGAGATCGGCCTGTCGCTCGGCAGCCGGCGGGGCGCCTCGGTCCTGGTGGCCGAAGATGACGCGGACCTGCGAGGCGTGCTGACGGCGTCGCTCACCCGCAACGGCCATCGCGTGCTGCAGGCCCGCGATGGCGCCGAGGCCCTGGCCACGATCGAACGCGAGCACATCGACCTGCTGGTGCTCGACCTGCTGATGCCGAACATCGACGGCTACGAAGTGCTGGCGCGCCTCAAGTCCAACGCCGAGCACGCGCGGATCCCCGTGGTCGTGGTGTCGGGGGCGGATCGGTCGTCGAACGAACTGCGATCGCTGCGCCTCGGAGCCAACGTCTACCTGACCAAGCCGATCGAGGCGGCAGCGCTCACTGCGGAGGTCACGCGGCTACTGCAATGACGCCGTGACCGTGATCGCCTTTTTGTCCCGGACGACGCCGAGCGCCACCTCGCCGGTCATGCCGGCCAGGGCGCGAATCAGGCCGTCGGCATCCGTGACGCGATCGCCCTTGACCATCGTGATCACGTCGCCGGCCTTCAGCCCCGCCTTGTCGGCGGCCGAGTCCCTGGTCACGCCGGCGACCAGCGCGCCGCCGTCCTTCGCGCCGAAATACTCGGCCAGCTCCGGTGACAGTTCCTGAACCGTCACGCCCAGCCGCCCGCGCGACGAGCGCATGCTGAACACGTCGGCCCGCCCGCCGTCAGGCGTGCGGAACTCGAAGCGGCGCGACTCGCGACCGTCGCGGTCGTCGAATCGGTAGTTGAACTGCGGGTCCACTCGGAACTCGCGCATCCCCTGCAGGCCGCGCTCGACCTCGCGGCCAAGACGGTCGCCATCGATGGTCATGTCCCAGTTGAACGATCGCGCCTCGGGCGTGGCTTTCAGTGTTTGCCGGGTGCCGTTACGCAGCACGGCGATGGCCACCGCGCGGCCGTCGGGCGTTTCCTGCACCAGCCGCGTGAACTGGCGGGCGCTGCGAACGCGTTCGCCGTCGAACTCGACCACGACGTCGCCCGTCTTCAGCCCCGCCTTCTCGGCGGCGCTGCCCTGCGTCACATCGTCAACCTTCACACCGGCGCCCTGCTTGGCATCAACGTCGCTGACGACCACGCCCAGGTGGCTGCCGCGGCCGTCGAGCATCATCAGGCTCCCGCCGGCGGGTGCCCGGCGCACTTCCACGCGATCCTGGGCGCCGAGACCGCTCACGGCGGCACCGACCACGGTCGCCAGGCCCAGGCAGAACACGCCGAATTTCAGGTTCTTCATCTGGTCTTCTCCCTCAATCCCACCCCTGACCCACCGTGCCGATGGCGGCGCGCCACCAGGGCGCGGGTGGGCATTCAATGGGGTCTGACGACCGCGCAATCCGAAAGGTTTGCCCGGACAGCCGTTACAATCCGGTAATGGGAAATGGCGGGGACGAAAAGCGGGAGATTCTTGAGCGGGCCGAGCAGCAGGGGGTCAAGTTCATGCGCCTGCAGTTCACCGACATCCTCGGCGTCATCAAGAATGTCGAGGTCCCCGACCGCCAGTTTTCCGAGGCCCTTGACGGCAGGATCATGTTCGACGGTTCGTCGATTGAGGGCTTCGTCCGCATCGAGGAGTCGGACATGTACTTGCGTCCGGACCTGGCGACCTTCCAGGTCTTCCCGTGGGCCGATGCCAACGGCGCGCGTGTCGGCCGCCTGATTTGCGACATTGCCAACCCGGACGGCAGCCCGTTCGCCGGCTGCCCGCGCACTACGCTGAAGCGGGCCATCGCCCAGGCCGCCGACCGCGGCTTCACCATGATGGCGGGGCCCGAGACCGAATTCTTCCTGTTCCTCCGCCGTGATGGCCGGGCCACCACCGAGACCCACGATCGGGCCAGCTACTTCGACCTCGCCCCCATCGATCTTGGCGAAGACGTCCGCCGCGAGATCGTGATCGCGCTCGAGCAGATGGGGATTGCCGTCGAAGCCGCGCACCACGAAGTCGCGCCGGGCCAGCACGAGATTGACTTTCACTACGATGACGTCCTGACCACCGCCGACAACGTGAGCACGTGCCGGTTCATCGTGAAGAACGTGGCGCTCAGAAACAACCTGCACGCGACCTTCATGCCCAAGCCGATCTTCGGCGTCAACGGGTCGGGCATGCACACGCACCAGTCGCTGTTCGCCAGCGGCGCCAATGCGTTCTTCGACGCCGGTAACGAGATCCAGCTCAGCCAGACCTGCATGAACTACGTCGGCGGACTGCTGCAGCACGCCAAGGGGTTCTGCGCCATCACCAATCCATTGGTGAATTCGTACAAGCGCCTGGTTCCCGGCTACGAGGCGCCCACGGCGATCGCGTGGTCTGAGAAGAACCGCAGCCCGCTCGTGCGCGTGCCGGCCGCACGTGGCGCCTCTACGCGCGTGGAGCTGCGCATGCCCGACCCGTCGTGCAACCCATACCTGGCGCTGGCGGTAATGTTGCGGGCCGGACTTGACGGCATCGACCTCCAGGTCGACCCGGGTCCGCCGGTGAACAAGAACATCTACAAGATGAGCCACCGCGAGCGCCGCCACTTGCGCATCGACGACCTGCCGGCCAACCTCAGCGAGGCGCTGGACGAGTTCGAGAAGGATGCGCTGGTGAAGGAAACCCTCGGCGAACACATCTTCACGCACTTCCTTGATGCCAAGCGCGAGGAGTGGGACGAATACATCCGTCACGTCTCGCCCTGGGAGATGGACCGCTACCTCGGCGTGTATTAGCGAGGGGACGGCGTCCTGCCTCGGGGACAGGTTTGGACCTCGGGCATGGGGCCTGGGGCTTGAGACTTGGGGCTTGGGCCGAACGGCCGTAACTGCCTGCCAAGTAAAGCAGTTCTGCGTAATCTGCGTCATCTGTGGCTCCGCCTGCATCGGCTGTGGCCAGGCCCAGCGGCTTGCATCTGCGTTTGGTACGACTCTTGATATCCGAGTGGTAGGCCGCGACGGATCACCGGGGGGCGAACTATCAGGCAGGCGCTGGCATCGCCGCTCTCCGGCCGCACTCTTCACGATCTGTTCGCGGCCACTTCATCAGGGAGGTCGGCCCATGATCCGCGTAAAGAACATCGTCTGGAGTCTGGTGATCGCCGCCGGCGCGCTGTCGGGCGCATGCGCGTCCATGGGTTCGCGCTCGATCTCCGAGGTGCAGACCAACCCGGGCAGGTTCGCCGACAAGACGGTGACCGTTGAGGGCGTGGTGACCACTTCGTTTGGCATCCCGATGGTGCCCTTCAGGGTCTACCGGGTCAGCGATGGCTCGGGTGAGATGCTGGTGATTTCCGACAGCAGCCGCACCCCCGGCAAGAATGCCCGGGTTCGGGTCCGCGGCGAGGTCGAGGAAGTGGCCCTGATTGGCGGCCGATCGTTTGGTCTCCACCTCCGCGAGAAAAGCATTAAGTTTCTGTAGTGAGGCCTGGGTCAGACGGCTCGCATCCGCCTGAACGGCGCGGCGCTAAGTCGTTGTTAGTCTGGATGTTATCGGCGTTGTCGGTGTCATCTGCGGCGCCGGCGCCGGTGGCGATGGTTTGTGAAAAGTAGTACAATCGGCGGCTGTGGAAGCCATTGAACATCCATCGCCACTCGTCGCGATCATCAACGCCCTGATCGCGGCCCTGGGCATTCACGCCGAGATCCCCGACCACATGGTCTTTGTCGGGTTGATTACGCTCATCATCCTGGCCATCGGGATGGCCATCCGCTCGCAGTTGAGCGTCGACAATCCCGGCAAGCTGCAAATCATCCTCGAGGACATCGTCTCGTTCCTGGTCGGCGTGCTCGAGGACAACATGGGCAAGAAAGGGCGGAAGTTCCTGCCCCTGCTCGGCACGTTGTTCGTATTCATCCTCCTGGGCAACCTGATGGGCCAGGTCCCCGGCCTCGGTTCGCCAACCAGCAACATCAACGTCCCGTTCGCGTGCGCGCTGACGCTGTGGCTCTACTATCACGCGCAGGGCGTCATCGCCAACGGCCCGCTGCAGTACTTGAAGCACTTCGCCGTCATGCCGGGCGTGCCGCTGGCGCTGGCGCCGATGATTTTCGTCATCGAAATCATCAGCCACCTGTCGCGCGTGTTGTCGCTCACGCTGCGCCTGTTCGGCAACATTTTCGGCGAGCACCTGGTGGTGCTGATTCTCGCCAGCATCGTGCCGTTCATCGCACCTCTGCCGATTCAGTTCCTGGGATTGATCGTCGGCCCGCTGCAGGCGTTCATCTTCCTGGTGCTGGGCGCTATCTACCTGACCGCTGCCACGCACGTCGATGACCACGGCGACGACTACAACAGCGAACACGGCCACGCGGCCGCTCACTAACGGGATCCGGGGCCCGGGATCCGCGCACAAGAGCTTTTTTCGTCCGGACCCCGGACCCCGGACCC
>JAKFYH010000018.1 GCA_021730945.1 Acidobacteriota bacterium | reverse complement strand
GACAAGCAGTGCCCTCCCGACAAGCAGTGCCCTCCCGACAAGCAGTGCCCTCCCGACAAGCAGTGCCCTCCCGACACGCATCAGTAATAGACCACCACCCGGAAGTTCCCCGAGTTGTCGGTCAACACGTCGTCGTTGATGCCGAGGTAAAGCCGGCCGCTGCCGCGCAGGCGCACGGCGCCGGCCTCGGCGCCGATGAAGAACAGATCGTCGGAACTGTTACCCAGTTTGCCGATCAGGGCGGCAGCATTGCGATTGGGCATGGGACGGCCGGGGTTGGGCGGTGAGTTGCGCTCGCCTGCGGGACCGTCGCGGCGATCGCGGCCCCATCGCACCTGGCCCTGCGACTCGAAGTAGACCGTCTGGCCCGACCGCACGTCGATGCCGGTGTCGTTCCACGCCACGTCGGCCGACACGATGACCTGTTTCTCGCGCATGCCGGCCGGGCGGCTGAAATTGTTGGAGTCCGAGGAGTTGTTCCGGACGTTGTCGAACTCGATCCGCACGACCTCGTCGCGATCAAAGCGCAACGTTCGCCCGCCTCCGAAGCCCCGCCGCTCCTCGAATTCGATCGTGCCGTTTCTGACCGCGATCAGCTCGCCCTGGACGCGCGAACCGTCGCGCAGAATCAGGGTGTCGGCCTGCAGGCCGACCGGCAGTGCCACGATCAAGGCCGCGCGTGCGATCCAGCGTTGGGACATCATCTGTAACCTCCTCGGGACAGTCGTGGTTCCTTGGAACCTCAGCACTGCGAAAGTCATGCCCTTCGCGGTGGCGTGCGTCTTGCACTGGAACGTGGGATCATAGCATCGGAGGTTGCATGTCACCAGTTACCCGTCCACGACCCCTCGCGCCTGTCCTGGCCCTGACGCTGCTGTTCCTGGCGGCGGGCGCGGCGCCGGCGCGTGCCGACATCACGGCCTTTCTCGGACTCTCGCCCACGCCCGAACGGCACACCGTCAAGGGATTCTCCGGCGGACTGTCCTTGGTCATCGTCGGGTTCGAATTCGAGTTCAGCCACCTTGGTGAAGACCTGCAGGGCGCGCTGCCGGGCCTCAAGACCTACTCGGCCAACGTCTTTGTGCAGACGCCGGTGGAAGTGAAGGGCACCCAGTTCTACGCAACCGCCGGTGGGAGCGGCTATCGTGAAAACCTCGACGCGCGGCAGGAGTCCCATGTCGGGCTCAATGTTGGCGGCGGGCTGAAGGTCCGCGTGTTGGGGCCAGTGCGCCTCAGGCTCGACTATCGGGTGTTTCAATTGCGCGGCGACCCGCTCTACTCGACCTACCAGCGGTTCTACGCCGGCGCCAACCTCAAGTTCTAAGCGATCAGATCCCGCCGGGCTTCTTGGTTTCCGGCGCCACGACCGGGGCCAGCCCCATGTTGGCCAACTCGGTGAGATCCAGTTTGGACGGCGGACCGGCAAACGAGTCGCGATACTTGCTGAGGAGCTCGGGCACCAGCTCCTTCACCAAGGTATCGACCAGCAGCGACGGGCGATAGTCAAAGCCGGGGACTGCGGGCAGCATGACGTGGATGTAAAGGGCCATGCCCTTGGTGTCGGTCGCCGTGGCCTTGAACACGCGCCACCCTTTGGTGGCCGCCTTGCGGACAGGATCGGTATCTGTCGCCAGCGCGGTGTGTAGCGTGCGAATCACCAGCTCGTAGTCTTCGGTCAGGAGCGGCTTGACCGCCACCAGCATGAGACCGGCGTCGCCGGTGAAGGCCGAAGTCGCAGGGTCGATGGATGTGGGAACGGGCGTGGGAACGGCGGGCGCCTGGGGCGCCGCCACCTGGGCGAGGACGACGAGGAGGGCGACACGATCGATCACGGGAAACAGCATACCCCGGGGCGACGGGGGGCAAACCCCGGTGTCGCCGACACCGGGGTTCGCTTTCGAATCACGACGGCAATCAGGGGATCCGCATCAGCGGGATAATCTGGCGTCCCGCGAAGCTGTCCTTGTATTTCAGGTAAATCTCCTGCACCTCAACCGGGAAAACCTCCGCCACCACCTTGGTGATGTCGTACTCCTGGTCTTTCACGATGGGGTCGATGCTGAAGACGTACGCGGCATTGCCACCCATGGCTGTCGGGGACTTGAAGATATTCAGTCCCGCCAGTTGCGCCTTGCGGGCCGGCTTGTCGCTCTTGCCGAGGGCTTCCTTGTACTTGGCAATCACCACCTCGAAGTCCGCAGTCTTGTCCGGCTTGATGAGAACGATCATCAGCGCCCTGTCGCCTTCAAAGGTCAAGGTTGGCTTCTCAGCCTCTTGAGCCGAAGCCGCCGTTGCCCCCACCAGCGCCATGCCCGCCAGCGCGATTCCCACCACCACTACCCGAAGTCCTCGAAGCATTGAACAGCCTCCTTAACACTAAAGTCCGCTACTCTACCGTACCTGCGTGCCCGATGAAAACCGACATCACTTCGTTGGCCAGGAGCATTCCGGCCCGCGTCAGTGCCAGGCGGCGACCCGGCTCGTGAACCAGCAACCCTGCATCCACGAACCGAGTTAAGTCTTGCCCGTATCGTGCCCAAATATCAACGGCATGTCGTTGCCGCATCCGTGCTAGGTCCAAACCGTCGTTCAGCCGAAGGCCCATGAACAGAGCCTCTTCCAGCCGCTCCCGGGCGCCAAGCGGCCGGCGATCGAGCTGGACGTCGGCCCCGGCGTTGACGCGGTCGACGTATTCGGTCGTCGCACTCAGGGTGCGCCAACGCTCTCCACCATAGGTTGAGTGGGCGCCGCAGCCAAACCCCAGCCACTCCCCTTCCTGCCAATATTTCAGGTTATGGCGCGAGCGGACAGACGGCCGGCTGGCGACGTTCGAAATTTCGTACTGCGCGTATCCGGCCCGATCCAGGCGACCCAGGCCATCCAGATACATCTGCGCGGCGTCATCGTCTGGCGCTACCGACCACCCGCCACGCGCCATCTCATCTTTGAGTGGCGCATTGGGATAGATCTCCAGCAAATAGAGGGAGGCATGCTCGGGACCGACATCGATGAGCCCATCCACCGAGCCCAGCCAGTCGGCCGGCCGCTGTCCAGGCAACCACATCATGAGGTCGAGGCTCACGTTATCGAATCCCGCGGCGCGTGCCAGCGTCACGGCGTGGCGCGCGGTGGCCGATGAGTGCAGCCGGCCCAGGCGCGCGAGCTCCGTGTCGTGAAAAGACTGGACACCGAAACTGAGCCGATTGACGCCGGCGGCGCGAAAACCGTCCAGCGCGGCGGCGGATGCGGATTCCGGATTGGCCTCGAGGGTGACCTCGGCATCGGCCGACACGGCAAAGCTGTCGCGGCACGCGCCAATGATCGCGTCGACTTCCGCGGGGGCCAGCAGCGACGGCGTGCCGCCGCCGAAGAAGATCGTGTCGGTGTCGACGGCGGGGGCGGCCTGGCGGCGAATGTCGGCGACGAGGGCCTCGACGTAGCGACGTCGCAGCCCATCGTCGTGCAGACCGCGGTTGAAGTTGCAGTAATTGCAGATGGCCGCGCAGAACGGGATGTGAAGGTAGATCCCGATGGACACTACTTGCTTCCGGCCTTGCCCCCGGGCCACTGCAGTTCGAACTGGGTGCCGCCGTCTTTGAGGTTCGCGCGGGCCATGCCACCGGACTTGCCCGGCAACGGCCGCTTCTGGATGCGCCCCGGAGCCTCCGGCATCCGCCCGCTCTTGGCGGCCTGGCTGACGCGCTCGATATCGCGGATATCGGTGCCCTGGACCGGCACCCACTCACACATTTCAAGCAGCCGCGAACGGCTGCGCACGCCCAATTGAAGCATGAACGAGTTGATGAAGTCCTTGTGGTTCTGATCGACGACATCGGCCAGGTTGCTGGTGACGATCGTCGCGCGGCGGGCGTTGTAGCGGGCGTTGATGACGAGGCCCAGCGTCTCCTGCACCCACTCGGAGGTCTTCTCGACGCCCAGGTCGTCGAGCACCAGGACATCGGCATCGAGGACGGGACGCAGCACTTCCATCTCGGTCTCGTCGACCGATCGGTTGTAGGTCTCCCGCACCAGGCGCAACAACTCAGTGGTCTGGAAAAAGAACCCGCGCCCCCCCTTGTCGCGAATCACGGTCTTGAGGACACCGATCGCGAGGTGGGTCTTGCCGACGCCGGGCGGGCCGTAGAAGACAATGCCCTTCTGGGCGGCCGGAAACGCCTCGACAAACTTCTGCGCCTGGCGGAGCGCATCCTTCTGCGAGTCGGTGTCGGGGATGTAATTGCCGAGTTCCGCCTTGGCGAACTTGGGCGGAATCCTGGACTCGGCAAAATAACGGCTGGTCACCAGGTCGCGCCAACAATCGCAGCGGGTCAGGCGCTCAACGCCGTTGACCTCCACGCTCTTCCAGCGCGAACCGTTGCAAATGGGACAGTCCATTAGTTCAGGTAACTGCGCAGCACGCTGTGCTGACGCAGCGCGTGCAGGGCGCCGGCCTCGAACTTGAGGGGGCCCTTGCCCTGTTTGCGGGCCTTGCGCCGCTTGCGGCCCTCGTTCTGCAGGTGCACCTCAAGGTCTTCGGCGTCACTGGTCGCCGGCTCGCGGATCTCACCACCGGCCGAGTGCGCGTACTCCAGGGCGACGCGGATCGCCTCGACCTGGCGGCCGGCCACAGCCGCGGCCATCAAGCCGGTGGAGCTGACTTCCGGCGTGCGCGAGGCTTCGGCCAACAGGTGCATCATGGCCTGTCGAATCCACCACAAGGCCGAGGCTTGAAATGTCTGCGCCTGCGCGGGGTCGAACCGGCGCGCGGCTTCGATCAGGCCGAGGTTGCCTTCGTGAATCAGGTCGAGCAGCGGTACACCGAGGCGCCGGAATCGCTTCGCGTACTGCACGACAAACCGCAGGTTCGACTGCACGAGCCGTCCCAGCGCATCTTCATCACCGTGTTGTTGAATCTGGCGACCAAGCTGCTGTTCGGCATCGGGCGTGAGCAGCGGGAAGCTGGAAATTTCTCGGAGGTAGGCGTGCAGAGTTTCTGATTCAGATGCCAGTGACTCGAACTTCCTGACCACGGGCAAATCTTATCACTGACCTCGCGATGACAATACCTTTTAGCTTTGTCCGCGAGATTTTTTTGTGGCGTCGGACTTGCTCACGGTCGCATCGGGACCCGGATGCACCGATCGCACCAGGTCGGCCGGCGACGCTTTCACGAGCGCGGTACCCAACCGCTGCTCCCAATCGTCGATGCCGCGCGCCAGTTCGTGCTTCACATATTCCATGAACTCGTTCACTTCCCCCTGCATTTGCTCCATCTTGCCGCGCATATTCAAGATGATCTCCACGCCGGCCAGGTTGACGCCCAAATCTCGGGTAAGTGACAGAATTGTTTCCAACTGCTCGAGATCGTCCTCGGAATAAAGCCGCGTGTTGCCCTCGGTGCGTGAAGGTTTGAGCAATCCTTCCCGCTCGTACAGGCGCAGCGTCTGTGGATGGATGTTGTAGCGCTGCGCCACCACGCTGATCATGAAATAGGCTTTGCCTTGTCGCTTGGTCATTGTTGATCCGCCGCAGCTTTCGCGGAGGTGGACTCCCTGACACTTTCGCCGTTGATCCGGCCGAATTCGCGCAGCAATTCCTTGGAACGCTCGTCCAGCACCTTGGGCAGCCGCATGCGCACCTCGGCCACCAGGTCGCCGCGCCGGCCATTTCGGCCAACCGCGCCCCGATCGCGCAAGCGAAACCGCTGCCCCGACTGCGTGCCAGGGGGCACGCGCAACCGGACCGGACCGTCGGGCGATTCAATGTCGATTTTCGCGCCGAGCGCCGCCTCGTGCACGGCGATCGGGACCGACAGATGCAGGTCGTCACCCTCGCGGCGATAAATCGGGTGCTCAAGCACGTCGACGTCGATCAGGAGGTCGCCGGGCAGGCCGCCGCGCACTCCGGCGTGGCCCTTACCGGGAATGCGCACGCGCGCGCCGGCAGCCACCCCCGCGGGAATCCGCACCTGGAGCGTCTCAGTCCGCGGCGCCACGCCCTGGCCGTGGCACGGCAGGCACTCCTCCTGCTTGAGCCGCCCGGCTCCGCCACAGGTTGGGCAGTTCTTGGCAAATACCATGTGGCCGCGCACCGAGCGCACCGCACCGGTGCCTTCGCAGACCATGCACCGCGTTTCGGCCACCCGCTGAAACCCGCTGCCGGCGCACGAGCGGCAGGTATCCTGCCGCGTGACCGTCACCGAGCGCTGCACGCCGTGCCAGGCCTCTTCAAATGTCAGGGTGGTCCGGGCATGGATATCGGCGCCATGGTCGGCGCCGTCGGGTGCGTCGCGACTGACCCGCCGCGACAGCACTTCCTCGAACAATTCGCCAAACGTGGTGGTGCGCTCGGCATGGACCCGGCTTGAAAAATCAAACCCGGCAAAGCCGAACGTCGCCGCCTCCTCTTCGCTGACGCCGCTCAACTGCCCCGCGTCGTAGCGCCGCCGCCGATCGGGATCGATCAGCGTCTCGTAGGCGTCAAGCACCTGGCGAAACCGCACCTCGGCCTCGCCATCGCCCGGATTGATGTCCGGATGCAGGCGTCGCGCCAGCCGGCGATAGGCCTTCTTAATCTCGCCGGATGCGGCCCCACGCTCCACGCCGAGCACGATGTACAGGTCCATCGTTATGCTTTGCGATTCGCCAGTCGCGCTTCGCTATTTCTTCTCATCCTCGACCACTTCGGCGTCGATGACATCGCCGTCCGGCTTGGCGCCGCCCTCGGCAGCCTCGCCACCCGGACCGTCCGAGGCCCCGGCCGCAGGCTCAGCCGCTGGCTGCTGCTTGTAGAGCGCCTCCGACGCCTTGTGCTGAGCGCTCATCAGGACGTCCATCGCCTTGCTCATGCCCGGCGTGTCATTGGCCTCGATGGCTTTCTTGAGGTCGGCCATGGCGTTCTCGATGGCGTTCTTGTCGGCGATGGGAATCTTCTCGCCGGCATCCTTGATCATGCGTTCGGCGGTATACATCGACTGGTCGGCGCGATTGCGAATCTCGATCTCCTCGCGCCGCTTCTTGTCTTCGTCCGAGTGCGCCTCGGCCTCGCGCATCATGCGGTCCACCTCGTCCTTGCTGAGACCAGACGAAGCGGTGATCGTGATCTTCTGTTCCTTCTGGGTGCCCAGATCCTTGGCCGACACATTGACGATGCCGTTGGCATCGATGTCGAAGGTCACCTCAATCTGCGGCACGCCCCGCGGCGCCGGCGGCAGGCCGACCAGGTGGAACCGGCCGAGCGTGCGGTTGTCGCGGGCCAGCGGACGCTCGCCCTGCACGACGTGCACTTCGACGCTGGTCTGGCTGTCTGACGCCGTCGAGAACACTTCGCTCTTGCGCGTCGGGATGGTGGTGTTGCGCTGAATCAGCGGCGTCATCACGCCGCCCATGGTCTCGATGCCCAGCGACAGCGGCGTCACGTCCAGCAGCAGCAGATCCTTGACTTCACCGGCGAGGACGCCGGCCTGAATCGCGGCGCCGACTGCGACGACTTCATCGGGGTTCACGCCCTTGTGCGGTTCCTTGCCGAAGATCTCCTTGACGATGGCCTGCACGCGCGGAATGCGCGTGGAACCGCCAACCAGGACCACTTCGTCGATCTTCGAGGGGTCGATACCGGCGTCGGTCAGCGCCGTCTTGGTCGGACCCACGGTCTTTTGCAGCAGCTCTTCGACCAGTGATTCGAACTTCGCCCGCGACAGCTTCATGGCCAGGTGCTTGGGGCCGCTGGCGTCCGCGGTGATGAACGGCAGGTTAATCTCGGTCTCCATCACCGACGACAGTTCCATCTTGGCCTTCTCGGCGGCCTCGCGCAGGCGCTGCAACGCCATGCGATCCTTGCCGAGGTCAATGCCGTCGCTCTTGCGGAACTCGTCGATAATCCACTCGATCACCCGCTGATCGAGGTTGTCACCACCGAGGTGCGTGTCGCCGTTGGTCGACTTGACCTCGACCACGCCCTCACCCACCTCGAGGATCGAGATGTCGAATGTGCCGCCGCCGAAGTCGTAGACGGCAATCGTCTCGTCCTTCTTCTTGTCGAGGCCGTAGGCCAGCGCCGCCGCCGTCGGCTCGTTGACGATGCGCATGACTTCGAGGCCGGCGATCTGGCCGGCTTCCTTGGTCGCCTGGCGCTGGGCGTCGTTGAAATACGCGGGCACCGTGATCACGGCCCGGGTGACCGGCTGGCCCAGGTAGTCCTCGGCCGCCTGCTTGAGCTTCTGCAGGATCATCGCCGACAGTTGCGGCGGCGCCAGGTCCTGGTCCTGGGCCTTCACGCGCACGTCGCCGTTGCCGGCGCGCTCCACGCGGTAGGGCACCATCTTCATTTCCTCGTTCACTTCGTCGAAGCGGCGGCCCATGAAGCGCTTGATCGAGAAGATGGTGTTCTCGGGATTGGTGACCGCCTGCCGCTTGGCCACCTGGCCGACCAATCGCTCGCCGGTCTTGCTGAACGCCACGACCGACGGGGTGATCCGGCTCCCTTCCGCGTTCTGAATGACGGTGGGCTGGTCGCCTTCCATCACTGCCACGACGGAATTGGTTGTGCCCAGATCGATACCGATGATTTTGCTCATGGTCTTAGTATGAAATCTGAGTGTTTTGCTGTCAACTCAAAGATCCGGCCAGCCGGGCTGTGGCCGCCGAACTGACTGCTATACTGAGACTTAGCCCTTCGAGGGACTCAGAACACGCGTCACGAATGACCATCGCCTTCCGCTACGCCCGACACGCTGGCGTCGCCGCCCTGTTTGTCACGGCAGCCCTCCTGGGCACGGCCGCGGGGGTGTTGTTTGCCTACTCGGACGACCTGCCGCTCATCTCGGACCTGGACGACTACGCGCCCAACACCATCACCCGCGTGCTGGGCAAAGACGACCAACCGATCGGTGAATTTGCCGTGGAGCGCCGGGTCGTCGTTCACTACAACGACATTCCCGAGACCCTCCGCCAGGCGATCCTGGCGGCCGAAGATGGCGATTTCTTCGACCACGCCGGCTTGAGCATCTCCCGGATGATGCTGGCGCTGGTTCGCGACATCGTCTCCAGCGGCCGGGTGCCGGGCGGCAGCACCCTCACCCAGCAACTCACGCGCAACCTGTTCGCCACCAACATCGGCTTCACCACCGGCGACAGCTCGTGGGAACGCAAGATCAAGGAATCGATCGTCGCTATCCAAATCGAAAAGCGGTACTCGAAGCCGGAAATCTTCACGATGTATTGCAATCAGATCTACTTTGGCCACGGTGCCTACGGGGTGGAAGCGGCGTCACGGCTCTACTTCGGCAAGTCGGCCAAAGACCTGGCGCTCGAGGAGGCCGCGACCATTGCCGGCATCATCCAGGGCAACGTGCGGCAAAGCCCGTTCGTCAATCCCGAGGCCACCAAGCGGCGGCGTAACTACGCCCTCGACCGCATGGCCACCGAGGGCTACATCACGTCCGACGTGGCCGCCCTGGCCAAGGAGAAGCCGATTGTCGTGGCCGGCGACCCGGGTGCCGAGACCAGCCAGGCGCCGTATTTCCTGGAGGAAATCCGTAAGCACCTCGAAGCGACCTACGGCGCCAAGGCGCTCTATGAAAGCGGGCTGACGGTGCGAACCGGCCTGGATCTCAAGCTGCAGCAGGCCGCCAATCGGGCGGTCGACCAGGGCCTGCGCCGCGTCGACAAGCGCCGAGGCTTTCGCAAGCCGCGCCGCAATGTGCTGGAAGAAGGCAGGACGGTCGACAACTTCAAGCACGATCGCTGGGCGCGCCGCATGGTGGTGGGCGACATCGTCCCCGCCGTCGTGCGATCGGTAAACACAACGGGCGCGCGGTTGCGCATCGGTGCGCTCGCCGGCGAGCTGAGCCGGGCCGGCATCCAGTGGACACGCCGCACGTCACCGGCCGACCTGGTCAAGGTGGGCGACGTGATCGACGTCGAACTGACAAAGATCGAAGGCCAGACGGCCACCGTCACCCTTGAGCAGACCCCGGTGCTCGAGGGCGCCCTGGTCGCCATCGACAACCACACCGGCCAGGTCCTGGCGATGGTGGGCGGCTACAGCTTTGGGCGCAGCAAGTTCAATCGCGCCACGCAGGCGTTGCGGCAGATGGGCTCGACGGTCAAGCCGATCCTGTACACCGCGGCAATCGACCGCGGGCTGACGCCCACCACGATCCTGGTCGACGAACCGACCGATTTCGATGCCGGCGCCGGCCAGCCGACGTACCAGCCGCGCAACTACGACCGCAAGTTCCAGGGCAGCATGACGCTGCGGCACGCGCTCGAACAGTCGCGCAACATTCCTGCCGTCAAGGTGATTGAGATGCTAGGCCCGACCCAGGTGGCGTCCTACGCCGGCAAGTTTGGCTTCGCGCAGCCGTTCCGGCCGTTCCTGTCGATGGCGCTCGGCGCGCAGGAAGTGACGCTGATGGAGATCACCAGCGCGTTCTCGGCATTCCCCAACCATGGCATCCGCATGCAGCCGCTGCTGGCGCAGACGATTACCGATCGCGAAGGCGCGCTGCTTGAAGAATCGCGGCCGCAGCCCAAGGATGCGATCCGAGCCGATACCGCCTACGTGATGACCAATTTGCTGGAAGGCGTGGTGCAGCGCGGGACCGCGGCGTCAGCCAACTCCCTGAAGTGGCCGCTCGCCGGCAAGACCGGCACCGTCGACGACAACACCGACGCCTGGTTCGTCGGTTTCGACCCCAATGTCACGGTGGGGGTCTGGATGGGCCACGACGAGAAGAAGCCGATCGGCGGCAACGAAACCGGCACCACCGCGGCGCTGCCGATGTGGATCGACTTCATGCGATCGTATCTCGACCTCTACGCCGACCGCGAACATCCACCCACCTTCGACGCGCCTGGCAACATCGTGTTCATGACGGTGGACCGCGACACCGGCGAGGTCACAAGCGACCTGAATGCCCGCGCGATCAGCGAGGCGTTTATCTCCGGCACCCAGCCCTCACAGCCGTCGCGGCAGTAGCCGCAGGCGTACGCAGAATCTGCGATCTGTAAAATCTCTTCGCGCCCTTCTCTTTTCGCTTGCCGCACAGGCTTGACGATGAGACCGTCGTCGTGTGGTCAGGCGGTGGTCAGGGAATCAGAGTGAATCATGTATGCCAGCAGCGCGCAGCGTGCAGAGGTCGTGATGACAGACGACACCAACGACGTGATCATGATTGTGACGGACCGATTCGAACGGCGCCTCACCGAAGAAAGCAGCCGGCTGCGAGTCGACATGACAACCGAGTTCGGAAAGGTGCGTGCCGAGATGGCCACCGAGTCGGGCAAGCTACGATCTGAGATGGCCAACGAGTCGGGCAAGCTGCGAGCTGAGATGGCCGCCGAGTCGGGCAAGCTGCGAGCTGAGATGGCCGCCGAGTTCGGCAAGGTGCGGACAGAAATGGCCACCGGGTTCGGTGAAATACGGGCTGAGATGGCGGACGGTTTTGGCAAGCTGCGGGCCGAGATGATCGACCGCAATGCAGAGCTGCTGAAGTGGGGCCTGGTATTCGGCGCCACCCAGACGGCGGCGCTGGCCGGAGTGATCGCGATCCTGCGCTAGTCGTCGTCTTCGTCGGCCGCCGCCTGGCCCAACGTCCCGGTAGCTTTCTGCATCAGGTAGGTCTTGATGAACGCGTCAATATCGCCGTTCAAGACCTTCTCGACCTGGCCTTCAGAGTACTTGGTCCGGTGATCCTTGATCATCTGGTAGGGCTGCAACACGTAGCTGCGAATCTGCGACCCGAAAGCAATCTCCTTCTTGGCGCCGCCGATCTGCGACAGTTTGTCCTGCTGCTCCTTCTCTTTCAGGTCGTACAGCTTGGCCTTCAGCACCTTCATGGCCACGTCCTTGTTCTTGTGCTGCGACCGCTCGTTCTGGCACGAGGTGACGATGCCAGTCGGCAGGTGCGTGATGCGAACAGCGGAGTCGGTGACGTTGACGTGCTGGCCGCCGGCGCCGCTCGATCGGAAGGTGTCGATGCGCAGGTCCTTTTCGGGAATGTCGATCTCAATGTCGTCATCAAACTCCGGCCACACGTAGAGCGAGGCGAATGAAGTATGACGACGGGCCGCCTGGTCGAATGGCGAAATGCGGACGAGCCGATGCACGCCGGCTTCGGCGGCCATCAGGCCGAAGGCATACTCACCGCTGAGCGTGAAGGTCACGCTCTTTAATCCCGCTTCTTCACCAGGTTGATACTCAAGCATCTCGCGCTTGAAGCCACGGCGCTCGGCCCACTTCAGGTACATGCGCAGCAGCATCTCGGCCCAGTCCTGGGATTCGACGCCGCCGGCGCCCGGGTGGATGGTGATGATGGCGTTGGCGAGGTCGTGCTCGCCGCTCAGCATCTTCTTGGTCTCGGCCGCTTCGACCTGCACGTCCAGGGCATCAAGGGCGCGGGCCAAGTCGGCCAGCACGTCTTCTCCGCCGCGCGCCCACTCGAGCAGCACGCCAATGTCGTCGGCCTTCTTCGCCAGGCTGGCGCCCAGGTCGATGTCTTCGGCCAGCCGGCGCTGCCGCTGAAGCGTCTTCTGTGCATCGGCTTGGTTGTCCCAGAAGTTGGCGGCCGCCACCTTCTGTTCGAGCTGCGCTAGCTCACCGGGATCATGCGCATCGTCAAAGATAGCTCCGCATGTCGGCGGCCCGCTTCAGCAGGTCGGTGGAACGGCGGACGAGGTCTTCAATGACGATGGCCAAGCAAATCTCCTTGAACGATTAGCGTTCGGCGTTCAGCCACACGGCGACACCGAGCGCGAGCACGGTCAGCACGGTGGCGAAGAGCGCGATCAGATCCCCAATTCTGGCATACGGCGTCAGTTCCTGCACGAACCGCGCCTCGCCGACCACGGCGGCGGTCTCAAAGAGGTTGGTCCGGACGATGACCCGGCCATAGGGGTCGATGATGCCGCTGACACCGGTATTGGCGGCCCGCACCAGGTAGCGGCCCTGTTCGACCGCCCGCATGGCCGCCATCTCGAAGTGCTGGTACGCGGCCGACGATTCGCCGTACCACGCGTCGTTGGTGATGGTGGTCAGCAGCTCACTTCCCTGCCGTACGGCTGCTCGTGATTGACTGGGGTAGGTCACCTCGTAGCAAATTGCGGTGCTGACCATGTGCTCGCGTACCGGCAACATCGTCACCCGTTCGCCGGGCGTGAACGCCGACACCGCCTCGACCAGCGGCGCCACGAAGAACAACGCCTGCTGGAACGGCACGTACTCGCCAAACGGCACGAGGTGCATCTTGCGGTAGACCGCCGCGGTCGTGCCGGCCGCATCAAGCATGACGGCCGAGTTGAAGTACCGGTTCGGTGAACCCGGCTCAACCTCGTCACTGCCGAGCAGCAACGGCTTCTCCATCTGCCGCACCAGGCGACGAATCACGGCGGCCGCCGGGTCGTCCTGGAAGAAGAATGGCGTCGACGATTCCGGCCACACCAGGAAGTCAGCGCCGCTATCGGAAGCCTGCCGGGTCAGTTGCAGGTAGCGATCGACAATCATGTCGGCGCGGGCCGGATTCCACTTGTCGACCTGCGCGATATTGGCCTGAATCAGTCCCACTCGAATGGGCTGCCCCTGGGTCAGGTGGTTGGCGGCCATCCGCTGCCCGCCCCACACTGAGACAGCCACGATCAGGGCCACGGTACCCGCGATCGCCGTGACTCGCATGCGGCCGGTCGTCAACGCCACCGCCGCGAAACCGACATTCACGAGCCCGACAAATGCCGACAGCCCGTACACGCCGACGAGACTGGCCAACTGCACGATGGGCAGCAACGTGACCATGGTGTTGCCGAGGGGAATCCAGGGAAATCCGCCGAACAGGAACCCGCGGGTGTATTCGGTGGCCACCCAGGCCGCCGGTGACAACACGAGGCCGACCAGCCCGAACCGCCGGATAAAAAGTGCGGCCGCCGCTGATGCCAGGGCCACATACGCGGCCATGTACAACACCAGCAGGCCGGTCACGAAGACCGCCACCGGCAGCGGCAAGCCGCCAAACGTCTGCACGGTCGCGCCAGTCCAATAGACCGTGCCGGCGAAGTGAACACAGCCGGTGATCAGTCCCAGCCGGAATCCGCGGCCGGTGGAAATCCCGGGCCAATGGCCCGCACGCCCATTCCACCCACTGAGCGCCACATAGAGCGGCACCAGCGCGATGAACGCGATGGCCGGATGCCCGTAACGTGGGAACGACAAGGCCAGCAGGACGCCGGACGTCAGGGCGAGCGCCGAGGCCGAGCCAAGCCGGAAAGTCACGCCTTCATCGCCGCATCGAGCAACGATTCGAGCGAGCCGAACTTCTCATGGTAATCAGCCTGCGCGCGGCGAATCACGTCGAAGGCTTCTTCACGCCCGTACACATGCGTAATGGCGCACGGGTTCTCGATGCTGCCGGGCACCAGCTTGTAGGTCTCGAAGTAGTGAATCAGCCGTGAGACCAGGGCCTCTGGGCAATCCGCGATGTCGCGAAAGCCGCCGTAGGCGGTATCGCCCACCAGCACCGCAACAATCTTGTCGTCGGCCTCGCTGCCGTCGATCATGCGCAAGCCGCCGATCGGAATGGCCTGCAGCAGAATGTCGCCGTGCGACACCGGCCGCTCGGTGAGCACGCACACATCCAGGGGATCCAGGTCACCGCTGATCCCGGAACGCCCGGTCTTCTCGGCGCTCAGTTGCGCCACCCGCTCGCCGCAATAGGTCTGTGGCAGCAGGCCATACAGGGCCGGGCAGAAATTCGAGAAGCGCTGTGGACGATCCAGCTTCAGCAGGCCGGTCGCCTTGTCGAGCTCGTACTTGACGGTGTCGGAGGGTGTGATCTCGATATAGCACGTGATGACATCGGAGCCCTTCTCGCCCAGTCGCACGCCGTGCCATGGATGCGCCCGAAACAGGCGGCCCATCAGTTGCCAAATCGGCTGTCGAGTCTTGGGAGTCGTCACCATCGGGCGCCCTAGCGGACGACCCAGGGCTTGAACTGCTCTTCCTTCTCCAGCCGGGCAGCCACCGTGTCGGCTTCGCGGCGATCCTTAAACTTGCCCACGCGGACGCGGTACACCGCCGGGGCCCCCTTGACCGGTGCCAGCACGTAGGCGGGATAGCCCTTGCCAGCCAACCGGGCAACGATGGTGTCGGCCTCTTTGCGCTCGCGCAGGGCCGCGACCTGAATGGCAAAACCGGAGCCCGCGGGTTCGCCCGGTGCCACCGCTGCCGCCGCCGGAGCCGGGACACGCGCGGGCGCCGATTCGGCCGGCGCCGCGCTCGGCTCCGCAACCGGCTCGGCCTTGGGCGTCGGGGCTTCCACTGCCGGCACGGGTTCGCTCGGTTTCTTGAGTCCGTCGGGGCCGCTGTCGTTGCCGGTCAGGCGCTCGGCGTAGCTCAACTGCTCGCCCGCGGTGATCGGCGTGGTCGTCGACCCCTGGTTCACCGATGCCTGCGGCAGGGGCGGCTCGGACTCGACCGACGTGGCGGCCACCAGGTCGGCGCCGCCTGGCAGTCCACGTTCGTTGCGGACGCCGCGGCCGACCATGACGCCAAGCAGGAAGACGCCGACGCCGATGACCACCACAGCCATGGCCATGAAGACCAACTGCTTGCCGTCGAGCTGAATCTCGCGAAACGCGTCGTCTTGGGTCGTAGGCATCAGTGCAGAACCGGGCAGAATTTTACCACGGGCTTCCGCCGATCTTCGCCTTCACTGCCAGCGCCGCGCCGGCCAGGGGATCCAGGGCCAGGGCCCGGTCCACTTCGATCCTCGCCGAAGCGTGATCCTGCATCTGCAGATAGGCCTCGGCCAGCGCGACGTGGGCCTCCACCGTCTCCTCGCTCCAGAGCGCGATCTTGAGCGCCTCGACCGCCTCTTCGGCCCGGCCGCCTCGTAGATACAACCGGCCCAGCATCAAGTGTGCCTCGGCCAGGTACGGTGAAAGGTAGAGCGCGCGGCGCAGTTCCTGAATGGCCTCGCGGTCGGCCTCGCGTTGAAACGCGCGGCGACCGGCGTCGAGGTGGAACGCCGCCAGCGTCTCCTGGTCGCGCTGCCCAGCGGTGGTCAGGATGCTGTCGACCCGCGTCGTCGAGGACGTCAACTCGGCGGCCAGCCGCTCAAGCCCCCTCGGCACCGGGTCGCCCGCGACTGCGCGCGCGTCCCACCCGGCGTACTTCGACGACAGGCGGGCGGCGAGTTCGCGTTCGCGCGCGGCCTCGGCTGGGCTGCCGGACTGTTGGAGCGCCGCGCCGAGGATGAAGTGCGCATCGCCGTCTCCAGGGTTGCGGCGCACCGCCTCGCGCAACCAGTAGATGGTGGCCCGTGGATCGCGGTCCAACCAGTAGGCGTAGCCAAGATTGAAGAACAAGTCACCATCGGCCGGATCGATTTCGCTGGCCTGGCTGAAGTAGTAGGTCGCGCGCCCCGGTTGCGGCGTCGCCGTGCGGCGCAGTTCGGCCACGCCAATCGCATTGGTGACCGCGGCCGATTGCTCTTCACTCTGAAGAGCCCGCAGCGCCTGCAAGGCGTCATCGAACCGCCTCAAGCTGAGCAGCGACAGCGCCCGCCGGAACCGGCCCTCGCGCGAGTGACGAGAGTCGGCGCGAATGCCCGCCACGGCATCGAGCGCCGGTTGATGGGCTGAGAGGTCGGTGTGGAGGTTCCACAATGCCAGTCGCGCGGGATCGAAAGTCGGCGCGATCTGGAGGGCCTGCTCCAGGAAGGCAATCGCCGTGGCCGGCGTTTCCGCCACCAGTCCCTTGATATAGAGCTCGAAGACCTGCGGCGAGGGTGGAAGGCTGTCGGATGGCACGGTTGGAGGTCCCGCCTCGGTTCCGCGCACCAGGGAGGCCAGTCGGCCGAAGACGCCGAACGCATCGGCCAGCCGGCCCGATGCCTGGACTTCGGGCAGCAGCCGGCCGGTGTCGAGCCGCACGACTCGCCCGCGCGCCACCAGCTGTTCACCGTCCAGGCTCAGGGTGCCAATGACGACGACGCCGGCACCGACGGCCTGTCCGACTTTGAGCGAGGAGGCGCGGCTCAGTTCTGCATCAGGCGGCAGTTGCAGCCGTTCAAACGCCCGCAGGCGTTCGCCGCGTTCAATCACGTGTTCGCCACTGGCCGCCAGTAAATCGGTCAGCAGCACCGCCGCGCCTTCGCGCATCCAGACGAGGCGGGGTTGCTGTGAAGGATTGTCGAACGGCAGCACCATGACCGGCGCACCGGCCGCCACTTGGCCCGCGCCGGCGGCGGGCCACGCCAACGCCGCGGCCAACAGGCTGGCGCGCGTCCAGGCGCCGCCGCTCACGCGGAGACCGCCGCTTCCGGCGCCCGCGCGCCGTGCACGGTAACCGCCAGGCTCCATCCGCCGGGGAGATCGCCGGTCAGCCCGACCTCGGCATCCACTTCGCAGTGCATGAACAATCGCTGCCAGGCGGCGGCGTAGAAGCCGTGCATCGGCACGGTGGCGGGACTGCGCAGCTGCTCGCACAGCGCCGACTTGATCTCGACAACGGCGGTGGCGCCCCGCATGCGGCTCTTGACCTTCGAGTGTCGCACGGTCGCGAACACCAACCGGCGGCCCAGGCCCAGCGCCGCGCGCGAACGCAGGCCGAGGGGCAAGCGCCGGATGTACCATCGGCGCAAACTCGACAGCTCCTGGTAGGTCCAGTCGGCGGCACAAACGCCGGCGCGGGTGGCGATCTGGTCGTTCGACGGCGGCTCCTCGCGGTGCAGGAAGCTGAGCACGGCGCCAAGCGGCGCCAGGCCGATGCGGCCGTCACGCATGCCGGACGGACTCAGCCAGTTTTCGTAGAAATCGAGCCGGCTTGGTGATACGTCGGCGATGCCCTGGTGCAGACTCGAGATAAGCAGGCGGCCGATTCCAGCGTCAACCATGACGAAGGCGTGGGGAAATGATAACGTGATCGTACCGCTTCGCTCGGACCGAGTCAACGAACCAGCATCATGATTCTTCCTCTTCACGAACAGCTCAAGGCGCGTGTGCGCACCCTGCTTGCCGAGCGCTACGACATCACCGACCCCGACCTGTCGATCACGGTCGAGTGCCCGCCGAACCGGACCCTCGGCGACCTGGGGACGCCGGTGGCGTTCGATCTGGCCCGGCGCCTGCGCAAGGCGCCACGGGCAATCGCCCAGGAAATCGCGGCAGCCTTCGGGCCCGTCCCTGGCATCACCCGGGTCGAGGCGGCGCCGAACGGCTATCTCAACGTATTCCTGGATCGACCCTCGTTCCTGCTGGCCCGGCTGGGACTGGCCGGGACGCTGCCGGCGCTGCCGCCGCGCACCGACAAGACCATCGTCGAGCACACGGCGATCAACCCGAACAAGGCCGCGCACATCGGCCACCTCCGCAATTCGGCGCTGGGCGACACGCTGGTGAGGGCCTTGCGCTTCCGCGGCACGCCGGTCGAGGTGCAGAACTATATCGACGATACCGGTGTGCAGGTGGCCGACGTAGTGGTCGGCTTCCGCGAGTTCGAGAAGATCGATTTGGCCGGCGCCCGGCAGCTGGCCGCGACCACCCGCTTTGATTACTACTGCTGGGACCTGTACGCCCGCGTCACCGAGTGGTACGCCGGCGACAAGGAGCGCCTGAAGGTTCGCGCGGCGACGCTGCATGACATCGAACACGGCGTCGAGCCCACCGCCGGCCTGGCCGCGTTCATCGCCGACACGGTGGTCCGCGCGCACCTCAAGACCATGGCGCGCCTCAACATCGACTACCAGTTGCTCACGTGGGAGGGCGACATCCTGCGCCTCAAGTTCTGGGCGCGCGCCTTCGAGGCCATGAAAGCCACTGGCGCGGTCTATCTGCAGCACGAAGGCAAACACGCCGGCTGCTGGGTGATGAAGATCGACGATCCGGACGCCACACCAAGTCCGGAAGACGACGACCCTGAGTCGCGCGAGAAGGTCATCGTGCGGTCGAATGGCACGGCCGTCTACGTGGCGAAGGACATGGCCTACCAATTCTGGAAGTCGGGCCTGCTCGGTCACGATTTTTATTACCGGCCCTTCGCGACCCGCATGAACGGCGAGACGCTGTGGGCCACCACCAGTGACACCGCACTCGCCGCTTCGGAGCACCCGTCCTTCGGCGCCGCCGCCGCCACCTACAACGTGATCGACGTGCGCCAGGCCTATCTGCAGAAGTTGCTCAAGCAGGCCCTGGGCGCGATCGGCCACCAGGCCGAAGCCGACCGGCTCACCCATTTTTCGTACGAGATGGTGGCCCTGTCGCACGCCACCGCCAGGGAACTCGGCTTCGCGCCGCCGCCTGATTCCGACGAAGCCAAGCGCCCGTTTGTCGAGGTGTCTGGCCGCAAGGGCCTGGGCGTCAAGGCCGACGACCTGATCGATCGGGTGATCGACAAGGCGATGTCCGAGGTCGATCGCCGCCAGCCCGACCTGCCCGAGGCCGAGCGGCGCCGCATCGCCGAGGCCGTCGGCATCGCGGCCGTCCGGTATTTCCTGATCAAATACTCGCGAACGAAGGTCATCGCGTTCGACATCGACGAAGCGCTGAGCTTTGAGGGCGAGAGTGGGCCCTACCTCCAGTACGCGGCGGTCCGGGCGAACAACATCTTCCAGAAGCTGCACGACCGGCTGGGCCTGGACGAGGCGGCCATGCTGGCGCCGCTGCCGTCGGCGCCGCCCGACTTCCTCAACGGCAGCGACGGCGACCACGAACTGTGGGCGTTGGTCCTTGAAGCCTCGCGACTGGATGACGTGGTCGAACAGGTCGTCCGCACGCTTGAGTTCGCGGTGCTGGCCAAGTACGGTTTCGGCCTGGCCCAGATGTTCAATGCCTTCTATCACCGCGCCCAGATCCTCAATGAAGAGCGCGACGATGTCCGCCGCTGGCGGGCCGCAGCGGTCGCGTATTTCCGCCTCCAGCTCACCCGCATGCTCGATCTGATGGGCGTTGCTGTTCCGCCGCGAATGTAGGACGCTTGCCCATGCCCCTGATTGCGATCGCCCAGAACCGCCGGATGTCCGACTACATGGAATCCGTCCGCCGGGCCGGCGGCGAACCGGTCGAGGTCGCCGCGGGTGGCGAGTCGCCCGAACACCTGCTGGCCCGCGTCGATGGCGTCATGCTGACCGGCGGCGGCGACGTCGACCCGATGCTGTACGGCGACGCCCCGCACACGACGTTTCAACCCGCCGAGCCCGACCGTGATGCGTTTGAGATTGCCCTGACCCGCGCGGCAATCGCCGCCAACGTGCCGTTCTTTGCCATCTGCCGCGGCATGCAACTGCTCAACGTCGCCATGGGCGGCACCTTGATCCAGGACATTCCCAGCCAGGTTCCCGGCGCGCTCGAACACTCGGTGCCCGAGCCGCGCGCGCATGTGGCGCATGAAGTGTGGGTCGCCAAGGGCACCAGGCTCTCGGAATTGCTGGCCGATACCATGGAAGACGGTGAGACCTGTCACGTCAACAGCCGCCACCACCAGTCGGTGGCCAAGGTCGCGCCGGGCTTCGAGGTCACCGCCACCTCGCCCGACGGCGTGGTGGAAGCCATGGAGATGCCAGGCGCCGTGTTTTGCATCGGCGTGCAGTGGCACCCGGAGAATTTCTGGCGGACCGGCGAATTCCGATCGCTGTTCGAAGGCTTTGTCGCGGCCGCTAGCGCGCGAACACGATAATCGTTTCGACGTGCGCCGTGTTCGGAAACAAGTCGAACGCGCGCACACCGGCCACTCGGTAGCCGCCCTCGAGCAGGAGCCGCGCGTCGCGCGCCAGCGTGGCGACGTCACACGAGACATAGATGAGCTGCGGCGCGGCCACCGCGATCACGCCCGCCATCGCGTCGCTGGAGAGTCCTGTGCGCGGCGGGTCGACGATCACGGTCCCGGCAGCCGCGGTTCCCGACAGGTAGCGTTCCACCGGCTCGCTGCGCACCTTGACGTCGGCACGGCCCACGGCGTTGCGCCGCAGGTCGGCGGCGGCAAATTGATCGCCTTCCACGGCGACCACCGGCCCATGCCCGGCGTAGGCGGCGGCCAGACTGAACAGCCCGACGCCGGCGTAGAGATCGAGCAGCGGCCCGCCGGCGATCTGCGCGATCACGTGATCGACCAGCGGCTGCAACAGGAAGCGATTGCCCTGGAAGAACGATCGCGTGTGGCGTGCCAGCCTGACGCCGCAGACGACGTCTGACACCACGGCGGTCCCCCACAGTTCCAGCGTCCGCGCAGCGTCGGGCGCGGCGCACGTCACGCCGGTCAGCCCCTCGATCCGGGTGGCGGCCATCAGGGGCGCCGGATCGGCGTTGGGCAGCAGTTCCAGGTGCAGCGCGCGCTCAGAGGCGTCGAGGTTTTCGGACAGCTCGATGTCGCCAACCATGTCGCGGCCAACCGCTTTCAAGGCCTGCTCCAGCCGCGCGACTACGGCAACGGTGTCCGGCCGCAGTTGCCGGGTTGGACCGGCCTCACACAGCGAGTGGGTGCCCTCGCGAAAAAAGCCAATGCGGCCGTTTCGCACATGGAGACGCGCCCGCATCCGGTAGCCATCGATGGGAGAAGGCACCACCTCGACCGGCGCCTCAAGGGTGATCCGGCCCAGGCGGCGTAACGCGTCGGCAATAATCGCGGCCTTGATGGCCTGCTGGCGCGGGTAGACAATATGCGACAGGACGCTGCCGCCGCAGCCGCCCTCCGATGGCGAGGTGCCGTCGGCGGCGTCGGGCAGGCGGTCCGGAGACCGCTCGATCACGGCGCGCGTGATGGCCCAGCCGGTGCCGCGTTGCACCTTCTCCACCTCGGCTTCGACCACTTCGCCCGGAATGGCGCCGGCCACGAAGACGATCGCGCCCTCATGACGCGCGATCATCCGGCCACCGGCCGCCGGCCGTTCAATCGTGAGCGTGAGTCGATCGCCTCGTTGCATGATCACAGTGTCTGACACCGCGCCTGAACCTGTGCGGTGTCAGACACTCTATACGCCAATCTCAGGCAGCCCAAAGTGGAGACGCACCAGCCGATCGACCGCGGCGCGCCGGGACTGCGCATAGGCCTCGGCCGCCATGCGCGGGCGAAACGGCGCCAACTCGGCGTCGGCCTCGCGCTCGAGACCGGCGCGTTCACGATCGGAAAGCGCCCGGGCCGCATCGGCCACCAGGGCCGCGTCGATCGCGGTCAGCCGCAAGAGCAATTCGTCCCGGGCATCGCCGCGGGCACGCGGCGCCTCGGGCAGCAGGCCGTCAAGCGCCCGCACCGCCGTCTCCAGCGCCGCGCCGATCACCGGACCGGCCTGGTCGCTGCCGCGCAGAACCGTCAGGCGCGAGATCGCCGACTCAATCTGTGACGCCAACGAGCGGCGGCTGCGGCCGGTTCCCGGGGCCGGCTCCTCGACGTCAGGTCCGCCGGCCGAATCGGGCACCACCATCGACAGGCCGAGGGCGCGCCGCCAGGTGTCGAAGGCATCGAGGACGTCGGACTCGCAGAAATCAATCCGCACGGGCCGGCGGCGCGGGCCGCGCCGATAGTAGCGCTCGAAATAACGGTCGATGCCGGCCTCCGCCACCTTGAGCGGAATGCCCTGCTGTGCCCACGCGACCACGCGCTCAAACGCCGGTCCGGTGATACGCACCAGGTGGCCGTCGTTCTTGCGACACAGGAAGGCCTCGAGCTCGCGGCAATAGGCGTCGACGTCGGTCAAGGTCTTGGCGCTTGGGGCTGGGGGCTCGGGGCCTGACGTTCCCAAACCAGTCGCAGTCCCTGCAAGGTCAACTCAGGGTCGACGTGATCAATCAGCGGTGTCTCGAGCGCCACGGTCGTGGCCAGGCCGCCGGTGGCGACCACCAGCGCCCGGCCGCCGAGTTCAACTTTCATCCGCCGAACCAGGCCTTCCACCATGTCCACGTAGCCCCAGAACAGCCCTGACTGCATCGAGGCGACCGTGTTGGTGCCAATCACCGTGGCCGGCTTGCGCACCTCGATCCGAGGCAATCGCGCCGCCCGCTGAAACAGCGCGTCGGCCGAAATCTGGGGACCCGGACAAATGACGCCGCCGAGATATTCCCCCTTGGCGGAAATCGCATCGAACGTGGTGGCGGTGCCAAAGTCCACGATGATGATCGGCGTCCCGATACCCCATTGATCGATCGCGGCCAAGGCGTTGACCACGCGGTCGGCGCCGACCTCGGCGGGGTTGTCGTACAGGATCGGCATGCCGCCATTGACGGCCGGCTCAAACAGCAGCGGCGTGCGCTCGAAGTACTTGAACGCCATCGCCTGCAGCGTGCCGGTCAGCGGCGGCACCACCGACGCGATCACGATGCCCGAGACCTGTTGGCGGGTGATGCGGTGGTGATCGCACAGGTCGGTCACCAGGATGCCCAACTCGTCGGCGGTGCGCTCGCGGATCGTCGTCAGGCGCCAGCTATGCACCAGCTCGCGTCCCTGGAAGACGCCAATGACGATGTTCGTGTTGCCGACGTCGATTGCTAGCAGCATAAGAATCGGTGCCTTTGGTGTCCGCCTTCGCGGCCGTAGGCCGCCACGGCGAGACCTCGCCGTCGCTCGCCTGGTCATGGGCGAGCAAAGGCGGGCCACTGCAATTCGCCGGCGATCACCCGCTCCACGCCAGACGAGGTGCGAATCAACAACGCGCCGGAATCGTCAATGCCGGCCGTCGTGCCGCTCTTCGCGTCCCACTCGACCCGGCTGCCGATCGCGCTTGGCGACGCGGCGCGCCAAGCCTGCAGAATATCACCCGGACCGCTCTCCAGTGCGGCGAGGCGGTCCCACAACGCCGCCAACACCTCGGCCATGACCTGGCCGCGATCGACCGTCCGCCCCAGTTCGCCCTCGAGCGACGTGGCCCGCGCGGCCACGTCAGGAGGATACGACGACCCCCGCAAGTTGAGCCCAACGCCGATCACCACGGCCTGGCCGGCCGTGCCGAGGGCCAGGCCCTCGGCGAGAATGCCAGCCAGCTTGCGCCGGCCGACCATCACATCGTTCGGCCACTTCAGGTCGACCGCCAGTCCTTGGGCGGCGAGAATGCCGTCGCGGACCGCCACACCGGCGGCCAGGGTGACAAGCGACAGGAACGTGCTGGCGGCAATGGCCGGGCGCGCGATGAACGAGAGATAGAGGCCGGCGCCGGGCGGCGAGACCCACACGTGGCCACGCCGGCCACGCCCGGCGGTCTGCTGGTCCGCGACCACGACCACGCCATGAGCCGCGCCACCGGCGGCCAACGTCGAGGCGACGTCCATGGTGGAAGGCACCGACGCGTGCCAGCGGACGGCCAGGTTCACCTCCGGCCGCCGACCGCGCAGCGCGCCGAGAGGCGCCGCCAGGTCATCAGGCAACATCACCAGGGCTCAAGTTCGAAGCTGAGGTCCGCGGCGGGAGCCGAATGCGTCAGGGCGCCGACCGAAACGTACTGCGCGCCGGTGGTGGCCAGCTCCGGCAGGCGCGCCAGTGTGACGCCGCCGGAGATCTCGATCGAGGCGCGGCCCGCCACCCTCGCCACCGCCTCCCGGATGTCGTAGGTGGTGAAGTTGTCGAGCAGGATGCGCGGCGCGCCGGCCCGGAGCGCCTGGTCCAGTTCTTCCAGCGTCTCCACCTCGACCTCGACCGGCAGACCGCCCGCGCTCTGCAGGGCGCGCTCGGTCACGGCCCGGACACCGCCGGCCAGCCGCTTGTGGTTGTCTTTGATCAGGATGCCATCGTCCAGCCGCTGCCGGTGATTGGTGCCGCCGCCGCACCTCACGGCGTACTTTTCGAGCACACGAAAGCCCGGCGTGGTCTTGCGAGTATCGAGCACGGTGATGCCGCCGCCGGCGGCGGCGACGAACCGTGCGGTCAGTGTGGCGATGCCGCTCAGGCGCTGCAGGAAGTTCAAGGCGGTTCGCTCGGCCTCGAGCAGCGCCCGGGCATCACCGGCGACCCCCGCCACGATCTCGCCCGACTGCACGTGCGCGCCGTCCGACCACCGCACCTCGACGATGGCGCCGGGGTCAGCCTGGCGGAAGGTCTCGGCGGCGACCTCGAGGCCCGCCACCACGAGGTCGGCCTTGGCGATGATCACGCCGCGCGCACGCAGGCCAGGCAGGATGGTGGCAGCGCTGGTGGCATCGCCGCGGCCGCGATCTTCGGCCAGGGCCTCGCGTACCAACGCGCGATACGCCTCGATCGGGAGCGGCGTCATCAGGCCTCGGCAGGCTTCAGGGTGATCTCGACGCCGGGCTCGCCTGCCTTGATGACCAGGCCGTCGGTCCGGCACGCCGCCTTCAGGTCGCGCTCGACCAGCGCCAGGCCCGTTGCCGCTTCGTCCGACGCGGTGTAGACGACCGCCTGAACCGGCGTCCCCACCGACACCTTCTGATCAGTCTTGGCCTTGCGGATCGCGTTCAGGGCTTCGGTGAGGTGAAACACCGCCTGTCGCGCCGGTTCGTCCTGGCCTGATACGGCGATCAACTCGTCGCGCGTCGGCCACTGCGCGCGGTGCACGGAGCCGGCGTTCGACCAGGACCACACCTCGTCACACACGAACGACAGGTAGGGCGCCAGCAGCCGCAACAGCACCGAGAGGGCGAGCCGCATGGCGGTGTTGGCCGAGGCCGCGGCTTCGGCGCCGAAGTCGCCGTAGCGGCGCGACTTGGCCGCCTCCACGTAGTTGTCACAGAAGTCCCAGAAGAACGACTCGATCTTGGCGAGGGCGCGGGCGTACTCGTAGTGTTCGAGTTCGGCGGTCGCCTCATCCACCAGTCCAGCCAGGTTCTGCAGCATGCCGCGGTCGAGCGCCTCGGTGACCGCGCCGGCCGGCAGGTCTCCGGCCAGCACGAACTTCGAGACGTTGAGCAACTTCATGGCGAGCTTGCGGCCAATCTTCATCTGGCCGACGTCAAACGCCGTGTCCACGCCGGGCCCGCCGCGCGCCGCCCAGTAGCGGACGCCATCGGATCCGTATTCCTGCAACAGGCCCAGCGGCGTCACCACGTTGCCCTTGGACTTTGACATCTTCTTGCGATCGGGATCGAGCACCCACCCGGAAATGGCGGCATGGGTCCACGGCACCGACTGGTTCTCGAAGTGTGCGCGCACCACTGACGAAAACAGCCAGGTGCGGATGATGTCGTGCGCCTGGGGCCGCAGGTCCATGGGGAACGTGCGCGCGAAGATGTCGGCGTCGGTCTCCCACTGGGTGACCAGTTGCGGCGACACCGACGAGGTTGCCCACGTGTCCATGACATCGGGATCGCCGACAAACCCGCCGGGCACGCCGCGCTGGCTGGCCGTGTATCCGGCTGGGACGTCGGTCGACGGATCGATCGGCAGGCGCGACTCGTCGGGCACCAGCGGCCGTGTGTAGTCGGTGGCGCCGTCGTCGCGCACCGGGTACCAGACCGGGAACGGGACGCCGAAGAAGCGCTGGCGACTCACGCACCAATCACCGTTGAGGCCGTTGACCCAGTTCTCGTAGCGAGCCTGCATGTACTCCGGGTGCCATGCCATTTCGCGGCCGCGCTTGATGAACTCGTCGCGGTGGTCGATGGTCTTGATGAACCACTGGCGGCTGGTCACGATCTCCAGCGGCCGATCGCCCTTCTCGTAGAATTTGACGTTGTGCGTGATCGGCTTCGGCTCACCCTGCAGGTCGCCGCTCTCGCGCAGCAGCTCGACGATCTTCGCCTGCGCCTTCTTGGCCGACAGTCCGGCCAGTTGATCGTAGGCCTGTTGGGCGCGCGCCACATCGGCGGTCTCCCAGCCCGGCTGGCCCCACGTCACCCGGCCCAGGGCGCCGTTGGGCTGCACGATCGCGCGGACCGGCAGCTTCAACTCCCGCCACCAGGTCACGTCGGTGGTGTCGCCGAACGTGCAAATCATCGCGATGCCGCTGCCCTTTTCGGGATCGGCCAGGGCGTGCGCCAGCACCGGCACTCTCACGCCGAAGATCGGCGTCACCACGTGCGTCCCAAACAGCGGCTTGTAGCGCTCGTCATCGGGATGAGCCACCAGCGCGACGCACGCCGGAATCAACTCCGGACGGGTGGTTTCGATCGCGATCGGATCGCCGCCGGATCCTTGATCGCGAGAGAAGTGAATCCTGTGATACGCCCCGGGCTGTTCGCGATCCTCGAGCTCGGCCTGCGCCACGGCAGTGCGAAAATCCACGTCCCACAACGTCGGCGCCTCCACCTGGTAGGCCAGGTGCTTCGCCAGCAGCCGCAGGAACATCATCTGCGACACCCGCTGAGCGGCCGGCGCGATCGTCGCGTAGGTCATCGACCAATCCACCGACAAGCCGAGGTAGCGCCACAGGTGCTCGAACACCTTCTCGTCCTCGACGGTCAGCTTCACGCACAGCTCGATGAAGTTGGGGCGCGATACCGAAATCGGCTGCTTCTCCGGCTTCTCAGGCGCCACGAACGCCGGGTCGTACGGCAGCGACGGATCGCAGCGAACGCCGTAGTAGTTCTGCACGCGCCGCTCGGTCGGCAAGCCGTTGTCATCCCACCCCATGGGGTAGAACACTTCCTTGCCCCGCATGCGCTGGAAGCGGGCGACGATGTCGGTATGGGTGTAGGAGAAGACGTGCCCCACGTGCAGCGAACCACTGACGGTCGGCGGCGGCGTGTCGATCGAGTAAATCTGGTCGCGGGGCTTGGTCCGGTCGAACCGGTACGTGCCGTCACGCTCCCATTTCGCCGAGAGCGTGTCTTCCAGGCCTTCCAGTGCGGGCTTTTCCGGGACGGGCATATCCCCCCATTATCTCGCGGAAAAGCGCCGGGGCGGCGCCGCGTTAGGGCGTCTCGCGCTCGGCGCGGCCCTTGATTCGCGCGATCTCATCGCGAACCAGCCGCTCGGAGGTTTCCGATACCACCGACCGCACGGTCTCGCGCACCGTCGATGCCATCGCATCGCGCAAGTGCGTGCCGAAGGTGCCGGCATTCAGGCGATCGGCCACGCGCTGGGCGATCTGGTCGAGCATCCCGTCGGTTATCTCAGGCGCTGCCGCCACCGTCACCGGCGCGGCCGCGACAGCCGGCGCCACCGGGGCCGGAGGGGCATCTCCAGTCTCAAACGCCAACAAGGCCGCGAAATCGTCGGCCACCGAACTGGGCTCTGCCGGCGGGTGGACCTCCGGAGCCGCGAAGGACACCGGCGCCGGTACCGGTACCGGAGCGGACGCCAGGGGCGACCGCGGCATGGGGGCCAGAGCGACGGGCGGCGGCGCGACCGCCACGGGCGGGCGTACAACGGGTGGAGGTACAACTGGCGTCGGCACCGCTCTGGGAGCGGGCGGCGGCGGGACGACGGGCGGCTCGGGCGTCGCAGCCTTGGTCGCCGGGTCGGCGAGAATGTCGTCGAGCCCGAAGTCGAAGTCCGAGCCCGCCGCTGAGGCCGGCGCGTCTAGCGACTCCACCGGGGGCAGGTCCAGGTCGCGGATGCCCATCTCTGCCGCCAGGTCGCGATGCAGGCCCGCTCGATCCGGAGTGGCCTTGTCGTTGTCGGCAAACCAGTCGTCGTCGACTTCAAAGATCGGCTTTCCGGGTGTCGCCGCCGGGCGGCTTGGCAGGGCCTCATGGGCGTCGGCGGCCATTTCCTGGCGCGCGGCGGTGTCGCGCGTCTTCTTGTCGTCGGCGAACCAGTCGTCGTCGACCTCGAACACCGAGTTCGGCTTGCCGCCGAGGCTGTGAGGCGCCGGGCGGCGTCCGGGCGAACGCGGATCCGGCGCGCCGGCGGCCTGCCCGATGGGCGGGGACGGATTGCGCTGGAGTGGATGAGCCTCGTTGCGGCCGGCCAGATGCTGATCGAGAGAATCGAACGCGGCGTCGAGGGTATCGAGGTAGTCTGCGCGGCCGGCGCCGCCTTCGACCGACGGCGCATCGGCCGGCAAGCCCGACTCCTCGCGCAGGTCATCCCACGACGCCACCGGCGCCTGGCGAACCGCGGCCGGCGCCGCCGCCTGGCGCCGCTCTGAAGGCGTGTCGGCAGACGTCACCAGCCGGCCCGCGGGCGGCGCGGGACGAGTGTCCTTGAGGCCCAGTAGTTCTCTCACTCGACTAATCACGGCAGTTGGCTCTAGCGGTTTCTCGACCACGCCCCGGGCGCCGCTCACCTTGAGCCGCGCCATGTCAACCGATTCAAACGCCCCCGACAGCAGCAGCACCGGAACCTCACGCAGCTTGGCGTCGCCACGCATGTGCTCGGCCAGCTCGTAGCCGTTGGTTCGCGGCAGGGTCGTTCCGGCCAGGACGATATCGGGCCGCATGGCGGCCATCGCCTCGATGGCCTGCTGACCGTCCGAGACGGTCACCACCCGGAACGACTCCTCGGCGAAAGTCAGCGCGACAACCCGTTGCGTGGTAACGCTGTCGTCGGCGAGCAACAATGTGCGCATGAATCCGGCTATGTCCCTGTATCGGCCAAATTATAGCCGGTCAACAGGGTCAGACCCGCGCCCGGGCGTTGGCGGTGATGTAGTCGATGATGTGCTGCATGGGGGTGCCCGGGATAAAGATGCCGCGAATGCCCATGCCGTTCAGTTTCGGCAGATCGACGTCGGGAATAATGCCGCCGATCACCACCTGCACATCGTCCAGTCCCTTCTCCTTGAGCAGTTCCATGACTCGCGGACAGATGTGCATGTGGGCGCCCGACAGGATGGACAGGCCGATCACGTCGGCGTCTTCCTGGAGCGCGGCCGAGACAATCATCTCCGGTGTCTGCCGCAGGCCGGTGTAAATGACTTCCATGCCGGCATCACGCAGCGCGCGCGCGATCACCTTGGCGCCCCGATCGTGGCCGTCCAATCCGGGTTTGGCAATGACGACGCGAATTTTTTGACTCATATCACCGGCACTTCTTCGTACTCGCCCCACACCTCGCGGAGCGCATCACACATTTCGCCCACGGTGGCATAGGCCCGCACGCACTCGAGCAGCGGCACCATGGTGTTGCCGTCACCCGAGGCCACGGCCTTCAACGCCTCGAGCGTGCGGCGCACGCGGTCGTTATCGCGCGACTGCTTCAGCTCGGCCAGGCGCTGGAGTTGCACCGACGAGGCGGTGTCGTCGATGTAGAGGATTTCAATCGGCTTCTCATCGGCCTGGACGAATTCATTGACGCCGACGATCACCTTCTCCTTGCGTTCCACCGCCTGCTGGAACTGGTAGGACGCCTCGGCAATCTCCTTCTGCGGATAGCCGCGCTCGATCGCCTCGACCATGCCGCCCATGCCGTCGATGGTCGCCCAGTACTTCAGGGTGCCGTCGATCATGTCCTGGGTGAGCCGCTCGATGAAGTAGGAGCCACCCAGCGGATCGACCGCGTGAGTGACGCCGCTTTCATGGGCGATGATCTGCTGCGTCCGCAGCGCGATGGTGGCGGTCTCCCGGGTCGGCAGCGCCAGCGCTTCGTCGAGCGAGTTGGTGTGCAGCGAGTTGGTGCCGCCCAGCACCGCGGCCAGCGCCTGCAGCGCCGTGCGGACAACGTTGTTGTAGGGCTGCTGCGCGGTCAACGACACGCCGGCCGTCTGGGTGTGGAAGCGCAACTGCCAGGAACGGGGATTCTTGGCGCCGAAGCGGTGCTTCATGGCCTCGGCCCACAACTGGCGGGCGGCGCGATACTTGGCGATCTCCTCGAAGAAGTCGCTGTGCGAATTGAAGAAGAACGACATGCGCGGCACGAAATCGTCGACATCGAGGCCGGCGTCAACGCCGTACTGCACGTACTCCAGCCCGTCGCGCAGGGTAAACGCCAGTTCCTGCAGCGCGGTCGAACCCGCCTCGCGAATGTGATAGCCGCTCACTGAGATGGTGTTCCACTTGGGCACCTCCTCGGCGCAGAACGCGAAGATGTCGGTGATCAGCCGCATCGAGGCGCGCGGCGGGAAGATGTATTCCTTCTGGGCGATGAATTCCTTGAGGATGTCGTTCTGGATCGTGCCCGAAATCGTCTTCCAGTCGGCGCCCTGCTGCTCGGCCACCACGAGATACATGGCAAAGATCATCGGTGCCGGCGAGTTGATGGTCATCGAGGTCGTGATGTCCGCGAGCGAGATACCCGCAAACAGCCGTTCCATGTCGGCCAGCGACATCACGCTGACACCGCACTTGCCGACTTCGCCGAGGCACAGTTCGTGGTCGGGATCGCGGCCCATGAGCGTCGGCAGGTCGAACGCCACGCTCAGCCCGGTGCCACCGGCGGCGATCAAGTCCAGGTAGCGCTGGTTGGTCTCTTCCGGGGTGCCAAATCCGGCGAACTGCCGCATCGTCCAGAGCTTGCCGCGATAGCCGGTGGGATGAATGCCGCGGACGTACGGAAACTCGCCCGGGTTGCCGGCATCGCGCAGACCGGCCACGTCGTCGGCGGTGTAAAGCCGATCGATGGCGCGCCCTGAAATGGTGGTGAAGGGCCCCTCGCGTTCAGGCGATTTGCGGAGGGCGGGCTCCAGAACGTCACGTTCCCAGCGTTGTTTTCCGGTGAGCGCCGAGTCGGCCACGGTCTTCATGTCGCTGTTAATTATAAGATCGAGCGATGGTTTCGGCCCCCGGGCGGGTGTAATTCAGTGTCCCTGACCCATACGAAATAGTCATGCTACGGATAGCGAATTGACATTTGGGCGGGTTCAAAGCTACCTTGGCACGTTTGGACTGACATCGATTGGCCACGTGTGGGCAGGTCGGCGGGTCTCATAGCTTCGAGGATTTTGATGCCGCAACAAGGTAGCGTGTTTGGCGCGATGCTCCGCGAGTTCGAGGGCGCGGCGCGCATTCTGAATCTGGAACCCGGGCTGTGGCAGATGCTGACGCATCCCAAGCGCCAGATCATCGTCTCGTGCCCGGTCCAGATGGACAACGGCGAGATCCAGGTCTTCACCGGCTATCGCGTGCAGTACAACGTGACGCTGGGGCCGGCCAAGGGCGGCATCCGTTATCACCCCGGGGTGACGCTGGATGAGGTCACCGCGCTGGCGGCCTGGATGACCTGGAAGTGCGCCGTCGCGCAGCTGCCGTTTGGCGGCGGCAAGGGCGGCGTGATCTGCGACCCTACCAAGATGTCGCGCCGTGAACTGGAGGCGCTCACCCGCCGCTACACCGCCGAGATCATCGATGCCATCGGCCCGGACAAGGATGTGCCGGCGCCGGACGTGAACACCAACGAACAGATCATGGCGTGGTTCTCCGACACCTACTCGATGCACGTCGGCCACACGTCCACCGCAGTGGTGACCGGCAAGCCGGTGGAGATGGGCGGCTCACTGGGCCGCCGCGAAGCCACCGGGCGCGGCGTAATGATCACGGCGCGCGAATCGGCGAAGCACCTGGGCTTCGAGCTCGCCGGTGCGCGCGTGGCGGTGCAGGGCTTCGGCAACGTCGGATCGATCGCCGCCGAACTGCTGGCGCAGCAGGGGTCCAAGATTGTCGGCGTCACCGACTGGAAGGGTGGCGTCCAGAATCCCAAGGGCCTCGATATTCCGAAGTTGATCGCGCATGTCGCCCAACACAAGACCGTGCACGGGTTTGCCGGCGGCGATCCGCTGGACGCGGCCGATGTCTTCAAGCTCGACGCCGAGATCCTGATTCCGGCAGCGCTCGAAAACCAGATCACCGAAGAGAACGCCAACCACATCAAGGCCAAACTGATTATCGAAGGCGCCAACGGCCCGACGACGCCCGACGCGCACAAGCTGCTGCACGAGCGCGGCGTGTTCGTGGTGCCGGACATTCTGGCCAACGCCGGCGGCGTGACGGTCTCATACTTCGAGTGGGTGCAGGATCGCCACGGCTACTTCTGGACCGAGAAAGAGGTCAACGAGCGGCTCGAGGCCAAGATGGTGGAGGCGTTCGAGGTGGTGCTGAAGACGGCCGAGAAGTACAAGGTCGACATGCGCGCCGCCGCTTACATCGTGGCGATTGGGCGGGTCGCGACGGTCACGCGGCTGCGTGGGATGTACGCCTGAATCAGCTGGCAATCCGGAAGGCCACCAGTTCGGTGACGGGCGGGTGGCCTTCGGCGGTGGCCGTTAGTTCCAGCAGATACTGCCCTGCCGCGTAGCTGGCCAGCGGCAGGTCGATGCTGTGTTCGTTGCCGGCGGAGGCGGCGGTCACGTCGCCCATCTTGGTGCCCTGCTGATTCAGCAGTTGCGCCGTGACCACGGCCTGGGCGGTGCCCGGTGCGAACGCGGCCACCCGGATCAGGAGGCGGTCGGTGCGCCGAAACTCGCGCGTCGCCACCGGCGTTGCGGTGCTGTCGGCCGAAAGTGCCGTGAACTCACGCGCACTGCGCGCGAACCACACCCTGGGCGTACTGAACCACACCTCCGGGGCCGAGAAATCCGGAACCATCAACTCCCGATTCTCGTTATCGAGCGTCCCGGTGCCGTCCCCCTCCACCGTGATGCGCAGGTCGAGTTGCCCCGGCTTGGCCTCGAAGCTGATCGACGCCCCGCTGCCGGGTGCGGCCAGGGTGGCCGGCAGCCGGCCGCGATAGACGATGTCTCCGGCCGGGGTGGTGGCGAGCAACGTCACCCGCCGCGCCTCATCGCGCTTGATGCCGGGGGTCGGCGGCAGGGGCTCCCAGAGAAACGTGACCCTGGCCTGCCCGGCGGCGCCGCGGTCGGTGCCAATCCAGGTTCGCACGTAGCGGCGGTTGGTCATCGGCGCAATCGCCGCCAGCGCCTTGGTGACGGCCGGCGGCGGCCCTTCCCTGGGACCCGCCAACGCCCGCTTCAGGTCGGCCTCGGTGTAGGCCCAATACCCTTTCCTCGCCCGCACCTCGACGCCCGGCCGTTTCACCCGCACCCGGATTGCATGGAACTTGCCGTCGGTGGGCGCCGGATTCGAGGTGTAGCCGACCAGGTAATAGGCGCTCGCGTCGCGGACGATCTGCTTCATGCCGGCGGCCAGGTCGTTGCGGCTGACGATCGCGCGGCCATCGGTGTTCTCGGCGATCGAGCGCAGGCTATCGACGCTCGCATTCAGGTACGACTGGCTGGTCGTCATGGAGATGTTCGAGGTGATGTCGAACTCGCCGGTCGCGAGCCCGCGCGGGTCGACCGTGTAGATCGCGGTGTTGTTGCGGTTGGCGGCCGCGAAGACGTCCTGCAGTTCCTGCAGCAGGTCGGTGGCCGCCGAAAACTGCGCCCGGTCTTCCAGCAGGCTGTTGTCGCCGGCAAACGGATCGCGGGTGGCGCGGCCCGGATCGTTGAAGCCTCCGGGCTGGTCGCTGCGCATCTGCGGCGGCAGCATGGCGGCATACCCTTCGCTGATCAGGACCAGCGACTTGCGCCCTTCGCGCAACGAGCCCAGCTTGGTCGAGATGCCGCGAATCGCGGTCAGCGACACCTGGCGGCGCAGCATCTCGATGATGTCCGGGGTCAGCTTGTAGACATAGGCGCGCTCGAGGTCGTTGATCGGGTCGTAGTTGTACTTGCGGCCCTCGAACTTCTCGATCGTATTGATCACGCTCTGGTGATTGCGCGTCAGCGTCACGGCATCGATCGGCGTCAGCGGGTACATCACGCCAATCAGGTCGTTGGGGGCCAGCTGGTTGGTGATGAACTCGATGATCGGCCGGCGGACCGACATGCTGCTTTCCTTGCGGACGTGGTAGTCGTCGAGAAAGAACACGAAGATGCGCGCGCTTTCGTCGGCCGCCGCGGTCTCCTCGTCATTGCGGGTGCGAATGGCTCGCTCGGTGTAGGCCGGCGCGGTGACCGCATCGATCTTGACCAGGCGCATGGTCTCCGGCTTCTGCGCCTTGCCATCCTCGGCGATCTCGAAATCCTCGAGCTTGAGGTCGTTGACCGGGTTGCCCTGCCGGTCGGTGACAATCACGTCGACCCGCACGAAGCTGGTGCCGGCGCGAAACACCGGCTGCCCGGGTTCTTGCGGCGCCGGCGATTGGCCGGCGGGCGGCGTTTGCGGCGACTGACCCGAGGCCGAAGCCCGCCACCCCGCCCCGGCGGCCACCAGCGTCACCGTCAGCAGCAGAACCGCGCGGGAGGCCATGATGCGCCTGCTCATGGGGTCGATGATAACATTGAGTTTTCCGCAGAAACACCCGCGTCAGCCACAGCGGACTCAGCGGACACCGAGGATTCTGTCCCCGGCATCCTCTGTGGCCCACGGACCCCGAGGTTTTCATGAATCAAGCAGTGACCACCGCCCCCGCGTTGACCAGGCTGGCCGAGGATGAGGCCCTCTTCCGCGACAGCGTCTACGAGTTCGCTGACAAGGAAGTGCGCCCGCTCGCCCGCGAGATGGACGAACACGCCAAGATGTCGCCGGCGCTGATCGAGAAGCTGTTCGCCATGGGCATGCTGAGCGTCGAGGTCCCGGAAAGCTACGGCGGCGCCGGCGGCACGTTCTTCCATTCCGTGCTGGCCGTCGAGAGCCTGTCGCGGGTCGACCCGTCGGTGGGCGTGCTGGTCGACGTGCAGAACACGCTGGTCATCAACGCCGTGATGCGCTGGGGCACCGACGCCATCAAGCAGACCTACCTCACCAAGCTGGCGACCAGCACCATCGGCGCCTATTGCCTGTCGGAAGCCGGTTCGGGGAGCGATGCGTTTGCCCTGACCACCCGCGCCGTCGAGCAGGGCGACGGCTTCGCCCTGACCGGCCGCAAGTTGTGGATCACCAACGGCAACGAAGCTGACATGTTCATCGTGTTCGCGACCATCAATCCCGAGGCCGGCTACCGCGGCATCACCGCGTTCATCGTCGATCGCGGCACGCCGGGATTCACGGTCGGCAAGAAAGAGGACAAGCTCGGCATTCGCGCCAGCAGCACCTGCGAGCTGATGTTCGACAATTGCGTGGTGCCGAGATCGCAGATCCTTGGCGAGGTCGGCAAGGGCTACAAGGTCGCGATCGAGACACTCAACGAGGGCCGGATCGGCATTGGCGCCCAGATGCTCGGCCTCGCCCAGGGCGCGCTCGACCACACGGTGAAGTACATCAAGGAGCGCAAGCAGTTCGGCAAGTCGATTGCCGACTTCCAGGGCGTGCAGTTTCAGCTCGCGCGAATGGCGACCGATGTGGAAGCGACCCGCCTGCTGGTCTACAACTCGGCGCGGCTGCGCGACGCGGGCCTGCCGTTTCTCACCGAGGCGGCCATGTGCAAGGTGTATTCGTCGGAGGTCGCCGAACGGGTCGCCTCGATGGCGATCAACCTGTTCGGCGGCAACGGGTTCGTGAAGGAATACCCGGTCGAGAAGCTCTATCGCGACGCCAAGATCGGGCAGATCTACGAAGGCACCACCAACATGCAGTTGATGACGATCGCGAAGAATATCCTCGGCTAAGCCAGGATGACGGTCAGGGTGCGGGCGTCTCGGGTGAGGCGCTCGAGCAGGCCGTCACGCACGTAGCCGCCGGGACCTTCAATGCGAATGGCCGCCGCGACGGCATGTTCGGCGGCGTTGGCCGCAAACTCCTTCGCCCGCGCCGCCAGGTCGCCAGCCACCGCCTCGAGATTGTCGAGCGCCTGGGCCGCGCGATAGGTCAGCATGCGCGCCGCTTCGACTTCGGTCGCGCCGTCGGCGATGACCCAGTGGGGTGCGCGCTCCTCAGGACCAGGACGAACCCCGGCCGCCTTCATCGCGGCAATCGAATGCGCGATCGCCGCCCGGCCGACCCCGAGCGCCACCGCCGCCGCCACCAGACGGGCGCGCACCGGATGCTCGTGACCAACCGCGGCCAACGCGGCCTCGCTACCGAGGAGACCGGGCAGCGCCAGCAGCGACGCCGGCGTTCCGCCGGCCAGGGCCGAGAAACCTAACTGGGCACCCAGGCTGGCGTCGGCAACCGACACCTCTTCGACGACCAGGGTCGCCGGCACGGCCTCGCGCTGCAGCAGCGCCTGGAGTGATTTCAATGTCGGCCCAGCGGCCACGGCGGCACGGACACGGTCAACGAGAGCTTGCTGGTCGGGGGTCAGATCGAAAGTCATCAGGATTACCCGGCGTTAGTGACCGCTAGGTCTGACAGAAGCGTGGAGATCCACAGCTCATCAGCCAGCCGTCTGAAGTTGTATAACTCTACCAGAAGAGGGGTATTAGTCCAGATGATAGACCGCTCAGCCGACGCAAGAGGTCCTGAATTCGGGCGGTTGGGATCGCGGTGGCTAGCGTCGGAGTCGCTGAAACAGCGGCCGCAGGCGCTCCGCCGTGCGCGGCAGCTCTTCTGGTAACACCCGCACTTCCCCAACCACAGTCATGAAGTTGGTATCGCCGTTCCAGCGCGGCACCAGGTGGGTATGGAGGTGATCGATAATGCCGGCGCCGGCCGGCCGGCCCAGGTTCATGCCGATGTTGATGCCCTGCGGGTTGAACGCCTCGGTCAGCACGCGCTCGCACAACTGCGTGAGCACCGCCATCTCGGTCAGCTCGTCGCGCTCCAGCAGCGCCAGGGTCGCCACATGACGGCGCGGCACCACCATCAGGTGACCGGCGTTGTAGGGATAGAGATTCAAAATGACGTAGGCCAGCGTACCCTCGTGCACGATCAGGTCGCGGCCCTCGTCGGACGAAGTGGCGGCGCAAAACACGCAGGCGTCGGGTTCTTTACCGCGAGTCACGTAAGCGTGCCGCCAGGGAGACCAGATGCGCTCCATTCATGCGCTCCATTGAGGCACCCCATGAAGGGGTGCCCTACAGGGGCCCGGAGAGGTCGTCGGTGGGCGGGGCAGGGGTGCCGTCGACCGGCTCCCCTGTATCCCGGTTGATCAGGTCTTTCAATTCCTTGCCCGGCTTGAAATAGGGGACGCGCTTGGGCGGTACGTCCACCTTATCGCCGGTCTTGGGGTTGCGGCCCTTGCGGGGCTCGCGCTTGCGAAGGCGGAAACTGCCAAATCCGCGCAGCTCGATCTTCTCGCCGCGCTTGAGCGCATCAATGATGCTCTCGAACACGGTGTCAACGATGACCTCCGAGTGCTTCTTCGTGAGGTCCGAGACGCGCGAGACTTCTTCGACCAGCTCCGCCTTTGTCATATTCAGGGGCTCGGGGGCTCGGGGG
>JAKFYH010000041.1 GCA_021730945.1 Acidobacteriota bacterium | reverse complement strand
ACCCGCCCCACGCCCGTGAACAGGTTTGTCCCACGCGCCCTGGTTGCCCGACTTGCTCTTCGCCTTCAGCCGCTCGTGCTTGGACGGCGCCGAACCCGGCCCCTTGCGAACGGGACTGCGACGCTCGGGCGCCCGCTCGCGCGCGGTCTTGCGCGCGTCATCGCCGCGCTGCTCGGCGCGCCCGCGAATCTGGATGCGAATCGGCGCGCCGACAAACCCGTACTCCTCGCGCAGGCGATTCTCGAGAAACCGCTCGTACGAGAAATGCAGCTTCGTCGTGCTGTTCGTGAACAGGATGAACGTGGGTGGCGCCACCGCCGCCTGCGCCGCATACATCACGCGCATGTTGCGGCGGCTCGCGGTAACCGGCGGCGACGCGCCGGTGATCTTTTCGATGAATCGGTTCAACTCGCCGGTCGGCACGCGCTTTCGGGTGGCCGCGTAGACGCGATCCACCGTCTCCAGCAACTTGGGGGTGCGCTCGCCGGTGGCGGCCGAGATATGCAGAATCGGCGCGAAGTCGAGAAACTTCAACTGGTAGCGCAGGTTCTCGTCGAACACCTTCGCCGCCTCGGGCCCCTGCTCTTTCATCAGGTCCCACTTGTTGGCGGCCACGATCACGCCGCGGCCGGCGTCCTTGGCCGCACCGGCGATCGCGCCATCCTGGTCGGTGGGCCCGACGGTTGCGTCGATCACCAGCACGACGACGTCGGCGCGCTCGATCGCGCGCTTGGCCAGCATCACGCTGAGCGTCTCCACCTGCCCCGACTTCGACACCTTGCCGGGCTTGCGGATGCCGGCGGTATCGACAATGCGGAACTGGCGGCGATGCCAGGTGAGCAGCGAGTCGACCGAGTCGCGCGTGGTGCCCGGCATCTCGGACACGATCATCCGCTCCTCGCGCAGCAGCCGGTTCACGAGCGACGACTTGCCGGCATTGGGACGCCCGACAATGGCGATGGCGGTCTCGGCAGGCTCAGCTTCCTCGGCGCCGTCGGGCCCGGCATCGGACTCGACCGCGCGCGAACGGGCCTGCGGCAGGATCGCGATGATGACCTCGAGCAGGTCGCCCACCGCTTGTCCATGCTCGGCACTGATTTCAACCACCGAGTCGAAACCCAACCGGTAGAGCTCCAGCGCGCCGTCGCGGCCGCGGCGATCGTCCATCTTGTTGATCGCCAGCACCACCGGCACACCGGTCTCGCGGGCCGCGGCGGCAATTTCCAGGTCGCCCGAAATCAACCCCTCGCGGCCATCGACCACGAAGATCACCAGATCCGCCGACTTCAGCGCGCGCTGCCCCCGTTCGACCACCAGCGCATGAAGCGGGTCCTCACTGGCTCCGAACAGGCCGCCGGTGTCCGTGAGCTCAAAGCGCGCCTCGCCCCAGGTCACCGGGTGGGTAATGACGTCACGAGTCGTCCCGGCAATGGCCGTGACAATGGAGCGCCGAGCGCCGCTCAACCGATTGAACAGCGTCGACTTGCCCACATTGGGGCGTCCGACCAGCACGACGCGGGGTAAGGCCTGTTGCGACACGATTTGCTCTATCTTACAGGTATAAAAGGGCTTGCGCGGCAAAGTCCCCTACAGGGCTGCACAGCACTGCCGATAAATACATCCAGACAAAGCACTTATCCGTTTGACAGCGTAAGTGCCCTGATTTAAACTAGTTACACTGATCGAGGAGCGACCAGGCTGAATGATTAAGGTCGACATCGTGAACGAGGTCTCGCGGGTGGCGGACGTCACCAAGGTCAAGGCCGAACTGGCAGTGGATGCGGTTTTCGAGGCGATGCGTCATTCGATGCAGCGCGGCGAACGTATTGAGCTGCGAGGGTTTGGCGTGTTTCAGGTGAAGCCCCGAAAGCGCGGGATCGGTCGAAATCCGCGCACCGGCAAGGAAGTCCGCATCCCGCCTGGCCGGACGATCCGCTTCAAGCCCGGCAAGGAACTGCAGAACATCGGTTAATACCCGTGTACCCGCCCTTGGGACCTGACGGTCCCCCGTCTGCGCCACCAACCTCCATCGATCGGTACGACGAGTTCGTACCGGTGCACGTCGCCCCGCCGGCGCCTCCCGACCATGGCCGGCTATGGGTCCAGATCACTCTTCTAATCGCCACACTGGTTACCACCACGCTGGTCGGCGGCTGCCATTTCTACAGCTTTGCCATTGACCTGGCGACCATCAACCAACTGCCGCCCGAGCCGTCGACCCAGTCGCTGTTGCTCGCCCCGATGTTCTGGCTGAGCGGCCTCTGGTACAGCCTCACGATCCTGGCCATCCTCGGCTGCCACGAGATGGGGCACTATCTCGCCTGCCTGCACTACGGCGTCGATGTCACGCGGCCCTATTTCCTGCCCGCCCCGCTGCCGCTGACGGGGACACTCGGCGCTTTCATCCGCATTCGCTCGCGCATCCCCAACAAGATCGCGCTCTTCGACATCGGCATTGCCGGTCCGCTGGCCGGCTTCGTGGTCGCCGTGCCGGCCCTGTTCATCGGGCTGTGGATGTCGCGCATCGATCGCCTGCCGGAGGACGCCTCGAACCTGATGGAACTGGGGGAACCGCTGTTCTTCCGGGTCGCGGCATGGCTGGTATGGGGCTCGGTGGCCGACGGCTACACCATCAACATGCACCCCATGGCCTTTGCCGCGTGGTTCGGGTTGCTGGCGACGGCCCTGAACCTGTTTCCCATCGCGCAGCTCGATGGCGGCCACATCAGTTATGCCGTGTTCGGCCGGCGGTCGACCATGATCACCATCGTGATGATCGGCGTGGCCATCGGCCTCACCTTTGTCTCGTCCAGCTGGATCGCCTGGACGGTGCTGCTGGTCATCATGATCGTGATGATGGGACCGACGCATCCGCCGACGATGGACGAGGACGAGCCGCTCGATCGCCCACGCCTGCTGCTGGCCGCCGTGGCACTGGTGATCCTGGTCGGCTGCTTCACGCCGGCGCCGATCGGGCCGTTCCTCGGAACCACATAAGCCTCAGAGAACGCATCCTGACAAGGATTCCTCGGCGTCCTCAGTGTCCTTCGTGGCTAATGTCCGTCACAGCATCGTCAGCGGATCGACATCGACCGACAACCGCTTGGACAATGCCGGCGTGCGTGACAGCGCCAGTTGCAGCGCCTCGCGCATGGCCTTTCGGCTCGTGCCTTTCAGGAAGAACTGCGCCCGGTGTTCGCCGCGCAACTTGGTCAAGGGCGCCGGCGCCGGACCGACCACGACAAAGCCGTGCCCGCCGCGGGCGGCGTCGGCCAGTTCATGCGCGCCGTCGATGGCTTGGTTGAACGTGCGGCCGCGCACCACCACGTTAACCATCGCGACTTGCGGCGGATAGCGCATGGCCCGGCGAAACGCCACTTCCTTTTCGTAGAACGCGCGGTAGTCCTGGTCGCACGCCAGCCGCACGCTGTAGTGCTCGGGCACCAGTGACTGGATGATGGCCTGGCCCGGACGCTCACCGCGCCCGGCCCGGCCCGCCACCTGCGTCAGCAACTGAAAGGTGCGCTCGGCCGATCGAAAGTCGGCCAGCCCGAGGCCGACATCGGCCGAGATCACGCCGACCAGCGTGCACTCCGGAAAGTCGTGCCCCTTGGCGATCATCTGCGTGCCGATCAGGACATCGATCTCACGCCGCGCCACCTGCTCGAGCATCGCCACCAGGCTGCCCTTGCGGCGCACGGTGTCGCGGTCGACGCGCGCCACCCGCGCCGCGGGAAACGCCGCGCGCACCTCGGCTTCGACCCGCTCGGTGCCGAACCCGATGCGTTCCATGTAGGGCGCGGCGCACTTCTCGCACACCTTCGGCACCAGGCGGGTGAAGTTGCAGTAGTGGCAGCGGCCCCGCCAGCCGGCGGGCTCACTGCCGCGGCTCGACCGATCGTGGTTGGTGTGCACGGTCAGCGTGACACTGCAATTCGGGCACTCCAGGCTGGCGCCGCACTGCCGGCACAACACCGAATTGGCAAAGCCACGCCGGTTGAGCAGAATCAACGACTGCTGCCCCTCGTCCAACCGTGCCGCGATCGCCTGGCGCAGCGCCCGGCTCAAGACCACCTCGGTGCCGGCGGCGGCGATCTCCTCACGCATGTTGACCACCTGCACCTCGGCCATCGGCCGGTCGAGTACGCGCCGATTCAGCGTCACGAGCGAATACCGGCCGGACAGTGCGTTGGCATACGACTCGAGCGTTGGGGTCGCCGAGCCAATCACCACCAGCGCGCCGGTGAACTTGCCGCGCATGATCGCGACATCGCGGCCGTGGTAGCGCGGCGTCTCGTCCTGCTTGTATGACGAGTCGTGCTCCTCGTCCACGATGATCAATCCGGGATTGGCCAGCGGCGCGAACACCGCCGAGCGGGTGCCAATGACGACATCGACCTCGCCCCGGCGAATGCGGTGCCACTGGTCGTGACGCTCGCCGTCGGACAGCCCGCTGTGCTGAATGGCCACGGCGGCGCCGAAGCGTGCCCGGAACAGCGCCGCGACTTGCGGCGTGAGGGCGATCTCCGGCACCAGCATCAGCACTCCGCGGCCACGGCGCCGCACGGCGTCGGCCAACCGCAGGTAGACCTCGGTCTTGCCGCTGCCGGTCACGCCGTGCACGAGCGCGACGTGAAAGGCTCCGGCCGCCGCCAGCGGCGTCAGGTGCTCGAGTGCCGCCAGTTGCTCAGTGGTCAACGCCCTCAACGGCAACGCCGCCGGCAGGTGCGCGCCGACGGCATGCTCAAACGGATCGCGGTCGATGCGGGCGTGACCAATCGCCACATAGCCCAGGCCGTGCAGCCGCGTGACGGTCGCCGCGGCAATGCCCCGCTCGGCCAGGTCGGGCACCGACATGCCGTCCGGCACGGCCTTCAGCAGCTGCAGGGCCTGCTTCTGCTTGCTGCCCAGCGTTGGGCCGTCCGCTTGCCCGTCGTCGCCCGCACAACGGGGATGCGTGGCGAGCCGCTCCGCGGTATCGAGGCCGGCCGGTGTCAGCGACACCACGCGCACGGTCTTGAAGCGATCGACGCGGTGGCTCAGTCCATAGGGCGGCAGCGCCGCCGACAGCGCCGCGCCGGGCCCGGCCAGGTAGTAGTCCGACACCCACTGGGTGAGCTGAATCACGTCGGCCGGCACAAAGGCGGCGTCATCGAGCACCTGGACGATGTTCTTCAACGTGAAGGACACGTCGGCGGCGCGCACCTGGCCGACGGCCACGCCGGTCAGCTTGCGCGGCCCGAGCGGTACGACGACCCGCGCGCCGGGCACGGGCATGGGCCATTCGGGCGGGACGCGATAGGTGAGCAATCCGAGCGCGGGGACCGGCACCGCGACGGAGACGAGACGATCGTTCACGGTGCCGCCTACGCGTCGCCCTGGAGAATGGCGCGCACCAGCTTCATGTCTTCCCACACTTCGCGCTTCGCTGACGGATTGCGCAACAGGTAGGCGGGATGGAACGTCGGGATCAGCGTGGTGCCGCGGTAGTCGAATCGCCGTCCCCGCAGCCGGGTGATCGGGTCGGTGGTCTTCAGCAGGCACTGCGCGGCGAACTTGCCGAGCGGCACGATCACGGCCGGCTGGATGACGTCGATCTGGCGGAACAGGAAGGGTTCGCAGGCCGCCACTTCGTCCGGTTCGGGATTGCGGTTGTCGGGCGGCCGGCACTTGATCACGTTGGCGATGTAAACCTGCTCGCGCGACATCCCGATCGCCTCGATGATCTTGGTCAGCAACTGCCCGGCGCGGCCAACGAACGGCTCGCCGCGCTTGTCCTCTTCCTCGCCCGGCGCCTCGCCCACGAACATCAGGCGCGCCCTGGGATGGCCCACCCCAAACACGATCTGCGAGCGGCCCAGCGTGCACAGCTTGCAGCGGGTGCAGGCCGGCCCGATCTCGGTCTGGATGTCGTCGAGGGTTTCGCTCGCGCCAGTGCCTGACACCGGCGGTGCGACCGCAGCGGCGGCGGTGTCAGACACCGTCGCGCGCGCGCGCCATGCCGGGTCGCGGGCGAGTCCGGTCACGCCCAGCTCGGCGTAGTAACGCAGGTGATCGGCAACTTCTCGTGACATGGCGCTAGGCTTTGGCCGCGGCGTTGCGCGCGGGGACGGCCAACAGCAACTGCTCGACCCGATCCAGGATGCGCCCGGCCACGGCGGCCTTGCTCTGCAGGGGCACGTCTTCGACGCCGGAGGCCGACACGAGCGAGACGGCATTGGTGTCGACGTCGAAACCAGCATCGGCGCGCGAGACATCGTTGGCCACGATCAGGTCAGCGCGTTTCTTCTCGAGCTTGCCCTTCGCGTAGTTCACGACGTCGTGGGTCTCGGCGGCAAACCCGACCAGGACCGGGAGGCCCTGGGTCCGCGACGGCAGGCGGCCGACCTCGCCAAGAATGTCCTTCGTCCTCGTCAACGTGAGGGTCAGGTCGCCATCCTGCTTCTTGACCTTCTGCGCCGACGGCCCCGCGAGGGTGTAGTCGGCGACCGCGGCCGCCATGATCAACGCGTCCTGTTCGGCCACCCGCGACATCACCGCGGCGTGCATGTCGGCGGCGCTGCGGATGGCCACGACGGCAACACCCGGAGGCGCCGCCAGCCGGGTCGGGCCGGTCACCAGCGTGACCGCCGCCCCCCGGCGCGCCGCCTCGATGGCCAGCGCGAACCCCATGCGCCCGCTCGACCGGTTGCCGACAAACCGCACCGGATCGATGTCCTCGTAGGTTGGCCCGGCCGTCACCAGGATCCGCCGACCGGCCAGGGTGCCGCGTTCGCCGATCGGCGTCGCGCGCAACACCTGCTCGGCCGCGGCCACGACGTCCTCCGGCTCGGCCAGGCGGCCCTTGCCGATCCAGCCGCAGGCCAGATAGCCGGAACCCGGATCGACGATCTGCACGCCACGCGCCATGAGCGTCTCGAGATTCTTTACCACCGCGGGGTGCTCGAACATGTTGGTGTTCATGGCCGGCGCCAGCAGCACGGGCGCCCGGGTGGCGATGAACAGCGACGACAGGAAGTCGTCGGCCAGGCCGTTGGCGAATTTGCCGACGGCGTTGGCAGTGGCCGGTGCGACCACCAGCAGGTCGATCGTCGACGCCAACGAAATATGTTCAATGTCGGCGTTGGCGCCGCTCTTCCACTGGTCGGTGATGACCTCGCGGCGGGTGATCGCCTCGAAGGTGAGCGGGCCGACAAACTGGGTGGCGGCACGGGTCATGATCGCCATCACTTCGTGGCCGTTCTTCTGCAGGCCGCGCGCGATCTCCACCGCCTTGTAGGCGCCAATGCCGCCGGTCACGCCGAGTGCGATGAATGCCATGGCTGTCCTTACCCGTGAAAGCTCTCGATAATCTTGAGCGCAATCGGCTGCATCCGCGGCGTCCGCGAGCGGGCGGCGGCAATAATCTCCTGCAGGCGCACGGTGGCCGGCTCGAGCTGGTCGTTAATGACCACGAACTCGTACTCGGCATAGTGCAGCACCTCGCGCCGCGCGGTCTGCAGCCGGCGCTGGATCGACGCCTCGCTGTCGGCACTGCGGCCGCGCAGCCGGCGTTCGAGCACTTCGAAGGACGGCGGCAGCACGAAGATGCCGGTGTAGTCGATGCCGGCCGCCTTCACCTGGAACACGCCCTGCACATCGATCGTCAGCACGACATCCTGACCCGAGGCCAGCAACCGCTCGGTATCGACGCGCGAGGTCCCGTAGAGGTTGCCGAAGACATCGGCCCACTCGAGAAATTCGCCGCGCGCGATCATCTGGTCGAACTGGTCGCGGCTGACAAAATTATAGTCGACGCCCTGGCGCTCGCCGGCCCGCGCCGGCCGCGAGGTATACGACCGCGACATGCGCAGGTTGGGCAGAATCTGCACCAGCCGCTCCACCAGCGTCGTCTTGCCGGTCCCCGAGGCGGCCGAGATGATGAACAGCAGCCCGCGCTCCTTCTGAGTCATCTGTGTCATCTGCGGCCCCGGCCGCCCCTCTGCGTCATCTGTGTCATCTGCGGCCCCGGCCGCCCCTCTGCGTCATCTGTGTCATCTGCGGCCCCGGCACACCATCGGTGTCGGGCCGTCACTCAACATTCTGCACCTGCTCGCGCATCTTCTCCATCTCAGCCTTGGCCTGGATCACCACTTCTGACACCTGCAGGCCATCGGCCTTCGAGCCGATCGTGTTGACCTCGCGATTCATCTCCTGCAGCAGGAAGTCGAGCTTTCGCCCGCACGGCTCCGCGCTGTCGGACAGTGCATCCCAGTGCGCCAGGTGGCCGTGAAAGCGGGTGACTTCCTCGCTGATGTCCGAGCGCTGCGCCACGCGCACTACTTCCTGCGACAACGCCGCCTGATCGATCGGCAGAGCCCCAGCCAGTTCTCGGGCTCGTTCGAGCAGGCGGGCTTCGAGTTGGGCGCGGCCGGTGTCGGCGGCGCCGGCGATCCGCAAGATCAAGCTGGCCAGCAGCGCCTTCCGGGCGTCGAGATCAACCCGCAGGTGCTCGCCTTCTCGTACCCGCATGGTCTCCAACTGGACGATCGCGGCGTCGACCGCCGACTCCACGGGGCCGCCGAGCGCTTCGGCGAGTGCCCCCGACTCGGGCATCTGTTCGTGAATGGTCAGCGCCTGGGGCAGGCGCAACAGGTCGCCCGGCGTCAGGCCGCCACTGATCAGGCCCTGCACGCGGGCCTGCTCCATCGCCGCCGAGAGCGCCTGCGCGAACGCGGCGTTGAGCTCGATGCGCGGCGCCGCGACGTGGCGGGTCTGCAGCGACACGCCAATCTCCACCCGGCCGCGGCCCAGCCGCTTCTGCACCAGCGCGCGCAGCGGCGGCTCGAGCGAGGCCAGCGGCGCCGGCAGCCGCAACTGCAAGTCGAGAAAACGGTGGTTGACCGCGCGAATCGTCACGCCGATCGTGCCGCGCTCATCGTCGCGCGTCAGTGAGGCAAAACCGGTCATGCTCTTGATCATAGGGTGCTCTCGGCTTTCGGCCGGCGGCCGCTCTTCGCGATCGGCGACGGCCCCTCGGCCACGGTGTCCTTGGCGTCGGGCCGAGTCTCGAGCAGCTGCATCTGGTGCAGCCGGGCGTAGACGCCGCCGGGCCGATCGACCAGCTCGTCATGCTTGCCGATCTCGACCACGCGGCCGCGCTCGAGCACGATGATCGCATCGGCCTTCTGCACGGTGGACAGCCGGTGGGCGATGACAAACGAAGTGCGGTTCATCATCAGCGTCGCCAGCGCCTGCTGAACCAGCCGCTCCGATTCGGAATCGAGTGCCGAGGTGGCCTCGTCGAGAATCAACAGCGGCGAGTTCTTGAGCAGGGCCCGCGCGATCGCCAGGCGCTGGCGCTGGCCGCCCGACAGGCGCTGGCCACGCTCGCCAATCGTGGTCTCGTAGCCCTGGGGCTGCGAGACGATGAAGTCGTGGGCGTTGGCGGCGCGGGCCGCCGCCTCGATCGCCGGCATCGCCGCCCCCGGGGTGCCGTAACTGATGTTGGCCGCGATGGTGTCGTCAAACAGCACCGTCTCCTGCGTGACCATGCCGATCTGCGCCCGCAACGAGGCCAGCGTCACGTCGCGGATATCGCGGCCGTCGATGGTAATGGCGCCGCGGGTCACGTCGTAAAACCGGGGCAACAGATTGACCAGCGTCGTCTTGCCGGCGCCACTGCGTCCGACAATCGCCACCATTTGTCCGGCACGGATCGAGAACGACACGCCGCGCAGGGTGTTGCGGCCATGACCATCCTCGTAGCCAAAGCTGACGTCGGTAAAATCGATCGCGCCGGTGAAGGGTGGCAGCACCACGGCGCCGGCGCGCTCCTGCACTTCGGTGTGGGTATCGAGCAACTCGAAGATGCGCTCCGACGCGGCCATCGCCTGCTGCAGGTTGGCATTGACCCGCGACAGCTTCTTGATCGGCCCGTACATCAGCAGCAAGGCGGCCAGAAACGACGTGAACTCACCGGCGGTGAGGCGGCCGTCGGCAATTTCGCGGCTGCCGTACCACAGCGCTCCGGAGATGGCCAGACCGCCGAGAAACTCCATCAAGGGCGGCAGGGTCGCCAGGACGCGGGTCACCTTCAGGTTGGTGCGGAACAACTTGGACGATGCCCGCTCGAACTTCGCCGCCTCGCGGCCTTCGGCGCCAAACGCCTTGACGATGCGGTGGCCGGTGAAGGCTTCGCCGGCCACGTGGGACATGTGTTCTTGCGCCTCCTGGCTCCAGCGCGACACCGTCCGCACCCGCTTGCCCAGGCGGACGATCGGGTAGACCACCAGCGGCGCCGCGGTCATGCACACCAGCGCCAGCTTGGCGTCGTAGTAGAACAGCAGGCCGGCGCAGCCGACCAAGGTCAGCGATTCGCGCGCCAGGTCGCCGATGGTTTCCGACACCGCGCGCTGCACCATGCCGACATCGTTGTTGATGCGCGACAGCAACTGGCCCGCGGTGCGGCGGGCGAAGAACGCCGCCGATTGATCCAGCATGTGGCGGAACAACTGGTTGCGCACCACCATCACGACGCGGTGGCCCAGGCCCTCCATCAGGTAGCTGGAGAAATACGCGCCGAGGCCTTTCAGCAAATAGACAATCAGGATCGCGGTGGTGACATAGCCAAGGTTGCCGCCGGCCGTCGTCGTCAGGACGTCGTCGATGATCGGCTTGATCAGGTACGCCAACGCCGCCGAGGCGGCGCCGTAGACGACCATGGCGACGGCGGCGCCGGCAATCACGGCCTTGTGCGGCGTCGCGTAGCGCAGGAGGCGGAGAAAGGGATTCATCAGCGGAGTTCTGACCCCCGGTAGCCGCCCGGATGGGTCGCATGCCACTGCCAGGCGTGGCGCACGATGACCTCGAGCTGCGCGTACTGTGGCCGCCACCCCAACTCGCGCTGGGCGCGGTCGCTCGCGGCGAACAACCGGGCGGGGTCGCCGGCCCGCCGCGGCGCGGCCTGCCAGGCCACCGGGCGGCCGACTACCCGGCTGACCGTGTCGATCACCGCCCGCACCGAGTGGGGCGTGCCGGTGCCGATGTTGTAGGCCGACGAGGCGGCGCCGGACTCGAGCGCCGACAGGGCGCACAAATGCGCCCCGGCAAGATCGCAGACATGAATGTAGTCGCGTTGGCAGGTGCCGTCCGGCGTCGGGTAATCTTCGCCAAACACCTTCAAGGGCGGCCCGCCGGTCGCGGCGCGAATCGCCAGCGGGATGAGGTGAATCTCATCGGCGTGGTCTTCGCCGATCGAGCCATCGGGGTGGGCGCCGGCGGCGTTGAAGTAGCGCAGCGCCATCCACTTCAACCCGTGGGCCCGTTCGAGATGCGGGAGCGCGCACTCGATCGCGAGCTTGGTTTCGCCGTAGGCATTGATCGGCCGCGTGGCCAGCGCTTCGGTGATCGGCACCTGCGCCGGCTCGCCGTAGACCGCGCAGGTCGACGAGAACACCAGGCGCCGCACGCCCTCGGCCCGCATGGCCTCGAGCACGCCCAGCGTCCCCACCACGTTGTTCTGGTAGTAGTCGATCGGCCGCTGCACCGACTCGCCCACCGCGAGCCAGGCGGCAAAATGCATCACCGCGTCGGCGCGGTGATCGGCCAGGACGCGCCGGACCGTCTCAATGTCGTGAATCGCCGCTTGCACCAGCGGCACACCGGCCGGCACCGCCGCCGCATGGCCGGCGGACAGATCGTCGAGCACCGCCACGGCGTGGCCGGCATCCACCAGCGCGCGCACCGCGTGGCTGCCGATGTAACCCGCGCCCCCGGTCACGACCACGCGAGACATGGCTACCGTCCGATCGAGAAGTAGGTAAAGCCCTGCGCCTTCATCTGGTCCGGCTGGTAGATATTACGGCCATCGAACAGAATCGGCGTCCGCATCAGCTTCTTCATGCGCGAAAAGTCCGGCTCGCGAAACTCCTGCCATTCGGTGATGACGGCCAGCGCGTCGGCCCCCTTGAGGGCATCGTAGTTGCGCTTGGCGTAGGTGATGCGGGTGCCAAAGATTCCCTTGGCCACCTGCATGGCTTCGGGATCGTAGGCCTGGATCTTCGCGCCCTTGGCGAGCAGGGCCTCGATAATCGGCACCGACGGCGCCTCGCGCATGTCGTCGGTCTTGGGCTTGAAGGCCAGGCCCCACACCGCGATGGTCTTGCCCTTGAGATTGGCGCCGAAGTGGGCCTCGATCTTCTTGACCAGCACGCGCTTCTGGCTCTCGTTGACGGCGTCGACGGCTTTCAGGATCTTGAAGTCGTACTTCTTGTCGGCCGAGAACTTGGTCACGGCCTTGACGTCCTTGGGAAAGCAGCTGCCGCCGTAGCCCACGCCCGGGAACAGGAACGAGGTGCCGATGCGGCGATCCGACCCGACGGCCTGGCGCACGCGGTCAACATCGGCGCCAAACAGGTCGCAGACATTGGCAATCTCGTTCATGAACGAAATCTTGGTGGCCAGAAACGCGTTCGAGGCGTACTTGGACAACTCGGCACTGGCACAGTCCATCACCATGATCGGCGCGCCGGTGCGCGTGAACGGCTTGTGGAGCTTGACCATTAACTCGGCCGCGCGCGGATCCTCGGCGCCAATCACCACCCGATCGGGCTTCATGAAGTCGTCCACCGCCGCGCCCTGCTTGAGGAACTCGGGATTGCTGACCACGCTGAACGGGTGGGTCGTCTCGCGGCGCACCACCTCGCGCACCTTCTCGGCAGTCCCGACCGGGACCGTGCTCTTGTTGACGATCACCTTGTAGCCATTCATCGCGCGGGCGATCTCGCTCGCCACTGCCATGACGTGTCGCAAGTCGGCCGAGCCATCCTCGCCCTGCGGCGTCCCGACCGCAATGAACACCACCTCGGCCGCGCGGACCGCCCGGGGCAGCTCGGTGGTAAAGACCAACCGCCCCTCGGTCTTGTTGCGCTTGACCATCTCCTCGAGGCCCGGTTCGTAGATGGGTACCTTGCCGCGGCGCAGCATGCGGACTTTCGCCGCGTCCTTGTCGACGCATGTCACGTCGTTGCCCGACTCAGCCATGCATGCGCCAAGCACCAAGCCTACATACCCAGTCCCGACAACCGCGATCTTCATCCCACCCCCAAAACATGGAAGCGTATCACCCGAGGATAATGCTGTCAACATACTGTACCACAAGGACTTGCCGGTCTTGTGGTACTCTCTTGGCCGTGCGGATCCTGGTCGATTATCGTCCGGCGCTGCGCCAGCGGACGGGCGTCGGCGAGTTTGTTCACGGGCTGGCCAAGGCCCTGTGCGCAACCGATTCGAGCGACGAGGTCGCCCTTTTCACCAATTCCTGGAAGGACCGGCCGTCGCGATTGCTGGCCAGAGAGATGCCGTCAGCCCGGATTGTCGACGTGAAAGTCCCGGTGCGGGCCCTGGTCTGGAGCTGGAATCGCCTGGAATGGCCGCCCGTCGAGTGGCTTGCCGGCGAGCACGACGTCGTTCACAGCCAAAGCCCTTTGCTCATTCCGAGCTCCTCCGCCGCTCGCGTGGTGACCGTCCACGACCTGGATTTCCTCCGCCACCCCGGCCAGATGGCGGCTGAGATTCAGCGGGACTATCCGGGGCTGGCGCGCGCGCATGCCTGCCGCGCCGACGCCGTGGTGGTGTCGTCGCGCTACGCGGCGGCCGAGGTCACCCGCGAACTCGGCGTGACGCCGTCGCGGGTACATGTGTGCCCCCCGGGCTGCCCTGACTGGGCCGCCGCGGTCGCCGCGCGGCAGGCCGCTCGTCGCGGCGCCACCATTCTGTTCGTCGGCACACTGAACCAGCGCAAGAACGTCGGGACGCTGCTTGAGGCCTACGCCCAGCTGCGGGCCCAGGTCGCAGACGCGCCGCGACTCGTTCTGGCCGGCCAGGCCACACCGGCATCGGCCCAGTGGGAAGCCCGCGCGACCGAGGCGCCACTCGCCGGCCATGTCGAGATCACCGGCTACGTCGACACCGCGAGGCGCATCGAGCTCTTTGCCAATGCCCGCATGCTGGTGCTGCCGTCCTACGACGAGGGCTTCGGCCTGCCGGTGCTCGAAGCCATGGCCTGCGGTGTACCCGTGGTGGTGTCGTCACGCGGGTCGCTGCCGGAGGTCGCCGGCGGCGCGGCCCAGCCTGTCGATCCCGATGATGTGGAGGCCCTGGCCGCCAGGATGCGGGCCCTGCTCGACGATCACGCAGCGGAGTCGGCCGCGCAGAGCGGGTTGCTGCAGTCCTCGCAGTTCAGCTGGGCGGCGTGCGCGGCGGCAGCGCGTCATGCGTACGCCTCGGCCCTGGAGGTTCATGCGCATCGCCATTGACGCGCGCGAACTTTGTGGGCGCCCGACCGGGGTTGGGCGCTATCTGCACGAGTTGCTCACCGAATGGGCGGCAGATGCCGGCGCCGGTCGCCACCAGTGGACCCTTTATGCGCACGCCCAACCGCAGGTGCCCGCGGCCTGGCAGTCCCGAGTGCGGGTGCTTCCCGGAACCGGGGGAACGTGGTGGGAGCAGTGGACCTTCGGCCGCGCGCTCGTCTCCGATCGGCCCGACGTCGTCTTTGCGCCGGCCTACTCCGCGCCGTTGACTTCGCCGGCTCCGGTCGTGCTGACGATTCACGATGTGTCGTTCTTCGCCCACCCGGAATGGTTCTCGGCGCGCGAGGGGATGCGCCGGCGCGGCCTGACCGCGTGGTCGGCCCGGCGCGCCCGGCGGGTGCTGACCGACACGGCCTTCTCCCAGGGCGAGATCGCCAGGCACATCGGGCTGCCGGCGGCGCACGTGTCGGTGATTCCGCTCGGGATGCGCACGGCCCCGCCTGCGCCACCAGGTGACGCGGCCGTTCCCCGGGAACCAATCGTGTTATACGTTGGCTCGGTGTTTGAGCGACGACGGGTGGATCAACTGATGGCGGCCTTCGACACGGTGGCCGACCAGGTGCCCTTGGCACAACTGCAGGTCGTCGGCGAGAACCGCACGCGCCGGCCCCGGATCGATCTGGAGGCGCTGCGCCAACAATCGCGTTATCCCGATCGCATTCACCTGCGCGATTACGTCGACGACCCGACGCTGGCCCGCCTGTACGCCACCGCGTCGGTCTTTGCGTTCCTGTCTGAATACGAGGGCTTTGGCTTCACGCCGCTGGAAGCGCTGGCGGCCGGCGTGCCGCCGGTGCTGCTCGACACTCCGGTCGCGCGCGAGACGGCCGGCGGCGCGGCCGCCTATGTGCCGCCCACGGCGAGTCGTGAGGCCATCGCTTCCACCGTGATCCGCGCCCTCACCGACGCGGACTTTCGGCGCGATCTGCTGGCTCAGGCGCCAGGCGTGCTGGCGCAATACCACTGGCAGGGCACGGCGGCGCGCACCCTGGCTGCAATCGAGGGAGCTGCTGTTGGCCGATAACCTGTTCTCACTGGCGATCATCGTCGTCACCTACAACTCCGCCACGGAAATTGGCCCCTGTCTCGACTCGCTGGTCGGCCACACCGCCCCCTTTCCGACCACCATCACCGTGGTCGACAACGCTTCGACCGACGGCACCGCGGACCTGGTGCGGCAACAGTGGCCCAGCGTGCAGTTGATTGCGTCTCCGGCCAATGTCGGCTTCTCGTCGGCCAACAACCTGGGCATCCGCGCCACCCGTGGTGACTACGTGCTGTTGATCAATCCCGACACGGTGGCCCCGCCCGGGGCCATCCAAACGCTGGTGCGCGGCTTGGCGGCCCACCCGGATGCCGCCATCGCCGGCGCCCGGATGCTGAGCGAACGCGGCTTTCCGGAACTGTCCTGGGGCGAACCGATCGGCCCCTGGAATGAACTCAAGCGCAAGGTGCTGACGACGCTCTACCACCGCAAGGTCCGCCGCATTGTCCGCAAGATCGACAAGTTGAGCCGGCAGGCGCGGGAAGTGGCGTGGGTCAGCGGCGCCTGCATGGTGATTCGCCGCCCCGACCTCGAAGCGGTCGGCCTGCTCGACGAGCGGTATTTCATGTACACCGAGGATGTCGACCTGTGCATGGCGATGCGCAAGCGCGGCCGCACCGTGCTGTACGTAGCCGGCGCCGAGGTGCTGCATCACCGCGGCAGGTCGGCGGCTCGCAACCCGGCGACCGAGCGGCTCTACCGCAAGAGCCAGATCGCCTATTACCGGAAGCACCTGCCGCGCTGGGCCGGACTGCTTCGCGTCTACCTGAAGCTGACCGGCAAGTCGATCGCGGACTGACAATGCGCATCGCGATCGACGCGCGTAAACTGCGCGACTTCGGCATCGGCACCTACATCCGCAACATCCTGATCGAGCTGTCGCGCCGCGATCAGGCGACGGAGTACGTGGTGCTGTGCCGCCCGGATGATCTGGAGTCGGGCGAGGTCCTGGGGCGCAATTTCCGCATGGTGCCGGAGACGGCTCCCACCTATTCAGTGGCGGAGCAATTCCGGATCCCGCTGGCGCTGGCGCGGGAGCGCGTCCAACTGGTACACGAGCCGCACTACGTGCTGCCGCCGGCCATTCGCTGCCGTTCGGTCGTGACCATCCACGACTGCATCCACTTGATGTTCCCGCAGTACCTGCCCAGCCGGCTGGCCTTCGCCTACGCGAAGGCCTCGATGTGGAGTGCGACCCGCACGGCCGACCGCGTGCTCACGGTGTCGGAAGCGTCGAAGCGCGACATCCTCCGGTTCTTCGACATCCCGCCCGAACGGGTCGAGGTCATTTACAACGCCATCGACGAGCGCTTCCTCGGCGCCGCCGACCCGACTCGGATGGACCTGACGCGGCAGCGCTACCAGTTGGACCATCCGTTCGTGCTCTATGTCGGCAACATCAAGCCGCACAAGAACGTCGAGCGGCTGGTGGAAGCCTTCGCCCTCGCCAGGCGCCACGCCCCCGATGATCTCAAACTGATCATCATCGGCGACGAGTTGTCGAAGTATCCGGTGCTGCGGCAATCCGTGCATCGCCACAAGCTCGACAAGCACGTGCGCTTCCTCGGCTTCCAGCCGCAGGAGACGCTGGCGGCGTTCTACCGGCTCGCGCGCGCATTCGTGTTCCCGTCGCTTTATGAGGGCTTCGGCCTGCCGCCGCTCGAGGCCATGGCGTGCGGCACGCCGGTGGTCACCTCGAATGTCTCGTCGCTGCCCGAGGTCGCGGGCGGCGCGGCGCTGCTGGTGGACCCCTACGATGCCGAGGCCATTGCCGGCGGCATTGTCAGTGCCGTGACCGACGAAGCGGTGCGCCACGACCTGATCGCCAAGGGCCTGGCGCGCGCCCACGATTTTTCGTGGAAGCAGAGCGTCGCCAAGATTCACGAGATCTACATGGAAGTCGCGAACCGGTAGGGGGCGCCTCGCTGCGCTCGGCGTAGGGCTTGGCGCTCACGCGCCTCGTGGGGCGACCGCTTCGCGGTCGTGGGGCTCGAGGCTGCGCCCCTCGTCGGGTCAACGAGAGCGATACCGCGGGCCGAACACGATCAGGGCCACCACCATCAAGAGCACAAGCTGCGACAGGGACAACCCGGCGGGCATGGACGAATCATCCGCGTGACGTCTGCTTGGGTCAAGCCCCCCCACGAGGCGCGAAGCGCCGACCCTACAAGGGGCGAAGCCCCGAGCCCCACGAGCGGCGCCAGCCGCGAGCCCTACGGGGGCGAAGCCCCCGCCCCACACGGGGCGCCGCGAGCCCCTGTATGATCCCCAAGTGCGCGTCGCCCTCATCCACGACTGGATCACCGGCATGCGTGGCGGCGAGAAGGCCCTCGAGGTGTTTTGCGAGGTCTTCCCCGCCGCGGATCTGTTTACCCTGGTCTACCTGAAGGGCACGGTCACGCCGGTGATCGAACGGCGGCTGGTGAAGAAGTCGCCGATCCACTGGCTGCCCATGGCCGGCAGGCTCTACCGGCAATACCTGCCGCTGTTCCCCATGGCGATCGAGCAGTTCGACCTCGATGACTACGACCTGGTGATCAGCACCAGCCACTGTGCCGCCAAGTCGGTGGTGGTCACGGGCCGCGCCCGCCACCTCTGCTATTGCCTCACCCCGATGCGCTACGCCTGGGACCAGTTCGACGCCTATTTCGGCCCCGATCGGGTGGGGGCGCTGCCAAGCGCCCTGCTCCGGCCGGTACTGGCCGGGCTGGCCCGGTGGGACCGCGCCACCGAGGGCCGGGTACACCGCTATCTCGCTATCTCTCAATATGTTGCGCGGAGGATCGCGCTGTACTATAATCGTGAGTCGACCCTTGTCTATCCACCGGTCGATACGGAGTACTACGCCCCTGACGCCGCCAGCCCACCGCCATCGGAGCCTTCGGTGAGCGCGTCGCCTCATTTCCTCGTGGTGTCGGCCCTGGTGCCCTACAAGCGTGTCGATCTGGCCATGATGGCGGCCAGGCGGGCGGGCGTCCGCCTCACCGTGGTCGGCAGCGGCCCGGAACGCCAGGCACTCGAGCGGCTCACCGGTGACGGCATCGAACTGGCCGGCTGGCGTTCAGACGACGAGATTCGCACGCTGTATCGCAGCTGCACCGCGGCCATCCTTCCCGGTGAAGAGGATTTTGGTATCGTGCCGGTCGAGGCGCAAGCGTGTGGCCGCCCGGTGGTCGCCTTTGGGCGCGGCGGCGCCCTGGATACCGTGATTGACGGCGAGACCGGCGTGCTGTTCGGCGAAGGTACCGTCGACTCGCTGGCCGGCGCCCTGCAGCGCGCCGCGGCGACGCCGTGGAATCCGGCGCGCATTCGCGCTCACGCCGAAACCTTTTCGCGCGGCCGGTTCGTGACCGAGGTCGAACAGATCGTGGACGACACGATGCGCGCGCCGGCGGGGACCCGATGGTAAGGCGACATAACCGCCTGCTGGTGGCCTTTCACGTCGGCACCGACGCCGTGATGGGCATGGTGGCCTTCGTGCTGGCCTACGTCCTGCGCTTTGAAGCCGGGCTGTTCGAGATCACCCGCGGCCAGCCGCCGATCGAGCAGTACTTCATGGTGCTGCCGTTTGTCGCCCTGGTGGTGCCGATCGGCTTTCACTTCCAGGGCTTGTACCGCCTGCGCCGCGGCCGCTCGCGCATTGATGACTTCTTCAACGTGCTGGTCGGCAGCATCTTCGCCGTGGTCTTCGGCATCGTCAGCACCCTGTACTTCCAGGCCTACTACGCGTCTGACGTGCAGCGCAACATCGGCGCGTTCGAGGTCTCACGCCTGGTCTGGGGCCTGTTCCTGGTCTGCAACATCGCGTTCGGCTATTTGTCGCGCAAGTTTATTCGCGAGGCGCTCGAACGGCGCTGGCTGGCTGGCGTCGGCCTGCGGCGCATCCTGATTGCCGGGGCCGGCGAACTGGGCCGGGTCGTGGCCGACCGCATGCTCGAACACCGCGAGCTGGGCTACCAGTTGGTCGGCTTCGTCGACGACAAGGCGGGCGGCGATCACCTGGGCTACCGCGGCCTGCCGCTGCTCGGCTCGCTCAGCGAGGCCGCCGACATTGTTGCCAACGAGAAGATCGACGATCTCTACGTGGCCTTGCCGCTCGAAGAGCACATGAAGCTGCTCGACCTGGTCGAGTCGACCAGCCGTGAAGGCGTCGACGTCAAGGTGGTGCCGGATCTGCTGCAGTTCATCGCCCTGCGCGCGCGGCTCGAAGACCTCGACGGCGTCCCGGTGATCAACCTGAACGACGTACCGCTCCAGGGCGTGAGCGCCTTCATCAAGCGAACGCTCGACATCCTGATTTCGATGGGCGCGCTGGCGGCGATGGCAATTCCGGGGTTGCTGATTTCGTGGCTGATCAAGCGCGGATCGCCGGGACCAATCTTCTACACCCAGGAGCGGATGGGGCTGGACGGCAAGCAGTTCAACGTCTACAAGTTCCGCACCATGCCGATTGATGCCGAACGGGAGGGCCCGGTGTGGTCGGACGAGAACGATCCGCGCGCCACCGGTGTCGGCGCCTGGCTGCGCGCGCACGACCTCGACGAGTGGCCGCAGTTCTGGAACGTGCTGGTGGGCGAGATGTCGATCGTCGGGCCGCGGCCCGAGCGGCCCTTCTTCGTCGAGCAATTCAAGCACCGCATCCCGCAGTACATGCTGCGGCACAAGGTCAAGGCCGGCATCACCGGCTGGGCCCAGGTGAACGGCTGGCGCGGCAATACCTCGCTCGAGAAGCGAATCGAGTACGACCTGTACTACATCGAGAACTGGTCGGTAACCCTGGATATCAAGATCATGTGGCTGACTCTTCTGCGCGTGCTTACCCCCAACCGCGGAGCGGCATGATGCCACGAGTGGTCATTACCGGCGCCGCCGGCTTCATTGGCTCGCACTTGTCGGAGGCCCTGCTCGACCGCGGCTTCTCGGTGGTCGGCATCGACAACCTGCTGACCGGCGACCTGGCCAACATCGCGCACCTGCGCGATCGCGACTTCCAGTTCATCCGCCACGACGTCACCAACTACATCGACGTCGACGGTCCGGTGGACTTCGTGCTGCACTGGGCCAGTCCGGCCAGCCCGATCGACTATCTCGAACTGCCGATTCCAACCCTGAAGGTCGGCGCGCTCGGCACGCACAAGGCGCTCGGCCTGGCCAAGGCGAAGGGCGCGGTGTTCATGATTGCCTCCACCTCGGAGGTCTACGGCGATCCGCTCGAGCACCCGCAGAAGGAAACCTACTGGGGCAACGTCAATCCGATCGGCCCGCGCGGCGTTTACGACGAGGCCAAGCGGTTTGCCGAGGCGATGACCGTCGCCTATCGGCGCTTTCACAACCTCGACACCAAGATCGTCCGCATCTTCAACACCTATGGCCCCCGCATGCGCATCCGCGACGGCCGCGCGGTACCGGCGTTCATGTCGCAGGCCCTGCTCAACCAGGATGTCACGGTGTTCGGCGACGGCAGCCAGACCCGCAGCTTCTGCTACATCAGCGACCTGGTCGACGGCCTGATCCGGCTCATGCTCTCCAAGGAGAACGATCCGATCAACATCGGCAATCCGCAGGAGATGACGATCGAGCAGATCGCGCGCCAGATCATTGCCATGACCGGATCGAGCAGCAAGATTATCTACAAGCCGCTGCCGACCGACGACCCCAAGGTGCGCCAGCCCGACATCACGCGCGCCCGCACGTTGCTTGGATGGGAACCGAAAGTCTCGCTGGACGAGGGCCTCGGCCGCACCATCGACTACTTCAGGGCAAAGGTCCTGGGCTCGTAGTTGCCGTTCACGACCCTCGGGCTCGGACCGAAAATCACCACCGCACTTCAGGAGCAGGGCTACGTCGAGCCGACGCCGATCCAGGCCAAGGCCATTCCCGTCATCCTCGAAGGCCGCGACATCATTGGCGTGGCGCAAACCGGCACCGGCAAGACCGCGGCATTCGTGCTGCCGCTGCTCGAGCGCCTGAGCGCGTCGCCGTCACAGAAACACATGCGGGCGCTGGTGGTCGCGCCGACCCGCGAGCTGGTGGCACAGATCGAGGAGAACATCCGCGCCTACGGCCGCCACCTGCACCTGCGCTACGCCACCATCTTCGGCGGCGTCGGCGAAGGGCCGCAGATTCAGGCGCTCGGCCGCGGCGTCGACATCGCGGTGGCCACGCCCGGACGGCTGCTGGATCTGATGCAGCAGCGCCACGTCAACTTCGCCGACCTGCAGGTGCTCGTGCTGGACGAGGCCGACCGCATGCTCGACATGGGATTTTTGCCGCCGATTCGCAAGATTGTCGCGGCCACGCCCAAGGTGCGCCAGACCCTGCTGTTCTCCGCCACCCTGTCGAAGGAGATCGAGGCGGTCTCGAAGGAATTTCTCAAGACCCCGGTGCTGGTCGAGATTGGCGCGCGATCGACGCCAGTCGAAGCGGTCGCGCAGTGGATTGTCGAACTGTCGCAGGCGGCCAAGGTGCCGGCCCTCGTGCACCTGCTGCAGGATGCGGCCCTGGAGTCGGTGTTGGTGTTTTCGCGGACCAAGCACGGCGCCGATCGCATTGCCCGCAAGCTGGAGAGCGCCGGCATCAAGTGCGCGACGCTGCACTCGAACCGCACCCAGGGCCAGCGCATCCTCGCGCTTAAGCGCTTCAAGTCAGGTGAGGTCCGCTGCCTGGTCGCCACCGACATCGCCGCGCGCGGCATCGACGTCGACGGGATCTCCCACGTCATCAACTACGACTTCCCGCCGCAGCCGGAAGACTACGTGCACCGCATTGGCCGGACCGGACGCGCCCAGGCCATTGGCGACGCCATCAGCTTTGTCTCGCACGACGAGATGGACGACCTGCGCCGGCTGGAGAAGTTTCTCGGTCGAGGCATCGCCCGCCGCAAGCTTGAGGGATTCGTGGCCAACACGCCGCACCCGGTCGCGGCCGGCGATCGTTCGGCCGCGCCCCTCGGCAATCGGCCGCCCGGCGGCGGCCGATCGCATGCGCGTCCTGGCGGGCATCGGCCCGGCGGAAGCGGGGGCGGCGGGTCATGGCGTCCGCGTGGGCCCGGTGGTCGTCGTAGCGGCCCGACTGGCCGACGCGGACGGACGTAAGGGGGCGAGCGGCTGCGCCGCTCGTAGGGCTCGGCGCTCATGCGCCTCGTAGGGCTCGGCGCTAATGCGCCATCGTGGGGGTCGGCCGGCCAAGCCGGCCTCCTTGGGTTAGCGGCGGAAGCCCTCCGTCCCAATCTTCACCGGGATCCTCAGAATCGACACCTCGAGGTGACTGCCCTGACGGCCCTTCTCGCCGTAATCGACCACATACAATCCGTCGGCATCCCGGCCTACCGGCAGTTCCGGTAGTCCAATATCTGCCACGCGTCGACGTCCGTCGCGCGCGTGCAGGTTTAAGAACACCTGCGGCTGAATGAACTCGCCAAACCGCCAACCGGACGGAAACCGCAGAAATGAGTGGACCGTGCCGATCACCTCGGACTGTTCCCCACGAGCGCCGAAGGGCGCGAGCCTTACGAGGCGCAAAGCGCCGAGCCCCACGCCGAGCGCAGCGAGGCGCCCCACGCGGACCCGGGCGCAGCCCGGTCCGCGCCTACTTGTTAATGATCCGCGCCAGCCGCCACACGTAGTCCACCCACGACGCCAGGGTGATGGCCAGCGACAGCCAGATCACAACGTCCACCCATACCGACGTGTGACCCAGGTAATTGAAGAACATCACCACCACGCACGCCATCACAAACACCGCCGTCGCCAGCTTCCCGAGCGGTGAGGGCCGGAACGTCCGCGGGCCGATGGCCAGATTGACGATGGCGACGGTGAGCAGGATGCCGACGTCACGGCTGATAACGGTGACGGTCAGCCACAGCGGCAGGCGATTGACCAGGCCGCTGTTGGGCAGCGTCAGCACCACGAAGGTCGCGCCGATCAGGAGCTTGTCGGCAATCGGATCGAGCCAGGCGCCCAGGTCGGTCTTGCCACTGGTCTTGCGCGCGGCGAGGCCATCCAGCAGGTCGGTGAGGCCGGCGAACATGAAGGTCAGGAGCGCCCAGCCGACATTGCCGTAGAGCGTCAGCAGCACAAACACCGGCACCAGCAGCATCCGCAGGATGGTGAGCTGATTGGCCAGCGTAAAGACCTGCGTGCTCATGGCCGGGCCAGCGCCTCGAGGCGGCCGATGATTTCGATGGCTTCGGCGCCGGTCACGGCGCGCAACAGATCAAAGTTACCGGCGGATAGCTGCATCGCCCCGGCCGCCACCGCCTGCGCCACGAAGGGGTAACTCAAGTGGCTGGCCGGCACGTCGTTCACCGTCACCGTCGCCGCCTGCCATTTCGCCAACAGGTCGGGCTTGGCCGCGCCGATTAGTCCCAGCAACCGCGAGACCGTCAGCGCCAGTTCGCCACGCCGCACGGGCTGGCCGGGCTGGAACTCGTAGTTGGGCAGCGGATCCATGATTCCCGCGCGCGCGACCGCGGCAATCCATTGCTGCGCCCAATGCCCGCGGATATCGGTGATCACCAACTGCCGGGTCCGCGCCCGGGCAACCAGTGCCTCCAGGCGCACGCCAATCAGGGCGGCAACTTCGCCGCGCGCGATGCCGGAGTTGCCGGGTATCGCACGGTAGGGCGCCGGCAACTTCAGGAGCGCTGCGCGGGCGCGCACGCGCGAGATGGCGCTATCGGGCACCGCTCCCAGGTCAATGGCACGGGCGCGTTCGTAGGCCGACAGTGCGCCAACCACATCATCGGCAGCTTCCAGCAGTCCGCCAATCGCCGACAGCGACTGGGCATCGCTGGCATCCAGATCCACCGCCTGGCGGTATCGGTCGAGCGCGGCGGCGCCATCGCCGGCCTTCTGCTCGACGGCGGCCAGGTCGCGATAGAGGAACGCCGACTCAGGGGAGGCGGCAATGGCTTGCTGGTAGACCATCCGGGCTTCGTCCCAGCGGCGTTGGTCGGCGGCCGCCTTCGCGCGGGCCAGCAGATCCTGTGTGGCCCGGAACCGCAGCACCTCGACGCGTCCCTTGAGATCAACCAGCGACGGATCGGCCACGAGCGCAGCCTCGAAACTGCCGAGCGCCTCGCCGACCCGGTCCATGGCCAGCAACGTCTGCCCGCGGCCCACCAGCGCGGGCACGTAGGCTGCGTCGGCCGCCAGCACGCGATCGAAGCGCGTCAAGGCATCGGTTTCGCTGCGTCGGGCGAGCGTCAGGTAGGCCAGGGCGGCATCGGCCGGATAGAACCCGGACTGCTGCTTGAGGGCGGCGGCGAACTCCCGCTCGGCACTGCGCAAGTCGTCCAGTTGCAGGTATCGCCAGCCGCGATCGAGCCGTGCCGCCAGATCGGCCGGTGTGCCCGCCGGCACCACCGGAAACATGAACTCGGGGTGCCGAGGGGCGCCGGCCAGATCTGGTGGCGCCTTGGGGGCACAGGCCGCGAGGGCCAGCAATCCGGCCACGCACAGGCCGGTGGCGATGCGCACGCTACGCAAGGCGGCCTCGCAGTTTGGGCGCGGCAGGTGTCGCCATGCCGACCTTGGGCAGCAGGCGGCGCGGCAGGTCGACCTCGAGGGTCGCATGGTCGCCCATGGTGGCGTGGCTGTGCACGGTGGCATGGCGATAGACCCACGCCAGCCGCTCGGCCTGCGCCGGATCCGAAAGGTCGAGATCGAGGGTGACGCGCTGCTGATCCAGGGCCAGCCGCGAGGCGACGCTCTCGAGCAGGTCGCCGCAGCCCTGGCCGGTGACGGCGGAAATCAGCAGCGCCGAGGGGTCGGCCTCCTGCAGCCGCCGCCGCTCGTCCGACGACAGTTGATCGACCTTGTTGTAGACCTCGATGCGCGGCACCAGGTGGGCGCCGACCTCCTCCAGCACGCGGGTGACCGCCGCCATGTGCCGCTCGCGCTCGGGATTGGCCGCGTCAATGACGTGCAGCACCAGGTCGGCGTCGGCCGTCTCTTCCAGCGTGGCTCGAAACGCCGCCACCAGCGTGTGCGGCAAGCGGTCGATGAACCCGACCGTGTCGCTGACCAGCAGTTCCCGCCGATCGGGCAGCGCCACCCGCCGCACCAAGGGGTCGAGGGTCACAAACAGCGCGTCTGAGGCCTCGGCCTCCGACTTGGTCAACCGGTTGAACAACGTCGTCTTGCCGGCGTTGGTGTAGCCGACCAGCGCCACGGTGGGCGCGTCCATCTTGTGGCGGCGCTCACGCAGCTGCGTGCGGCGACGGCGCACCACGTCGATGTCGTCGGCCAGCACTTTCATGCGAACGCGAATCCGCCGGCGGTCGGCTTCGAGCTTGGTTTCACCGGGTCCGCGGGTGCCGATGCCGCCACCCTGCTGCGAGAGTCCCGCGGTGGCGCCGACCAGGCGCGGCAACAGGTACTTCAGTTGCGCCAGTTCAACCTGGAGTTTGCCCTCTCGCGTGCGGGCGCGGCGGGCGAAGATGTCGAGGATTAACTGGGTGCGGTCAACCACCCGGCGGTCGAGCCGCTTGGTGAGCTCACGCAGTTGCGCCGGCGACAGTTCGTTGTCGAAGATCACGACGTCGGCCTCGGCCTCGGCGGCGGCCGCCGCCAGCACCTCGACCTTGCCGCTGCCGAGGAAGGTGGCCGAGTCCGGCTTGGGACGCTCCTGCAGCACGCGTAGCACCACGCGGGCATTGGCCGCTTCCGCCAGACCGCCCAGCTCTTCCAAGGAGTGCTCCGCATCGATCCGGCGGGCCCCGCCGGTGACCAGGCCGACGAGCGCAGCTCGCTCGATGAGTACGGGACGCCGGGCACTCATTTCTCAGTCGATCTTACTCCACAACTTATAATGAACTGCCGATGCAAGAGCTGACCCACGTCTTCCCGCGAGAGCTGTCGTCCTACCCGTCCACCGCCGGCCAGTCCCTGTGGGAGGTGCTGTCCGGGCGAGTCGCCGCGGATCCCTTCAACGCGATCGCCACGCTGATCTTCGCCCTCGCCGTGGTTCACACCTTCTTCTCGGCCCGCTTCAAGGCGGCCGCGCACCACGCGCAGCAACGGCAGGACCAGCGCACCGCCGCCGCCGGCCAGCCGGCCCAGCCGAGCGTGCTGGCCGAACTGCTGCACTTTCTCGGCGAAGTCGAGGTGGTATTCGCGCTCTGGGGCATCCCCCTGTTGTTTGCCATCGCCCTCTCGCGAGACTGGCACACCGCGGTCTACTACGTGAACGATGTGGTCAACTACCAGGAGGCGATGTTCGTGGTCGTCATCATGGCCCTGGCGTCGACGCGGCCGGTCGTGCAGTTGGCCGAGAGGATTCTGCGGCGGGTGGCCAGCGTCGGCCGTTGCACACCGCTCGCCTGGTGGATGACCATCCTGATCCTGGCGCCACTACTCGGGTCGGTCATCACCGAGGCGGCGGCAATGACCATCGCCGCCCTGCTGCTGGCGCGGCAGTTCTATGACCTCAAGCCGTCGGCCTTGCTCGCCTACGCGACACTCGGCCTGCTGTTCGTGAATATTTCCATCGGCGGCACGCTGACCCATTTTGCCGCGCCACCCGTCCTGATGGTGGCCTCCGAGTGGGGCTGGGACACGCCGTTCATGCTCAGCCATTTTGGCCTGCGCGCGGCCGCGGCGATCATCGCCTCGACGCTGGCGTTCTCCATCGCCTTTCGCGCCGAATTCAAGCTGCTGGCCACGCGGGCCCCGATGCCGGAAATCGAGATTCCCGCCCGTGAGGCCGAGGGCAACCGGAGATTGTTGCCCATCCCCTGGTGGGTCACGGCTGTCCACCTGAGCTTCATGGCGTGGACGGTCGCCAACCTGCACTACCCGGCGCTGGTGATCGGAGGCTTCCTGTTTTTCCTGGGTTTCACGGTGGCCACCGCCGCTTACCAGGCGGCGGTCGACATCAAGACGCCGCTGCTGGTCGGCTTCTTCCTGGCCGGCCTGGTGATCCACGGCGGACTGCAGGCCTGGTGGATCGCGCCGGTGTTGTCGAGCCTCAGTGAGACCCCGCTATTCTGGGGCGCCACGTTGCTGACGGCCTTCAACGACAATGCGTTGATTACCTACCTGGCGACCCTGGTCCCCAACCTGAGCGACGGCCTGAAGACCGCGGTCGTCGAAGGCGCGGTCACCGGCGGTGGCCTGACGGTGATTGCCAATGCTCCCAACCCCGCCGGACAGGCGTTGCTCGGCCGGTTCTTCGACAATTCGATCGACCCGATCAAGCTGCTGATGGCCGCCGCCATTCCGACCCTGATCGCGGCCGCCGCGTTCCGCCTGTTCTAGCTGCCGGCCACCGGGGCGCCGGTGGCATCGCCGATCGGCGCCGATCGCAAGTAGCGCGCGACCAGCACCGCGACAATCACCAGGAGCGCCGCGTCGGCGACAAAGACAATGCGCAGGCCGGACCCGCCAATGAACCCGGCCACCACCGGACTCACCGCCAGGCCCATGAGCGAGGCAGTGGTCATGATTCCGAATCCGGTAGCGTGCGCGTCGGCCGGCAGGAGCGCCCCGGCCACCGAATAGATGCTGGTCGTGGCCACGCCAATCGCCAGCCCGACGGCCGCCATCGACGCCGCCACCAGCCATAACGCCGGCGCCATCACGATCGCCGCCAGCGCGACCGCCGCGGTCGCCGCGCCGGCCACGATTACGTCCTTGGCCCGGCGATCCTTCAACAGGCGCGCCGCCAACTGCGAACCAAACGCGGCCGATACGGCGGCCAGCGAAAACAGGACACCGGAGACGATCGGTATGCGCGACGGCTCCACGCCCACCTGCGCGACAAACAGCGGGAGTACCGGCCCGAAGCTGCGGTCGACGGTCTGGAGCCCGAAGATCACAAACAGCGCGAGCACAAACCCGGGCAGCCGCAGCAGATGCGCAAACACCGCCCAACCGTCGCGACGAGCCTGCGGGGACCGCACCACCGGCGGATCCTTGTAGACGATCAGGATCAGGACCATGGCCACGGCATAGAACCCCGCGGCAAACAGGAACGAATTGCGTAGTCCCACCAGCGGCGCCAGCAGCCCCCCGATTACCGGCCCGATGGCCGGCCCCAGCCGATGCCCGGTCTGCACCGTGCCAATCGCCCGCGCCATCCGATCGCGCGGCACCGATTGCGCGGCCATCGAGATGGTGAGCGCCCCATATCCGGCAAACACTCCCAGCAAGGCCCGCAACGCAAACAACTGCCAGGGCGCCGTGACAAAGGCCATCCCGGCCTTGGTAAGGATGAACGCGGTCAGCGATCGGATGACCAGGAGTTTGCTGCCGTACTTGTCGCCGACCCGGCCCCAGAGCGGAGCGGAAATCGCGGTGACGGTGGGGGTGGCACCGAGCGTGAGCCCGGTCCACATCGCGATCTCACCGACGTCGGTGGTGCCCAGTTCGGCAATGTAGAGCGGCAGGAACGGCATCACCAGGGTGAACCCGGTGAAGCCGATGCAGCCGGCCGCGGCCGCGGCGAGCACGTTTCGCTGGCCCTGGCGCTCGTCCAATCAGAATCGGATCTTGACCGACGGGCCGGGGTAGACCTGGATGCTGTCGATGAAGCGGATGCGATGCGGATTGGTCTGCATCACCACCGAACTGGTGCGAATGCCGGCGCCGAAAAACTGCACGCCCTTCATCAGCGAGCCGTCGGTCACGCCGGTGGCGGCAAACACGATGTCCTTGCCACAGGCCAGGTCCTCGGCCTTGTAGATCTTCTTGAAGTCCTTGATGCCCATGGCCCGGCACCGTTCTTCATCTTCCGGCTTGGCCACCACCAGCCGCGCGAAGATCTCGCCGTTCAAGCACCGCATGGCGGCGGCGGTCAGGACGCCCTCCGGCGCGCCGCCGGTGCCCATCACCGCGTGCACGCCGGTGCCCGAGACCGCGGCGGCAATACCGGCCGACAGGTCGCCGTCGCCGATCAGCCGAATGCGGGCGCCAGTCGCCCGGATCTCGGCAATCAACTTCTCGTGCCGGGGACGATCGAGCACGACCACCGTGAGTTCGTCGACCTGGCGTCCCAGGCTGCGGGCAATCGCGCGCAGGTTCTCGCGCACCGGCGCGTCGAGGTCGACCAGGTGCTTCGAGGTCGGCCCGACCACCAGCTTCTCCATGTAAAGGTCCGGGGCATGCAACAGGCCGCCCTTCTCCGAGGCCGCCAGCACGGCAATCGCGTTGGCGGCGCCGGTCGCGCACAAGTTGGTGCCTTCGAGCGGATCCACCGCGATGTCGACTTCGTCGAAGATACGGCCGCCGGTGACCGTCTTGTGGGCCAGGCCGACCTTCTCGCCGATGTAGAGCATGGGCGCTTCGTCGCGCTCGCCTTCGCCGATGACGATCGTGCCGTCAATCGGCACGGTATCCATCTCGCGGCGCATCGCCTCGACCGCCACCTGGTCGGAGCCATGGCGGTCGCCCTGGCCCATGGTATGCGCGCAGGCGATGGCCGCCTGTTCGGTGACGCGAAGGAACTCAAGCGAGAGATCAGATTCCATGGGCATGTCCTGAGGCTACGGGGAAACGGCCAATCGTATCAAATCCGCTACACCCGGCGCACGGTCAAGGCGGCGCCGCGCGACAGCGCCAGTCGCGCCGCGGCGTCGCCGCCGTTGACGGCAATCTCCAGGTGGTCGGTACTGCCGAACAAGGCGCACAATTCGCCGGCCGGGGCTTCGGCATAGGTCGCCACCACACGGGCGATGCCGTGGGTGCCGGCATGCACGGCAATGTCGCCGCTACTGGCCAGGTGCTCAAAGGCGCGGCGGTCGATATTGGAAATCAAGTTGCCAAACCGATCGACCCGTACCACCTCCCCGCTGATCTGGCCGGCATCAGCCAGCGGGCGCGGCAGGTCGATCACGACGAAATCGCTGATGCCCTTGCCAAGCGCGGTCAGGGCGATCCCCTTCGCCAGCCACCCGGCCGCGGGCGCAAACCGATCGCGGCCCTCGAACGTGCGGCTGACCGTCGGCCGCGCGTACTTCCGCTCGGTCAACTCCACCACCTTGCGCGGTGCCGACTCCTGGAACACCGCCGACAGCACCCCGTTGTCCGGCGCCACGAAGCGGTAGTCGCCGGTGTCGGCGGCAATGCCGCGCCGCGACGAGCCCACGCCGGGATCCACTACGGCCAGGAACACCGTGCCCGGGGGGAAGTAGCGGTAACAGGCCGCCAACTCCAGCGCCCCGGCCATCACGTCGTGCGCGGGGATGTCGTGAGCGATGTCGACCAGGGTCGCGTCGGGACACACGCCCAGCACCACGCCCTTCAGGGTGCCGGCATAGTGATCGCGCAAGCCAAAGTCACTGAGGAACGCCACGATCGGTCGGGCCATGGGCTGCCCGGACCCTAGGCTCGCGGTGCGGGCTTGCGGAAGAGCATCTCGCGCAGCTTGCTCTTCATCAGGAAGGAATCGCTGACTCGCAGGTCTTTGAACAGCTTGATGATGTCGCCGTTCAACAGGCTGCGCTGCCGCGGTCTGAGCGCCGGATAGGTTCGATAGCGAAGCGTGGACTCATCGACGACGACGTACTTGGTGTAGACCTGGTCGCTGGTCTCGGCGGTGCTGAACAGCCCGAGCAGACAGCCATCGGCCTTCAGCAGCCGGCACAGGGCGGTCGCCAGTTCCTGCGCGGCCGGGCGATCGAGGTAGTCGAGGATGTCCCAGCACAAGATGCCGTCGACCGAGCCGGCGTCCTGGGTGAAGCGGCTGGCGAAGAAGGCCGGGAGTTGTTCGAGCCGGCCCTCTTTTACGTGGCGGTCGATGTCGGCCGCGACATCCTCGACCCGAATGCGGCAGCCCAACTGCTCACCGAAGAACGTGACATTGCTGCCGACGACCGGGCCGAGGTCGAGAATGAGGGGATTACTGGCGCCGTTGAGGCAGGTGAGGAACTTCTGCAGCGCCTTGGTCGGATACGAGGCCTCCGTGACCTGCGTCACGGAGGAATCCGCAACGCTAGCCGCCTCGCTCGCGCGGCGTGGTCCAAGTATCCCGAACAAATCGGTGAGCGACCTGGCGTCGGCCATACGTCTGGTTTACGCGCCGACCTTCTGGCCCTGCGGCTGTGGCTGGCCCGGCACCGCCGGCTTGGCTGCCGGCTTGACGCCCGAGCGCTGCATGTCGACCGCGCCGCGGAAATGCGCGCCCTCGGCAATGGCGACGCGCGGTGACGCGATGTCGCCGTCCACCGAACCGTTGTCGCGGATATCAACCTTCTCTGACGCCGTGACATTGCCGGTCACTTCGCCGAGCACTACCACCGCCTTGGCGAAGACCTCGGCCTTGATCTTGCCGTTCGGGCCAATCGTCAAGACGTTGTCCTTCAGGTCGATCCGGCCTTCGACATGGCCTTCGATCGTCAGGTCTTCGCTGCCGCTCAACTCGCCCTTGATGATGACCGACTTTCCGATATTCACGTTGTCTCTCCCAAGTTGGGTGCGCGGCTCGCTGGCAGCTGGCGCCGTCGCTGTTGCAACCGGCGCCGATGGCGTTGCCCCCGGTGTGTGTGCCGGTGGCGTGGCCGGTTTGACCGACTCATCCCGCTTCCACATCGCTGAATCCTCCCCCCCTGCTGAACATCCGCTCGAGGGTACCAATAAGTTATGAAACCCGGGGAAGTGGGTCTCAGGACTGAAGTTCAGCCAGTATAGAAGCCCGTTGAAACCGTTGTCTAGTCCTTTTATTGCTGAGAGTTAGCAGGAATGCTACGATCACGTTTTCCACCCATGCGCATCTATCTGGACCATAACGCCACGACCCCGATCGCCCCCCTTGTGGTCGAGCGGATGATCCAGGCCATGCGCGACGTGTGGGGCAACGCATCGAGCGTCCACCATTTCGGCCAGCAGGCCAAAGCGGCGTTGGACGAGGCGCGCGGATCGGTCGCGGCCCTGCTGGCCGCCGACCCGTCCGAAGTGGTCTTTACCGCCGGCGGAACCGAAAGCGACAACCTCGCCATTCGCGGCGCCGCCGAAGCCCTCGAACCTGCCGGCCGGCGCCACCTGATTACCAGCGCGATCGAACACGAGGCCGTACTCAACACCATGAAGGCGCTTGGCCGGCGCGGGTGGCAGGTGACCGTCCTCGCCGTCGACGCCACGGGCATCGTCTCGCCGGATCGCCTGCGGGCGGCCATCACCGCCGAGACCGCGCTGGTGTCGGTGATGCATGCCAACAACGAACTGGGCACCATCCAGCCAGTGGCCGAGCTGGCCGAGATTGCCCACGCGCAGGGCGCGCTGTTTCACACCGATGCGGTGCAGTCGGCCGGCAAGGTGCCCCTCGATGTGCACGCCCTGGGCGTCGACCTGGCGTCGATTGCCGGGCACAAGTTCTACGGACCGAAGGGCACCGGCGCCCTGTGGTTGCGCCGCGGCGTGCGGTTGTTGCCGCCCACGAGCGGTGGCCGGCAGGAGCGCAACCGCCGCGCCGGCACCGAGAACGTGCCGGCACTGGTCGGCCTGGGCGTCGCCGCCGAGCTCGCCCGCCAGAAGCTGTCGACTGAGGGCGCGCGCCTGGAAGCGCTGCGCGATCGCCTGGAGGCCGGCCTGCTGGCGGCCGTGCCGGGCTCAGTCCGTAACGGCGCCGCCCATCCGCGGGTGCCCAATACCGCCAACCTCAGCATCGAGGGCGTCGAATCGGAGTCGGTGTTGATTGGCCTCGACCTGGCCGGCATCGCCGTGTCATCCGGATCGGCCTGCTCGTCTGGCACGCTGGAGCCGTCGCACGTGCTGAAGGCGATGGGCCTGCCGCACGGCCGCACCCTCGGGTCGATCCGGTTCAGTCTGGGGACCTCGAATACCGACGCCGACATCGAGCGCGTGATCGCGGTGCTGCCGCCGCTGATCGAGAAGCTGCGGAGCCTGACGAGTGTCGGCGGCAGAAAATAGATGCGCATTGTTGTAGCCATGTCGGGCGGCGTCGATTCCTCGGTCGCCGCGGCCCTGCTCGCCGAGCAAGGTCATGACGTGATTGGTGTGTCGATGCAGCTCTACGACCAGGGCCAGACCACCGCGGCCGGCCAGAAGGCCTTCGGCACCTGCTGCACGATCGACGACCTCTACGACGCGCGCCGGGTCGCCGCGGCCATCGGCATCCCCCACTACATCGTTAACTTCGAGTCACAGTTCGGCGAGCATGTGGTGTCGAACTTTGTCCGCGAGTACATGGCCGGCCGCACGCCAATCCCCTGCTCGCACTGCAACAGCGACCTGAAATTTGCCGAGCTGCTCGACCGCGCCACCGCGTACGATGCCGACCGGCTGGCGACCGGACATTATGCCCGCATCGAGCAGGATGCCGGCGGACGCTACCGGCTGTTTCGCGGCGCCGACAATTCCAAGGACCAGACCTACTTCCTGTTCTCGCTGACCCAGCCGCAACTGGCCCGCGCGGCCTTCCCGGTGGGTCACCTCGACAAGGAGACGGTGCGCGCGCACGCCCATCGGCTCAAGCTCGGTGTCGCCAGCAAGCCCGACAGCCAGGAGATCTGTTTCGTGCCCGACGGCGACTATGCCGCCTTCATCGAGCGCAAGGCGCCCGACGCGTTACGGCCGGGCACGGTGGTCGATGGTGCTGGCCAGGTCCTCGGCGGCCACGGCGGCGTCCATCGCTTCACGATCGGCCAGCGCAAGGGACTGGGACTGTCGTCACGCGAGCCGCTTTATGTGTTGGAGATCAAGCCGGACCAGGCCCAGGTGGTCGTCGGGCCCAAGGGCGCGCTGGACCGGACGCATCTGACCGCCTCGACGGTCAATTGGGTCAGCGGCCTCGCGCCCTCAGACTGGCAGCCGGTGACCGCCCAGATTCGCCATCGCCACGCCGCCGCGCCGGCGCGCGTGCGCGCTCACGACGAAGGGCGCGCCGAACTCGAGTTCGACGCGCCCCAGACTGCGGTGACGCCCGGCCAGGCAGTCGTCTTCTACGACGGCGACGAAGTCATTGGCGGCGGGTGGATCGACTGAGCTTCGTGCAGCGTCCCTGACAGGAACCGCTCGGCATCGATTGCGGCCATGCAGCCGGAACCGGCGGCGGTCACCGCCTGCCGATAGACATGATCCTGGACATCGCCGGCGGCGAACACGCCGTGGACGCTGGTGCGCGAACCCTCGTGGGTCTTCAGGTAGCCGTTGTCGTGCATGGCCAACTGGCCCTTGAACAGCGCGGTGTTCGGCACGTGACCGATCCCGATGAACACGCCGTCGACCGCCAGTTCGCTGGTCACGCCGGTCTGCGTGTTCTTGAGCACGAGCGCGGTCACTTCCCCCTTGGCGAGATCCTTGATGTCGGTTACCTCGGTGTTCCACACAAACGAGATGTTGGACATCGACATGGCCTTGTCCTGCATGACCTTCGAGGCCCGCAGGCTGTCGCGGCGATGGATGACGGTGACCGAGGTGGCCAGCTTCGACAGGTAGATCGCTTCTTCCATCGCGGTGTCGCCGCCGCCGATCACGGCCACCGGGCGGCCCTTGAAGAAGAAGCCGTCGCAGGTCGCGCAGGTCGAGACGCCGCGTCCCGACAGTTTCTTGTCGACGCCCAGGTCGAGCCACTTGGCCGACGCGCCGGTGGCGACGATCAGGGTCTGCGCGGTGTAGGCCGTCTTGCCCATCGAGACGACGAACGGCCGCTGTGACAGGTCCACGGACGACACGTCGCCCTGGATGATCTCGGCGCCGAAGCGTTCGGCTTGCGCGCGCAGTTCGGCCATGAGGTCCGGCCCCATGATGCCGTCGCGATAGCCCGGCCAGTTCTCGACCATGGTGGTCAGCATGAGCTGTCCGCCGGCCTCGATGCCTTCGATCACGAGGGGTTTCAGGTTGGCGCGCGCGGCGTAGAGCGCGGCGGTGAGTCCGGCGGGGCCGGAGCCGATGATGACGACTTGTCGCTCGCTCACAGGTGCTTGTCGATCATGCGGGCCAGATCGTCCTTGTTGGCCAGACCGACCACGGTTTCCTTCAGGTCGCCATCCTTGAACAACAGCAGGGTCGGGATGCCGCGCACCATGAACTTGCTGGGCGTCATCGGGTTGACGTCGATATCGACCTTGGCCACCGTGGCGCGGCCGCTGTACTCATCGGCCAGCTGATCCACGATTGGCGCAATCCGCCGGCACGGCGCGCACCAGGTCGCCCAGAAATCCACCAGCACGACGCCCTTCTTCACTGACTCGCCAAAATCACCGTCAGTCAGTGTCTTCACATTCTCGGATGCCATTAACTGTCCCTCTGTCCTTTGGATGCCGGTGTCCGCCGCGTGGTACGCGCGGGCCGCAAGCGCGTGTATATTTTGACATACTCGGCGGCTGACCGGTCCCACGAGTAGTCGGCACGCATCCCGTTTTTCTGGAGCCGGTTCCAGATTTTCTTGTTCGCGAACGTGGCCAGCGCCGTCTCCAGCGTGCGCAGCAGCGCCCCTGGTTCGTAGTCGGAGAACAGGAACCCCGTCCCCTGGCCGTTCTTCGGGTTGTAGGGCCGCACCGTGTCCACCAGGCCGCCCACCGCGCGCACGATCGGCACCGTGCCATAGCGCAGGCTGTACATCTGGTTCAGCCCGCATGGTTCGAATCGCGACGGCATCAGGAACATGTCGGCGCCGGCCTCGACCAGGTGCGCCCGTGATTCGTCAAAACCCACAAACACACTGATGCGATCGGGATGGCGTTGCGACAGAAAGCGCCACATGTCCTGATAGCGCGGTTCACCGGTTCCAACGACGATGAAGGTCGCGTCGAGGGCGGCAAACGCGCCGGCGCCGGCGAGGGCGGCAAGCAGGTCGAGCCCTTTCTGGTCGACCATCCGCGACACCATGCCGACCACGGGACGGGCCAGCGACTGATCGGTCACCGCAATCCCGAAGCGCTCCAGCATCGCGCGCTTCGACGCCGCCTTCGCGCCGAGGCGTTCCCGATCAAACGGCGCCGGCAAGTGCGGGTCAGTGGCCGGATTCCACTCATCGAAGTCGATGCCGTTCAGGATGCCCGTGAGGTGAGCGCCCCGGCTGCGGATGACCCCGTCGAGGCCCTGCCCGTACTCGGGCCGTTGAATCTCGTCGGCATAGGTCGGGCTCACGGTGGTGATGGCGGCGCTGAAGTTGATGCCGGCCTTCAGGAAACCCAGCCGGTCAAAGAACTCAAAGCCGCCCAGGGTGAAGTCTTCCCAGCGCAGGCCCAGCCGAGGGACCCAGGCCTTGTCGAACACGCCCTGATAGGCAAGATTGTGGATGGTCAGGACCGTCGGCACTGCCCCGAGGGCGCGCGCATAAATCGGCGCCAGCCCGCCCTGCCAGTCGTGCGTGTGGATGACGTCGAACGGCGTGGCCTGCTGCGCGGCAAAGTCGATCGCCGCCGCCGACAGGAAGGCAAACCGAATCGGATTGTCGGGGTAGTCGATACCGGCCTCGTAGTAGATGCCGTCGCGATCGTAGAGTTCCGGACAATCAAGCAGCAACGCGCGCGCGCCGCGCCCAAGTGGCTGCTCGAGCAACCGCGCCTGGAACCAATGGCCGGCCACTTCGAGGCCGACGCTGCCCACGACCGGGCCATCCGGCGCGCCCCGATACCGAGGCGTCACCAACGTCACGTCGTGCCCGAGCCGGGCCAGCGCCTTGGGCAAGGCGGCCGCCACATCGGCCAGGCCACCGGTCTTCGAGAATGGCTGGGCCTCGGACGCAATCATGAGTATTCGGAGGCGCCGCGGGGGCGCCGCAGCTTTCCGTTTTGCTATCTTCGCCATGACTCATCCAGTATTGCACCTCACCGAACCTGCCGGGAGCCGGGAGACGGTTCCCGGACTCCCGCCTCCCGACTGCCGGTATGATCGCCAAGTGTCCGGCTCCTCCCCTACCAGCGCGCGGGCGCTGCCTCGCGATATTGCCGAGTTGAAGGCGCTGGCCCAGCGCCAGCCTGAACTGGCGCCGGCGGCCGAACTGCAGATCAGCCTGCTTGAAACGATCCGGCGGGTCCAGGGGCGGTTGACCACGCCCTGGGTCAGCGCGACCAGCGACGAACTGGCCGCCAGTCTGGCCCGAGGCGTGCCGCTGCTCGCCTTCGATCAGATCCCGTTCGAATGGAATGACGTGCGGCTGCTAATCCGGCAGATCGCGGATATCTTGCGGCGCTATGACGCAGTCGACGCCGATGGCGTGACCGCCCTGCACAACGCCGGCCGGGCCGCTGACCTGCCCGAGCGCATGCGCGCGTGGTTTGCCGGAATCCCGTCGCCCGACGTCGAGATGCTGGACGAAGTCCTGGTGTGGGCGGCACGGCCGTACCTGCAACGCACGGCCGAGGTCCTTCAGCAACGGGTCACGTTTGAGGCCTGGGGCCGGCCCACCTGCCCGGTCTGCGCCGGCGAGCCCGACTTCTCGGTGATTACCGCGAATGGTCAGCGTCAGTTGGTTTGCGGTCGCTGCCTCGTGCGATGGGCCTTTGCCGCCACCGACTGCCCGTACTGCGGCAACCACGATCGCTCCACGATTACCTCGATGGCGACCGCCGACGGCATCTACCGCGTGCTGATCTGCCAGCCGTGCGGACGCTATCTCAAGGCGCTCGACACCCGCAAGGCCGACCGGCCACTGCTACCCTATGCTGATCCGATTATGACGCTGCCGCTTGATGCGGCGGTGATGCGAAGAGCGAGGTAACGAGTAAACAGGAGTTAATGAGATCAGGAGCAGAGTTACTCCTCATCTCCTTATCTCTTGTTAATCTCTTGTCAATTTTCTTCCTGCTGGTGCTGGGCGTCGCCTTCGAGCAAGGCCTTGGTACGGGCGCTCATCCAGTTGAACAGGTGGCGCGTTTCCCAGAAGCGGCTGGCATTCGACTTGGCGCCCAGGACGACCACCGCCACTTCCTCGCCCGACTGGGGCAGGCGCAGCAGCGTCACCAGGCAGTAACCGGCGCGGCTGATGAAACCGGTCTTGCCGCCGACGACATCGATATCACCGTTGCGGACGATCTGATTGGTGCTGCGAGCGCTGATCGTGGACTTGCCTGACTGCGTGGTGTAGGACGTCTTGCGCATGATGCCGCCGACGCGCTCGTCGGCGGCGGCATGGGCAATCAGCCGGGCCTGATCGTAGGCCGACGACACGTTCTCGGCCAGCAGCCCGGAGGGATCGGCATAGCGGGTGCTCACCAGTCCCAACTCCGCGGCCTTGTCGTTCATCTTGGCGATGAATCCAGCGCTGCCATACGGCGAGATCCGCGCCAGCGCCCGGGCCGCGGCATTGTCGGAGCCGACCAGCAGCAGGTTCAGCAGATCGTCGGCTGTCAACTTGAAGCCGGTTCGCAGGTAGGTGGTCGAGGCGCGGGACACATCGGCGCGCACCACCGTCATCGGCGTGCTGAGCGGCGCGCCGCTCTCGAGGAACACCAGCGCCGTCATGACCTTGGTGATGCTGGCAATCGACCGTTGATCCTGCGCGTGGTCTTCCCACAGCACCTCGCCGGTGGTCGGGTTGTAAATGATCGCGGCTTCCGCTCGCACGTCCGGAACTTCGCGACCAAATTCATCCACGCGGAAGCGCGGCGTCTGGACTTCGCGCTGCTCGCGTGCCGCGGCCGCGGCGCGTGCACGCGCCAACTGGGCACGGCGCGCTTTGGCCGTGGTCGCGGAATAGGTTGGCTTCTTGACCGGAGCCTTCGTCGCCGCCCGCTTGGGCGCGGCTTGCTTGGCGGGGGTCGCCTTGGCGGTTGTTCCCTTCGCCTGCGCCCGCGCTGCCGTTGCCGATGGCGGCATGACAGCCATCGCCGCGGCAAAGATCGCCAGCGACACGATCAGCTTGGGGAGGCCGATGGTCTTCTTCATTGGTAAGTTGCGGGCATTGTAGCCACAGTATCTTCAAGAATCAATAGGGTTTATGGTTCTCTGAGTTAAGCTAACCCCTAATGGAACGACCGGCTGCGACCGAGTACCGCGTCCTCAGGGAAACCATTGCCGCCAGGGGCAGCCTCCGGCCCGTGCTGGCCCTGGCCGGCCTGGGGCTGTGGGCCGTGCTCCTGGCCATGGTCCTGGTGTGGATTCCCTACCCGGTCGCTGCGGTGATCCCGCTGCTCCTGCTGTTGGTCACCTTCGAGGTAATCAGGCCTTTACACTTCGGCGCGGAGCGAATCGGCCGCTATTTGCAGGTGTTTTACGAGGAAGACGGCCAGGCCGAACGGCCGCTGGCTGAGACACCATCCTGGGAACGGGTTGCCATGCGGGTCAGCGCGGTTCCCGGCACCGGCGGTCACCCGCTGTTTGTTCCCAGCTTCTTCCTGGCCACGATCGCCAACACCCTGCCGGTGCTGCTGGCGCAGCCGCCGGCCGCGCCGATTGAGCTGGCCGCCCTCGGCGTCCCACATGCCGCCTTCCTGATCTGGCTGCTCCACACCGACCGCGCCATGCGAACACAGAGGGCGGCGGAACTCGAACAGTTCCGCCGACTCAGACAAGAACGATGAACGCAGGCGACCGGATACAAGATTCACCAGGGCCGCAGATGACACCGATGACGCAGATCAGCCGCAGCTGACGCAGATCAGCCGCAGCTGACACCGCTGACGCAGATCAGCCGCAGCTGACACCGCTGACGCAGATCAGCCGCAGATGACACCGATGACGCAGATCGAAGGGGTCGCAGGACCCAAGACCCAAGACCCAGGCCCCGGGCCCAAGCCTACGAAATGACCCCGCGCCGCACTGCGTAGAGCACCAGCTCCGCTGTGTTGTGAATGTCGAGCTTCTGCAGGATGTGCGCGCGGTGCGTCTCGACCGTCGCCGGACTGATCTGGAGCAACTCGGCCACTTCGCGATTGGTGCGCCCTTCGGCCACCAACTGGAAGATCTCACGTTCCCGCGCCGACAGCGAGTCGAAGCGATCGGCCACGCCGGTGCCGGAAACCCGCCGCACGTAGTCATCGAGCATGAGTCGGGTCACCGCCGGACTGAAGTACGACTGCCCTTCGGCAACCGCGGCCACGCCTTTGAGCAGGTCCTTGCCGGCCGCGTCTTTCAGCATGTACCCGGTCGCCCCCGCCTGCAGCGCCCGCGTGACGTACGCCTCGTCCGAATGCATGCTGAGGATCAGGACGCGCGTCTCCGGCACTTTGCGGACAATCTGTTGGGTCGCGTCGATCCCGTTGAGCTGCGGCATTCCGACGTCGAGAATCGCCACGTCAGGCTTGAGCGCAATCGCCTTGCGCACCGCCTCGCGGCCGTCACCGACCTCGGCCACCACTTCCCATTCCGGGCGTTCCTCGAGGATCTTGCGGAACCCCTGCCGCACCAGCATGTGGTCGTCGCCGATCAACAAGCGCAGGTTAGCCACGGGCCACCTCCATCGGCAACTCGACAAACAGCCGGGTGCCGGTGCCGGGAGCGCTTCGAATGGTCAACTGGCCGCCGAGCATCGTCGCCCGTTCACGCATGCCGACCAGTCCAGACCCGGTGGCCGTGACCGGCGAACCATCCACGTTGAAACCGCTGCCGTCGTCTTCGATTTCGACGCGCAGGACGTCGGGCCACCGCATCAGGCGGACCCAGCAGTGCGCGGCCGCCGCGTGCCGGGCGACGTTGGTGAGCGCCTCCTGCACGATGCGATAGACCGCGATCTCGGTTTCCGGCGCCAGCCGTTCTTGCATGCCGGACTGCGATAGTTCCACTTTGATCTCGTGGCGCCTCGCCAGGCCGCGCAGGGATGCGTCAATCGCCGCCGGCAGGCCCAGGTCGTCCAGCACGGCCGGGCGCACCAACTGCGACAGATCCCGGACGGTGGCCAGGGCGCCGTCGGCCAGCGTGCTCGCTTCCAGCAGCGGGTCGGCGGAAACGCCGGCGGCCGCCAGCCGGCGATGGGCGAGGCCGAGTTCCACCTTAAGGGCGGTCAGCACCTGACCGACTTCGTCGTGCAACTCACGCGCGATGGTTCGGCGTTCGTCTTCCTGCGCGTGAATCAACTTGATGTTGGCGTCGTGCAGCTGGTCCGAGATCAGGGCGTCGCGCTCCATCTGGCGGCGAAGGCGTGCCTCGAGTCGTCCGGAATACATCGCGACGATCAGGAGTACGCCGAGGCTCAATGCCAGGGCGAACCCCAGGCGGCGCCAGCTTTCCGACTCAGCCACCCGGTGGATCTCTCGAATATCATCCTGCTGGCGAACAAACGCCAGCCGGTTCAGGCTTTGGATGTCATCCGAAATCTTGATGGCCGCCTCCCGCCTGGGAATGATGCGCCGGTTCAGGAGTTCGCGAACCACGGCGTTGGACGGCGCCCCGGCAGTGGCCAGCACCGCCAGGCTGGTCTGGTGAAATTGGTCGACCTCGATCCGCAGGTTCCGCACGTGCTCCTGTCCCGGCGCCGTCTCGAGAACGGGTTGGTAGTCGTCCAATGCGGCATTGATCACGTCGTGGATCCGCTGCAGTTCGACGCGATATCCACTGACAGACGAGGGATCGGGATTGAGAAGCGCGTCCCGCACCCGCACGGAGCTGAGCAGCACCTGGGCGCGCACCGTTGACAGCAGGTCTTGGGCACGGGTGTAGCGCGAGGCTACCGCGGAGGCTTGCTGTTCGACCTCGCTGATGCGGCGGGTAAAGGTGTAACTGGTGAACAGCCACAGCCCCAACGTCACGCCAATCCCCAGGGCCAGGGCCGCACGAATCGAGAGACGTTCGAGGGGGGCACGGCTCGTCACGGCAAGGGGCATGTTACTCGCACCGGTCGGCAGTGCCCGACGGAAAAAACGGGAGGAGCCAGCGTTGGTTTGGCCCCTCCCGACAGGACTCCCCCACAGGAGTCGAGCTCGTAACTGAGGCGGGTGGGGCGGGTGG